>CAWADB010000011.1:0-76132 GCA_963780735.1 uncultured Bacteroidales bacterium
AGGTTTTGAGTAAAGATACAGGTCACTGAGCACTCTTGTCCGGCCATAAGTTAGCAAACTGTTTTCAATTAAATGGAGGAATTGTATAATCCATATAATGTGATATATACAGTACGAAATCCGTTACTAAGTCATAACCGGAATCACATGCTCATTTAGGTTCAGCATGGGATGCTCAATTACACCGGATTTTCCACTAAATGACAAATCTTATGATTTATCAAACGAAATTATAGTAATACCGGATAGCAATTAACTTTTGAGTTTAACTTGCGAGCTCTTTAAGATTTCTACATTATGCGGTTTCTTCTCCATTTTTTTCTTTGTTTAATAATTCCATTTAATCTGATTGTGGCGCAGGAGCCTGTAATCAGAGCTTTCAAATCGGAACAATCACCCGTAATCGATGGAAAACTAAATGAGTCATTATGGGATCTCGCTATTCCATTTTCTGATTTCAGAATGGTGGAGCCAACTCCCGGATCTGACCCTACTGAAAAAACCGAAATAAAAGTAATCTATGATCTGAAAGGAATATACTTTGGAATCCGCTGCTATGACAGCGAGCCCCAAAGAATATCTGCAAACACAATGGAACATGACAAATCTGAAGAACGTAATGAAGATCAGATTAGCTTATTACTTGATCCTTTTCTGGATAAAAGAAGTGCCTATATATTCATCATAAACCCTAAAGGAGCAAGAAGTGAAGGATTTGCCAGCGGGGAACATTATAATCTCGGGTGGGACGGACTTTGGGAAGCCAGATGCCAGACAGATTCTGAAGGATGGACAGGCGAGATATTCATTTCATTTAAGACTATTTCGTTTAACCCGGAATTAACTTCCTGGGGTATAAATATTGAAAGGTACATTGCCCGGAAACAGGAAGTCATAAGGTATTCAGGTATCAGTCTTAATAGTTTTTTTTCAAATCCCAAGGAAGCAGGTCTGATTAAAGGAATTGAAAATATTAAACAAGGATTAGGCGTGACCTTCAGACCTTATGCAAAAGTATCAAGAAATGATAATAAAACGGATGATATAGACCCTTCCAAAGATCTAAAAGGTGGTTTTGATATATACAAAAACATCACGCCAAACCTTGTTGGAGCAGTGACCGTCAACACTGATTTTGCCGAGACTGAAGTTGATGCACGAAGACTTAATTTAACAAGATTTCCTCTATACTATCCAGAGAAAAGAACCTTTTTCCTGGAAGGCTCAGATATTTTTGACTTTGGAAGTACATCATCGTCCACATTTCTTCCTTTTTTTAGCAGGCGCATCGGTTTGATTGAAGGGCAACAAGTACCCCTAAAATGGGGAACGAAGTTTTTTGGTAAAATCAGTAATACTAATCTCGCTATCCTTGATGTTCAGTCCGGATCGTCCGAAATGACGGCTCCTACAAATATGTTTGCCGGAAGAATATCCCAAAATATATTTGATGAATCGAAAGTTGGTGTGATTTTCACAAATGGGAGTCAGTCCGGAAAACAAAATACCCTTGCAGGAGCTGATTTCAAGTATAAAACATCAAGATTTATGGGTGGGGACAACTTTTCAGTTGATCTGTGGGGAGTAAAAAACTGGAATGAAGCAAACGGTGGAAACAAAAATGGCTTTGGTTTTAAGATCGATTATCCCAATGACCTTATTGATGCTGCTGTCAGTTACACCTTTTTAGGAGATTCCCTGGATCCGGGGTTGGGATTTCTTCCACGTAGTGCTTATCATTCACTGTACACTTCATGCAGTTACATGCCCAGACTTGAAAAGGGTTGGATAGGAAGTGTAGTTCGTCAGTGGTTTTTTGAACTTCAGATGACAAATTACTGGAACCTGGAAGGAGATCTTGAAAGCAGGCAAATATTCACTGCACCAATAAATTTTCGTACAGAAAGCGGTGAACATATTGAATTTAATGTTATCCCAAATCGTGAAGTCCTGCCTGTTGATTTTGAGGTCTCTGAAGGGATTATAATACAAAGTGGAGATTATAGTTTTTTAAACTACCGTTTTGAAGTTAATACTGCATCATACAGGAAAGCCCAATTCGATTTTAGTTACAGATTTGGAGAATTCTACGATGGACATTATAATGATATTGAAACTGGGGTAATCTTAAAGATTGATGGTTATGCAACCATGGAACTGGGAGCTAACCTTGTAAGAGGGAACCTTCCTCAGGGTAAATTCTCCGAAAATGTCTACTTCACAAAACTAAATCTTTACATAACCCCGGATCTGGGAATAACTAATTATGTTCAGTTTGATGATATAACCAATCAGATAGGGTATAATGGACGCTTTTTTTGGCAGATACGTCCCGGGAATACTATTTATTTGGTTTACAACAATATTACTGAAAGGCTTTTTGATCCGGATAGGAGACTGCAAACAACTGAAGATCAGGTACTATTTAAGGTGCAAATGAGCATAAGGTTTTAATGAACCGGGTGCAATTTTTATCCGTTGGGGGGAATTGAAAGTTGAGGTAGGAGCAACCCCATTCTCCTTAATGAGTTTTTGGACCAGTTTTATCTACCTTTAGTCAATTGATATACCTGTACAATAAATTGGCAATATTTTTATTAAAGGCTGAGTGGAAATAAATAATAAAATTTTGACAAGAGGAATGCCATGACTGAGGACAAATCAAATCAAAGTAAAGATGATGAAGACACCATTATGAAAAGTCATATGGAAAAAATGGTGAATTCTTACGACAAGTACATGAATAAAATAACATTAGGCCGGGAAGGTGCTCTTCGTACGATGACGGTTACCCTGGCACAGGTAAAACCGGGAGATTGTGTCCTTGAAATCGGGTGCGCTACCGGTACATTGTCTCTTGCAGCAAAACAACAAGCAGGCCCGACAGGCAGTGTTTTTGGGATTGATATCATTCCAGGAATGATTGAAGTCAGCCGGAATAAGGCTGCACAAGCCAAATTGGATGTTACATTTCAATTAGGGAACATTGAAGATATTCCTTTTCCAAATGAATATTTTGATGTTGTGATGTGCAGTTTTATGATTTTCCATATGTCTGAAAAGGTAAGAAATAAGGGAATTAAAGAAATCTATCGTGTTATCAAACCTCAGGGAAGACTATTGGTGCTTGATCTTGCTTTGCCGGCTCAACCAGCGTCAAGAAGGATCTTAAAGTTACTTCTGGGATTTATGTTAAAGCATGATTTAAAAGAACTGCAACCTATAATGGAATCATCCGGTTTTTCACAAATAGAAATTGCTCAGGCAAAGTTTCGTGTTCTGGGACTTCCGTTACTCTCTTTTGTGCGCGGAACAAAGTAGTATGAAAATAAGATCGGTCATAATCGGATTACTTGCAGGATTACTTTTTGGCGTGGCAACTCCATTAAGCAAAATTATCTTATCTCAACTCAATAGTTTCCAATTAGCCGGGCTGTTGTACCTGGGTGCAGCATTAGCCTTCCTTCCCTATGTAATAAAAAACAAAAAAAATGAATTTAAGGCATTAAGACAAATAGGTAAGAAGAAGTATCTGGGCGGAGTTATCCTTTTTGGTGGAATACTGGGTCCTCTTTTTTTAATGATTGGCTTAAGAACAGCCAATGCTATGTCTGTTTCCATATGGCTGAACATGGAACTTGCAGTTACTGCAATCCTGGGGGTTTTGTTATTTAAAGATAGTTTAGATCGTTATGCAATCATTGGGATATTATTAACTCTGTGTGCAGGGATTATTATTTCCTCCCAAGAATCAACCAGCGGAATAGTTTCCGCAATTTTCATACTTCTTGCCTGCATCTGCTGGGGATTTGACAATCATTTTTCTGCAATAATAGATGGGGTATCACCTCAGACTATAACATTTGTCAAGGGTATCATCGGAGGTATTACAAATTTAACAATAGGCATGTTTTTAAGTAACTGGCAAATTCAACTAAACTATATTCCGGCAGCTCTTTTAATTGGAGTCTTTTCTTACGGTATAAGTATTGTACTTTATGTTACTTCAGCACAAAATCTGGGTGCTACAAGAAGTCAGATCCTATTCAGCACAGCTCCATTCTGGGGAATTTTTGCAGCCTGGGTATTCCTTGCAGAGCCTATAACTCTTGTAGTTGTGATTACGTTTTCAATATTGGTATTAGGAATAGTCTTTTCAAATATAACTTCACACGGGCATACTCATTACCATAAGGGAATGGGCCACATACATCTGCATAGTCATGATGACGGCCATCATAACCATAGTAATGAGGGTGATGGTGACAAAAGTCTGAAACATTCACATCTTCATGAACACGAAGAAATTGAACACACGCATAAACATTATCCTGATTTGCATCATCGACATGAGCATTAAGCAGTATTGTGCATAAGCCGGGAGTGTTGACCACATACGGCCGGTCAGAAAACAACAATAATATTTATCATAATAATAGGGATTTAACCTCGACTATGGATGGTCAATATATTCCGGCGAAAAGTGGTCAAGGGCATTGGCTTTTCCACTTAACAATAGTGCATCCTAAAAACCTACCCGAACATTTTCTTAATTTTCCGCAGTGCACCGGGCCTGTTAATGAGATAAACGCCGGCAAGGATCAGCAGTACGGAACCAATAATATGTGGTGCCAGGCGCTCATTATCTGAAAGCCCCCACAGTGTGGCCACAATAGGAATGAAATATGCCACAATGGAGGCAGTCAGCGGTGAAGTATCCTGGATGAGAAAATAATAAATTATATTGGCAAAAGCCGTTCCAAAAACAGAAAGGATTGCAATAAATCCTAAGTTAAGAAGCCAGTGGGGTGTAAGAAAAACGGCATGTATATCTGTGCTAAGAAGCAGACCCAATGCAAAGGGACTTATGACACTCAGGGAGAGTGACGTAATCTCCATTCCATTCAATCCCTCCACCTTGCTGACCTCATTATTACTGAACCCGTTCATCAGTGTGGCAAGCACCACAAAGAGACCATAATAATTAATAGTCAATGGACCGCCGTAAAGCAGTCCTGCTGCACCTATGAACCCCAGAAACACTCCGGCGATTTGCGACCTGATGGCTTTTCTTTTATAAAATAAAATGCCTACTGCCAGGGTAAAAGCAGAACTTAGCGTGTTCAGCATACCTGTAAGAGAGCTGTCTATCCTTGTTTCGGCAAGCGGGTAAAGGATAGAAGGTATTCCGCTTCCGAAAAACCCTATTATGAGAATTGAAATAAAGTTTCTCTTATTGAATTTTGAAAAACTGCGAAGGGCGACTGGCAACAGGCAAATAAATGAAATAAGGACCCTTATAGAAGCCAGCTGATAAGCTGAAAAGGACCTCAGTCCTTTTTTCATTAAGATATAACTGCTGCCCCATATAAGTGATAAAAGTGCAATAGCCAGCCAATGCCATATTTTACTGTTTTTCTTCATAACAGTGAAGCCGCAAAAGTAGTGGAAGAAATAAAAGGATAAGGAATTGGCGTATGTTTTTTACAATCAGGCCTTACTTTATCCAGATTAAATCATTAATTTACACCTTTATACCACGGGAAATGAAAAAGCTTTTATTCTTAATAGCCATCTGTTTATTGTGCCTTAACCTGGTCGGCCAGAATGCCGACAGTATATGGTTCGCCGGCAATTACACTAAAATGGAGCAATTAATACCCATGAGGGATGGCATAAAACTATTTACTTCAATTTACATACCCAAAGACAACTCGGAAGATCATCCCATATTAATGACGAGAACACCGTATTCCTGCGCGCCATATGGCGAAGATAAATGGCCTTCGCTCTGGGAAAGCTATTTGAAAGCTTATTGTAAAGAAGGGTATATAATAGTAGTCCAGGATGTTCGTGGCCGGTTCATGAGCGAAGGTGAATTTGTTGATGTCAGGCCATTTAATCCTGGCAAAAAAACAAACAAGGACATTGATGAAGCCAGCGATGCTTATGATGCCATTGACTGGCTTGTTAAAAATATTCCTCATAATAACGGGAAGGTTGGCGTATTTGGGATCTCTTACCCGGGCTTTTACAGCACCATGGCTGCAGCCAGCAGTCATCCAGCATTAGTTGCAGTCAGTCCGCAGGCGCCTGTAACCAATTGGTTTATCGGTGATGATTTTCATCACAACGGAGCTTTTTTCATACTGGATGCCTTCAGTTTTTATTCAGCAATGGGCGGTGGCTTCGGTCTGCCGCATCCCCATCCGACTACTCAGTGGCCACATACAATTGATGTACCGGTTCATGATAGTTACAAGTTTTATCTGGAAACAGGCCCAATTCCTGCCTTCTCAAAATTAGCGGGCGACAGTGTATTATTCTGGAAAGATCTGTGTGCCCATCCAAACTATGACCAGTGGTGGAAAGCAAGAGATGCGAGGAATGCAACCAAAAACCTGAAACCTGCTATGTTATGGGTTGGTGGCTTATTTGATGCAGAAGATAACTGGGGAGCATGGAATTCGTACGAGGCTGCTGAAGAGAACAATCCGGGTAAGATTTTCAATAAGCTGGTAATGGGACCATGGTATCATACTCAGTGGGCCAATAATGACGGCACTCACCTTGGCAACATTTATTTTGGAAGCAATACATCTCTGTGGTATCAGCAGAACATAGAAATTCCTTTTTTTAATTACTTCCTCAAAGGGAAAGGAGATGTTTCAAAGATTGCCGAAGTCAATATTTTTCTTACCGGGGATAATGCCTGGAGGCAATTTGACCAATGGCCTCCTTCCGGGAAAGAAGATAAAGTTCTTTTTTTGCAGGACAAAGGGAAACTGAAGTGGGACCCGCCGGAATTTTCTGCAAGTTCAAGTGAATACATAAGTGATCCGGCAAAACCTGTTCCTTACGCCGAGGGGATCAACTTCTCAAGAACAAAAGAATACATGACCGATGATCAGCGGTTTGCTGAATGCAGACCTGATGTACTCTCATTCAAAACAGATGTACTTGATGAAGATGTTACGGTGACCGGGGTTGTTACGGCAGGAATGTTTGCGTCTGTATCATCAACAGATGCTGATTTCATAGTCAAATTGATAGATGTCTTTCCTGACAGTTTATCTTATAATAAACTGGATATCTATGCCGATAAAGATCCTTTACTGGTTTACCCGATGGGGGGATATGAAATGCTGGTCCATGGGGAGGTATTAAGGGGGCGGTACAGGAACAGTTTTGAAAATCCGGAACCATTCGTACCAGACAAAATTGATAGGATAAAATTCGATATAGGTGATGTTGCACACACATTTAAAAAGGGCCATCGTATCATGATACAGATACAAAGCAGCTGGTTCCCTTTAGTTGACAGAAATCCACAGAAGTTTGTTAATATTTATGAAGCAAGTGAATCTGATTTTCAAAAGGCGACTATTCGTATCTATCACGATGTAAAAAATGCAAGTTATATCCTGCTGCCGGTTCTTAAACAGTAAGATATGATTTCTAATGATTTCCAATATATTACTTTGCTTGGTTACGTCTTGCAAGCAAGGTAATATATAAGTCTTACGCCTTGGGAGTTTATTCTATTTCTTCTATCTCCGATAACTTCCATGTCTTATCAAACCAGGGTTCCAACGGACCATAAAGACGGAATAATGTGTTCCATCCTTTGTCAGGTACTGTCTGTATCCAGTTGTTTTCCATGCCAGACGGTGCTTCAGGACCAAAGTAGACATCAACCGAACCATCCTGATTGACAATTAAATTCTTGTTTTGACTTGTAACCATTGGATACTGCTGGTCAGTCTGAAGCATTGAACGAGTTTGATTATCGTATAAAATAACTGACCAGAAATCCTTAACCGGAACATTTGGCTGAACATGTAAGCGGTAGTTTTTACCACCATCCAATGGATTACCTTTGGAATCCACAATACCAACGGCATACTGAGAACCCTGACCAACCATTTTCGCTTCCATAGCAGGAGTTACACCTGTTGCATAGAAATAGAAAAATGCAGCAGCATCCAAATAACTAACGCCAGGTTGTGACTCGAATTTATAGCCACCTAACCATTGACGCCAGGTACTGTTAGGATAATAAAATGCTTCCGGAATACGACTCTGATAGGTTAGTGTCCGGGCAGTGGCATCGCCTACGAATGCTGCCTCGGTCAGGATCTTTTTCATCCTTGCATCAGGTGCGAACGGCTTCCCCTTTTCTATGCCGATAGAAGCAAAGAAACCCAAGGTTACCGGGTCAAGCGATTCAACAGGCTCATTTTGAACCACAACATTCAGGTAATCCCAAAAGGTATAATCTGCCGGAGCAATTGTGCTGAAATCTTTCTCTGAAACATTCACAAAGGTGTTAGCCATTGGATTTTTTACCTGGGATAAAGGATAAATCTTTGTGAGATTTTTCAGATTCGCTATGGAAGGGGTGATGTCTCCATTCACAGGGAAGTTGCGCCAAACGAGAATAGATTCATATGTGGGTATTTTTACAACGAGATAACCACCAGGTATTTCTCCCTGATAATCAGGTGGTAAAAGAAGGTATTTACCTCCTTTCCCCTTGTCAGGACCAACAATGCCAATGTCTGTAACATAACGAAACCAGAAATCGTCAATCATACCAAGAATCATTGGTGGAACTTCTGCTACCAGAGGACCTTCATGCAGGTTTATCCAAATCCATGTATAAGCAGTGTTTGCATTGGCTGTCAAAAACAATGAACGTGAATCCATCATGGATTCAAAGGTTGGAATCGTGAAATTGGCTGGTCCAAGTTTCGTCAATCCTTCTCTTAGTCCCATCATGTTAACTGCCGGAAGTGCGAGCAAATAGGATTGCACAGCCCTTTGAAAATCCAGATTATCATATAGTAAGTTAACCGTGGCTGTGTCGGGAAATCCATCACGAAAATTTAATGTTCCCAACCGGGAGTCTACCTTGTCGGGTATGGCAATTCCGTCAGGGAAAGTAGTTGTCATTTTAAATTTTACACTTTGCGAAAGCGGTTCTTGCTTTTCCTGTTGTTTACATGAAGACAAAACTGTCAATGCACATAATAGTATGACAGAAACTTGTTTTGTTACTCTAAAGTTCATTGTCGTGATTTTTAATTTTTTTTTTGCGACTCAAAATTAATTAAAATAGAGGACATCCATTTTGTAATCATTAAATAATCGAAAGCAAAGTATTGAACTACATTCAAAGCAAAACCCAAATTTTTGCATATGAATCTGAATCCCAATCTTTTGCTGCTTATTAAATATGATTTACCACATTTTAACTTACAGCAACATTTGATACAAATCGATGTGGTTTATATGGTGCTGGCAGTTGTCCCAAATCGCTGGTATTTCGGGCAAGGATTTTGGTTAAATCTGTCGGATTCACAGGAGGTTAGGACAATAATGCGTGAATGTTGCAACTCTCACATGTAATTGTGTAACATACGCCACAATTAATTGCCTCACCTTTGTCCCTTCATTAAAACACATAATATGGATTTAAAACAAAACAAATCAGGTGAGGCCTCATTCATGAAGAGGTTAGTGCTTGTAACTTTTGCTGTATTGGTTGCTTTAAGTGTGTCCTCTTGCACAAAGGAAAAAGACAGCGCGCATCTCTCAATTCGAATGACGGATGCTATAGCAAATTATAGTGCAGTTATGATAGATATTCAGGATGTGGAAGTAATTGTCAATGATGGGGCACCTGTCTTGCTTAATACTGAGCCCGGGATTTACAATCTCCTTGATTATTCGAACGGGTTAGATACACTAATTGCATATGGCGACCTGAAAGAGGGAACTATTTCACAGATCAGACTGATCCTGGGAACAAATAACACAGTAACAAATGACAATGTTGTTTACCCGCTTAGCACACCGAGCGCTATGCAGTCGGGACTAAAACTGCAAATTCATCAGAAATTAGTAGCAGGTGTTTCTTATAGTATATTGCTGGATTTTGATGCACATCAATCCATTGTTTTGGCAGGCAATGGTGATTATCAATTGAAACCCGTTCTCAGAACTATAGAAGCCGTCATGTCTGGCTCTATAAGAGGAAACATTGCTCCGGTTGGAGTAATTGCGGTAGTAACAGCAACATCCAATGGAATAAGCTTCTCTTCTGTTACAAATGCAAGCGGTGATTTTCTTATTGCTGGTGTCCCTGTGGGCACTTATGATGTAACCGTTACGCCTGACCTTCCGATGCTTTCAGTCACCGTTACGGGGATAGAAGTTGCTTTGGGCGTTTCGACCAACGTGGGAACATTAGCGTCTGTAAGACTTTATCGGTATAATAAGAACCGCCCGTTTTTCAGAGGGCGCCATTTTTGGGCCAGTTTTTTGTGAAAACTGTTCAACTTATACGGGGTTAAGACATTATTCTGTAAAAGCCGATAATGTTGACCACATTCGGCTGGTCAGATTGTCTTTATGATATTTATCCAGATATCAGGAATTTAACTCCGGATATGTATGGCCACTGAATTCCGGCGAAAAGAGGTAAGGTACACTGGATTTTACACGCTGCGGGTTGTCATAAAACTTTGCCTGACACAGGCAGGCAGATCCTTAGGCTTATCTGCGATCTGATCCGGTGCAAGAGATGCGAGAAGATCCCTGCTGTTTAATCCCCATGATACCGCAATCACCGGAATCCCCGCTGCCCTGGAGGCTTCTATATCACGCGTTTCATCTCCTGCATATACAACCCTGCCTTTCGAGAGTTTTTCATGGATGAGCAACTTCCTGATCACTTTCTCTTTTCCCAGGAAACTCCTCCCGCTGTAGACGAAATCGAAAAGAGAGGACATATTGTTTATTTCCAGGAATTTCCTGACATTCTCAACTGAATTGGACGTCAGTATCCCCATCCTGTATCCGGAATTACTGATCTCCCTCAGAGCAGCATCCATGCCAGGGAAAGGTTTCGTTTCAGAAACATGCCTTCTCATTTCCTTCCTGATCCTCAGCATCAATGTCAGCAGCTTCAGCCTGGAGATTCCGTATACCTCAAAAAGCTCCTGCGGTTTTTTGGTACGAAACAGCTCGCGTTCCTCCGGACCGACTGGCAGACAATTGTATTCGGGAGCAATTCTGTTAAAGATCTCCGTTCCCAGGTCAAGCGTGTCTGCAATCGTTCCGTCGAAATCAAAGATTATGTAATCTGAAATATTCATTTATTCTGAAGTTGTTGATTCTGCAGGCAATAATCACATAACTCCTGTCTGATCAATACCACAACCTTTCTAACGGGAAACATGAACTCTGCTAATGCCCCGGTAGCTAGCGACAGGGTTTTGGCTTTTCAGATACCTGATCAATGCTTCTGCAGTTGTTATGAAGAGTGATTGTCCTGGATCGTTGTGTTTATACTTATACACCTGGGTCATGTAATTGTTCATGGCAACTGAGTATATGCGGTTCATCTCAATAGGAATTCCGTTTTCGGCCAGAATGTTTATGGATTCAATATTGCCTTCCGCATTGATCTTCAGATCCGTTGTGACCCCTGAAGGATATAAAGGCGATTTGTCGTCAACCGTCCAGGCGGCACGCATAAGGGAGTAAATTTCCTCTCCGGTAAGTTTCGTCACAACCAGTTCATTCCCAAAGGGATCAAGCTGGTAAACATTTTTGATTGTCACCGGACCCTTATCGAGGCGGTCAATGCGCACTCCGCCCGGGTTCATCAGGGCAATATCAGCGCCGGCAGCGTTACGTTGAGCATCAGCCATCAGGTAACCCAGCTCTTCATATGTGGAAAAGTCGTCGGAAGCCGTTGCAATCACCTCGTTCAGGACAGGATTGTCGTTGTATTTGTCCACCATTGCGCGAATAGCCGGCGTCTCCTTCTTCGAATTCCTGATGTCTGTCAGCTGCATGCTTCTGTGCAGTGTCCCGTCGCTGCCTATGGAAAGTTTGATCAGTGTTCCGTACTTCAGTTTATTCTCAGCCTGGGTTATCATGATCCCGTTGTGTACCTGTTCTTTTTCAACCCTGGTATGGGAGTGCCCTCCGATGATCAGATCGATACCCGCCGGCATGGTTTCAGCCAGTTTTACATCCTCTTCAAATCCGATGTGGGTAAGCGCAATGAAGATGTCACTGCTGTCTTTCAGCCACAGGTATTCACGTGCAGTTTCAAACGGAGAACGGAACGAAAATCCCTTTACATTATCCGGATGACTGTCCGGAATACCGTTCTGGCCAAGTTGCAGAAGGCCGAGAAAAGCAAGTTTGAGCCCGTTGGGCAAAGTGAATATTTTGTAGGGGCTGATCTTTACACTATTCTGACCACTTGTGGAAACATTGGCGCATATGAAACTGAATTTTGCCTTGCCCGTCAGGTTGCTTAATCCTTCCGGTCCTGTGTCGAACTCGTGGTTTCCCACTGCGCTGAGGTTAAAGCCTGTAGCATTCATCAGGTCAATCATTGGCCAGCCTTTCTCCGGATACTGGTCATTCACCGGGTTTCCTGTCTGGTTGTCCCCTGCGGCAACCAGAAGCATATCAGGATAAATGGTTTTCAAACTGTCAACTATATAAGCAAGCTTAGGGAAATTGTCTATTGCTGCATGCATATCGTTCACGGCAAAAACAACAGCCTGTCGTTCCGGAGGAGGGGTGACGCCGGCCTGCTTTTCAGAGATGGCAGAAGTTCCCGCATGCTTCATGCTGCCGCAGGCAGACAGAAGTCCGATGGCCAGAATAACAGTAACCAGTTTAATAGTGGAGGCTTTCTTTTTGTGTCCGGACACAATGAACAGCTTGTTACCCTCCGTCAGCTCGCCGTCATGTGCAATCCTGTTCCCGAAACTGTCCTCTACAACAGGTAACCTTTTAGGCACTTTTTGTTCTGTGTGTGTAAAAAAAGCCACGATTGCATCTCTTACCCTGGCTCCGTTGTGAAGTTCAAGCAGGGTATTGTTTACTGTAATTTTCATCTGTGATGGTTTTGAGAAAAAAGAAGCCACTCAAAATACTATTTTTCCGGTAACAGTAAATCATTGGGAACTGAAATTATTTACCAAACCGGCTTTTCCGGTTTACCCTGAACAAATATTATCTTTGGTTTCACTGATCATGTTTTCAACATTTAAATTCTATACCATCTGGATGAACTGGAAAATCCCTGTTACGCCGGTTGCCGGTAAAGAGGGATGTTCAATTTTAAAAACCGACACGAATGAAAAAGCAATTGGTTACCGCATCGCTGATATTGGTTTTGATAGCTGCCGGCTGCCGGCAGACTGCCGAATTACCACTGACGGACCTGCACGTACATTTAAAGGGTGACTTTACCATTAATGATGCAGTGCGAAAATCTGAAGCCGAGAATATCCGGTATGGTATTGCCGTAAACTGCGGACTGGGATTTCCTGTTCAGAATGATTTCCAGATAGACTCCTTCCTTCTCAGGATGAAGGATTACCCACAGTTTTACATAGGAATGCAGGCTGAAGGCAGGGAGTGGATCAACCTTTTTTCGAAGGAATCGATTGAAAAATTTGATTATGTTTTTACGGATGCCATGACCTTTACTGATGAAAAAGGAAGAAGAAACCGCATATGGTTACCTGAGGAGACCTTTATTGTGGACGAAGAGGAATTTATGGACTATCTTGTTAAAACCCTGGTAACTATTTTAAATACGGAGCCCATCGATATCTATGTGAATCCGACATTTCTTCCCGCGCAGATGGCTGACAGATATGACCTTTTCTGGACGGAAGAGAGAGTGGCTGAGGTTATTAACGCCCTTCATTCCAATGATATAGCCATGGAGATCAATAACAGGTACAGGATTCCGTCTGCAGATATCATTAAGAGGGCTAAAAGGGCCGGTGTTAAATTCACAGTCGGCACCAACAACGCTGACGGGAACTTTTCCGGGGCGCCGTATGCCCTTGAGATGATAAAAGAGTGTAACCTGACAGCAGGTGATTTCTGGCTGCCAGTCAAAAAAGAGAGGATCTGAATCAGCCTGCGAAAGACTGCAATCCTGACCACATCCGGCCGTGCGTCAAATCCCAGTTGTTTATTTATTTATGCTAAGTGGGATCAGACCTGATTTTAGTTTTCGCCTCCCAGGTTATAATGAGGCCACCTCGGTCAAACATATTTAAACGCCAGTTGTTAATATGTGGTAATTGAACATCCATATTGATCTGACCGTTAATAACTTTAAAAGCTTCGAGGTATGAAAAAAATTGCAATTATGGGAACAGGAAGTGTTGGCCAGGCCTACGCTTCTAAATTCATTACTCTTGGATATGAGGTAATCATGGGTACACGAAATGTTTCAGAGAAACTGGCAGGTACTGCGAAGGATGGTTATGGAAATCCACCTTTTAGTGAATGGTATTCAGCAAATAAGACTGTCAAACTTGGAACATTTGAAGAGGCAGCCCTTTTTGGAGATATAATTCTCAACGCCACGATGGGTGCTAAATCAATTACTGTCCTAAAAATGGCAGGTGTGAAGAATTTAAATGGAAAAATCCTGATCGATGTTGCAAACCCGCTGGATTTTAGTAAAGGTATGCCACCAAGTCTGTTGCCAGAACTGTCAAATACAAATTCATTGGGTGAAGAAATTCAAAAAACCTTTCCTGATGTAAAAGTTGTAAAAACACTTAATACAATGTGGAACGGGCTTATGGTAAATCCCGGAATGTTAAACGGAGGAGATCATAGCGTTTTCATATGCGGAAACAGTCCTGAAGCAAAGGAGAAAGTGAAGGAAATCCTGAAATCTTTTGGCTGGGCTGATAAGAATATTATTGACCTGGGCGATATCAGTTCAGCAAGAGGAACCGAAATGTATTTGCCTTTGTGGTTACGGATTTTTGGAGCAACCGGCAGCGGGGCTTTTAACATTAAAATTTTAAGCCTGAAATGAACCAATTGTTTCCTGTGAAGTAATTGAATTCGTTGTGGCGGCCATAAGATAAAGGATAAAGTGATGAATTTTAAATGAAAGAAAGCTATGGACCTGAGCAAGAAAAGATGTAAACCATGTGAAGGAGGCATTGCCCCTTTGGACCAGCACGAAATCGCTGAGTATAAAAAACAGATTAACGACGGCTGGGAGGTTAGAGATAATAATAAAATATCAAAAGAGTTTGTATTTGCAGACTATAAGCATACAATGGATTTTGTGAATAAAGTGGCTGATCTGGCTGAAGAAGAAGGTCATCATCCTGTAATGCATGTTTACTACGGCAGGCTTGTTGTTGATTTATGGACACATGCCATTAACGGATTGTCGGAGAACGATTTTATCCTGGCATCCAAAATTGATAAATTATAAATGTCGTTCCACAGCAATCACGGGAAACCTGACGGGCCGGATGTGGGCCGGATTGCGGCTTTGGCAGGCTAATTCAGATCCTCTCTTTTTTGACCGGCTACCTACAATTTTTGTTTGATCACTTTGCCATTGTCAAAGTGCTCATTATACTCCACTTCGTCATTTTTATCGTACCGGATCCAGGGACCATGCTTCTTATTGTTTTTAAAGTTCCCTACCACCCATAATTGTCCTGTCTCTCTGTAGAATACCCATTCTCCTTCCATTTTTCCATCCGGGTATGGCCCTTCAGCTTTAATTCTTCCGGTTTTAAAAAAATAAGTAAGTCTGTCGCCTGTCAGCTCGTGAACTTTCTGTCCGTTTGCATAGAACTTCTTTTCCAGCATAATCTCTGTATTTTAAGTCTGATAATTACCCGATGTGTCTTTTTTACAATGATCGTTGACTGGTTAATCTGCATACTAAAAGTAAAAATAATTTACCCGGCAAAGCTATTTCATGCTATCCTTTTCTCCTACCAGGATTGCAGAATCCACATAAGCTGCAGGTTTTATTTGACTTACGTCATTGTCTTTCGTAACTTTATCTCAATGAATGGCTAAGAAGGGAAGAACAATACCAGCTCATGAATACGACATCATCATCCGCTCCTGCCTGAAGACAACAAAAGCAACAGGCGGGAGATGAAGTGTCTGGTGGCTTTGAAGAACGGGACTGAATTTACTTTGTTTACAAGAATCAAATAACTTCTAACACCAAAACAATGAAAGTATTAATTATTTATGCCCATCCTAATCCGTTATCATTTACCCATGCAGTTCTTGACAATTTTGTCAGAGGGCTTAGTGAAGCGGGACATCAATTTGAAATTGTCGATTTGTACAAAATAAAGTTCAACCCTGTTTTGCAGGATAAGGATTTTGCCTTTTTTGTGGATAAAGATTTGCCTGAATGGGTTTTCAGACAAATGGACATGAGGAAGATGATAGTCGAGCTTGCGGGTGGACCTGTAAGAAGACTGATTGCAAAAATGTACATCAGGAACAAGAGTGATGATGATCTGCGCGAGCTTATCAGTTCTCAAAAGCCAGGGGATGTGCTGGCACAACAAAAGAAAGTAGCAGAGGCGGATGTGCTAGTGTTCATCACACAGGTGATCTGGATGCACTTTCCCGCTATAATGAAGGGGTGGATGGAACGGGTTTTTTCTTACGGATTTGCATACAGATTGAATGAAGGCGGATGGCATGGTGATCCGGATGGCAGGATTCCCTTATTGAAAATTAGGAAAGCTATTATAATGCATCCTACTTTCTTCAACGAAACAGTTTACAGGGAAAAGGGATTTAAAGAGTCCATGGAAAAAATCATTGATAACTGGAGCCTGAAATACCCGGGAATTCAAACAGTTGACCATATCTACTTCCATTCTATACTGGCAGTGGATAATGACACCCGTAAAAAGTATCTTGAAATCGCTTATCTAAAAGGCAAAAACTTATAGGATTATCAGAAGGAAAGATGGCATCACTGCCAATTCAGAAACCAACTCCTTTCTGTAATATGATCCTTTCTGCCTGATTAGCCACTTTTTCTGCTATAGCCTTACAGGTGTTTACAGAACCATTTTCAATATACCGCTTGACATCCCCTAAAGAAGAAAAGTTACATTGAGTTACATCACGGCAAAGGGTGCTTCCATACTCTTTTGTGAACCACTTAGACATTCTGTTCCCGATGTTCATAACCCTGTTGAACTTGTTCATGTGGTCAGCTAAGGCATTACCGCCAGCGATCATTGTAGCCAGCATCCGGGCGACCCGAAGGTAACTACCCTCAATCTCGCCAAGTTTCAGGCCAATGGCCATAAGGCCGGCGGTAAAGGCACTGCAGGTAAGCCCTTTGAGCGCTGTTCCGCCGATAAAACCACTTGTGCCATCCAGTAGTTCCTGCGTAACGGGAATAGTGTCACCCAAATGCTTAAGGACGGCATGGGCACAGTGAAAATCATTGGCGGACAGGTGAGAATACAAAAGGGAAAATGCTTCCTTAGTCTCAGCTGGAATTGCCTCAGTGTTTTCTCCGGAGACGGTTTGTCTGTGAAGCTCCGGGGCATGACGGACAACCTTGATGCACGGCAGAGGGACTCGTCTGTTTCCGAGTATATTCTGGCACAGGAGTGAGTTGTGGCACTCCTGAAATCGCCGGTCATAGTCATGCCCGGCAGAAATGACCGTGGGCAATCCGTCATTCCCGGCGCTGAGACCATTCTCAAGTCCTAACTGAATAAGCGGGGAAGTAATCCCTCCGCATTCGAATCCGGTATTGCCAATTCCGCCTGGCAGTCCGGCTGTCATACTGACCAACCATTCTTCTTTGGAATTCCTCAGATCCAGCATGGTCTGCATGACTGCCGGGGCACAATGACCCATCTTAAGCAAGTTGGACAGGCCACGACGGCGATACATCCTTTTTGTCCTGTAACTCAGGACACGGCTTACTGGTAGCGGGTTTTCCAGGCCTTAACTGTGATGTTGTGTCTGTCATACTCACGGCTAATTCCTCCTTTGGGTTATTTGTTCAATAATTAATGCATCTCAATAATTAATGAGACTATTGTCATTCAAAAATCAAATGAAAGTTAGATAATAAATTGGAATGAGTACTTTAGTTGTTTGTGTACTTCTGATACTTACTTTTAAAAAATACACTCATTTCCAATACTATTAATAGTCCCCCGGGAACAATTGCCAGATAATCTGATAAGTGTAAATTTATCATATTCCCGGATTATGGGAAAAAGCCCTCAATGTGCGTCAGGTGTTATCAGGCCTGATCCTGAAGTGTCAGAAGGGATTGGCGGTTACACTACAAACCGGAGCCTGGAGCGTTCAGTATATCCTGAACCATTTTTGTAACCTTTCGGAAATCTATCTTCCCCGTACTCATCATAGGCAACTCCTCAATAACAATAAACTGCCTTGGAAGAGCAATGACAGGCAGCTCATTCATCATATGCCTGAGTATGGTCGTCTTGTGTACCTCCGCAGAAACCGTTGCCACAATCTCTGATCCCTTTTTCTTATCCGAAACCTCGACCACACAACATGATACTCCCTGGGGCAGATGCTTCTCCAGTATATTCTCAACCTTTACAAGTGAGACCATCTCTCCTCCGATCTTTGCAAATCTTTTAAACCGGCCGGCATGCCAGAGATAGCCGTCTTCATCGAAGAATCCCATGTCGCCCGTATTATACCAGCCGTCAACAAGGGCCTCAGAGGTAAGCTCCGGATCAGCATAATAACCTTTCATTACAGAGTCTCCTTTCACCATGATCTTTCCAACCTGACGGGTCGCACACTCTTCCCCGGTCTCAAGATTCTCAATCCTGACCTGAACATTCGGAATAAGTTTCCCCGTGCTGCCGGGTCTGTTAAATTCATGGGAGTTAACTGAGATAACCGGAGATGTTTCAGTGGCGCCATAACCCTCAAGAAGGGTAACGCCATGCTTTTTCATATACCCTTCTCTCAGCGCATCAGGACACTTATCGGCTCCTGCCACCATTAGCCTCAGGGATTTAAAATCTCCGGGCTCGGATTTTTGAAGATAGCCCCAGAAAAAACTCGGAGTACCAACCATGATTGTCGGCTTCTCATCACGGGCGATATTGCTGACTTTCTGGAAATCAAGAGGATTGGCGTAAGCCACCATAGTCATCCCATAATAGAAAGTAACCCATAGATTTACTGTCAGTCCGAATATGTGGTAGAAAACAAGATTTGCCAGAAGAATATCTGTTTCGTCTATTTTAACATAAGAGCCAAAATTTTCAATGTTTGAAGCAATATTACGGTGGGTGAGCTGGACTGCCTTTGGATCTTTTTCACTTCCGCTGGTAAACAGAATTGCAGCAGTATCATTTTCGTCCCCCTTATGAATGCTGTTAAGGATCATACTGACAGGAAGTTTCGTCTTCAGGGCTGCTTTAAGCTTATCTGCAGTTGTGACACCTGCCATTATTTCCTCAATCAGCACCATGCCTTCAATGACAGGGCAACTGATCTTTTCCAGCAATGCCTTTGAAGTAATGATTGTAGTGAATTTGCATTTTTTCTGCGCATATCTTGCATTTGCCTCAGCGCCCGTTGAATAGTTTATCATCACAGGTATCCTGCCACTCATCAGTGCGCCCACTGTGGCAAGTGCAGCTCCGGCTGAAGTCGGGATCATTATGCCAATGAATCCCTTATCGTATTTGCTGAACTTTGAACTCAGGATAAGAGCTCCGATCAGGGCTCTCGAATAAGTAACATTCTTCCCGGTTGTCTTATCAATAACTGCCAGCTTACCGGCATGTTTTTTTGCAATACGGACGAACTGCTGATGGAGTAGCATAATTGTAAGGGTTAATTATGATTTATTTGAAAAGGTTCCGGGGCCTAATATAATGAATAATGTCTTATTTGAAACAGCATTAAAAAACCCATTCTAAAAACACGGAACATACCTTGATCATGTATATTGCTGATATTATGACATATATCGGTTCAGAACCGTTGATATATAGTTAAGCAATAACCTCCGTTCGAAAATCAGTCATATTATGTCAGGGTCGGATTTTACCTGGGGCCGCCTCCGCCGTGGAGGCGTTTTTGTCCCGGGGCCGTATGGCACCCAGAGAACCGTAAATCAGCTGATCAGCCTCAGGCTTAAAAGGATCAGCGGGATGGTAATTACGCTCAGGACCGTTGAGACAAACACATTAGCAGTCGCGGTATCATCATTTTCTCCGAGTATATTGACCATGATCACCACATTCACCATGCAGGGCATGGCTGCCTGCATCACCATTACCGATAAGACTTCCTTCTTAAGCAGGAGCGGGAAGAAGTAATTCAGAAGAGCAAATATCCCGATGATGATAAAGGGAACGATAAGCAGCCTGTTAAGCGATAAAAGATATACATTCCTGTTTCTCAGCATTTTCCTGCCATCAGCGTAATAAAGCACAGCCCCGATAAATATCATTGAAAGATAGGTGGTTGTACCTCCAAGCGATCCGACGGAATCAAGTATAAAGGGTGGCAGCTTTATTGAAAGCAGAAAAAGTATAAACCCTGTGATTATAGCTACAGTATTGATATTTAATATCTTTCGTATACTGCCCCGGAGACTGAAAGCCTTGCCTGGAGTAATGACAGCAACACCAACAGTCCACATCAGGATATTTGATACAAGTATAAAAATGCTTCCGTACAGAAGACCTTCCTGCCCGAACTGTGATGAAACCAGGGGAAGGCCAAGGTAGATTATATTGCCCAGCATGCTGTGGAGTCTGAATATTGCTGCGGGGCCACTCTTTAATCCGGCTATTTTCGAGGTCAGCCATCCCGCAAGGAGCATGAACAGGAGCACGAACAACGACAGTAACAAAGCCTGCAGGCTGTTGGAAAGAAGCTCCGGCGTCAGGGTGATTTTGCTGAAGTTGGTAAACAGCAACGCCGGCAATGTAACATAGAAGATAACTTTGGCAAGGAAATCCTTTGTTTCGGATGAGATCACTTTAGCCCTGGAGGCTGCCATTCCGATTAAAACCAGGATAGCCAGTATTGCAATCTGCCTTATAACGATGCCCAATGCCATCTGATTTTACTTTTCCGGTGGATTTAGATCGTCGAATTTATAATTTTTATTCCTGATATATCTTTTCAGCCGAAATATCTGTTGCCATCATTAAATTCGGTAACCTTTCACCGTCAATTGGAAAAAGCAGTACATTTCCGGAAAATATTGCCGGTTTTATGGGGGCAGAATTCTTTGCATTTATTTTAATTGGCATGATTACATATAGTTAGCTTATATGTGGAAGATCCGGATATATACATTCCTGACTGTTCTGGCTTTTGGCGTCCTGTATCTGTTTACAGGACTGGTGGTTATTATTTTAATTCTGCTGTCCTTGTTAAGGCTGAAGCGGCCAGTACGGCTGGTCATGCAATTCTGGGCAAAATCAGCATTTCTTATTATTGGCAAGAAGCTGTATGTGGAGGGTAAGGAGAATATAAAAAAAGGCGGAAAATATATCCTTATTGCAAATCACTCGAGCCTTTTCGATATTCTGGCAATAATCTCTTTTTTCCCGGGTGTTTCATGGTTCGGGCATGAACGTCTTTTAAAGATCCCGATCTTTTCGCAGGTTCTGAAAATGACGGATTATGTTCCTATGAAAAGGGCAAGCATCGCAAATACCAGGGAGATGCTGGACCGGCTGATTGAGAAATCGGAAGGGCATACAATTGCGATATTTCCTGAGGGGACAAGAACTGAAGACGGGAAGATAAATGATTTCTTCAGGGGCTTCATCCAGGTGCTCCGGGCATCGGAAATCAATGTCCTGCCCGTGACGCTGAACGGATTTTTTGTTCTGAAACCCAAAAACAGGTTTTACATAAACTTCAGCTCCAGGATCAGCGTGTTCATTCATGAGCCTCTGTCAAGGGAATCTCTGATTGACAAGGATGATGCGGAAATAATCAGTATTATTAAAAACATTATTGAGTCTTCACTGATATTTGTGCATGAACCTCACCTCCCGGGACATCATGATACCAACGACTAAGAAATATGCTGCTTTTTTTGATCTCGACAAGACCCTGTTAAGCATTAACAGCGGATCGGTTCTGGTCCGGGAGTCTTATAAAAGAGGAACAATGAGTATTTCAGATCTTTTGAATGCGATATTCCTGTCCTTTTTATACAAATTCAACCTGAGAGATACTGCTCGTATAGTTACCGGTATGGGTAGATGGCTAAATGGGATGACCATTGATGAAATGGATGCACTTGCCGAACATGTTGTAAATAAGCATCTTATTAAGGCAATGCGGCCTGAGATATATTCTGAAATCAAACTTCACAGGGAAAATAATGCTGAGATCGTTATTCTATCCTCTGCCATTGTTCAGATATGCAAACCGATAGGTGCTTATATCGGTGCGGACAATATTATTTGCACTGAAATGGAAACTTTGGATGGCGTTTTTACAGGCAGGGCTGAAAATAAATTCTGTTTCGGGGATGAGAAAAGGATTCGCCTTATTCAATATTGTGGAATGAGGAATTATAACCTAAGTGAAGTCTTTTACTACGGTGATTCAATATCTGATCTGGCTGCATTGGAGGTTGTTGGCCATCCCGTTTGTGTTCAGCCCGACAGGAGACTTTCCCGGATTTCAAATAAAAACGGCTGGAGGATCTTATAGCGGAGGTTATTATCAGATAAATAGGTAATTTGCAACAGACAAATCATATGCTATGAAAAAACGAATACTCCTTTCACTGACGGTTTTCCTGATTGTGCTTCTTTGCGTTGCAATGCTGTACATCACTTATCTTTCCCCGGGCATTACCGGCTATGCTGCTAAAAACATCGCGTCAGGTGTCTTCGTTGCCGGAAGGACACAGGAGAGCATTGAAAAAGAGGACATTAACTTTTTCCCCGTAAAGTACACAAAGAATACCGTCGATTACGACAAGGACATTGTTACCAGCAAATTGCTGGGTATCTGGAAGTCTGAGGCAGTTTATAACAAGGGACTGGGGTGCACCCTGGTCAGGGATTTCTCAACTGAAGACGTTCTGAATCTTGATTATCCCGAAGTGTCTCTGCCGGAAGGTAATCCTGACACAATTCCTTGGCCTGCAGGCGATCTTCTCGCCGACACGGTTCCGGCTGGGATAAACATAGAGGTACTCAGTGATATGCTTGACCGTGTTTTTGAAGATACAACCAAATACAAAGGCACATTTGCCGTCACTATTGTTTACAAAGACCAGCTGGTTGCGGAACGGTTCCGCAGCGATCTCAATCCTGACAACCTTTTTCTGAGCTGGTCAATGGCCAAGAGCTTCACAAATGCAATGGTAGGAGCAATGGTCAGGGATGGTCTCCTTGACATCAGTGCACCAATGAAAGTTGAGGAATGGGCAAAGGATGACCGAAAAAACATCACTCTTGACAATCTCCTGCATATGACCAGCGGACTGGAGTTCAGCGAAGCCTACTATAAAATGAGACTTACAAACACCACAACAATGCTTCTGAAGAACGGCGACATGGGTGACTATGCTACATCCAAGAAGCTTCTTTTCGAACCTGATTCAGTATGGTCCTATTCGTCGGGCTCGAGTAATATTGTACAGGATTATTTGCGGACCGCATTCAAAAGCCATGAAGATTACCTTGCTTATCCGCGCAAGGCAATATTCAATAAGGCTGGTATGCGAAGCGTGGTATGGGAAGTGGATGCCTCAGGCACCTTTGTGGGATCATCATATCTGTATGCCACCATGCGCGATTATGCACGCTTTGGGCTGCTTTACATGCATAATGGCAACTTGCTCGGAGAACAAATATTTCCTGAGAACTGGGTAAGCTATACCACCACTCCGGCTGAAGGATCAGGCGGAGAGTACGGTGCCATGTTCTGGCTGAACAGAAACGGTGAATTCCCGGGGATGCCTGAAGATCTCTATTATTGTGACGGCTATGATGGCCAGCGTATATTTATTATTCCTTCGAAAGCGCTGGTAATTGTTCGTACCGGATGCTCGCCGAGGGGCACCATTGACTGGCAGTCGTTTCTCACAGGTATAGTCGCAGCCGTGGAATAGTTTTTATCTAATGCCCGTCCCCTCCGGGAATAATTGAATTCATAGGATCCGGGGATGAGAGACAGGTCACTAAAGTGAATTGGGAGTACTGAATAATTAAAAAGCCGGCTGGACTTCATTGTCCAGCCGGCTTTTTCTTCAGCATTGACTATTGAAGGACGAAATGTTTATTTACGTCCTGCGCCGGTACATGTGGCTTTTTTTACGCTGCCAGGCACAGCTGCATTGTTATGTGTTTCAATTTTTCTGGCGTGGCTGATGCCTGAATTTTTCGCTGCCCCCTGACTCTGTTTTGCAGTCTTATTCATAGTGGCAGTGCCGTCCTGAACCTGAGCTTTTGCCCTGGTCTGATCCTTGGCCTTGAGCTGATCCTGAGTTTTGATCTGGTCCTGGGTCTTCAGCTGGTCTTGAGCCTTGATCTGGTCCTGGGTCTTGATCTGGTCCTGGGTCTTGAGCTGATCCTGGGTCTTGAGCTGATCCTGGGTCTTGAGCTGATCCTGAGTTTTAAGCTGGTCTTGAGCCTTGATCTGGTCCTGGGTCTTGAGCTGATCCTGGGTCTTGAGCTGATCCTGAGTTTTAAGCTGGTCTTGGGCCTTGATCTGGTCCTGAGTCTTGAACTGATCCTGTGCCGTTACGCCCGCACTTATTAAAAGTGCTATTGCGACAAAGAGAATTCCTTTTTTCATGTTTTTCGATTTAGTGTTGATTATAATTCACGGTTCGAAAATACAGCCCTGAAAATGAAGGTATCATGAATATCAGGCGAAAGGGGAAAAATATTTGATTTTTAAAAAATTTTGAAAAGGGCAGTTAGCGTAAAAATAAACCCTTTCGGACCTGTATAGCCGTTATCGGAGTATGCTGGTAGCAAATAGCTCGCTTCAGCCTCTAGAATCATAAAATCGAGGTTGAAAGCAACAGGCAGCCCGAACTCTATCTCAATGAGCCTGAAATTTTCAGAAAAAACAGTACTGGTTGTCGGGACAGGGATTGTGGTTGTTGTGGTGGTGGTACTTGTAGTTGGAGTTGTTGTTGTATTGCCTGTGGTTGTCGATGATCCCGAACCCGAACCCGAACCTGATCCTGATCCTGATCCTGAGCCAGCTCCTGTACCTGAACCGGCATCTTTACCGGAAACTGATGACACAGGGCTGGTGTATGTCTGTGTTGTGGTAATAAGAGTTGTCCCTGAGAAGGTCTCAGCAGTAATCATATTTCCGAATAGCAGGTTCACATAAGGATCAAAAGAAATATTAGCCTTTTTCTTAAAGAAATCAGGTGTCACAAAATACCTGGAATTTTTTACCTGGAGGTATGTCTGCGGGTCCTTCATCATAAATCCGCCAAATGAGATTTGTGTATAGAGCAGTCTCCAGTCAATCCCTGCCGACACATCGCCATAGGTGAAATTGCTGAAGAGGGTGTCAGCCAGGGAGGGCTGCACCTGGTATCTGTAAGCACCTGCTGAGATATCGAACCAGGAATTAAATTCATGGCTGTAAGTCAGAGCACCACTGTAAAAAGCAACATAAGGCTCTAAGTATGAAAGGTGAAAAGCTGATGCAGACAGGAACAAGTCCTCAGTGAGGCCAAATGCGAGATAAGCATAACCATAAGGCTGGTTACGGGATATTGTTGCCCCGAGATAAACCATATTACTTCCGTAACCCATGCCCGTGTACAGTGAGGGGCCTCGGCTTTCGCCAGGAATCTTTGTTGAATCAGATGACGGCAATGAAGCCTCATTGCCGGTCTGGGACAATACACTTAACGGCAGCAACAGATAAAAGAAACAGCATGAAAGCAGTCGGACAGCTGTCATAGGTTGTGCATTACTTCATTTCAGGTGTCTGATTAATCCTGAGGAGTAAAACTACACACCTTAAGATGAAGTATTCATGAAGATTTTTAAAAGACTGCGTAATTATTAAATTTCAGAATGTCGGTAACGGGTGAAAAGGAAATTCTTTTCAGATCCTTTTTATCTGATCTTATTAATTTCCTGCATCAGGAATTCCTTATTCTTAACGCCAACGAAGCGGTTTACTTCTTTTCCGTTTTTAAAAAGAATCATTGTCGGAATATTCCTTATCTGGTATTTTTGTGCAAGGGCTTGATATTCTTCGACATTTACTTTTCCAACGTTGGCATTGCCTGTCAACTCTTCTGATACATCATTCAGCACCGGTGCCATCATCTTGCACGGTGCACACCAGCTTGCCCAGAAATCGACGAGTACAATCTTATTTTTCAGCTGGTGATCAAAATTTTTATCAGTCAGAGTTATAATATTGCTGTGATCAGCAACAACCGGGATATTTTTCATTTTGTAGCGTGCCATTAAAAACAACCCGCCAAAAATTACTATTAGGGTACCGGTTATGATAAGTGCAGTTTTCATATTAAGCTAATATTTGCTGTTTTTGTCTTATTTTCAGTTCATTAAGGTAATTTGCCGATGCCAGGGCGGCAATTGTTCCGTCGCTGACCGCCGTTGTAACCTGCCTGAAGCGCTTTGCTGTGCTGTCACCGGCGGCATAAACGCCTTCAATATTGGTAGACATATCATTCTTTACAACGATCTCTCCCCATTGATTCAGGTTGACTATATCTTTAATAAACTCAGTATTGGGCACATAGCCGATAAAAATAAAAGCGCCGTCAGTTTTGAAGTTTATAATTTCCCCTGTCTTCAGGTTCTTTATATCGACGCTTTCGAGCTTTTCGTTACCATAGAATGCCACAACCGCAGATTCCATGATAAAATTGATTTTCCGATTGCTTTCTGCCTCTTCAACAGCGTGCTCAAATGCCTGGAAATGGTCAAACTGGTGAACTATTGTTACTTTGCTGGCATATTTTGTAAGTGACACAGCTTCCTCTAGTGCTGAATTGCCGCCTCCGACTACAATGATTTCCTTATCGGTAAAAAAGTCCCCGTCACAGGTGGCGCAATAGGAAATTCCCCTGCCCTTGAAATCGTCTTCTCCGGTTACACCGATAGTCCGTGATCTTCCACCCGGGGCAAGAATGATTGCATGTGACGTGAAAGTTGTGCCATCAGTAAGCTGCACGATTTTGAGTTCTCCGGTCAAACTGAGGTTGCCTACAGACACATTTGTCATAATATCACACCCGAAACTTTGCGCCTGCTTCTTCATGATATTGGAGAGCTGGTACCCGCTGATACTTTCAACTCCCGGATAGTTTGCTATTTCGTGCGTAAGGATCATCTGGCCGCCTGCCACGCCTTCATTGATGATAAGCGTTTTCACCCTTGCCCGCGACAGGTAGATGCCAGCCGTAAGTCCGGCTGGCCCTGCCCCGATTACAATCGCATCATAATGACTGCTGTTGCTCATCTTTATGCATTTACCGTAACGGCAAATTCCTTATCCAGGATCGACTTTACCTGGCCTTTTGTCTGAATACTTGAAGTTGCTTTTACTACTTTTCCGTTTTTGTAATAAATTGTAAATGGAATACCCATAAAGCCTCGAACTTCAGGCAGTGACTTGATGATATGTGATTCCGGATTATCAAATTCCATATCGTAAAACCGTACATGCCTGTATTCAACTTCAAGCTCCTCTGCAATTCCGTAGACAGGAATACACATCGGGCCCATTCTTCCGCAGACAACCATAACGTTTTCATTCTCGCTGATTGCCTTTCTAAGGTCTTCAGCTGATTCGAGATGTTTCAGATTTGTGTACAACATTATTTTATGTATTTATATTTATGCCACAAAAGTACCATGTATTGATGCATTTATAGATGAAACAGGGACCGGGCACGACAACTTACCGGTTGAACCGGCACAACTATTTTATTGTTATAGATTAACTTTGCGGCATACAATTAATCAATCCGGCATGAGAACCATACTTGAGACAGACAGGGATTTTGTTTGCGATATCCAGGCACCCTGCTTCCGGAATCTTATACCGGAGGAAGCTGAACTGGTCAGGGCAAGCAAGACCCAGGTATCATTCCGAAAAGGGGATAACCTGATCAAACAGGGTGCATTTGCATCCTATGTCCTGTTTATGATAACGGGTCTGGCAAAACAGTATATCGAGGGAGACGGAACAAAAAACTATAACCTGCGCATCATCAGACCGGGTGAGTTTGTTGGTCTCTCGGCGGTGTTTTACGAAAACATATTTAATTATTCATCAGTTGCCCTGACCGACAGCCAGGCATATCTTATCGAGAAGGAAACAATGGCCAGGGTGGTTAAGCAAAACGGTTTATTTGGTTTCTCGATCATTAAAAGATACTGTGAGCAGAATGCCGGCCTGCTCAATACGGTCCGTAACCTTATGTACAAACAGATGAACGGAAGGCTGGCAGACACATTGCTGTACATTGACAGCCTGAAAACGGAAAACAGTGAAATCTTCCAGCTTCTCTCCCGGAAAGATCTTGCCGATTTTACGGGAATCTCAACTGAAAGCACGGTAAAACTTCTTAAGACTTTTGAAAAGGAAGGGTTGATAGCGCTTCATGACAAGGATATAAAGCTGTTGGATCGCGATACCCTGGGTGATATTAGCAGGAGGGGGTAAATAAAAAGAGTCCCGTTTTCGCGGAACTCTTTTATCAATGTAAATTTTTTTCAGAGCTTGCTTTTGAATGCTATCAGATGGTTTTGTGATGCTGCCTGCAGGTTACTGTAGACCTGTATAATGTTTGCCGTTTCGGTCTCTGAAAGACATTTTGTCAGATCCTCAATATCCATTTCTTCTATTTTTACACCAACTTCAAGAGCTTTTGTCAGGCTTGTGCCCTCGGCAATCAGGGCATCATATAAACTTTGAAAATCCGGAGTAAACTCCCCTGCATCTTTTCCCTCAGCCGGGTCCGTCAGTCCATAACCCTCTATCAGCCCCAGAACTGCATCCATATGTCTCTGTTCACTTTTTGCTATGTTGCTGAAAATTTGCATTTTATACATATCATAAAATGCGAGGTAAACATCCCTTGCTACCTTTTCCTCTTCCCTCATATGCATTAAATTTTGTATCTCTGTTTCTGTTAAAACAGCGGTGAAATCGCAGTTTGTGCCCGCTGTTGAATTTGATTGGGCACTTCTCCCCTTTAAAGCAGAGTCGTCAACAGCAGCATCCTGTATTTTGGAACATGACAGAAAGATGACAGCTAACCCGGCTAATGTCATTGATGCAATTAATAAGCGCGTCTTTTTCATAATATTTGGATTTATTTTTTGCTACAATTTAAAACAGCAATAATGAAGAAATAATGAACTTCGGAAACTTAATTAATATTGAAGAGTCCAATTCCTGGCTTATGTCGGTTCAGTAGCTGAGTCGGATCAATAATTTATATAAGTTCACAGTCACAATTAATTCATAAAGTCAATGGAAGGACTTTTTGATTACAGTCTATGGGGATTATTCTTAGCCAGCTTCCTGGCAGCTACTGTTGTGCCGTTCAGTTCCGAGGCGTTGCTTTCTTACCTGATTGTCAACGGAACAGATGCCTATACCGCCGTTCTGGTGGCCTCAGCGGGAAACTGGCTCGGTGGAATGAGCAGCTACTTCATAGGCTATCTCGGTAAATGGGAGTGGATCGAAAAGTACCTGCGGATAAAACGAGAGACCATTGAAAAATGGCATGACCGTCTCTATAAGAGAGGTGCAATTTTTGCATTTCTCTGCTGGGTTCCCGGCGTGGGGGATATTTTTGCTGTCGGGCTTGGACTTTTACGCGCCAATGTCTTCATAACGGCCATTGCCATGCTGGCCGGGAAGTTTTTACGCTATGTGATCTGGGGCTGGGTGACAGGGCTGGTATTTTAGATCAGCTTCCACGGCTCACGGTAACTGTAGTGAAGCAGAGCGGTTGCTGAGCCGTCTGCATCGTCAGTGAAAGCCTCTGTTGCCGGATCCCACCTGATTGTTTTCTTCAGCGCAACAGCAATATTTCCAAGAGTACATACGGTACAGCTGCGGTGTCCTATCTCCACCGGAACGACAGGGTCGGTCCTGTTACGTACTGCCTCAATGAAATTCAGCTGGTGAGGTATTTTCGTCTCATACGGTCCTTCCTCTGCGACGGCAGCAGGTGGATTTAAAGCAGGATCCGATGCGAGGAAATGTTCCCGCGAGATCTCGATCCATCCCTTATCACCCAGGAATTTGACCCCCTTGGTTTTCTTTTTATTGAATGGCTCGGACGTCATCACTGTGCCGTTTGCATATTTCCAGGTAATGTACTCTGATCCGTCGCCTATGGGAGATATCTCAACCGGCCCGCTTCCGTCCATGCCGAGGCCCCACTGCGCAATATCGAACATATGTGCTCCCCAGTCAGTTGTGAAGCCGCCTCCCATCTCTTTATACCATCTCCATCCGCCCCAGAACTCCTCATCTTTCTCAGGATCGAGCGTTATTGGAGGATTAAGTTCTTTGTTGAAGTGTATATTGCCTGGCAACGGACCGAGCCACAGGTCCCAGTTAAGGTCAGCAGGCACCGGCTCTTCCGGCAGGTTGTAAGGTATCGGTGGAGGGCCTACATAGGCATTTACATTTGAAATTGTTCCAATGGCACCGGTCTGAACCATTTTCACCGCATGCTGAAAATTAGGATCGGACCGCTGCTGACTGCCTAAACCCAGAATCCTACCTGTCTCCCTGACTGTTTTCCTGAGTTGCTGCCCTTCGAAAATTGTAAAAGTCATCGGTTTTTCAAGGTAGACATCCTTCCCGGCTTTCAAGGCCGCAATAGCAATCATGGCATGTGCATGATCGGGTACAGCTATCACAACCGCGTCTATATCTGTTCTCATCAGGAGGTCATTATATCTTTCATAGGTTACCGCCTCAATCTTTTTCCCTGCTTCGGAATAAAACTTTTTAACCCTATTTTCAAAGCGTGTCCGCTTTACACCGTAAACATCGCATCCGGCAAGCACCTCAACACCCGGGATCATGATAAAGCCATTCATAAGGTGCATAGCCTGCTGCCCAAGGCCGATGAAGCCAAGCCTGATAAGGCCGGCATCTTTTACAGCTGATTTCTTTGAACGGCCGCAGCCTGTGGAAGGAATTATCATTGCTCCAGCAAAACCCAGTGCTGAGGCACCAACGAAATGTCTCCTTGAAAGTGTTATTCTTTTTTGTGTCATCTCACCTAATTTTACAATAAAGGTATAATTTTAATAACAGAATTAACCATATCATCCGCCAATGAAAACTGCTGCACTTGCATTTGTTTTGCTCCTTGCACTGATAACCTGCGCTGAGGAGAGCTCTGCCCCCGGCCTGAAGGGTAAAAAAGTACTCATCGTTTTCGGCGGCTGGGAGGGCCATGAACCAGGCAAATTCGTCGGTTTACTTTACCCGTGGCTGTTGTCAGAGGGCGCAATGGCTGATACATGTTCCTCTCTTGATATATATACCGATAAGGAATATATGAGAACTGTAGACCTGATAATCCAGGTCTATACAATGTCGGAGATAACCACCGCACAGGAAGAGGGTCTCCTGGAAGCTGTCAGGAACGGGACAGGCCTTGCCGGCTGGCACGGAGGACTGGCTGACTCATTCAGGAACAACCCAGCCTACCAGTATATGGTGGGGGGACAATGGGTGGCTCATCCGGGAGGCGTCATCGATTATACGGTTAATATCTTGGATAAAAATGACCCGGTCACAAAAGGGCTCACTGATTTTAAAATGCACAGCGAACAGTATTATATGCACGTTGACCCGAATGTCAAGGTCCTGGCTACAACCACTTTTTCCGGCGATCATGATTTCTGGGCAGCCGGCTGCACGATGCCGGTGGTATGGAAGAAGATGTACGGAAAGGGCCGTGTCTTTTACACCTCCCTGGGTCATGTGGCGGCAGAAATGGAGGTGCCTGAGGCCCTTGAAATTATCAAACGCGGCATTCGCTGGAGCGCAGTAAGCAAATATGAACCGGCCGGAGAGTGTGTTTCACCTGTGTATTAATTCATACTTTTACAATGGAAAGAAGATTTGAGGTTGAAAATCCCGATTTTGCCAGGAGTCCCTATACCGGGATGACGAGGGAGCATTACATCGGGTGCGCAAAATACATACTTGAGCGTGCATTCAGTCATGTCCGGTCCATGCAAGACCCGATTACCTTTCCGCGCGTTCCGGGCAAAACATACCCCCAACCGGATGCAGCGGCATGGCGTTACCGGTCGCTGGAGTTTGAAGCGCTGGAAAGGACATTCACCCTTGCCGGTCCGTTGATTCATGTTGATCCTGAGACAATGATCGGGAACATTAAACTGAGGGATTATTATCATCTCCATCTTTACAATGCACTGACCCCCGGTCATCCTAATTCCATCCCCTTGCCGGAGGAACTGCCCGATTCGACATACCAGTTCACATGTGAGTTCGGCGGGTTGTTCAAGACGCTGCTGTTAATGCCCGAAACGCTCTGGGATACTTATTCCGAACAGGAAAAGAATGAGATGGTGGTGACCATCTCAAAATGGGGTCATCACCGGACCACACAAAACAACTGGCGTATCTTTAACATCATTACCCTGTCATTTCTTAAGAAATATGGTTATAAGATTAACGACGAGCTTCTGAAAAGCCACCTTTTATGGGTGGCATCCTATCACTCCGGGAACGGCTGGTATCTGGAACAAACGTATAACTATTACTCAATCAGCCTGTTCATTGTTTATACAACTATCTGGAACAGGGCGTTCGGAGATGAGTATTACCCTGAAATTGCCGGTGTAATTGAAAAATCGGCTCAGAGGCTGATGGAGTCCATCACCTCATTCTTTGGCCGCGACGGATATATTAACATGTGGTCGAGGAGCATCTGTTACAGAACTTGGGTCTCCGGAGCCTTCCCGGTTGCATTCATGCTAAAGGATGCTAATCTTCTGGATCCGGGATTTGCGCGGAGACTCTGTTCGGGGTCACTCCTTCAGTTTGTCACCAGGGAAGAATTTTATGATAATGAGATACCTAGCCTTGGCTTTTACGGGCACAGGGAATACATGATCCAGAACTACAGCTGTCCTGCCAGTCCGTTCCTGATGTTCCTGCCTTTCATCTGCCTTTCCCTTCCTGAGAATTCTCCTTTCTGGACCGCCAGGGAGAATGAGGGATTCTGGGATGGCCTGGGTACCGGTTCAAGGGTAACCGTACTTGATAATCCGGGACTGGTACTGGTCAACTACGGAAAGACAGGCACGGCTGAAATAGTTCCGGGGAAGGTGTACTATGACGACCCGAATTATTCCAAACTGACATACAACACACATTTCCCCTGGGAGGATCATAATCCGCAGGGGGGGACATCGATGGAATACAGTTTCCGGAGCCTTGACCCGCGTGATGTCAGGGGTGATGACATTAACTTTTATCTTACCGGGGCAACCATAAATAACAGTGCGGATAAAAACCGGGTCTTCTCCACTTCGCAGAGCATGGTATATAACGGCACAAAAGACGGCGTGATCTACCGGCAGGCCCTGATGAGAAGACCTCCCAATAACGGGGTGGGTTATATCATTGACCTTGCTGACATTATCATTCCCGGAGGAGTGATAAGGGTTGACCGGTCACGGCTGGCTTTCGAACATGAGTTGACACTCGGACATTTTGGCCTGCCTCACCTAAATGGCGAAAGGGCTGTTGTAGAACATTTTGAGGAAGGCGGCAAAAGAGTCATTACTGCATCGATAAAAGGCAGGCGTTTAGCTCTGATAACCTACAGCGGCTGGGACGGGCTCAGATCTGTAGTCCATACCAACCGGAATGCTGAGGCGGATGAAAGTACTGTCATCTATGCCTTCAGAAAACGGACTGCGAAAAATCCTGCCATGGAACTGATGATATCGGTCCTGCTGCATAAAACTGATGATACAGAATGGACCCCCGACGAGTTGTCTCCCATCAGCGCTGTCAGGATCATGGATATAACTCCGGCTTCATCACCCCTGGGAGCAGAGTTAACATTGAACGACAACCGGAACTATAAAATCTATTTTGAGGAAATAGACGGCAACAGAAGGTGTTAGCCAAACCGGATCCGGCACTGAAGGATTTGGAATATATTAACCATTATCTTTGCTGGCACGGGTTAACCCGATAAAAAATTCTCCATCATGTCAAAACTGTTTTCACCTCTGAACATAAAGAATATTACTCTTAAGAACAGGATAGTCATGTCGCCGATGTGTCAGTATTCTGCAACAGAAGGTTTTGTTAACGACTGGCATGTTGTTCATCTGGGGGGAAGGGCTGTCGGCGGTGCGGGACTGATTATCAGTGAGGCATCTGCTGTATTGCCGGAGGGACGGATCACTCCCGGGGACCTGGGTATCTGGAGTGATGAACACATTCTCGGACTCAGCAGGATTACCCGTTTTATTCATCAGCAGGGTGCTGTGGCAGGAATTCAGCTCGCCCATGCAGGCAGAAAAGCTTCCTGTGCCATTCCCTGGGAAGGGGGCAAGCAACTTGGAGCAGATCATGGCGGATGGCAGACTGTCGGCCCGGCCAACATTCCGTTCATTGAAAGTGACACACCACCTTCAGCCTTGAACAAGGAAGGAATTGGCAAGGTGGTTGCCGGTTTCAGGGCGGCGGCAGAAAGGGCTCTTATCGCCGGTTTTAAGGTGATCGAGATCCACAGTGCACACGGTTACCTGTTGCATGAGTTTTTGTCTCCCCTGAGTAACAACCGTACTGACGAATACGGCGGCTCTTTTGAGAACAGAATCCGTTTATTGCGACAGGTCATTGAATCTGTTCAATATGTCTGGCCGGCTGAAAATCCCCTTTTTGTGCGCCTGTCTGCAACTGACTGGACTGATGGAGGATGGACGAAGGAAGAAAGCGTGAGGCTGGCCGTGATTTTAAGGGAAATGAAAGTTGATCTGATAGACTGTTCTTCGGGCGGCAACGTACCCAATGCCAGGATACCGGTCGGTCCCGGGTTCCAGGTTCAATTTTCCGCGGCACTGAGGGAAACCGGGATCATGACCGGAGCCGTGGGATTAATAACAAGCGCAGGCCAGGCGGAAGCAATCCTTGAGGAAGGGAAGGCTGACCTTGTACTCTTTGGCCGTGAGTTACTCAGAAACCCTTATTTCCCGCTATCGGCCGCAAGGGAACTCGGAGACGATATTGAATGGCCGTTGCAATACCTCAGATCAAAATAAATTAAAGGGTTGTTTTTCCAGTCGATTGTAAAATTATTGAGCCCATTTTGCCCGGTGGACGTTAAAATCCAATTTAACTTTTAAATTTGCAGGCAATAGATTTTAAATTTGTTTATAATAACCTGATAATCTGAATTAAGATGAGAAATAAAGCGATGGGTTTTATAGCAGGGCTTCTGGCCCTGTCTGCTGTTACAGGTACGAATGTGAATTCGCAGACACGAAATGACGTGATAACCTTTTATAATGAAGGAGCCAAGGCAATGCAGACTGATGTTCCTGCTGCTATTGCGGCATTTGAAAACGTGGTTACTACCGCTGACAAGGTAGGTGAAGAAGCCGCTGACCTGAAACAAAAAGCCGTGCAGGTATTGCCCGGATTATATTATAAACTGGCAGCTGCCGCACTGAACGAAAAGAAACCGGCAGCAGAGATAATTTCGGCTTCAAAAACGGCCATTGCAGCATCTGAGAAGTACGGTAACACATCAAATAAGGAGAAGTCACAGAAAGTCCTGGTACAGGGCTATAACAACCTTGCAGTGGATTATTTTTCGAAAAATGATTTTGAAAAGGCCTTACTGACCATTGACAGCCTTCTGGTAATCAATCCCGATTATGTTAATGCAATTTATAACAAGGCATTAATATACATAAAGCAGGATAATGCTGAGGCTTTTGAGAAAACGATAGATGGGTATCTTGAAAAGGTGAAGAGCACCAATGATACAATAAAGATACAGAAGGCATCTACACTGGCGCTTGAGTATTTCCGGTCAGCAGGATCAAAAGCCAACCAGGCGAACAAGCTTGATGAGGCACTTGCTTCGCTGAATAAATCAGCAAAATACGGTGACGACAAGGACCTTTTCTACTACTTTGCCGATGTGTACAACAAGAAGGGAAATTTTGTCAGCGGGGCAGAATATGCACAAAAAGGACTTGATATGGAAACGGGCAGTGCCGAAGCCAAAGCAAAATTCTTCTATCAGCTTGCTGTTGCCCAGGTGGGCAAAGGACAGACTGCAGAGGCATGTGCATCATTCAAGAATGCCCTTTACGGACCCTTTGCAGAGGCCTCAAAGGCACAAAGAACCAACCTGAAATGTGAATAGAATTCAGCTGAACGCTGATCCTGTCACTAAACAAGTTTTGCTGAAAGGGTAATATTTACTGCCTTAAGTGCCTGGGAGACAGGACAATTGACTTTAGCTGCACTGGCCAGTTCGAGGAACTTCTCTTCTGTAATCCCCGGAACCTTTCCCGTCAGATCAAGATTGATTCCTGTGATCTCAAAATGGTCAGTTATTTTTTCAATGCTGACGGCAGCTTCCACTTTCAGCTCGGTGACTGTGAATCCTGCTCCGGTAAGTGCATAACTCAGCGCCATGGCAAAGCAGCCACTGTGAGCGGCAGCTATCAGTTCTTCCGGGTTAGTTCCGGCGAGGCCGTCTTCGTTTTTAAATCGTGTTGTGGATGAATACGGTGTTTTGTCCAGCACTCCGCTTGTTGAAGAGAGGCTTCCCTTGCCATCTGCACCGTTTCCCTGCCATATGGCTGTTGCTTTGCGTTTCATGTTTTTCTGTTTGTTTTCTGTTAGTTAAAAGTGTTTCCCTGAAACCAGGTGTATGAATTATACCAAAGATAGTTCTATTGAATATTATACGGATAACAATAAAACCGGATTCTTGTTTGGCATTGCCGTGATATATTTTTATGGAGGCTTTTCACCTGTTTTTCCTCTTATCAGGCATAACCCATTGCAATCGTGATAAGTTTTTTAAATTTGAACCAGGCATTTACAACTTTAAACAGATACTATGGCCAGAAGAATTTGTACACGCATTGTCAGAGGACAAAATGCTGTCGACGGAGCCGGTGTTCGTCTGCGCAGGGTCCTTGGATTGGCTACGGTCAAGGATTTTGACCCTTTCTTAATGCTTGACGGGTTTGATTCCACCAACCCGGCTGATTACATCAAGGGGTTCCCATGGCATCCTCACCGCGGAATTGAAACCGTAACCTACCTGCTGAAGGGTGAAATAGATCATGGTGACAGCCTTGGCAACAGGGGGGTTATAGGCGATCTGCAGTGTCAGTGGATGACAGCCGGATCGGGAATCATACACCAGGAGATGCCTCAAGCTTCTGAAAGACTTCTGGGTTGTCAGTTATGGGTCAATCTTCCGAAGAAGGAGAAAATGACCCAGCCGGCCTACCGTGACGTCAGGCCTCAGGATGTTCCGGCGGTTCAGGAAGAGAGTGCAACAGTAAGGGTCTTATCCGGCAGTTACCGTGACCTCAAGGGGGCTGTGAAGGGTGAGTATGTAAAGGTTCAGTACATTAATGTGGCGCTGGAGCCCGGCAGCACATGGCATTACCGGGAAACCCCTAACGACCACACTCTGTTCATGTATCTCATTGAAGGAACTTTAGCCGCAGATGATGCACTGGCTGATTTTGAAGAAAAAAACTGTGCAATTCTGATGTCAGCTTCATCAACAGGCAGTTCTGACTTTGATGAGGTAATTGTAAAGACAGGAGACCAGGGAGCAAATTTCCTGCTCATAGCTGCAAGGCCATTGAAGGAACCTGTTGCCTGGGGCGGACCTATCGTCATGAATACGGAAGAAGAACTGAATGAAGCCTTCCGCGAACTGAACGACAATACCTTCATTAAGCACGATAAGCCTCAGGAGCTCTGAAATAACCACCGGGGTCTCCGGATCAATCTGTTGAACATTTAAATTCAGTCAGTATACTTAAAATCACAAAAACTATGGATCAGAATCAAAAATGGGTCTTTATAATTAACCCAACAGCCGGTGACGGATATGCACTCAGCCTGGCTGACAAGATCTCGGAAATGATCCGTAAACACAGCCTGAATGCCGAACTGGTTTATACAGAGGAAAGAGGTCATGCGGCAATATTGTCAAAACAGTATGCCGACAAAGGGTATAACTTCATTATTGGCGTCGGAGGCGACGGTACGATAAACGAAATTGCCGCTCCGCTGATATTTAAAAAAGATATTACAATCGGATTGATAGGCGCTGGCACAGGCAATGATTTCATCCAGGTTACAGGTTTCCCGGGGAGGTTTGAAGACAAAGACTGGGAGATGTTCTTTAAAGCCAATGTAGCAGCTATGGACGTCGGGCAGTGCAATGACAAGATTTTTCTTAACGGGATGGGTCTCGGGTTTGACGCCCAGGTAGCAGCGGAAAATTATACGGCACCTGGTGAAGTTAAACCGGGAGGTAAAAGCAAGTACATATGGCATATCCTGAAGACACTGCTGTTCTTTAAGGAAAAAAAGATGACAGTCATTTCCGGCGGGAATACTCATGAGACGGACTGTTTCATCAATACCATCGCCAATGGCAGAAGGTTCGCAGGAAGCTTCTTCCTTACCCCCAAAGCAATTGCCAATGACGGACTTCTGGATGTCTGTTCAATAAAGAAGCTGTCGTTTTTTCAGAGGCTTAACATCCTGCTGAGGGTTCCGAAAGGAACACACATCAGTGATCCCAAGGTAAACTATTACCAGACTGACAGGCTAAGCCTGGAATTTCCGTCTGAGGTTCCTTTCCATGTGGATGGTGAGCTGTTTTTTTCAAAACATTTTGAAGTCAGTGCGCTGCCGGGAGCATTGAACATAATTTATAATCCGGAAGGGGATCATTTTTTTAAAGTCTGAAAAAAGCAAGGCAGATTGTTCTTCCGGAGTTGCCTTCAGGAAGTCATCTGCTAGAAGTCCCCTTCGGCATTCCCGAATAGCCTGAAATTGTATGTCAGCATGAAGACCGGCTGTGCGAAGATCGTCATCTGGTACCCATTGACCACTCCGCCCTCATTCCTGAAGTATATCGAATATGGATTTTTTCTTCCAAGGACATTATAGACTGTTGCAGTCAATGATGAGTGGTTTAACTTTTTTGCCCTCAGGTTACCGTTCACTGTGGCTGAAAGGTCAAGTCTCATGTAATAAGGTATCCGGTAATCATTTCTGTTTGAATAATATACCTGATCCGAATTATAGAAATTATAAAAAGCCACCGGGTATGTGATCGGTCTTCCGGTGTTATAGATGAAATTGGATGTAAAGTTGAAGCGCCGTGATGCTTTTGCGTTTATAACGATCTTAAGATCATGCGGCTTATCATAATTGGCAGGGAACCAGTCGCCATTGTTCACTTTTTCTTCTTCAAACCGGCCGTCAACCTTCATAAATACCCTGGAGTAAGTATAGCTTACCCAACCGGTTATACTGCCTGACTGTTTCTTCACCATCACCTCCACTCCGTAAGCCTTGCCATCGCCGTTCAGGACATCAGTTTCGAGGTGATCATTCATCAGCAATTCAGCGCCACCCTTATAGTCAAGGGTGTTTTTCAGCAGTTTATAGTATCCTTCAACAGAGGTCTCAATAGCCTTCCTGTCGAAATTCAGGTAATAACCGGCAGAGACCTGGTCGCCTCTCTGCGGTTTTATATAGCTGTCGCTTAACTTCCAGATATCAACGGGAGACATTGAAGTGGTGTTTGATATCATATGAAGGTACTGGTATGCCCTTTGTGCGCCTATCTTGATTGATGACCGGGGTGAAAGCAGGAACCTCGATGAGAACCTGAATTCAAGTCCGGGGTAGGCCTTAACCAGCTCCCCGTTATCATAGGTGATTGTGTCAGTTATGGTTTCAACGGTTCTTGGCATATCCTCATAATACTGGTACTCTGTCTGTGGGCCCTGATACAGATAATAGGTGCCCCTGAGGCCGGCCGAAATGGAAAACCGGGGAGAGATTTCATATTCATCGCTGATGTACAGTGAAGGTTCCAGTGCCTGCTCTTTCTCAAGTTCCCTGGGTAAAATATCGGAATAGTCTCCGAATGGTTCCTGCCTTCCGGGAAGAAGCGAATATGAGGTTGCATCAATTCCGAACTCAAGCCTGTGATTGGAAGCAGGGTTGTATATAAAATCCGACCTGAAGATTTTCTGGTTCAGGTCGTAATACATGTTATTGTAGGTGGTCGAATCGGATTTTGTTGTGAGCTGATAATCGTAGTTGCTCATAATGGCAAAAAACTGTGCTGACAGTTTTCTTCCGAAAGAGTGTTTCCATTTCAGGGTTGCTGCGGTGTTACCGTAGTTAAATCCGCTTGCCATGTAATAGTCAAACCTGTCATTGCTGATATAGCCGGACAGGGAAAGGGAGTTTTTTTCATTCAGGTCAGCGCTTAATGTTCCCTGAACGTCATAGAAGCCTGCTGTGCTTTGGCTCAGCATGGGGTCACTGAGCATGCCGAGAAGCCAGTCGGAATAGGTGGCTCTTGCCCCGAGGATGAAAGAGACTTTGTCTTTTATTATCGGACCGTCAATCATCAGTCTGCCTGTCACAGGGCTTATTCCGCCGCTTACTTTTATTTTTTCCATATTACCCTCAGTGGGTATTATTTCCATCACTGATGACAGCCTGCCTCCGTACTTCGCCGGCATCCCGCTTTTAAAAAGCGTTACATCGGCTATCAGATCAGAGTTGAATGCACCGAAAAATCCAAAGAAATGTGATGAATTAAGTATTGGCGCATAATTCAGAAGTATAAGGTTCTGGTCCGTGCTGCCGCCGCGAACATTGTAACCTCCGGAGGCCTCCCCGACGGTCTGTACTCCCGGAAGCATCAGGGAGCTTTTCAGCAGATCAGCTTCACCCAGTCCCAGAGGTATCTGTTTCAGCATCTTGACATTGATTTTTTCAATGCCTATCCGGGTGTTTTTTACATTATTCTCGCGGTTGGCCGAAATCACCACTTCATCAATCTGATTTGTACTTTCAGCCATTGTAACATCCAGGGAGCCGTCCGAATAAATAATAATATTCCGGCTGGCTGATTTCATCCCGATCATTCTGTAATCAATTCGATACTGCCCGGGAGGCAATGAAATTGAGTAATACCCGACATTGTTTGTCAAGGCTCCTGATTTGAGCTTATCGACATAAACTACAACGCTGGGGATCACACTCCCGTCAGCAGCATCCCGTACTACGCCTGAAAAAGTAACCCTCTCCTGCGAATTGGTTGCAGATGCCCTACCGATTTTGAAAATTTTATATTCATCGCTGATCGACTGATCTTCGGTTTTGGCAGCGGGTCTCACAAAATCATCTGTCGCCGCGGCAGCGTAATTTCTCCTGATATATTCGGAATACTCCTTCCCGAATCCGGTTTTGATTGCATATCCTTTTGACAGAATGACTTTATCATCATCAGTGATAATAAATGACAGGCCTTCGCGCCTCAGGACGTTGTCGAGGACCCCGTCAATTGTACTGTTCTCGGCATTCACGGTAAGATAAAGGCTGTCGACCCACTTATCCGAATAGTATATCTTTACCGGGACCTTTTTTTCAATGGTATCAACCATGTCACTGAACAGGATCTGGCTGAACTGGAATGTCAGGTTGTTGTCCTGCCCGCAGACATAAATCATCAGGTTCAGGAATATTATTACAGAGAAAAGTCTTTTCATCAGTATATTCAGAAGTGCATCACTGTTTGTCGAACAGTTTCAGAGCGCTTATTATCTGGTTTTTATTTGATTTGCGGACATTTATCTTATACCTGTCCATTATTTTTTTCATTTCCGCTGACCTGGCGCCGAACTGTTTAATGAACTGGCTGTTGGATCTTATTCTGGTAAAGCCTGCCCCGGTGCTGACATAACCGGAAGGGGAATAAAAGTACTCATCGACCCCGTTTTTCTGATGCACCGCCGAGGCATGCCTGACCATATATCTGGTGTCCCCGTCATAGGCTATCTCATAAAAGCCCGAAGTAAGACCGGCGCTTCCCGGTTCATTCCCGGTTATATTCCTGAACGTCAGAGTATCATCCTTAAAGAACAAAACAAAAGAGTCGATAATATCCCTATTCAGTGATATCTGATAAAGACCCTGTGCATGTTTATTTTCTATTTCAGGAAAAATGACTTCATCGGTGAAAGTGTCATAGTGAAGGAAGATATTGTCATACCTTCTGCCGTTCATGGTTATTGAAGCCGTACGGTCCTTTTCGAAAAAAAGAAGCGGTTTATTCTTTGAACGGTAATGATAAGGGAAGTATGTTCGCCCGTTAACCAGTCCGTCGTCAACTCCAACACTGAGTGAATATACCTTCTCAAGGTATTCTTTCTGAGCCTTTTCTGTACGGGCAATCATATCTTTTCCAACTGGTGCAGCAACCATGGCTGTCTCCTGTGAAAACCCACTGAGGGAACACAAAAGGAGAAGAAGCAGAAATGATAGTCTTGCCATGATTCAGGAAGGGTCAAAAATTTCATCGAAATAACTAATATTATTTTTAATAATGTGCCGCTTAACAATATTTAATGTTTTTCCCCAATGATAATGCGATTCAGGTGACAGCGGAAAAGTTTTTAATTCTATTTTTGTCGATTCTCTGTTGTGGGAAATAATTATCGAAAAACTGAAATATGCATTACGGGATGAGAAGGAGATGGCATAAAATCATATTTATTCTGGTTACTGCCTGTTCTCTTTTTACCTGCATAGATCCTTACACCCCCGACCTTAAGAGCTTCGAATCGTTACTTGTAATAGACGCCCTGGTCACAGATGAGGATAAATCGAATTATGTGATTCTTACACGCACTATCGAGACCAGTGATGAAGACCCGGTCAGAGTCACAGGGGCAACTGTAACTATCAGTGACGACTTGGGTAATCAAACATTACTGGTTGAAAGGAACCCCGGAGAATACCGCACTGACAGCCTGACCTTCAGGGGCGCAACAGGCAGAACCTATACACTCGGCATTGAGACTGAGAGTGGCGAAAAGTATGAATCTGCTCCATCTTTTATGTACCCGGTTACTGATATTGACAGTATCTATTTCAGCAAAGACCAGTTATTGTCTGAAGAGACGGGAGAAATGGTACCGGGAGTCTCAGTCTTCATTGATTCCCGTGATGATAGTAACAGCAATTATTACCGGTGGAGCTACGAAGAGTGGTGGAAATTCCAGGCACCTGAGCCTAAGATGTTTAATTACATAAATGACTCTACGATCGTTCCCGTGGCCGAAATAAAGCTGACCTGCTGGGCGAATAAAAAATCGGATGTGATAGATATTGAGAATACGGTGCTTGAAAATAACGGCGGATTTATAAAGAAACCGGTTCTGTTTATTGCTTCCGAAGAGACAAACCGGCTGATGATTCAGTATTATGTTGAAGTCAGGCAATTGTCAATCTCGAAGGATGAATACCGGTTCTGGGATCTCATGTTACAGCTGAATGAAAGCGGTGGTGATATTTTTGATAAACAGCCTTTTCAGATCTTCAGCAATATACACAACGTAGCTAATCCCGACGAACAGATAATAGGTTACTTCCAGGTATCCGGGGCAAAACTCATGCATAAATACATAACTTTCAATGAGATAACCAGTCTTGACCTGCCATTGTACGTGTATGATTGTGAAAGAATTGAAAAGGGAGAGGTTGATTATCCTCCAACCAGCCCCGGTGCACGTTACACTTTTGACGAGATCAACGCGGGTTTTTTGGAATCAGGTTACACCTTTATCAAACCTGTTTACAGGGACAGTGGTGAGCTTTACAGGCTGGTTTTTGTCCGCCCATTCTGTGCTGAATGCACTTTGAACGGGAGCATGACCAAACCGTCTTTCTGGGTCGATATTGAATGATCATTCCGGCTATATGATACCTATCCGTCAACATATTTCAGTTAGCAGCCCGATCAGGAGGACAGTTATTTTTTCTGTAATTGTTTTTCTGTTCAGCGGTTCACTTTCAGCCCAGACTGTGTCTCCGCCTGCTATCGGTGAGAAGGATTACCGTGAAGAACTTTACATTCAGACAGACAGGGATGTCTATGTGGCCGGTGAGGAGGTTTATGTGAAAGTCAGGGAGTTTGGAGGGCTTACTCACACCCCAGGGAGCATCAGCAGGGTTGTGTACGTTGATATGCCTGACAATTCCGGCGCACCGGTAATTCAGCTTAAAATTGCTACCGACGGACTCACAGGCTCAGGCGCTTTCAGGATTCCTGATACCCTGAGGACCGGGTGCTATTTCGTCCGCTCGTTCACAAGCTGGATGAAGAATTTTCCCCAGTCATCCTTTTCCTATAAGAAGATCTCCGTCATTAATCCATTTGAAAGCATGAGCAGGTATAGTGTTCCTCCAGTGAATACTTTACCTGACAGCGTGATATTTTATCCGGAGACGGGACACATTCTGACCGGCATGATGAACCGCGTGGGATTCAAATGTCTGGATAAAGATGGTGACCCCGTAATAACCCAGGGAGTGATCACCGGCAGCGGTGAAGATACACTGGCACAATTCAGGACTGACAGGTACGGTACCGGAATAGTTTCGGTTAATCCCTTATCAGCCGGTAACATTTACATGGTCGCCACTGACAGCACCGGCCGGGAAAGAAAATTCGAAATGCCTTCCGTTAATGAGGCAGGATTGACTTTCAGGGTGACATCAGACAAACAGGCAGGTGTTGTGAAAATACATATCCTGAAAAATAAAGAGTTAGACGTGCCGGGCGGGAGACTGGGCATCATTTATTCACATCCTTCGTTTCCTCCTGTCAGAAAAGAAGTCTTCGCCGGAAGGGATTCGGTGATCGTTTTCGACCAGGAAATTATTCCCGCCGGAATGGCAAAGATCATAATCTCTGATATAAAGGATCGTGAGCTTGCGTCAGGATGGTTTTACAATGACAAAACACAGGGAATCACATATGATGTTAAGGTTCATCCGGAGAATTTTTCTCCGCGGGAAAAAGTCAGAATTGAAATAATTGCCAGGGATGAAAAAGGAGACGCCATTGAAAGCGAGCTCTCTGTTTCAGTAATCAGGCCGGTACTGGAGAATGGTTCTCAATATAATGAATTGGCGCGACGCATCCAGTCACCTGCCCTGCAGGCATTAAAAACTGACCTGACCCTGCCCGGTCTGAATGACTATATGATCTTTTATGATGGGGAAAGTGATCTCAACGGGTATAACGGACCGGATTCGGTCATTAAACATCTTCCCGAACCTGAAGGTCATGTTATAAGCGGAGTGATGAGGGACAGGAACACCGATGAACCGCTGGCGGAGGAAAATATAACACTTTCATTTGTCGGGAAGACATCGCACTGCAACTTCACCAGGACCGGAAAAGACGGAGAATTCAATGTGGCAACCAGGGAATATGGTGTGAAGGAGATAGTCATACAGCCACTGTCGCCGGAAACAGACGGTTATTATGTCGATCTGAAGGATCCGTTTCTCCTCCAGGGAGGAAGCTTTCAGGCCGGATCACTGTTTATTGACACAACCGACCTGGAAGAAATAAACAAAGCCATCATCAGTATGCAGGTAAGAGATATTTATGACCCATTCCTGCAAACGAAAGGCACTGGTTCAAGGCTAAACGGCAGGCCAGATTTCTACGGAGAGCCGGATAATACTATTCTGCTTTCCGATTATATTGAGCTGACAACTCTCAGGGAAGTCTTTAAAGAGATTGTCCCCGGCGCTTCTACTGTCTCAAGGAATGGCAAGAGCAGTCTCAGGCTGATCAATGCTCATCCTGACGCATCATTCACTTCATCACCGCTTGTCATCGTTGACGGTGTGCCGATATATGATTTCGATAAAATACTGGATATCAAATCCTCGGAAATAGAAAAAATTGAGGTGCTGAACACCAGGTACTTTATCTCTGACCTGATAATTGAAGGCATTATCAACATCGTTTCAAAAAAGGGAAATCTGAGTATTATGGAGTTTGACCAGTCGATTTTCAGGCAGGAGTTCACCGGTCTCGACGACCATAAATTTTTCTCTCAGGATTATTCAACCAGTGAGCAGAAGACAAGCAGAATTCCGGATTTTCGAAACACTCTTTACTGGAATCCCGATGTCAGAACTGACAAAACCGGTGCGGCGGCTGTCGAATTTTATACATCGGATGAAACCGGTGAATATACTGTTGTTATTGAGGGCTTTGCTGCTGACGGAAAGGGTGGAAGAAGCGTTTCTTCCTTTACTGTCAGAAATTAAGCAGAAGCCCCAGCAGTGCCACCCCGGTTCCCCCGGCAATCAGACTGTCAAACCTGTCGAGAAAACCACCGTGCCCGGGGATCAGGTTGCTGAAGTCCTTTACGTTGTACTTCCTTTTATAAACCGACTTTGCAGCGTCACCTAGAAATGCAAAAATGACTACCACAAGAGCAAATAATATTGCATTTATCTGTGGCGCCATGATGAGGCTTCTGAAAACGAAAGCACTGAGGATGGCAATCAGCGCCCCGCCGATAAGGCCCTCAACTGTCTTGTTGGGACTGACATTGGGAAACAGTTTTGTTTTGCCAAAGAGCTGGCCTGAGACCTGGCTGAAACCGTCAAAGATGGCAAGAATAAGAAAGGCAAAAAGCATAACCCCTTTCTCCATATGGCTGAAAAAGTAAAACCCGGCCGAGAACAGCGCCATTACAAGTATTGAGAACAGGAAGAAATTCCTGAAGTTGTATCCCGATTCCCTGAACAATTTATACAGTTCGGCAAACCCAATAACGATAATCACAACGGCCAGTACCCTGAAAACAACAGGATTAATGGCAATACTGAAAAAGACGATGTTGGTGATTATGAAGTAGTTGATATGTTTTATCCAGGCTTTGCGTTTAACCTGAGGTTCTTTGCGCCGGTTGATAATATAAATGCCTATTGTTCCCAGTAAATAATAAACAAGGATGATGGTATAAATTGCCCAAATTGTTTTCATTATCTGTCTAGGTAAGGTATTACTTCAAATGCACTGATAATCATTACAATGCCAAAGAGTATCATACCCAGGGCATACCACAGGCGGATTGGTCCGTCTATGCGTTCCAGTTTCGCACCCTTCAGCAGTTTTGGTCCGACCAGAGCTCCGATTATTGTTCCGGCAGTAAGGAAATAAACCAGTGTAAGATCAATTTCCCCGACCAGGAAGTGTGCTCCAAGGGCAGAGGCGCTGTTGGCCATGACAACCATCAGGGATGTGCCTATCACCACCTTGACCGGTTTTCGCATTGCCATTAATCCTGCCTGTGCCGGTGTTGCACCTGTTGTTCCGAAGGTTGCGGTTATAACCCCGGCCAGAAAGCCGAAAAAAGTGCCTTTTGCCACTCGTCTGATCCTGGAATCTTCACATTTCTCAATCCCGTTAGCCTCATCTCTTTTCTTTTTCAAATTGCTTCCGATCATAAGCAAAGCAATCAGGATGGCGTAAGATCCGTAGCAGATTATCAATTGTTTATGGGTAATCAGGCTTGTAAAGCTTGCTCCTCCCAGGGCCCCTAAAACACCTGCAGCTGCCATTATAAGCCCCAGCCGGACATCGATATTATCATTACGGTAATGTCCGATTGATCCGATGATACAGATTGGCAGTGTTGCTGCCAGTGAAGTTGCTACAGCCACCTGGGCTGGTACTCCGAAAAGTATTGTCAGGATGGGGATAAAGAAAAAGCCGCCTCCGCCTCCGCCGATGAGGGTGCCTATCAGTCCGACGAGGAAACCAACAAGCGGCAACCACAGATCGATTAATTCGAAGGAGGAGTGAAATATCATTTTGTTTGTTCTTTTACTTTACGCCTCTCCTTAAGCACCCAGTAAAGACCTTTTACGTTTGACCGCATTTCAGGAATAAGCAGGTCTATTGCGATGCACTCAACAGCGCCCATAATTCCCCAGGCTATCATGAAGTAATAAAACGGGGTAATAAAACCTATTGTGAAAAGGCAGATAAAAAAGGCACCCTGGATGTACCCTCCGATCTTTGTGGTATACAGGTGATAGCTGGGAAACTTCCTGAACTTAATCAGTGGAACGATAACTGTCAGTACCAGCATACTGAAGAAAATTATCAGGCTGATGATGTGCGGCCTGAAATCTTCCAGTTTGAAAATAAAAAATCCGATAAATGCCAGTACATAATTAAAATTATCTGCAAAGGAGTCAAGTTTAGCCCCGATTTCGGTCTCCATTTTAAATCTGCGGGCAATGTAACCGTCAATTATATCGGATACAAGGTTTATGACCAGAAAAATGGCAAACAGTTTCTCCCGTCCTGAAATAGCGAAATACAAAATTACCGGGACCATGAGCAGCCGGTAAGTGGTGATCAGGTTAGGTATGGTCCAGAATTCCTTTTTTTTCATAAGAGTGTTATTCTCAATGAAATCATTCCGGTATATACTGCAGTTAATTCTGAGTCAAAGCCTACAAAGATGAGTAAAAATTTGATTTGGAGAAATCAGTCAGGAAAAATTAGTAATTTTATGAATCTGATCTGCCTTGTCAAAGGCAGATTGATCGCGTTGGAATAACAAATATATTGATGAAAAAACTGATATTTCTGCTGGTGCTGGTTCTTACCGCTTCCTGCAGTACCTCAAAGAAAGCTTCTTCCGGAATTCAGGAAGACGAGCTTATTCTTACGAGGAAATACGTAGGTGTTTTCATGGAGTACCGTCATACCGGGCCTGAAAATTATGACGGACCCAACATATTGTGGATTAAGACATCAATGGAGGATGTCTATGGAAAGATCTCCGCTTACGGGAAGAAATGTGAATTCTCTGAAGGCGACAGGCTTTATCTGCGGAGAGTATTTTACAGCCCCGGGATAGTATCCGGATACTGGGTTTACAATATTGAAAACGATTCCTCGGTATCATACAGGGCCACTGACCTGCAGCATGACCGGGAGGTTTATATTAAGACCTGGTTTGAATAGCAGTACTCCCGGCAATGGTGTATGGCACCTTTGAGTTCAGGAACAGTATGCAATTTAATTTCAATCGGAATCTGCCTAAAACTCCGGCAATGCAATTATGATCAGGAAAAGCATTCTGTCAGGATTTCAGAAGTTTGACAGGGCACAGAGCCTCGGAGGTATTTTACTGTTCGGGGCAACGATACTTGCACTGATAATGGCAAATTCGCGATTAAGCGGTTTGTATGAAAATCTCAGAGAGATCCCCTTTGGCATAGAGTTTAACAAATTCAGTCTTACAAAGCCTTTGATCCTGTGGATCAACGACGGACTGATGGCGATCTTCTTCTTCATGATTGGGCTGGAGATCAAGAGGGAGTTGATGGTTGGCGAGCTCAATTCACCTTCCAGGGCAGCCCTGCCTCTGATAGCGGCTGTTGGCGGAATGGCTTTCCCGATTCTCATTTTCCTGTTACTGAATAGAAATCCTGAGGCATCGCACGGATGGGGTATACCGATGGCAACAGATATCGCCTTTTCCCTCGCGGTTCTGAGACTGCTCGGGAATCGCGTTCCTATAGGATTGAAGGTTTTCCTGGCAGCTATTGCGATTATCGGTGACCTGGGAGCAGTAATTGTCATTACTCTCTTCTACGGGTCATCAATCGACTGGACAACGCTTGCCTGGGCAGCTATCCCGATAGCAGTACTTATGGTTTTGAATTTCCTTAACTATTTCTCGAAATACTTTCATCTGTTATGCGGATTAATAATCTGGTATCTTTTCCTCAAGTCAGGTCTCCATCCGACTACTGCCGGCGTGATTCTGGCATTTACTGTTCCTCTGAGGCAAAGGACTGATATAAAGACATTTTCGGTGAAGATAAGCGAGATAGCCAATGGCTTAAAAGAGCTTTATACGGAGCATAGGCCTCTTCTGTCCTCAGGGCAGATGGAACGGATCGATGAGCTTGAAGAGTGGACAGAAAGAGTGCAGTCGCCCCTGCAGCATCTTGAGCATGTCCTTCAGAACTGGGTGGCATATTTAATAATACCTGTGTTTGCATTTTTTAATGCAGGGGTTGCGTTCAGTTCGGATATGCAGCCTGATATACCACTGGTCACAACTCTTGCCCTGAGTCTTTTCCTCGGCAAAAGCATCGGTGTAATGTCGTTTTCATTTCTCAGCCTTAAGTTGAAATTTGCCGTTCTGCCAGAGGGAGTATCCTTTGGTCAGATAGCCGGTATCTCGATTCTTGCCGGTGTCGGATTTACCATGTCAATGTTCATAGCAAATCTCGCATTCGCTGATGCAGCAACGCTGATGGATTCAGCAAAGATCGGAATACTTACAGGATCAATGGTTTCGGGATTAACCGGATATCTGGTTTTAAGGTATTGTCGCAGGGGAAACAGTCAGATAATGGAGGAGTGAAGGATTTCCGGCAAAAAAACATGGAGCTCTATTTCATTGCCATTATTCCTCACAGGGAGCTGAGGGATAAGGTACGGAAGCTTAAGGAAAGGATGAAGGCTGAGCATGGAGCTGGTCATGCCCTGAAATCTCCTGCACATATTACTCTCCAGATGCCGTTTAAGCGAAGATCAGAAGATGAGAGCTTAATATCAGATGCCCTGCGAAGATTTGTAGCCGGTGAAAAGGCATTTACAATTGATCTTGACGGTTTTGGTGCTTTCGCCCCGAGGGTGATATTCATTAAAATCTCAGAACCTGAGCCGGCGAGAGCCCTGCACTCGCGGCTAAAACAGGTGCTTATTAAGGAGCTCCGCTTCAGCCCGGAAGAGATTATGAAAGATTCGCAGCCGCATCTAACGGTCGCGACGAGAGATCTCACAAAAGAAGCATTCAGTTTAGCCTGGCCTGAGTTTCAAAAGGAGGAGTTCAAGGCATCATTTGATGTCAACAGCGTTTTCCTTTTGAAGCACAACGGCAGGAACTGGGATATTATGGAAGAATTTCCTTTTGGAAACAATGGATAGGAGGAGATTTATTTCGGGTAGTGCTCTTGCTGCGGCCGGATGGATTAATGCCGGCCGGTTTTCATTGTTTGCAGGCAGCTTGCCTGAATCCACTTCATCTGGAAGCAGCGCAGGATTGTATGAATTTTTCAGGAACCCCGCACTTCATTACAGGCCTTTTGTCAGATGGTGGTGGAACGGGAATAAGGTTGAGGAAGCGGAACTGATCAGGGAACTGCAACTGTTAAGAGAGGCCGGCATCGGTGGCGTGGAGATCAACCCGGTCCGGTTCCCCTCACGCTTTGAGGGTGATGACCTTGGCAAACCATCACTGCAGTGGCTCAGTGACGAATGGATCGGGATGCTACAGGTAGTCTTTGCCGAAGCAAAATCGCTAGGCTTGACCTGCGACCTTATAGTAGGTTCAGGCTGGCCATTCGGCGCAGAATATCTTAAGGAGGATGAACGCTCATCAATTGTGGTGACGGCGGTTAAGAAACTTAACGGACCTCTTGCCTATTCAATTTCAAAAGACGAGATATTCAGCGAGGCTGATCCCAAAGTGAGCTCTCCATGGGATGGCAGGAAATATGAGTTGTTGTCACTCTCACTGGTACCTGATCCGTTAATGAGCACTGATCAGATCATTGACATTGCATCGCGGATCAACAGCGATTATATTGACCTTTTCATTCCTGAAGGCACTCACGCTCTTTATGCGCTTGTCAGGGTCACGGGCTTCATGGAGGTGATCAACGGTTCACCGGGAGCCAGCGGACCGGTGCTAAATCATTTTGACAAGACCTCAGTAAGCAGATACCTGCACCGTATGTCAGACGCTGTTCAGGCAAAAACCGGCAATCTTTCGCAACACCTGCGGGCGATGTTCACCGACAGCATGGAGCTTGAAGGGGCCAACTGGTCTGATGATATGCGGGTTGAGTTTATCAGCAGAAAAGGCTATGACATCTTACCTTATCTTCCGTTTGTGCTGTTCCGTACCGGAGCTATGGGCAATGTCACCGATCTTCATTACGGAGCGGATATGGGGCCGGGGTTTATGGAGATGATCAGGCGCATGAGGTATGATTTCGAGATCACAAAAGCTGAATTGCTTGAAGAGAAGTTTCTCCGAACCTTTGCCTCCTGGTGCAGTGAGCTTGGTGTCAAGTCGCGCATGCAGGCTTACGGCCGCGGATTCTTCCCTCTTGAAAGCAGCATGTCAGTAGATATTCCTGAGGGCGAGTCATGGACCATGAACTGGCTTAAACACCGCATAGGAGAGGAGATGCCGGAGAATGATTACCGGCGGGGAAGAGCATATACTATGATAAACAAATATGTCTCGTCAGCCGCGCATCTGAGCGGGAAGAGGCTGGTGAGCTGTGAGGAGATGACAGACACATACACCGTATTTAATACTTCACTTGAGAATCTGAAAATTGGCAGTGACCAGAGTATTATTTCAGGTGTGACACATTCAGTTTTTCACGGTTTCAATTACTCTCCCCCGGAGGCGCCTTATCCCGGATGGATCCGTTATGGGGGTTACTTCAATGAGAAAAACAACTGGTGGCCTTATTTTCATGCCCTGAACGACTACAAAGGACGCCTTTCAGCCGTTCTTCAGAATACGGAGATGTTTGCAGACATTGCCATCCTTCCGCCTACAGGAGATATGTGGAGTACTATCGGAGTACAGAATGAGCCTTTTCCATCCGTGTTACGTGCTGAATACCTCTCTCTGGTCTGGGAAGCCATTGTCAAAAACGGCAGCGGGTGCGATTATGTTTCCGAAAGAGTCATATGTAACTCCGAAATCGAAGAGGGCCGTCTGCGTTTCGGGACAAGAAAATACAAGACACTTTTCCTTGTGCAGGTTGAAAGCCTGGAACCCGCCACCGCCAGTAAGCTGCTCGGGTTTGTACAGCAGGGAGGAAAAATCTTTTGCATTGAAACCTGTCCTTCAAAATCATTAGGGTACGGTAATTCTGATGAAAACGACCGGAAAGTAGCTGATGCAATTGAAAAGATGAGAACATATCCTGATCTGTTCATAGAACTAAAAAAGCCTGAAAATGATTTAATAGGTTGGTATGGAACAGTTCTCAAGCAATACTTGATCTCCCCTTATATTATTATTGAAAAGCCGGACCCCTTTCTGATGCAAACCCGGTACCAGGCTGATGACGGGTCAGAATATATTTTCATAGTCCACTCAAATATCAGCGATTCACATCAGACACGTATAATTTTCTCACATGAGGTGACCCGAAACAGGCATGGGTGGGTATGGGACCCGGAAACAGGAAGTCGGTACAGGGTCAGACTTGAAAAAGACAACGGAATTAATCTTGATTTAGGTCCGGCAGAATCAATACTTTTTGTCTTCGACCGTGAAAGAAAGGGGCCCGATTGGAATCCGCTGCCTGTCACCGGTGATGGCCTGCAGGAACTCACCGGCGGATGGACCGCCGAATTCAGGCATTGCAATGAAGGTACTGTCAGGGAGGTTCAGATGGGGAAGCTTCAGGACCTTAAAGATATACCGGACCTGGTCCACTTCTCGGGCACAGTCATTTACCGTAATACTCTTATATGTGATGAGCCGAAGGGAGCGATGATTAATCTTGGCAAGGTATACGGCACATCAGAACTTAAAGTGAATGGCGAAAGCTGCGGTGTAAAGTGGTTCGGAAGAAGGATTTTTTCGACTGGGGCATATCTGCACCAGGGAGCAAATGAAATTGAAATAACTGTTACCACATCAATGGGCAACTACATGAAGTCACTGACTGATAATCCCATAGCGCAGTACTGGACTAATGCAGGAAATAAGAATCAGCCGTTGCAATCGATGGGCATGATAGGTCCGGTCAAATTTTACAAATCATAATATGCAAACAAGAAGAATCATTTTGTCAATAATCCTTTTTGCTGTCGTGCTTCAGCTTCAGGCAAAGGATTACAATGCTTCAATGTTCGGAGTTAAGTCGAATGGCACAACGCTGAACACCGGCTCAATCCAGAAGGGTATTGATTATATCAGCGAGAACGGCGGCGGACGACTGGTGTTCTATGTCGGGAGGTACCTGACAGGAACAATTTACCTCAAATCCAATGTGACGTTACAGCTTGAGGAGGGAGCGATCCTTGTCGGGTCGGTGAATCCGTTTGACTACGAGATGAATTTCAACTGGACAGCGCTGATTATTTGCCTTTGATCAGACTAATATCGGCATTACTGGCAAAGGCGTGATTGACGGCCAGGGCTTTCAGGTGGCATATAATCTCGTTGACATGATAAACAATGGTGTCGTGAAGGATCCGCTGAAGTATGACAGGCCTCGCGAAACTATCCGGCCACAGAACATCTATTTCAGGGGTTGCAGGAACATTGTCATAAAGGGCATTACTCTGAAAGATCCCGGAAGCTGGAACCAGCAGTACGATCAGTGCAGAAACCTGGTCATCGATAACATTACAGTTGACAGTAAGTCGTACTGGAACAACGACGGGGTTGACATTGTCGACTGCGACAGTGTATCGGTCACCAATTCGTATTTTGATGCTGCGGACGACGGGATATGCCTTAAATCGCATGATCCAAACTTTATATGCCAGAATGTCTTAATCCGCAACAACACCGTCAGGACAAGCGCCAACGGTATTAAATTCGGAACAGTTGGACGCGGAGGTTTTCGTGATATCCGTATCATTAACAACCTGGTGTTTGACACTTACAGGTCAGCAATCACTTTTGCCGCAGTTGACGGAGGCATAGTTGAAAACATCATCGTCGACAGCCTCCGGTCCATTAATACAGGGAATGTTATTTTCCTCAGGATAGGTGAAAGGAGTGCCGGAAAAAAGGGAAAAATGACCGGCGTGACAATTTCGAATGTCTACGGCGAAGTACCTGCAACGAAACCTGACGCAGGATATAATTATGAAGGTCCTGTGGAGGACCTGCCGCGCAATATTTCTCCCTCATCAATTGTGGGTATGCCTGATGCGTTGATTGAGAACGTTACTCTGAAAAACATAGAGATACATTATCCCGGAGGAGGCAATCCTTCATATGCAAAGGTGGGGCTTGACGAGCTCGATCAGGTTCCTGAAATGGGAGCAAGCTACCCTGAGTTCTCAATGTTCAAAGAGCTTCCGGCATGGGGTTTTTATATCAGGCATGCAAAGGGTATCACAATGGAAAATGTCAGGCTCGTATGTGAGAAAAAGGATTACCGCACGGCAGTTGTGCTCGATGACGTCAGGGGAGCCTCCTTCAAAGGACTTAAGGTCTCTGAACCGGGAGGTCATAAAGATCCGGTATACTCCTCCAAATCTTCAGAAATCGTGATCAGATAGACAAGCTAATCCTTTTGTTTATTCTTTTTTGAGGTGCGTTTTCTTATTTCAAACGGTATTATTAGTAACATCAGGGCTGTAAGGAATATAGCCCAGTAATTCACTTCTCCTGACTCTGCCCACATGACGTAATCGTCTGTAAGAAAGAGATCGCCGTTCACAGGCCAGGCTATTTCACCTCCCGGCATTGTGTAGCCGTTAGTTGCCTTTACCTTCGATGGCATTACGGTTTTCATTGTATAGTTTGTGAAAGAAAATGACCGGTCAAATTTCTCCTCGGCTATAGTCATGGTACTGTCAAGCTCAGGCTTGTATTTCTGAAAAATGCTGTCGCCGAGTATTGCTACACACGTACTGTCAAAGTTTTCATCAGTAAGAGTATATAGATTGAAATCCAATTCGTGTGATCTGAGTATATCCGAAAACATCGTGTCTTTTCCTGATGCAGCAGACAGAGAGCACGCATCTCCAATCCATTCCGAGATCAATGAACTGAGCAACCACCGTTCCGTGTGTGAATCAAGGCTGTCGGCAAGAACAGAATATTTCAGGCTGTCAGCACCTGCCAGTTTTTCCTTCCTTATGGATGAAGGCAGCTTACTGAATTCAATTTCTTCAGGGGTCAGGAACTTGCCGGCAGGATAACCTCGTGAAAAGCTTTTACCGCACTGTTCCGTGTAGCGCAATTCAGAGGTGAACCATTTGAACCTGTGCTGAAACGTTGCGATACGGCTTACATTGCTGTTTTTCCCGGTATCAGACAGGTACGCTGCATTAATTTCGTCAGCGGATTTAAACAACTTCTCAGCCATCAGGAACCATGTCGTGTCTCCTTTATCAGAGATGTTGATCGAATCCCGCAGTTTCCAGGTGCTGTCAACAGGCACACTGAAATCTTTCAGATTAAGCTCATCCGTGGTGTTCTTCAGCTCTGCCTTTCTTAAGACAGAACCATCGCCTCTGACGAAATTAGTAACTGTTGTTTCGGGACCTTCGCAGGATATCACCATCATCAGGAGAGTCAGCGAAAGAATAATTTTTCTTTTCATATCAGGAGTATTGATATCCACCTTAAAGACTAATACCCACCAAGTTAATATTATTTTTCGAATTAGCCTGACTAAGAAATTGTTTTACCGGCCGGCAAACTCACTGTGCCGGGTAAAAATGCTCAGCTAACGATACCGGGATTGATGACCAGGTAACTGATATCGACAGTGGTTCTCAGGATCTTTTTCATAAAGGCATCATAGGACTGATCCCATGATATGCAACCCCTTTGCGGCGAAAAAATTACAAGCAGGTCATCATCTCCGGCAAGGAGCCTGATATCGGCTGTTTCCCTCCCCGGGGTGACCGTTACAAAATTATGGAGGACAAGGCTTTTTGTCCTTTTAATATGCTGATCGATCTCTGTATATGTTTTTCCGTATGAATAGCTGTTAAGAGGTATTGAATTTCCTTCGGCTATTCTGATCACCTTATCGATTATTGACCTGAACCTTGCTTCTTTTTCGGCATTTGGTGGCAGAAAAAGAGCAACATTCTTATGCAGGTTGATGGGGTTGACGGCATTGTAGACAAAAATTGTCTGGGGTGAATTTGCTGCAAGCTGCTCGAGCGGTCTGCCGAACAGCAGGTCAGCCAGATTTGATTTTCCGGAGGTACCTATAATTATGTCTGTGGCGCTTTTTTCCCTTGCCACTCTTTTTATCCCTGACACAACATTATTGTCAATTGTCGCAATAGGCTCAATTTTTCTGCCGGCTGCAAGAGCTCTTGATCCGGCTTGTTCAAGTGTCGATCTGGCCATGGAGAGTTTTTTTGTGGCATCTTCGTCATCGTTGACCACGCACAGACCGTACATGAGATTGTTATGGTTCTTTTTCTTGAGTGCAAGGGCCAGGTCAATAAGTCTTTCCATGTTCCGCGGGTTTGACAGGGAGATGATAATTGTTTCGTGGTCTGCTTCGCTGCTCATCAATGAATCCTGCTTACCGCCAAGTGCCATCTTCCTGCCAGCCGCTTCGGTCACGAGGGAGGAAACAAAACAGGTAACCAGGATAAGGATGATGGTCCCGTTCATTACATTATCATCAATTATCCCTATCCGGTACCCGACCATTATTACTGCCAGTATTGCTGCTGCATGTGAGCTTGTGAGTCCGAAGAGCAGATGCCGCTGATCCGGTGTGAAATGCAGCAGCCGCGATGTGATTTCAGCAGCAGCCCATTTGCCTGCCAGGGCGACAACAGTCAGGGTGGCAGCAATGATAAGAGGTTCAGGTCCTGCTACGACTACTCTCAGGTCGACAACCATTCCGACGCTGATGAGGAAAAAAGGAATGAACAGTGCGTTGCCCGTAAAGTCTATCCTGTTACGCAGAATGGACTGTGCCGGTATGAACCTGTTAAGAATAAAGCCTGCGGCAAAGGCTCCGATAATAGGTTCAAGACCGGCTGCTTCGGCAAGTACTGCACATATGAAGACTACAAGGGCAACATAAATGAACTGTGAATAATTATCATCTTCAAGTCGTCTGAATGCCCACCGGGACACCGGCGGGACGACATAAACCATGAATAAAAGGAACAGAATAAACGATAAAAGCAAAGTCACATAGAGATGTATTCCACTCCCGCCGGTAGCAGTTCCTGCAATGATCGCAAGCACAAAAAGAACAAGGGTGTCGGTGATGACTGTTCCTCCTGTGGCAACGGCAACGGCTTCATTCCGCGACAAGCCCAGCCTTGTTACAATGGGATATGACACCATTGTATGTGTTGCAAACATATTTGATATCATCAGGCTGGTGATGAGGTTAAAGTCGAGCAGGTAATAGCATACCGGAAGACCTATCGAAAAAGGTACAGTATATGTAAGAAGTCCGAAGAGCAGGCTTTTGTTCCTTGTACGGCTGAATTGCTGCTGATCAAGATCAAGTCCGGCAATGAACATCAGGAAAAGTATCCCTATAGTGGCAAACAGTTTGATGGCCTGGCTGTCACTGATGATGTTCAGTCCGTTGGGTCCGATAATAATACCCGATACTATCAGGCCCAATATGCCGGGGACCCGGAATTTTTTGAGGATGACCGGTGAAATCAGTATAATGAAAAGAATAATGGCAAAAATGAGAACAGGATTATTTACCGGCAGCTCAATATGATCAGCAATATTTAAGTATGGTACGGTCCACCTGTGCGGTTTAATTTTCTTTCAGGTGCTGCAAGTTATAAAAAATGAAAGAGACCACGATGAGCGGTCTCTTTCAATATAATCGGATGATTTAATCCTACTTTTTCTCAGGTACAAAGACCATTTCGAGGAGGTCGGCTTTTTTCAGGTACTTCCCGGTCATTTTCTTTATATCATTGACGGTAAGGCCATTAAGAATATCGGTAAAGTTTTTGTCAGCGTTCTTGTCAATACCGGTCAGGTAGAAACTGCGAATTGTATTGGCCCAGTAACTGTTATGGAGCAGATCTTCCTCGCGGTTTTTCAGCAGGTTACTGACAGTTTTGTCAAGATTGACCTGTGTGGGTCCTGTCACGGCAATTTCCTGCAGCTCCCTGTAAATAATTGCTTTAAGTTCTGTGGCTCTCTCCGGATCACATTCGAAGGCAATGAAAAGGTTTGCTTTTTGAACAGGAGTCATGTCCGAATTTGCTTCCACACTTACTCCGTAGGTTCCGCCTTCATCTTCGCGGACCTTTTCGGTATAAACAAGATCAAGTATGCCTTTCAGCACCATCTTTGAAAGATAGTTGGCAGGCTGGTACTTTTCTTCATTGGTATAGCTCATGATCACGGTTGCCTTGGGTACTGCAAGAGGCACCGGGATTTCTTTTCTGACAGTACCGGATGGTTGCCTTATACCCAGGTCTTTCCAGGTCTCTTTAAGCTGTTTTGAGGGAAGGGAACCTATATACTTCACAGCCATATCATGTGCAACGGATTCTTCGATATTGCCGGTGATGAAGAAAGTAAAAGCCGAAGCGTCATCAAAAGCTGTTCCGTAAATGTAATTCACGTCTTCATACCTGATCTTTTTCATTGATTCAGGTGTCATGATGAATGTACGCGGGTGGTAATTTGTAAGGTTGAGGCTCAGGCTGTCCGACATTATCTTATTGGGATTTTTCTGCATGGCGGTCACAACAGCAGTGTAGCGTCCGACAATTGCGTCAAAGGCTTCCCTGTTGTAGTTTGGCCGGGCGAAACGCAGGTAAAGCAGCTGCATCATTGTCTCAAAATCCTTGGGAGTGGAGGAACCTGCGACTGTCTGCATTGTCTCCTGCATCCCCAGAGAAACTGATGCTTTTTTACCTGCGAGCATCTTGGTCAGGGTAACGTTGTCAAATTTGCCGGCGCCGTACATTGAGATTACCTGCGGGAAAAGGGTGAGTGACGGCACCAGCGAGTCGGCATAGAGTGACGAACCGCCGTAAGCGAATCCTGATAGTGTCACATTATCCTTTTCATAGTCAGCATGCCTGTAGACTACTTTAGCTCCATTGGCAAGTGTCCATTCTGTGGCGCTGAACTGAGGAAGAGAAACGGTTTTGACAACAGCTGCGCCGGTGAGAGTCTCACTGATCAGGTCAGGACCTCCGGTAATATCTTCATAGGGACTTATATCTGCGGTTTTAACTTTTTTGACAATATCAAAAGCTTCTGCTTCAGTAAGATGCTGCTTGTCGTCAGGACCTTCTATAAGAAGGAAGCTGTTCTCTTCAACGGCAAGACCTTTCAGCCTGGCAGAGACCTCTTCCTTGGTGATAGTGGGAAGCACCTGTTTATAATAATCATATTGCACGTCAAGTGACGGAACAGGCTCATCAGTGAGGAAATTATCCATTATATCCTGCGCCCATGCATCATTGCTTATCTTGTCTTTCTGTTTGTACATGTTCTCAAAGTTTGAAAGCATGGTTGCCTTGGCCCTGGTAAGCTCACCATCCGTGAAACCGTACCTGCGGGCTCTTTCAAACTCGGTAAGTGCAGCTTCGAGGGCTTTACTTTCCTCATTGTCACGCACAGAGGCAGTGAGAGCAAGGGCGTTGTAATCCCGGGCAATAAATGGGCCGTAACTAAGCGATCCCGAGACAAACGGAGGAGTCCCTTTCTGCACTATCTCGCTGAAACGGTTCCTCATCATGGCGTTCATCAGATCAATTACAAACCCGTCACGCATGTATTTTTCATCCCTGGCCCTCCTGTCGGGTTCCCGGTCTAAAATCATCAGGTTCACTGCAGTCTCTGAGGCTTCGGGGTCAGTTACAAGAAGGTACTTTGTGCCGGGTTTGGGAACAAGAAGGTTCTCAGTCCGCGGAAGAGCATTATCAACCCTGGGGATGGAAGAAAAGATATCTTTGATTTTACTTTCAACTGCGTCAACATCAATATCGCCTACTACTGCAATAGCCTGAAGGTCAGTACGGTACCAGCTATGATAAAAATCACGTAATGTATCAGGATTGAAAGTCTTGATCACAAGTGTGTCGCCGATGATATCCCTTACCGCATACTGTGAGCCTTCAAAGAAGACCGGCAGGATCTGGTTCATCATTCTCCACGAGGCGTCACGTCTTGAACGCCACTCCTCGATAATAACACCTCTCTCCTTATTGATCTCTTCGTCTGAAAGAGTTAGGTAGTCAGACCAGTCGGCGAGTACCATAAGGCATGTATCGACAAGTCCGGGTTTGTCAACAGGCACATCGCTCAGGTTATAGACAGTCTCATCCCAACTGGTATAGGCGTTTATATTGGTGCCGAAGGCAACGCCGTGACGCTCCAGGGTGTTCAGTATTCCTTTGCCCGGAAAACGTGTGGTTCCGTTGAATGCCATATGTTCAAGAAAATGCGCAAGTCCGTTCTGACTGTCTTTTTCCAGGATTGCTCCTACATTCTGAATGATATAATAGCTGGCTCTGCCGGCAGGTTCGGTGTTATGCCTGATGTAATAGGTAAGGCCATTTTCAAGTTTACCGATACGGTATTCCGGATCAACCGGTACGGGGTTACCCATAGTGGCCTGTGCAAATGAGGCAAGGCTGAGAAAAATGAGTGCTGAGAAAACAAGAATCCTTTTCATGATCTTAATTGATTTTTAGAATTTTAAGACACTGACTTGACTATACACATCCAAATGTACAAAAAAACCATCACAACGAATGGTTTTGCCTTAATGTTTTCGGAGGGTTCAGAACAGACCGTGCAACTCGGCATTGATCTTATCGATAACCTCGCTGAGATGTTCCTTGTTCTCAGGGAAGTCGTAATAGTCAGCCTCAAGAATTAACAGCCTTCCAAGCTTGTATGTTTCTATCCATGCCTCATAGCGCTCATTTAGCCGCTTCAGGTAATCAAGCCTGATGGAGCTTTCGTACTCTCTTCCGCGCTTTTGTATCTGGTTGACAAGTGTGGGTACTGAAGCCCTCAGGTAGAGAAGCAGATCAGGCGGTTCGACGAGCGAGCTCATCAGTTTGAAGAGCGTAAAATAGTTTTCAAAGTCGCGCGTTGACATCAGCCCCATGGCATGAAGGTTGGGGGCGAAAATATATGCGTCTTCGTAAATCGTGCGGTCCTGCACAATCGTATTCTTGGCCTTTTTTATTTCAAGTATCTGGCTGAAGCGCGAATTAAGAAAGTATATCTGAACATTAAATGACCATCTCTGCATATCTTCGTAGAAATCATTCAGATATGGGTGGTTATCAACATCTTCGTACTGAGCCTGCCAGCCGTAATGTTTTGAAAGCAGTCCTGCCAGTGTTGTCTTGCCTGACCCGATATTGCCTGCAATTGCTATGTGCATAGAAACACGGTTTAAATGTGAGTTTAAATATAGGAAAAAGGGAAGGAGAAGAGCAGCATGTTAATAAAAAGATTTTACATGCCGGCCGTTTTCAGCACACTCTCAATGTACTCTCTGTTGTTTGAAAGTCTCGGCATTTTATTCTGCCCCCCGAGCTTGTCTCTTTCCTTGAACCACCTGTAGAAAGTGCCTGCCGGAACAACCTTTACCAACGGTCTTGTAAGGGTAAGGTTCTTGTGCCGTTTGGCTTCATAATCAGAGTTGACTGACTGCAGTGTGGTGTCAAGAACATCAGTGAAGCGCTCAAGGTCATCAGGGTCTTTGTCAAATTCAATGATCCACTCATGCGATCCCCTGCTTTCATTTCCCATATATACGGGTCCGGCCGTATATTCACTTATATGTGCACCTGTTTCGCGACAGGCATTCGCCAGTGCTTTTTCAGCGTTGTCAATTATGACCTCTTCGCCGAAGGCGTTAATGAAATGCTTTGTCCGTCCGGTTATCTTTATCTTATGCGGGAAGAGACTGGTAAACTCAACGGTGTCGCCGATGATGTACCTCCATAATCCACCGTCAGTCGATATGACAACTGCATAATTCACTCCTTTTTCCACTTCACCGATTGTAAGTGTCCGGGGTTGTCAGAGTTGATCTCCTCCACGGGGATGAATTCATAAAAAATACCATAGTCGAGCATGAGAAGCATCGAGTTGTCAGACATGTCATCCTGGATGGCAAAGAAGCCTTCAGAGGCGTTGTACGTCTCAATGTAATGCATCTCCGGGTCAGGCAGAAGGCGGTGGTACTGCTCCCTGTAAGGAGTGAAGCTGACACCACCGTGAAAAAACACCTCAAGATTAGGCCATACCTCATGCAGGTTATCCTTTCCGGTAGCTTTGAGAATATGTCTTATCAGCAGAAGATTCCATGACGGCACCCCTGATATACTTGTTACATTCAGTCCGACGGTCTTTTCGGTTATCATCTTCAGCTTTTCTTCGAAATCCTCGATCAGTGCAATCCGTGCGGGCGGAGTGCGGATCAGATCAGCATAGGCCGGAGCATTCTCGATAAGAATAGCCGAGAGATCGCCACACAGTGAATTGTTGCTGAAGTTATTGACCTGATGACTGCCTCCCAGTGTAAGGCCTTTGCCAAGAAAGATCCTGGTACTGGGATTCAATGTTGTATAAATCACCAGGCAATCTTTTGTTCCCCTGTAATGCGTTCCTTCGAGAGACTCCCTGGTAATCGGAATGAACTTGCTCCTGGCGCTGGTAGTACCTGATGATTTGGCAAACCACTTCACCTCTCCGGGCCATAGCAGATTTTTCTCCCCGGCCCTGAGTCTCTCAACATATGGGAGGAATTGCTCATAACTCTGTAGCGGGACGTTTCTGCGGAACTGCTCATAACCGGAGACCGATGAATATCCATGCTCCCTTCCCCATAAGGTATCACTGCTATGGGTGAGAAGCTTCATTAAAACTTCCTGCTGGGTTTCCGCCGGATATTTCCTGAAAAGGTCTATCTGGTGAATCCTTTTGGTGTTTATCCACTTTATTACAGAAGGAATGAAAGGCATTGCCCGTTATTTGTTCCAAAGATAATCAAAGAGATCTCTTGTTTACCGGAAGATCTCCTTCAGGACCTGCAGCGAACGCATCTGCCTGATACCGGGGAGATGAAACCGGTAATACTTCAATATCCTGTCAAGCAGGTCGGCCCGTTCTTCACCCGTCAGGCGCAGTTCTCCCAGACGGGTTGCCGGCATCTGCAGGAGCAGGTTAAGGAGCGCAGCATCGTGCGGCTCAAGATAATCGGCAGTAGGGGGTACGGACTGCGTGAACTGGCCGCTGACCATGTCAAAATAGCACTCACTGAGAGAAGTGGGCGAGGGACCGATTCCCGTATATGCAGTAAATGCAACAAGGAACCAGAGATGAAAGTTACTGATGCCAGATGTCATCTCATCGAGTGTCATCACGGATGATTCAATGAAATCATATAACCTGCGGTTAACATCCTCTTCCCTTATGACACTGTATAACAGCTCGCTGATGAACAGGGCAATTGAACTGCGGTGAATATCACCCGAAATGTTTTTAGGGATGAATGAAAGGCTCAGCTCTTTCAGGTTACTGATTTCTCTTTTCTCATACCGGTATAGCTCGACGTTAAAAATATTCAGCGGCTGGAAGTAAGAAAATTTAGAACTTCGTTTTTTTGATGAGATACCCTTGACCATAACCGATAATCTGCCGTACTCACGGGAATAGAATTGCGCTATCAGCGAGTTGTCGGAATAACGCACGTGATGCAGGAGTATGGCTTCAGTCTTTACTAACATGGTCTCAGGCCGCCTGTCCAAATGTATTAAAGTTTCCGGAGAGAGCTTTGCCGGTCATATGGCTGAGTTAAAAAATTGTATCTTTACTTTTCAACTGTTACCGATGGATTCAAGATCAGAAGATCAGCTGCTGAAGCGCGTGGCGCGGCTTGCCCGTCAGAACAAGGAGCTTGAGGAGCAGGTTAAGAAGCTTGAGCGGGAAAGGGATAAGATCCTGGATTCAAACGAAAAGTACAGGCTGCTCCTTGAACAGAATAAGCCGGCCGGCCAGAAAACTGAAGAGGAAGAGAAGTCTCTCAGGTTCAACATGGTCACTGTGCTTTTTGCCGATATTCAGGGTTTCTCGAATCTCATTGAAGGCATGGAATCATCACAGCTGATGGATGAGCTTGATGAGATTTTATTTGAATTCGATAGTATAGTCAGAAAATACCATGTTGAAAAGATAAGGACCATCGGTGATACCTTCATGTGTGCCGGCGGCATACCGACGAAGAATATCACCAATCCCGTCGAGGTTGCTATGGCAGCGCTTGAGATGAGAAATTTTCTTGACGCTTATGAGACGGGGAAGAGAGGCGCAGAAAAAATCTGGAGGCTTAAGATAGGCATTCACACAGGTCCGGTCACCGCAACTATATCAGGGAAGAGCAAGGTCTCATATGATATCAAGGGAAGGGCAGTAAATACTGCAAGCCGCATTGAGGCTGTTTCAGAAAAGGATTCTATCCTGATATCAGTTATGACTTATGAACTGGTTAAGGAGTTTTTCAAATGTGAGTACTTCGGCAAGCTGCCGGTCAAATATACCGGTAGTATTCAGATGTACCAGGTGATGGGTCTTCTGCCGGAGTTATCAGTGGATGGACAGGGATTTTTGCCCAACGAGGCTTTCAGGATTAAGCTCGGATTGATACAGTTCACTGATATTCAGGAAATTATTCTTGACAAGCTCGAAAGGGAACTGCCTGATTTTCTCTTCTATCATAATGTAAAACATACCGTTGATGTGGTCACTGAGGTTGAGCTTATAGGATGGGCGGAAGGATGCAATGACGAGGAGATCCTTATCCTTAAGACTGCAGCTCTCTTTCATGATGCCGGCCATACGGTCACTTACGACGGCCATGAGCATCAGGGAACTGTTCTGGCACGTCAGATGCTTCCGGATTACGGTTATACCGAAAAGCAGATTGACATGATCTGTCAGATCATCCTGTCAACACAACTGCCGCCCAGACCGACGAACCTCCTTGAAGAAATAATCTGTGATTCTGATCTTGATTACCTGGGCAGAAGCGACTTTATTCCCGTATCCAATACACTGTTTGAGGAGATGAAAGCCCAGAACAAAATTGCGAAGCTGAACGACTGGAACAAGCTCCAGGTCAAATTTATTTCAGGGCATCAGTATTTCACCGCCACAGCCCGCAGCCTCAGGGAAATCAACAAACAACTTCAGATTGAAAGAATTCAGAGTCTCATTACTGAAGACTGATTATCGTATTACGAGCATCTTTGTGACGGCCGTGAGACTGCCGTCAGCGTTGCTGCAGAATACCAGGTAGACTCCTGTTGTCACCCGTGCCGAGCGGTAGTTCCGCAGGTCCCATGTAACCTGTCCTCCCAGTGAGATTGTCTCAAAAACGAGATTGCCGCTTATATCCGTTACCTTGACTGATGAACCCTCGACCAGGCCTGTTATTGTCACCGGGCCCTCGTAATCTTCCCTGACCGGATTGGGAAAGACGTACATGCCTGAAAAGTCATCCTTGCCGGTGGTGGCGTCACCACGGTAGGAAACGATACCTTCGGCGGTGCCAAACCATACATCGCCCGAAATTCCGTTTACACTTATTTTCACCAGATTGTCAGACAGCATGGGACTGTTGGCACTGGTGAAATGCAGCAGCTCTTCCTTAGCGTCATCAGACATAAGATACGCACCTGAACTCATTGTGCCGAACCATTTCCGGTTTGCGCCGTCGACAGCAATGGTGGTGACTGTCTCTGTTCCCAGGAGGTAATCAGCGAGGCCTGATCCGTCATTTCTCGGGATCTTGATCCTGGCAGCTTTCAGGTCGGAGGAAAAGACTTTTCCCGGATTATAATAGACTGCCGGTCCCTGATCTGTTCCTACCCAGATATTTCCATCCCTGTCTTCAGTGATGGAAAACACATTATTCATTACATGACCTTCAGCGTCTTCCACCTGGAGCCTTACATACCTGTCGTCTGAGACGTTTTCAGGGGTACCGGCAAGATCATACACCAGAAGTCCGTACCCGCGTGGAAGCAATGCCCATATATGGTCATATCCGTTGATGAGTAAATCGCCCACAACCGGGACATTCAGGTTTATGGACGACGATATCCAGCTGCCGTCCTTTTTAAGTGCCTTGAGGTTGCCTGGTACGCCCGACTGTGTCATCCACAGGTTACCAGATCTGTCAAATGCCAGGCCGCAGATCCGGGTGTAGTTTTCTCCGGGGTTAATACTTGCTAGAGGTGAGTTATATTGATTATAGTTAACCGTGGCTTCTCCTTCGCTGAACTCATAGATGCCGTTACCCCATGATGATACAAAAAAATGACTGTGATCAGCCGGGTCTGCCACCACCCTCATTGCATCCCGGTCAGCAGAACCGTACAAAATATTGCTGTTCCATGTCTCTCCGCTGTTTGTAAAAACCTGGAAAGGACGGTAGACGTTGCCCCAGGCATTGTCAACAGTTCCGCCTGTGACATAGCAGTCGGTTCCGGCAAAATGGATGTCCGCCACATTATTTGTATAAGGTCCCGGAATGGTGTAATTGGTGAATTTACTGTAGTCGGATGTTGATACCAACCCGGCGGAAGCATCGGCTATCCAGAGGCTTTCGCGGTAGAAAAGAGTTTGTACTGGGTTTGCCGAAGCCCAACCGTAACCTGTTATCTCCCTGATCTCTGTTCCTTCCGCGGAAAACATTTTTATTGACGAGGGCAATGAAACGCAAACATTGTTATTTGCAGCGTCAACTGATCTCATTGATCCTCCGGGAGCGGTGTATATAAGTGCAGCATTCTGGCCCGGGATGATACGGAACAGCGAATCGGAGGACAGTTGATGCTCCGGGTTTGCTGATAAAGAGCACAGAGCCTGCAGCGGCAATTCCATTAAATTTTGAGTCAGGGGAAGGAAGTCCGCCCAGCATCTCCCAGTTGTCGAAATATGACAAACCCGTCCTGGTCAGAGGTGCAAAATAAACGCCTCTGGCCGTAGCGGCAAATATCTGATCGTTGATGATGGCTGTTTCATAGACTTCGTTGTTATCGCCGTCAGGGCCCGGCTTCCAGGTGTCAGCCACGTACCTGCCTGCAACATTGATTACTACAATCCCGAAACTTCCGGACAGAAGTGCAAGGTCTCCGGTGACAGTTGCGCTGTAGATCTCCTTTAGCCCGGGAATATATTTATTCTTTATATCAGGGATGTTGGTGATGACACCTTTCCTGACAAGATCGACACCCGTATTTTTGTATACTATGATCAGGGTTTGTTCCTCTTCGCACCATGCCACTGCACCAATGAGTGTTTCATTCAGACCTGAAATTCTGGAGAGGGATGACACGGTTCCCGCAGCGTTGTCGCGCACAAGGAGTGAGGCGCCGGCTGAGGAATAAACATTATCACCGCCACCGGTCAGGTAATGTGAAGTGCTGTATGAGAGATGATCCTGCCATGAGCCGACTGTTCCCTGCGCACCCAGCAGGAAAGTCATGAAAAAGAGCAGTAATCCTGGCAATATTCGCTTCATAATTACTTAAACCATGGCCATGCCGGTTTTATTGTCAGACAGGCTGTTGCGCAAGGAATGCAAGCAATTTCCTCATCGCCCGGGCACGGTGAGAGATCTTGTTTTTCTCTGACAGAGGCATCTCCGCAAAGGTCACTTCATAACCTTCCGCCATGAAAACAGGATCATATCCAAACCCGCCGGTACCTCTCCCTTTTTGAATTATCGCACCATCCACTTTTCCTTCGAAAAGGTATTCACTGTTGTCATATATCAGGGCAATCACCGTTCTGAACCTGGCTCTGCGGTCTTCCACACCTTCAAGCTCCCTCAGCAGTTTTATGATGTTGTCTTCAGGACTTTTACCCGGGCCGGCATATCTTGCGGAATATACTCCGGGTGCTCCGTCAAGGGCATCAACCTCAAGTCCCGTGTCATCAGCAAATACGTTCAGTCCGGTCCTGTCATGCACATAACGTGCTTTAAACAGGGCATTATCGGCAAGATTATCCGCATCCTCAGGTATATCTTCCGTTATGCCAATATCAGCCAGTCCGATAATCTCGAACCTGTCATCAAGAAGATCACTTATCTCTCTGATTTTATGCTTGTTGTTTGTAGCAAATACGAGTTTCATTATATTTTCCGGTCAGACGCAAAATTAATCATTGGAACTTCACCTGACCGGTAAGTCAGATAAATCAGCGAAATAAAAGACTATTTTTGTATATAACAGCGTTTCTTAAGCACTTATGGCCATCAGGTTCTTCAATGGTTTACTTGTTTTAAACCTCGTACTGTTATGTACGTCAGGATCATTTCCGGTATATGCAGATGCCGGCCAGGAAAGTGTGATTGAGGCAAAAGGAGGCATTTCGGGGGTTTATCTTTACAAGTCGGACCAGAAAATTGATACTCTTGAGGGAAGGCCTGTCATAAAGTATCATGACGGAATTGTGTTCGACATGATCAAAGGTGATGAGTTGGAATATGCCTATTATCTTGACGGACCTGACGCCGGATGGTCATACTGGACCCCCAGGAGTTACAAGGAATACACCAACCTGGGGCGGGGGAGATATACCTTTCTGTACCGGTACCGTGTCAACGGCGGTAAAGTTTCCGGTGAGGGTTCATTCCGGTTCAGGGTCAGGGCACCCTGGTACTTTTCGCCGGTAGCATGGGTGATCTATCCGCTGTTGCTTCTTTTAATTGTAATGATGCTGAGACGCCGGACGCGACGTCTTTTCATGGAGAGGCAAAGCCGGCTTGAAGAGCTTATCGCGGAACGGACGGAAGAGCTTCAGCACGAGAAGGAGAAATCAGATAATCTCCTGGCTAATATGCTTCCCAAGGGAACTGCGCAGGAGATCATGTCAAAGGGGAAGGCTGCAAAGACGAAATACAATTTCGTTACAGTACTGTTTTCGGATATCCAGGGATTTACCAGGATAGCGGAGGAGATGAATCCTGAGGTGCTGATCGATGAACTCGACCGGTTCTTTTTTCATTTTGATTCCGTTGCAGAGAAATACCGCATCGAAAAGATCAAAACCATTGGCGATGCCTACATGTGTGCGGGAGGAATACCTGAGCGGAACAGGACTAATCCTGTTGAAGTGGTTCTTGCCGCCCTCGAGATGCAGAAATACATGCGTGCCATGAGGGATGACCCTGCCAACATCGCTGCACGGTTCTGGGACATCAGGATAGGAATACATACCGGGACGATCATTGCAGGTGTGGTCGGTCACAAGAAGATCACGTATGATATCTGGGGTGATACGGTTAACACGGCCAGCCGGATGGAATCCTCCGGCGAGGCAGGTAAGATAAACATCTCCGGAACGACACATGAATTTGTAAAGGATTATTTCACGTGCGATTACCGTGGAAGAATGCCGGTCAAGTATAAGGGAGACCTGGATATGTACTTTGTCACGGGAATAAGGCCGGAGTTGAGTGAACCTGACGGGTCGCCCAACAGGAAGTTCCTCAATAAGATTGAGATGATACGTATCCTGGACGTGGAAGAGCATGTCTTCACAAAATATTTTGAGAATGCGTCACCTGACCTATTCTTCCACAGTACTGATTATATCCGCAGTGTTTGTCTCCAGGCTGATCTCCTGGCAAGGGCAGAGAAACTCGAGGACGAGGATTATATTCACCTGAGACTGGCCTCGGTATTTCTTTCATTCGGATACGTCTTTGATTATAACAATCAAATGGTTGCAGCAAAGAAGCGGGCTGAGGAAATTCTGTCTGTTTATGGCTTCGGCCGGTCATCTTATGATGCAATAACGGAACTGATGGATAAAGCCAGCCAGCCTGTGCAAGACAGCATCTTGGGAAAGGTTTTGCATGATGCCGTGTATGATTTTACAGGGAGGGTTGACTTCATTCCAATGGTTGACAAACTTTTCAGGGAAGAGCTGGCATATGGCAAAGTGATTGATCCGAAGATCTGGTTCAAAAACATGATAAAAAATATTGAAGAAAATCCCTTCCTGACTGAGACAGCGCGCAAACTGAGGTCTGTAACTCATGAGGATCAGCTTTCAGCTCTTCAGGCATATGCCGGCGAGAGACTTAACAATTCTTAAAATCATTTGGTACATTGCTTATAAAGTGTACATTTGAAAAACTCAAATAACTGTTGTTATGGTTAATTTAGACTGGAACAATCTGCCTTTTGGCTATATCAGAACTGATTACAATGTAAGATGTTATTTCAGGAACGGACAGTGGAGCAAACCGGAAAAATCGGATTCTGAGTACATAAATGTTCACATAGCCGCTACCGGACTTCATTACGGGCAGGAGTCCTTTGAAGGGCTCAAGGCTTACAGGGGCCGTGATGGCAAGATAAGACTGTTCCGGTGGGAAGAAAATGCGAAGAGACTTATTTCCTCTGCAAAGGGAATCAAGATGGAGCCAGTGCCCATTGAACTTTTCAGGGAGGCAGTGTTCACTGCAGTGAAGCTTAACGAGAAATTTGTTCCTCCGTATGGCTCAGGGGCATCATTGTATATCAGACCACTGCTCTACGGAAGCGGCGCTGAAGTTGGAGTCAAGCCTGCATCGGAATATACTTTCATCGTCTTTGTCACACCTGTGGGACCTTATTTCAAAGGCGGCGTAAAGCCAGTTAATATGCTGCTGTGCCGCGATGTCGACCGCGCTGCCCCTCTTGGCACGGGTAATATAAAGGTCGGTGGCAATTATGCTGCCAGCCTGCGAGCTATCGTCAGAGCCCGCGATGAGGGCTACGGCAATGTGTTGTTCCTCGATGCAAGGGAGAAAAAGTATATCGATGAATGCGGACCTGCTAACTTCTTCGGCATAAAAAACAACACCTACGTTACACCTCTTTCAGACTCAATACTACCCTCAATAACAAACAAAAGTATTATTGCGATTGCTGAAAAGATGGGAATGAAAGTCGAAAGACGAAAAGTGCCCGTGGAGGAGCTTGCCGAGTTTGATGAGACAGGGGCATGCGGAACAGCAGCGGTGATAAGTCCTATTGCAAAGATTGTTGATACGGACACCGGAAAGACATACGAGTACTGCAAAGACGGCAAGCCCGGACCTGTTTCGATGAAGCTCTACAACAAGCTTATTGGGATTCAGTATGGAGAAGAGCCGGATGATTTCGGCTGGATGACCGCACTGGAGTAGCCATGCCCGGTTATCTTCATTTATCTTATTAACAGCTTGTTATGAAAAAGTTAACGGCTATTTGATGAAAATGGCCGTTTCTGTGCTATTTTTGACACAAAGATCAGTTGGTGACAAAGACAGTCGGAGGTATATCCAGGTACAGATTAGGCAGCTCATATGCAACTCTGATAGTCAGTGTGTCCCTCGTGCTTTTCCTTTTAGGTATTTTAGGAATGGTACTCATCAATGCAAGGCAACTCTCCGATTATTTCCGAGAGAGTCTTTCGTTCACAATAATGCTGAAGGAAGATGCCCGTGAGGCTGATATCAAGATGCTGCAGAAGGAACTTGATGCCAAACCATATGTCAAGCAGACGGAGTATGTCTCCAAAGATGAAGCGGCGGTAAAGTTACAGGAGGAACTGGGCGAAGATTTTCTTGATTTTCTCGGGTATAACCCGCTGATGCCAACCATTGATGTTTACCTGCTTGCTGATTATACGCATCCTGACAGTGTCATAAAGATTGAGAAGGTGATATCTGAATACCCTGTTGTTGACGAGGTATATTACCAGGAATCAATCCTTAACCTCATAAATGAGAATGTAAAAAAGATCACTGCGTTTCTTTTGATTATCAGCGCATTGCTTTTCCTGATAGCTCTGACTATCATTAACAACACGATCAGGTTATCCATTTATTCAAAGCGGTTTTTAATTAATACCATGCAGCTGATAGGTGCCAACAGATCGTTCATCAGGAAGCCCTTCCTTCTTAAGAGTTTATTCTTCGGGTTTCTTGCGGCACTTATTGCCATTGGGCTCCTGATGGGGCTGATGTTTCTGATCGAGAAGGAGTTTTTCACACTTTTCACTTACGAGAATATCAATCTCTTTTTGCTTTTATGCCTTTTCCTGGTGGGCTCTGGAGTAATCATTAATGCTGTTTCGACTTATTTTGCCCTGAACAGGTATCTGGGCATGCATGAGGATAAATTATATTTTTAGAAAATATGAGCGCTAAAAAGGAAGAAGATAAAAAACCCGGTTTTGCCCTTGGCAGGGAAAACTACAAGCTGATGGCCATAGGGTTTGCCATCATCATAATTGGTTTTATTCTGATGGCCGGAGGTAAGTCGGATGATCCTAAAGTGTTCTCTGATGATATTTTCAGCTTTCGGAGAATTACCGTCGCTCCCCTGATCGTCCTTGCAGGTTTCATTTTCGAGATCTATGCGATCATGAAAAGACCAAGGGAGTAATCTTGTCAGGAAGTTTAACTTAACAGCGAAGCATGAATTGGTACGAGGCCCTGATCTTTGGGCTGGTTCAGGGACTGACTGAGTTTTTACCGGTCAGCAGTGATGGACATCTTGAGATCGTCAAATACATATTTGGGGGAATAGAGGAGAGCTTTCTTTTTTCTGTTGCCGTTCACGGAGCAACAGTGTTAAGCATTATAGTGGTGTTCTGGAAAGAGATAGTGAAACTTCTGCAGGGAGTCTTTAAGTTCAGAATGAACGAGGAAACGATATATGCCCTGAAGATTATTGTTTCCATGATCCCGGTGGCTGTGATCGGGTTTACCATGAGGGATTTTGTAGAGTCTCTTTTCACTGCCAATATGCAAATAACAGGATCATTTTTAATTGTCTCAGCTCTCTTCCTGGTCTTCGGACATTTTGTAAAAAAGAGAAATAAAGAGATTTCCTTCGGTGGAGCATTCATTATGGGGATTGCGCAGGCGCTGGCTGTTTTACCGGGCTTATCGAGATCAGGATCGACCATATCAACCGGACTGGTGCTTGGATATAAAAAGGAAGAACTGGCGCGGTTTTCATTTTTAATGGTGATAGTGCCTATCATTGGAGCTAATGTAGTTGAACTCCTTACTGCCGAAAAGGTTGCTGTTGATGTGGTTGCCTTCCCGCTGATCATTGCCTTCATAACGGCTTTTGTTTCAGGTTATGCTGCCTGCAGGTGGATGATAAGTATTGTAAAGAAAGGCAAGCTGGGATGGTTTGCACTGTATTGTTTTATACTTGGCCTTACCCTAATTCTGTTTACCTGACCGTGGTAAAAAACTCTTTTGACTTTGAGACCGGAGAGATCCTGTTGCTGGCAAAGCCACTTTACTGGACCTCATTTGACCTGGTGAATAAGATAAAAATGGCATTGCGTCACCATTACGGACTAAAAAAGCTTAAGGTTGGTCATGCCGGTACTCTTGATCCACTGGCTACAGGATTGATGATAGTCTGCACCGGTAAAGCCACAAAACGGATTGATGAATTCAGGGATCTTAACAAGGAATACACTGCGGTAATCAAATTCGGACAAACGACACCTTCGTTTGACCTTGAAAGTCAGGTCGACAAAGAATTCCCTGCAGATCATATTACTGCTGAGCTGATCAGAGAACAGTTGAAACAGTTTCTCGGGGAGCAGTTTCAGGAACCTCCGCTCTTCTCTGCCAAGTTTGTGGATGGCAAGAGAGCCTATGAACTGGCCAGGAAAAAGATCGACAGGAAACTTGAAAAGGTAAAAGTATATTTTCATGAGCTTGAGCTGATTGATTATAAAGAAAAAGAGGCAAGAATCAGGATTGTCTGCAGCAAGGGTACCTATATCAGGGCATTCGCACGTGACCTTGGTCTTGCTTTGAACAGCGGAGCTCATCTGACCGGGCTGGTCCGTAATGCAATAGGAGACAACAGGATTGAAAAGGCACTGACCGTTGAAGAATTTAAGTTTATTATTGAAAATTTGAAACAAATCGAAAATTCAAACGTATAATCTTTCTTACCTAAACCATTTTGCACAATGAAACTGTCTCAATTCAAGTACACATTGCCTTCAGAGTTGATTGCTCTGTATCCTACAAAAAACAGGGATGAGTCAAAGCTGATGGTTGTACACAGGGATACCGGAGCTATTGAGCATAAAGTGTTCAAGGACATTGTAGACTATTTTAAGGAGCAGGATGTGCTGGTTTTCAATAACACCAAGGTTTTTCCTGCCAGGTTGTATGGCAACAAGGAAAAAACCGGTGCCGAGATAGAAGTTTTTCTTTTACGTGAGCTGAACCGTGAGCAGCGTTTGTGGGATGTGCTGGTTGATCCGGCACGCAAGATCAGGATAGGCAACAAGCTTTATTTTGGTGAGGATGACCTGCTGGTGGCCGAGGTGATTGACAACACGACCTCGAGAGGCCGGACGCTGAGATTTCTTTTTGACGGTACCTATGAGGAATTCAAGGAGACACTTTATTCTTTGGGAGAGACGCCGCTGCCTAAATTTATTAACAGACCGGTTGAGCCTGAGGACAATGAGAGGTATCAGACAATATTTGCCAAGTTTGAAGGGGCTGTTGCTGCTCCTACAGCCGGCCTGCATTTCAGCAGGGAACTATTGAAGAGACTGGAGATTGTTGGAGTTGAGTTTGCCGAGATCACCCTCCACGTGGGGCTGGGCAACTTCCGGAATGTTGATGTGGAGGATCTGACGAAGCACAAGGTTGATTCGGAGAGAATAATTATAACCGATGAGGCATCTGCCATGATTAACAAGGCAAAGGATCGCAGGAGCAGAATATGTGCTGTTGGTACAACGGTGGTCCGTACTCTTGAAAGTTCGGTGTCGACTTCAGGATTGGTGAAGCCGTTCAATGGGTGGACCAACAAATTCATTTTCCCGCCATATGAATTTAAAGTCCCCGACATGCTTGTCAGCAATTTCCACCTGCCTTATTCAACCCTTCTGATGATGGTATCGGCATTTGCGGGATATAATCTGTCCTTTGAAGCCTACAAGCTGGCTGTCAAGGAGAAATATCGTTTCGGAACCTATGGTGATGCCATGCTAATTCTTTAGAGAACTGCCTTTAAGGTTGTTAATAAACAAATCTCAATGTGTATAAATCGTGCCGGCCTTAGTTGCCGGCACATTTATTTTATCGCAACTTCACCAATTTAGAAGCAGAAATATCCGGTAATGAGGCAACCAATTGAGATTTTTTTGTGTCTAAGAACATATAATCCTGATATCTGAACCCAAAACCCACAATTCAACCGCGAAGATTGCGTTAAATAGTCAGAAGCAGTATGACCGGGAAAATTTTCTCAATGCAATCCAACAGGATCAACAACATTGGTCAGCAATCTGACACTGGA
>CAWADB010000012.1:0-198325 GCA_963780735.1 uncultured Bacteroidales bacterium
TGGCCCAAAACTGGCGCACTAAGAAAAAACCACTTACCCGAAATCCTGTAAGTGGTTGACTTGCTTCGCTCCCCAGCCAGGACTTGAACCTGGGACCCCCTGATTAACAGTCAGGTGCTCTAACCAACTGAGCTACTGAGGAAGGTATTTGCCTTTTTAAGCGTCGCAAAATTAACCGCTTTAAACGAATTTACCAATATCTTTGTCAAAATTTTCCGGATGAAGAAGATAATAGGCATCGGCAACGCCCTCGTAGACGTCATGACAATGGTGCCTGATTACACTTACCTCACACGCTTCAGCCTCCCTAAAGGAAGCATGACAATGGTCGATGCCACTCGCTCAGGTGAGGTAAAACAGTCAATAGCCTCCATGCAAAAAACCCTCGCCTCCGGCGGCTCGGCAGGAAATACCATGTACGGCCTCGGCGTCATGGGCATACATTCATCATTCATAGGCAAAGTGGGCCGCGATGAGTTTGGTAACTTCTACGAAAAGGATATGGTCGAGGCCGGCGTGACACCGGTACTCATGCGTGCACACGCATCACCAACGGGTACGGCCGTGGCACTGGTTACTCCTGACTCGGAACGTACATTTGCAACCCACCTCGGAGCCGCCACAGAGCTGGTCGCCGAAGAGCTCGACAGCTCATTATTCAAAGGCTACCATATCCTCTACCTCGAAGGATACCTCATCTTTAACCTCCCCCTGGTCGAACAGGCATGCCGCCTCGCTAAAGAAAACAGGATGTGTATCGCCCTTGACCTGTCAAGCTTCAACGTGGTTACGGCTATGCTGCCCGTATTCAATGAAATAGTCGACAAATATGTGGATATCGTTTTCGCAAATGAAGAGGAAGCCAGGGCATTCACGGGACTTGAGCCGAGGGAAGCGCTTGACGCGATAGCAAAGAGATGCAGTATCGCCATCGTCAAAACCGGTCCCGTGGGATCATGGATAAAGAGAGGCGATGAGGTGATCAGGGTCGACGCACTGAAGGTCACACCCGTGGATACCACAGGTGCCGGTGATCTCTATGCAGCCGGATTTCTATATGGGTTCTCACACGGATTCAGCCTCGACAAGTGCGGCCTGTTCGGGTCAATACTGGCAGGAAAAGTTATTGAGGTCGTCGGTGCCCGCATGCCTGAAGAAAAATGGCGGGAGGCAAAGGAAATGATAAGGGAAATAGCCGAAGACTAGTAAAACTTCCGCCGGGGAGTGTTATCTTCCGGACAATGGCATTTGCCCAGGTGAATGAACCTGTAACCTGCTCCCAGCGTCACACCTGAATTCATCAGCATCTGAGGCTGATCTTCCGGCATGAAATGCAAAAGTGCGTACTGACTCGTATAAGCCCTGATCCTTAAGAAGATATCAGATTTGAAGTTATACTGAAAGCCTGCGCCCAGCGTGGCCCCGAGGCCCGTCATATTGTCTGTCGACGAGCTGCCCGTCTGCATCGTGATCACAGCTCCCGCATCGGCAAAGAACCATCGCAGGAAATCAAAACGGGCACTGAAGGGTATCGCTATCACTCCAAAACTTTCCGGAACATCCTCTCCGGGAATTCCCGGTGCAGGACTTGTATAATAATACTGTTGAGCATATCCTATTCCGGATTCAAGACTGAAATGATCTCCGAACAACCTCCGCACGTCAATACCTGTTGTCCACATTCCTGTTCCCGTGACCGAGCCTGCTCCCAGCGGCTCATCATACCTGAAGATGTCATTTGTGCCACCGCCTCCGAAAAGCGCTATCTCGCCGTACCAGGTATCCTGAGCCGCAGAAATCTGCGCCAGAAACAAAAATAATATCAGAATTTTTTCTTTCATTTTGTCAATTTAGTGCGAAGACCGCATTGCCGGGTTGTCGGTTGTGCTCTTCGCACGGAAAAAAGCATACCATGCTATAAAGGCAAAGCAGACCATCGGTACTGTAAAACCAACAGCCATACGCGAGACATCGGCTATCCGCCCCATAATAACCGGGCAAACGGCTCCGCCGACAATGGTCATCACAAGCACTGAGGAGCCCTTCTTCGTCATGCCCCCCAGATCTTTTAATCCTAACGCAAAAATGGTGGGAAACATTATAGACATGCAAAAATAAGTAAGATAGAGGGCAATCAGCGAAGGCCATCCCAGCCCAGCAATCACAAGAGCCATGGCCACTGTGTTGACAACAGCATAGAGGGCCAGCATCTGGCGCGGACTGAACCAGCTCATGAACAATGATCCCAGGAAGCGGCCCGACATGAAGAAGACAAATCCAAGTGAAAGCAGGTATGCCGCTTTTTCAGGTGAATATCCCGGCATAGTCTCCACTATATAATTGATAAAGAAGCTGTTGATGCCTGTCTGTGCTGCCACATAAAGGAATTGGGCAATCACCGCATAGCGAAAATGCCGAACCCTGAAAAGTCCTCTGTATGTGCCCTTGTCGCCGCGACTGTCATACTCCCCTTCATGGATCACCGGCAGCCTGGTGATGATGAACAGGAATGCTATTATCAGCACCACCCCTCCTATCAGCATATACGGAACCGCCATGGAAGCAAATTTGTTTGTCCCTCCGTCGCCGTTGTTTCCCAAAATCAGCATCCCTCCCAGTGCCGGGCCGATGATCCACCCGAGGCCGTTAAACGACTGCGATAGTGTGAGCCTCTGCTCAGAGGTTTCCTTCGGCCCGAGAACGCTTGAATAAGGATTTGCCGCTGTTTCCAGAAAAGTCAGCCCGCAGGCAATTATAAAGAGGCATAAAAGTGTAAATCCGAAGGTCTGAATGTATGTTGCGGGCCAGAAAAGGAAAGCGCCGGCGGCATACAGGAGCAGGCCGGTGATGATGCCTTTTTTGTAACCCAGCCTGTTCATGAACAAACCTGCCGGTATCGCCATCACGAAATAGCCTCCGTAAAGAGCTGCCTGCACCAGTCCTGATCTTGCTTTGGTGATACCGAGGATATCCTGGAAGTGCTTGTTCAGCACGTCAAGAAGGCTGTGGGCCACTCCCCACAGGAAGAAAAGACTTGTCACCAGGATAAAGGCAATGATGAACTCGCGTGTCACCAGGCTTTTTGGATGCTTTGTAATTATCTCACTGCTCATTTCATGGGACTTTGGCATGCAATATTTGTCATTATTTGCGAATAATACAACGCCGGAAATCACTCTGCGCTGCCTTCGGCATGCATCAGTCAAAATAAAGTGTTCCTGCAGCCTTTTCCAAATCTGTTTCTCTAAAACGATATATTTGTAATCAACAAACAGTCTTCAGAACATGAATATTCGATCTATGCGAGCCCTTTTCATCATCCAGGCCCTGATACTATCAGTCGTTCTTTCCTTAAGCGCCACGGCGCAGGAGACTGACGAACAGCTTCTTCTGAAACATTTTCATTCAATCAGCAGCGAGGAGATAGCCGGCTGGATGGCGGAATTATGTTCACCTGAATTTAACGGCAGGCTGGCCGGTACACCTGAATACACGGCCGCTGCAGAGTGGGTGGCAGGTCAGCTGCACGACTGGGGCATAAAGCCTGCGGGCGACAACGGCACATATTTCCAGTGGTTCGGTCAGCCGTATACTGTTGTGAATGATGCCGGATCCCTGCAGCTTCACATCACCCAGAAAGACGGTACTACTATTTTAAAGAACTACAATGCCCCGGCGGAGTACTATCCCGGAATGAATTCAGGCAGCGGAGAGGTAACTGCGGAAGTGGTCTATGTGGGATACGGCGTTACAGCCCCTGAGTTAAACTACGACGATTACAAAGGCATTGACGTGAAGGGAAAGATAGTGCTGATGAACCGCGATGTTCCCTATAAGGATGCACTTAATCCCGAATACGCAAAATGGGTCGGATACTGCTATCACCAGTACAAGATTGAAAATGCCGCCCGGCACGGTGCGGCCGGGATGCTCTACATAGACGGCAACAGCGCCAACCCCAACATCTCGTATATTGAAAACATGATTGTCTGCGGAATTGGTCCCGAACCGCTGGCTGACATTTTTGCCGGCCTTGGGAAAACCAATGCGGCCGTCACCGCGCAAACAGACAAATCATTTAAACCGGGCTCCTTTTCAACGGGGAAGGTTATGACCATAAAGGCAAATACCACAAGACACCCTGAAGGCAGAGCCTGCAATGTTGCAGGAATCATTGAAGGTTCGGACCCCGTTCTGAAGGATGAGGTTATAATCATCGGCGCCCATCTTGATGCCGTGGGTAATGCAGGCGGACTGCTTGTGCCAGGCGGTTTTGACAATGCCAGCGGCGTGGTTGACATCCTGGCCGCGGCAAAAGCACTTGCAGGATCAGGAATAAAACTCAAACGAACTGTCCTGTTCCTGCTGACAGGAGGTGAAGAAACAGGTCTCGTGGGGAGCAAATTCTATGCGGCAAACCCGCTCTTCCCTAAAGAGAAAACAGTGACTTATATCAACCTCGACATGGTGGGCAACGGAACAGGACTGGCGGTGAACGCTTCGGCGTCATGTGCCGCGCTGATCGGGTATTTCATAACAGCAAACGAAAAATACATCCACAGGCCATTGAAGACATCTGCCTCTTCGGTTACCTATTACGGCCGGCCGCGAAGCGACGGACTTGTCTTTCTGGCTGATGGCTACAGAACAATGGATGTTTACACAACCGATGGAGTAAAGCCGGTCTTTTATCATCTGCCCGGTGATGATGAGACCGCTGTCACGCCCGAAATTATGGAAGATGTGGCCAAGATTATATACCTGGCATTCATTTCGATGGCAAACGCTGACACCTTAGGCTTCTAATAAAAACTCCCTCAGCCTTCAGGAGTGAAGGTGAGGGAGTTGGTGCCCGGAAGACCGGTTATGATTTTGCGACAAGTGTCACTTCGAGGGTGAACTCATCACCGATGGCTTTGTCACCCAGGTCACTGAAAAACTTACCTGAACCGTACCTGACATCATAGAGGGTGCGGTCAACAGTTATGACAGCCTTATAGGATTTTACACCCCCGGCTGAAGATTCCCTGACCGTGAACTCAACAGGATTGGTTGCTCCCTTGATAGTCATGGCGCCCTTAACTGTGGCCGTTCCATTTACAAATTTGCTGGTGCCCGTAAGCACGAGTTTTGCAGCCGGATATTTTTCCACACCAAAGAAATCATCTGATTTGAGATGACCGATCAGCATTCCGTTCATCTTTTCGTCTTCGAGGTCAGTGTTTTTGATAGTCGTCATGTCAACAAGGAACTCTCCTCCTGTAATGGCATTGTTATCAATGTGGATAACGCCTTCCTTCAGGTTTATCGTTCCGAAATGTTCTTTACCCAGCTTCTTCCCTGTCCAGACAATTTGTGTTGCTGCGGGATCAGCAGCATGTTTCTTCTGGGCGCTTAAAGGGAAAATAATCAATACTGCTATAATTACTATTAAGCTTGTTTTTTTCATTTTAATTCAGTTTAACTTTCAGATAGAACCACGAAGGCTGGCACTTTGTTCAACAAAAGTTGAATAAAATGGCCGTAAAAGACAAATAATACTTGTATCAGACTTATTATCAGAGGCTTTTGATGTTCATGCCTCCGCTGACCTCAAAAACGGTTCCGGATGAAAATTGCCAGTCACCTCTTGCGAGGGAGGCAACTGCTTTGGCAACGTCTTCAGGTGTGCCCCATCTCTTCTGAGGAATAAGGCCTTCAGCAATGAGTTTGTCAAATCTGTCCTTGCTTCTGTGGGTCAGATCCGTCTCGATCAGGCCGGGTCTTATCTCGTAGACGTTAATTCCTTCCTCTGTCAGCCTGTCTGCAAAAACCTGTGCAGCCATGCTGAGGCCAGCTTTCGATATGCAAAACTCAATTCCGGTGGTGAAAGATGTATAGGCAAGGAATGATGTCACAAACATTATTGAAGGCCTGTAGTCCTTGATTTGTTCTCTTATCCAGATCATCTCCCTTGCAACCTTCCTGGCAAAAAAGACAGGGCCCCGCAGGTTGATCTGTGTAACGCGGTCAAAGTCCTCCTCTTCAAGGTCAAGCAAATCCCTGCGCTCAATGGGGCCAACCCCGGCATTGTTCACCAGCAGGTCTATCCGTCCGTAATGTTCCATGATGCTTGAGATCGCTTCCTCGTGAAAAGAAGTATGAGCAATATCAAGGCCGATCGGGAAGAATGCTGCGCCAAGCTTTTCAATTTCCGGCTGGAGTGAAATCATGCACTCGCTGTCAGGGGTTCGGCCGATGGCGGCAATATCATAACCTTCGGAAGCAAGTGACAGCGCGATGGCACGTCCGATGCCCCTGCTTGCTCCTGTGATTATGGCTACTGGTTTCTGATTCATATTGTCAGGTTACTTGCCGGATGTGGGTTTTCTCTTTAGCTTCAGGATGATCTCGCAGTCTCCGCTTACATCAGCATCAGAAGTTACATATGTACTTTTGTTAATGCTTGATGAAAGGTACTTTTTCTTCTTTCCGCCAATTAAAAGGTCACCGGCGACGTAATTCACGGGTACAGGCAGGGACAGCTGAATATATTCATAGCTCCCCGAGAGCTTAATTGTCATTTTCTCTGCCGTCTGGCTGTAGATATATTTCACGAATGCGCCGGAGCTCTTATAATCGACGCTTACCTCAGCCTTTTCAATTCCCGCGGCGGTCCACCTCGGGCAGATACGGATTCTCTTAAAGAGTTTGTCTTTATCCTGTATTCCGACAAGTCCCTCAACAAAGGCATAGAGCATTGCCGAAGAACCCCATCCGTCTGTCGGTTTGGCTTCGGGTGATGTGCTTCTCTCCACAGTTGAAGGCTTTCCGTCCGGGAAATACCACAGATAGGTCTCTCCGTTCCGGGATATAAGGTCATAATAACGCATGAGGATATCAATACCGTACTGTTCATAACCGTACTCAAGGGCGGCACGGGCCAGCTCGCCTCCTGTGAGAGGCATGATTCCTCCGTTGCAATACGCACCTCCCGACAGTTTATAATCACCGAAGATACCTGACGGGAACGGCGGGTCAATGGAGAACCACTCTGCAAATGCGGAAGTGGTCTCACGCCGTTTCATGTATTCATTGATTATCGATGAGGCAATATGAGGAGTCGCAGCGCCCCTGTTGATAGCGGCAGGGTTACTCAGGCTTAGCTGCGATGCTTCGTCAACGCCATCAATTGTCACCGGGGTCAGTTTCACAAAATGAGTATAGAACGAACCGTTGAAACAGGTGCTGTTCATGCTCTTGCGAAGCTTCATGGCACGGTCGCGCCATTTGGCTGACCTGATCTGGTCGCCGAACATGTCATACCAGTATGACATGAAGTGAAATGCCTCATAATATCCGCTGTTGTCACCGTGGAAGTAACCCCAGAAAGTCTTGTCATCAATCTGGAACTGAAGCCAGTCGTGCTGCCCGGCCGTATAGGCGAAGTCCCATGTGTCTATTGTATAAGGCCTGCGGAAGAGATATTTTTCCTTGTCGAAGTAACGTCCCCCCATCACATATCCGAGGGCCTTTTCAAATGACGGTATCAGCTCCTTGATGAAGGCATCGTCTCCGGTAGCCTGCCATGCCAGCCAGGAGGCCTTAATGAATCTGAACTCGGTGTCTGCCTCTACGGGTGTCCTGACATATTTGGTCCAGTTCTCGCGTTCGCATGGAAGCTTCTCGGGAAAGGTGGTGAAATAGTCAAAAATGCGGCCGTTGCGTGCCTGGTTGTCAGCGAAATGCCTTATGGTGCTTTTCAGATCAGCCTCCGAATAGCGGAGAGCCCTCATCATGTCTGAATAGTTTCTTATCCAGATAGACCGGGCATCAGGGGACCGGTAACCTCTTATTTTTTCACCATCGATATTTACTTCAAGAAGATCCTGCTCCAGGAATCGAATTATCCTGGGAAAGAGTTCGTCAAATGCCGGAGTACCAGTTCTGACATACATAACTGGAAGGTTAGGTTGGTTTCAAGGGTTAAAAATAGCAATTAATCTTTTTGATTATCACCGCTGTTGCCATTTTCTTCCTCCTCTCCTGCATCCTCTTCCTCCTCATTTTCATAAAACGGTACCGGACGCTGCGGGCCCTCGGCGCGATACCATGCTGCCAGGAACAGTCCAACGACGGCTCCAAGCATATGCGATTCCCACGAGATATCTATCCTGAAACCGGGGAATACGCCCCATACCATTTCGCCGTAAAGAAATGCCACCAGCAGGGAAAGACCCATAAGCGGAATATGGCGCCGGATTATGCCGCTGACAAAGAGGAAAGATGCAAGACCGTAAATGATGCCGCTTGCTCCTATGTGCCACGAAGGCCTGCCGGTGACCCACACAGACAGGCCCGTTAACAGGAAGAGCCACAGCAGTACCCGGAAAGATACCTGTGAATAAAAGTAGAAGAGGGCTGTTCCAAGCACAAACAGGGGTATGGTGTTGTTAAACAGGTGCTTAATGTCGGCATGGATGAAGGGTGATGTGATTATTCCGGTAAGGGATGACGCTTTCAGGGGATAAATGCCAAGGAAATAAAGGTCTGTGTCAAAAATCACCTCAACGGCCCTGACGAGCCACATCAGGGAAATGAAAATAAAAGGGATAAGCATACTTAGAAGCAATCGCTTCTTATCCGGTGCGGCTGATTGTTCATCCATTACAGCAGCTCCCTGTTATCCTTTCTTATCGCGTCCCGGGTACTTTATTCCGGCTTTTTTCCGGATCGCATCGAGAGTTTCGGCAAGAGTGAGCGAGAATGAGAGCGGTACCACAGGGCTCTCCGTCAGCCCTTTATCAAGACAGTTCATTACCTCCACGGCCTCGTGCTGATAGCCCTGGGCAGGCGGAGTGAAGACCCTGTCCTCCGTGTCATTGGGATATTCAATGAAAAGATGCTGCGCCCGGTCTCTCCCGCGCGAAAGGATCAGATTACCCTTTTCACAGTTGAATTCAGTCGATACACCTGCCATACTGGAAAATGAGCTGTGTGCTTCAGCAAGCCTGCCGTCTTTGAATCTGAAGATCACAGAGGTGCTTTCATCAGCTCCTGTGGGAGAGAGAACGGTGGAGGCAAGTATTGTCTCCGGCTCACCCATATAACGAAGTATGTCCATTACCGGGTAAATTCCTATGTCAAGAAGCGAACCTCCGCCAAGCCCGGGATTATACGTCCTGAGTTCCGGATCATAAGGGGACAGGAAGGCGAACTTCCCGCTCATGTGTATCAGCCTGCCCATCTTTCCGCTTTCAAGGATCGACGAAGCTTTCAGATAAGATGGCTGAAACGGGGGCCATAACGCTTCCATAAGAAACAGTCCCAGCTTTTTTGCCTCGTCTGCCATCACCTTAACTTCCGGGGCGGTTATTGACATCGGTTTCTCGCAGATAACATGCTTTCCGTTGCGGAGCGCAAGAAGGGTATGCTGAAGATGGTGTGAATGAGGGGAAGAGATATAGACTACGTCCACCGCCGGATCTGCAACCATCTCCTCATAACTGCCATAGTGGGATTTAAAGCCAAACTCGGCCGCAAATTTTTCAGCCTTTCCGGCGTCACGCGATCCAACCGCCTGAAGATGTGCGTTATCCAGCAACATCAGCGACCGGGCAAATTTGTGTGCAATATTGCCGGTTCCGAGAATTCCCCAGTTATATGCTTTCATCGTCATGAATTTTGATAAAGTTAACGATTATTGATATAACCCGTTACATGCCCCTTTCAGGGCTGTTAATAAAAAAAATAAAATATTCTTAAAAAAATACATCTATGTATTGCATAGTATTAAAATAAATAAATATATTTGCATTACAATAATAGTATGTATTAACAGATACCTTATAATTAAGACAATGAAAGTAACAGTTAACATCAACCTTGGGGGCTATGCATTTAATGTTGATGAAGATGCTTATGACCGCCTCCGTCAATACATGAAAAGTCTTGAAAAGGAGTTTTCAGGTGAGTCGAGCGCAGCCGAGATCATGGCAGACATTGAAGGAAGGATAGCCGAATTATTCAAATCGAGGCTTACCGGTTACAAACAGGTGATCACCATGAAGGATGTAGAGGAGGTTATGGCCATCCTTGGCGCTCCGGAAATCATCAGTGGCAGTGCAGCCACGGAAGGGCGGTCAGGCAGGTCGCCGAGAAGGATCTACCGTGACCCTGACGGAAGAATTATAGGCGGGGTATGCGCCGGCCTAGGGGCATACTTCAACTGGGATCCGCTGATCTGGAGGGTGATTTTTGGCGCACTGGTTATTGCCGGCGGCTTCGGGATTGCCCTGTATCTTATACTGTGGATCATCGTTCCGGAAGCAAGGACCACGGCTCAGAAACTTGAGATGAGAGGCGATCCGGTGACGATTGAGAATATCAAGGATTCTGTTAAAGAGGAATTTGAGACCGTTAAAAAGAAAATGAATCTTTAACGGTATACAACATAGAAATGCTGATAAAACAGAAATTGCCATGAATACGGACAACACAAAAGCACAAATGCGCAAGGGAATTCTTGAGTACTGCATACTGGCAGTGCTTTCGAGGAATTCATGCTATGCGGTCGACATCATCAATGAGCTCAAAAAGGCAGAGGTGATCGTCGTTGAAGGAACACTCTACCCCCTGCTGACAAGACAGAAGAATGCAGGATTGCTGGGTTACCGCTGGGAGGAGTCCCCGCAGGGGCCTCCCCGAAAATATTATGAGCTCACCGAACTGGGAAAGATTTATCTCAGTGAGCTTGATAAATCGTGGGAAGCGCTTGTAGAATCAGTCAATCAGATACGGGACAAGAAATAAGAGGCAGCCATGAAAAAAACCATGAATATCAATATTGCCGGACAACTCTTCCGTATTGATGAGGACGCCTGGAAGATACTTACCCACTACCTTGACCATGTAGCCACCAGGTTCCGCAAGGAACAGGGAGGCGATGAGACACTTGCCGATATTGAATCGCGCATAGCCGAGATCTTTGGCGGAGGAAAGGAACCGCCGGTACTTGTTTCAAAAGAGATGGTCAGTGACATGATCAACACAATGGGCGCTCCGGAGGACTATTATGACGATAACAGCGTGAACCGTGACAGCACTGCCTTCACTACCCGCAAGTCGATGTACGATCCCAACAGCCTTTCTGCCCGTACCGGCAAAGCCCTCGCCGGTTTTTTCGGCGCACTGGGAAAAGTGCTGTCTGCAATTTTCAGGGTGCTTGCCATATTCTTTGGAGTAATATTTACAATTATCGGATTTGTTCTTCTCTTCTCATTTGCAATGGTACTTTTCTTCCATGATGCACCCTTCCTCGCTTCAGCGATGGAACCGGGAATGACAAACATTAATACGCTGCTCTCCATAGTACTGAACAGCAATATGGTATGGCCAGTAATCATTCTTACTGCCCTCGTTATTCTGATCCCGCTGATAGCCCTTACCTATCTCGGCATCAAGATGATCTTCAATATCAAAACGAGGCTCAGGGTTTTAACGATAGTAATGACCGTGATCTGGTTTGCTTCCTTATGCTGCCTTGGTGTGTTCCTGGGCCTTCAGCTCTCTGTTTATTCGAACAGTGAGCGTATTGAAAAGAAGATGGGTCTTGAGGCTCCGCCGAAGATATTATGGATCGCCCCGTTAAGATAAGGTTTCGGATATAAAATATGATGAAACTGCTTCCGTTGACCACTTTTCATTCTACCGCAATTCACCGGACGGAAGGCTTTATGCTACAGCAGACCTGAACATTTACGGAAGCGACACCACCTCCGGGTGGATCTCTGTGGAGAAGCGCGCGAGCAGTAACTCAAATGACGAAGCCTGGACAAATGCCCGTCTTATCGATTATAACTGGAAATTTTCGGGTGACACCCTCTATCTTGATGAGTTCTTTTCACTTCCGGCAGGCAGCAAATGGAACGGTTCCCTTGTCGATATCGACCTGGGTCTACCGGAAGGCACAGAAGTGAGATGTGCCCCGGAAACCTCTTTGTCAAAATGGCAGTTTCATGTTCACAACTTAAACGGTACAGGTGTCTTTCGCATTGAAGAAGGTCAGCTAACAGAGATATCAGAATAAAGAAGGGCAATATATCTGCACCCACGGATCCTTGCTCATTCCCTTCCCGGCACAACATGCCGGGATTTTTTTGCTCCCTCAGACCGATTCTCTATCTTTAAAGCCATAACGACATCGAAAATGGAACTTGGCATTCTCAAGGATATTGTCATAATATTTGCCCTTTCAACCTTTGTCAACTTCATTTTTACACAGGATCAAGGTCCCTGCCATTATCGGGTATCTGATAACAGGTGTTATTGCCGGCCCTCATCTTCTCGCGCTTATAAACTCACCTGAAAATGTCGAAGTCATGGCAGAGATAGGCGTCATTCTGCTTATGTTCACCATTGGTCTTGAATTTTCGCTAAATCATCTTCTCAATATCCGCAGGATAGTCTTTTTAGGCGGATTTATGCAGCTGCTGCTGACTGCAGGGGTAACCATGCTTATGGCCAGAGTCTATCAGATGGGGTGGTCCGAGTCTGTTTTTGTCGGTTTCCTGACTGCCCTCAGCAGTACGGCAGTGGTGCTTAAGCTGCTGCAGGAGAGATCTGAACTGACCACCCAATATGGAAAAACCACAGTCGGAATACTCATATTCCAGGATATTATCTTGATTCCCTTACTGCTGTTTACACCTATACTTGGGGGAGAAACAGCAAATATCGGAAATGAGTTGCTGATGATGTTGATTAAAACCACGGGTATAATAATCTTCATATATATTGGCAACAGGTGGCTGATGCCCAGACTGTTGCACCTTATAGCAATGACACACAGTCAGGAGCTCTTCCTGATGAGCATACTTCTCTTTTGCCTTGCCGTTGCAATGCTGACACATGAGTTGGGCATGTCGCTTGCTTTCGGAGCGTTCCTGGCCGGACTGATGATCTCTGACTCAGAGTACAGTCACAGCGCGTTCGGCAACCTGATACCTTTCAAGGATGTCTTTACCAGCTTCTTTTTTGTTTCAATCGGGATGCTCCTTGACCTTGGCTTCGTATATGATCATCCATGGCTCGTGATAGTCACCGTGCTGCTGGTAATATTGCTGAAAACAATAATTGCCGGTTTTACGGCCTTCACTCTCGGACATACCTTCTTCGGGACGGTGGTCATCGGCCTGTCTCTTGCACAGGTTGGCGAGTTTTCGTTCATCCTCGCAAGGCTCGGCCTGACCAATAAGATAATCACCCCATATCACTACCAGCTCTTCCTTTCCGTAGCTATTACCTCAATGGCTCTTACTCCACTGCTGATACAGGTCTCCAGACCACTGGCCAACCAGATACTAAAGCTCCCTCTTCCGCCTTTTTTGGTCGACGGACTCTTCCCTCTGAAACAGGTGGAAATACCTGAAATCAAAAGCCACATTGTCCTGATCGGCAAGGATTCCAGGGCCATCAATCTCGCGGCCATGATCAAAAAAATGGAACTGCCTTTTACTTCAATCGTATTTGATCCTGACCGGGCCCGCAAACAGATAGAGAACGGAAACCTGGCTGTGTTCGGAGATGCGGATAATGAGCCGGTCCTCCGCCAGGCATATGTTCATACTGCCGAAATGGTAATTGTCTCAGTGGGAGACCTTATCAAGGCAATGTCCATCGTCGAGCATGTCAGGAGAATGAACAAGCATGCAACTGTCATTGTCAGAACCAGGCATGTGACTGATATTGAGGAGTTATACCGCATCGGTGCAACCCAGGTTATTCCTGAGGAATTTGAGACAGCAATTGATTTCTTTGAAAGGATACTCGGCAAATATCTCATCCCGCGTATGGAAATAGAAAGGGCAATAGCCCGGATAAGGGAAGATAATTACGGTATTTTCAGAGATAAGGACCAGGTTGGCGGATACTCTCTTCTGAAGGATATACCGGATATAGAAATTGCTGCCGTAAAGGTTGAAGAAAAATCTGTTTTTGCAGGTAAAACAATTGCTGAAACAGCACTCAGGAAAACCTGCGGCGTCACAATGGTTGCACTCAAGCGTGGAGATAAAATCATTACAAATCCCGAACCATCCACAGTGGTAAACCAGAATGACATAGCCTATCTGCTAGGAAAACCCGAAATGATTGCTATTGCAACGGATCTGCTGTCAAAAGAGATAGATCAGTCGTAGCCTCCTCTTGGCCGTCTTTATCATTCCAGAACAAACATCCCCGGTTTTTGTTACACTTCTGTCACTGCCTTATTACAGGCTGGATATGATAATATTAAGCTGATTTAAAGATCTATTACAATGAATAATGCAATTTTTTCGATACACAGGCCTCATAATGAGCCGGTTCTAAGTTATGCTCCGGGCACCAGGGAGCGTGATGAACTTATTAAGGAGCTACAGAGGATCTCCTCCGAAACTGCCGAGATACCAGTTGTTGTTAACGGCAGGAAAATAAGGACCGGAAAGACCGGCAGCGTCGTTATGCCTCACAACCACAGTCATGTCCTTGCCACCTACCACATGGCCGGCGAAAAGGAGACACACGAGGCAATTGATGCAGCCATGCAGGCCAAGGAGGTGTGGATGACCCTGTCATGGGTTGAAAGAGCGTCGATAATGCTGAAGGCAGCCGAGTTGCTTTCCAAAAAATACCGATATACAATTGTTGCCGCCACCATGCTCGGACAGAGCAAGAGCGTGCAGCAGGCCGAGGTGGAGGCTGCCTGCGAGACGATAGACTTCCTGAGGTACAATGCATATTTCGCCGGACAGATATACCTGGAACAGCCGAGGTCAGGCTGGGATCAGCTTAACAGGGTCGAATACAGGCCTCTGGAAGGGTTTGTATATACGGTCTCCCCATTTAACTTCACCGCCATTGCGTCAAACCTTAATATGTCAGTCGCACTGATGGGTAATACCACTGTGTGGAAACCGGCTACCACCTCGCTCCTGTCAAGCTGGATACTGATGAATGTCTTCACGGAAGCCGGCATGCCTGACGGGGTGATCAATTTCCTGCCCGGACAGGGTTCGGTGATCAGCGGTGTGGTACTGGACCACCGTGACCTGGGGGGAATACACTTCACCGGATCAAATGGCACTTTCAACTCACTTTGGAAGACCGTATCAGGCAACCTCGAAAAATACAGGTCATATCCTCGCATTGTAGGTGAAACCGGAGGCAAGGATTTTATCATGATCCACCGGTCCGCAAACCCTCTTGAGGCGGCTACCGCAATTATCAGGGGCTCATTCGAATTCCAGGGGCAGAAATGCTCTGCTTCGTCACGGGTATATATTCCGCGGTCGCTCTGGCCTGAAATTTCCGGTCATCTGAAGAGGCAGGTGTCGGAGATCAAGATGGGTGACCCTGCCGACTTACGTAATTTCATGAATGCCGTCATTGACGAGCGTTCATTTGATAACATAATGAAATACATTGAGATGGCCAAAGCATCGTCCGAGTGCCAGATCATTCACGGAGGTTACGGAGACAAGAAAACGGGGTACTTCATTGAGCCGACTATAATACTCACTACCAACCCTAAGTTCGTGACCATGCAGGAGGAGATTTTCGGGCCTGTTGTGACGCTGTATGTATATGATGATGAGAAGTATGAAGAGACTCTTAATATTGTCAACGAGACATCGCCCTACGGCCTGACAGGCTCAATCTTTTCAAACGACAGGCCTGCAATGGTTCAAGCATGCCAGGTACTTCGCTTTGCGGCTGGCAATTTCTACATAAACGATAAGCCAACGGGAGCAATGGTGGGTATGCAGCCTTTCGGCGGCGGCAGGGCGTCCGGCACCAACGACAAGGCCGGCGGCAGGCTCAACCTTGTGAGATGGACCTCACCGCGCACCATCAAGGAGACTTTCCTGCCTGCTACAGACTTCCGGTATCCGTATATGGACTAAGGTCTGATGTCTGAGGGTCGGAAAGTCTGAGGGTCTTTTATTTTTGGGCTTATTTCGATTGTTCACATCGTTTAGAGCACTGTTTATAAAATTGTTTAACATTTGTTAACACAAATTTCAGATTTATGGTAAATTAGGTGTCAGTTAACTCTTTTTTAACCAAAACCTGATTTCAATGAAAAGACTCCTACTTTGTGTTGCAGCAGCAGCCATGCTGCTCGGAGCGTGCGAGAGAGCTCCGGAAAGTCTCACGCAGCAAGATGACTACATTAAGTCTTCACTTGAGGTTATCCCCGGCCAGTATGTTGTCTTATTGAAAGGCGACTACGGCTATGTCAAGTCAGAGGCGATGACCTATGAAGATGCACAGCTTTCCATGGTTAGTGTCACCAAAAATGTGCTTGCTGCATCTGGCATATCCCTGCGTGAACCTTTGAATGTTTATTCAGCAGGGATCCCGGGCTTTGCCGTCAAGCTAAATGAAAGTGAGGTTGCCGCTCTTGAAAAGAACCCCAATGTAAGAGGCATATGGCCTGATATGATGTTCATCCTTGCCAAGCCGGCACCTGCCCCGGTACCCCTGCCCGCGGAAGTAACCCCTCCCGGAATTACCAGGGTTGGTGGCGGTTCATATACCGGCACTAACAGGGCATGGATCATTGATACGGGCATAGACCTGGATCATGCAGATCTTAATGTTGATGCTGCAAGCGGAACAACATTTGTAACCCGTACAACAACGCCTAATGATGATAACGGCCATGGTACACACTGCGCAGGTATCGTTGCTGCAATAGACAATACCGTTGGCGTTGTGGGTGTTGCAGCCGGGGCCAAGGTTGTTCCTGTCAAAGTACTTGACAAGCGTGGATCGGGCGCTATGTCCGTTATAATTGCTGGTGTCGACTTTGTAACTGCCCACGGTGTGGCCGGGGACGCTGCAAATATGAGCCTCGGCGGCAGTGCATATGAGCCGCTGGATCTTGAAGTTATGGAGATGGCAGAAAAGGGCATATTTGTGGCTCTTGCAGCAGGTAACGAAAGTGATGATGCAAATAACCACTCACCGGCCCGTGCAAACGGCGATAATATTTATACAATCTCGGCATGTGACGGGGCCGGTAAGTGGGCTTCATTCTCCAATTATGGAAATCCCCCTATAGATTACTGTGCCCCCGGTGTCAGCATACTTTCAACCTATTATACCGGTGGACTTGCCTCCATGAGTGGCACCTCAATGGCAGCCCCGCACGCCTGCGGCGTGCTGCTCGCAACAGGAGGTAAACCTTCATTTCTGGGATATGTAACTGGTGATCCTGATGGTAACCCGGATCCAATAATTCATAAATAGCACTTAAATTAAAAGACCCTCCACATTCCGCGAGGGTCTTTTTTTTATTCTCATTTTATACTCTGATCTCTGCAATACTCCTGCCTCAGTTCATCAATAACCATTAGCTTCCTGCCGCGTCTGACATACCAGAAATCCCAGCCGTTCTGTTTTTCTTTTCCGGTTACCAGGGCGCTGACAATATGAATTGAGCCGGCATGACCGTTACATAACAGTGAGGCATCTGCCTGCACTTCCGCTTTGTACTTTTTATCTGCGGAATACAGATATTCTCCGGGCATGACAAGTCCGCTCTCCACCAGGTTGCCAAATGGCACCCTGGGCCTGCGTTTCTCAGTCCTGTTCTGAAGCAGCTGCGGGTTGAACGGTTCTGTTCTTTCAACTCTCTCCACTGCCAGGCTGATATATGAAGGTTCCTTCTCGAAACCAATGAAATTTCTCCCGAGCTTCTTTGCCACGGCGGCCGTTGTGCCGGTGCCGGCAAAAGGGTCAAGCACCAGGTCGCCGGGGTTGGATGTGGCCATTATTATCCTGTACAGCAGTTCCTCGGGTTTTTGGGTTGAATGGGCTTTCCGCCCGTTATCCCTTACCCTCTCTGATCCCTTGCAGATGGGGATCAGCCAGTCGCTCCTCATCTGCAGGTCGTCATTGAAACCTTTCATTGTCCGGTAATGAAAAGTGTATTTTGATGCCTTTGACTTTGTTGCCCAGATGAGCGTCTCATGTGCATTGCTGAACCTGGTGCCCCTGAAGTTGGGCATTGGATTGGTTTTTATCCAGATAATGTCATTGAGTATCCAAAATCCGGTATCCTGCAGTATTGTTCCGACCCTGAAGATGTTATGATATGTACCGATAACCCAGATGCTGCCGGTATTCTTTATCACCCGGTGGCATTCATGCAGCCACGCACGGGTAAACTCATCATATGAACCGAAAGATCCAAACTTGTCCCAGTGATCGCTCACCGCGTTTACCTTCGACTTGTCGGGACGGAAGAGATCGCCTGTAAGCTGAAGATTGTAAGGCGGGTCAGCAAAGACCAGGTCTATTGAATTATCCGGTAATTGCTTAAGCAACTCAATGGAATCACCCTGATGGATCATGTTTATTTCAACCGGGCCGGCCTTCATTCAACTTTTTTTCAAATTTACCTGAATAAATCTTAACCAGTGAAAAATTAGTAACTTGGTAGGGCAAACTATGGAAATTAAAAGCTGCGGAAGCTGCTCCTGCAGATCTTCCGGTAAAAATATCTTATTGCTTTATGAAAGAAAATGAGGGTGGAACAGTATACCATCATCTGAAAGGTGCCCTTCTGATAATTGTCGGCATCTTCTTCAGCGAGTTTCGGATTGAAAGGTTTTTTACTTCCCAACCAGTTTATTGACGGAGGGGTCACAGGTATTTCCCTGCTGGTCAATTACACCACCGGCCTGCCACTGTCTGTGCTTATTTTTGCCATTAACGTACCATTTATCATTCTTGCATATACGCAGATATCGAGAATATTTGCACTCAAGACCCTGCTCGCCATTGCCGGTCTTTCAGTTGTTCTGGCTTTTGTGGAATTTCCGATCATTACCGACGACAAGCTGCTCACAGCAGTCTTTGGCGGTCTTTTCCTGGGAGGCGGGGTGGGTCTCTCCGTCAGGGGGGGCAGCGTGCTTGACGGAACGGAGATACTTGCCCTATGGGTGGCCAGCAAGGTGGAGGCTTCAATCGGTGACATGATACTTGCCTTCAATATTGTGATCTTTTCTACCGCCGCTTTCTTCCTTGGTATTGAACCTGCCCTCTACTCGATACTGACTTATATTGCAGCATCAAAGACAATTGATTACCTGGTTGAGGGTATTGAAGAATACACCGGCATTTCGATCATATCAGAAAAGAGCAACAAGGTGAAGCTGGCCCTTATGACCCGGTTCGGACGCGGCATAACTATCTACAAGGGCAAGCGGAGCATGATAGGTAAAAAGGCCGACATTGACGGCGCTGCAGATCTTGAGATAATCTTCACCATCGTGACAAAGCTTGAGATAAGCAGGGTAAAGAAGATAGTTAATGACGTCGATGAGAAGGCTTTCATATACTGTTTCCCCATCAGCCAGGCCAAGGGGGGCGTCCTGAAAAAGAGGCCGCTACACCATTAACCATTTATTAAATTTATCGGGAACTTATAACGATAAATTTAACGCTTCTGCCATCGTCCGCCAGGATAATATATAATCCCGGAGCGTAACCATGAAGGTCAATCTCATCCACCTCCGTACCTCTGAACACCATGGTTCCATGAGTGTCATATATTCCGCAGTCTATTTTCTGATTTAGCCTGACCGTTGTACCGTATGAGGGGTTGGGATAAACAACAAGCCTGTTATCAGCGTGTGTATCCTCAACCGAAGTGGCATTATTTGATCTGCCGGGAGTCGGCACATTAAAAAACACTATTTCGATTGCTCCGTCGCTCTTCCTTCCACGGCTGACATCTTCCTGCTGCATCCCGAATGTGACGGTATCGACCATAAGAAAATCTTTGTCATAGATGCCTATCTCTTCACCTTCCTTCGATAGCTTAAACGACGTATGGTGGTCCCCGGAAGCAATATTTCCGTCAGCCCAGAAAAGTGCAAAACCTCCAGGGGCAAGGTTGATCGCAGGTAACTGCCACTTATCCGGATTATCGAAGTTATCTGTCAGATACAGATCTCCAAGAAACACAGTCTTGTTATCGCCGTTGTAAATTTCAATCCAGTCGCTGTAGTTTCCGAGCTCATCAGCTACAGTTTCCTCATTATCAGCCATGAATTCATTTATAAACAGCAACGGGGTATTGCCGGTTAAGGGCCTTATAACAGCAGGTTCACAGGGTTTGACATTGGTCCGTCCATCCCTATCAGCCACAACTATATTGTAAGTTACGGCTGCCGCATCCGGAACACCTCCGAGGGTAACCGAATAGAAGCCCGAACCGGCATAGTTAAGGACAGCTTGCTTATCGGGTCCGCCATCCACAGCATAGAGCAAAGTCGCGCTCAACGGTAATGCTTCTGCTTCGGCATATACCCTTACCTCAATCCCATGCACCTGATCACGGCGGTGGCTGATATACTTTATCACCGGCGTCATCGTGCCTGATTCAAGCTGCTGTGACATAGAGAGGATTCTGGTGTTTAAATACGGATAAAGACCGTATTTGACATGCCCCCCGGTTGGGCCGGTATATGAAAGCATAAAATCACCGTAATCATATCCGTAATCGAGCGGGTAATACGGATCAGTTGCAATATATGGTGCGATCATGTTCTTTCGTGACTCAATGCTTTGTGTCAGGGAATCCATGTCGATGGCTGCGGTTATGAGCTGACCGGCATAAAAAGTGAACTGCTGGCGCAGCTCCGGGTTATTGATAAGGCGGTCATACAGAGGTCTTTTCTCTGACCCTCCCCGCTTCCAGTCATAGATATTCCTCTGCGCCCAGTCGATATTGAACCAGTCTATACCAAACGTATTATCCACATCATACGGGATATACTCCATCTTGCCCGTTGCGGTATTGTGATAGAGATAGAAGTTATTCTTGTTATAGATGTACCCGTCCCAGTCGCCGCAAAAGATATCGGCTGCCATTATTTTCAGATAATCGTATGTATTAAACAGGGCGTCAAGGTCACATAACAGCCTGTCGTCCGGAGAATTTCCGAGAACATCGATAAATGCTGCCAGATCAGAGTAGTCGTCCTCCTCTTTGTTGGTCGTGAGTTCATAAACCCGCCTGTCTCCTGACATCAGCTTGTAGCTATTCGGATCAGAGCCAAGATAAGCAAGATCAGCAGGATAGAGACATTTGTAAAGATTGCCATCCTTGTTGCCGAAACGTGAAAGAGCGAATTCTTCATCGATGTTCTCCACGTTAAGATATAACCCGTAATAGTTTCCGTTGATATAAACCCGGACATGATTGGCCCGCGGAGCCGGTATGTCCCATTTCCTGAGAATGTCCCACATTAACTTTGAGCGCATGACCGAAGGGTCGTTATGCTCGCCGTTCAGGTTAAGTTTTTCAACTCCGTAGTACTTGCCTCCGTTGGTAAATGTATTGAACGAGACCCTGAATGATTTTTTCTTCGAATTGCGCGATGTATTTCCCCGGAGCCTGAAGCCCACCGGATCTACTTTATCGTCCACTGTTCCGTTATTGAATTCAAAAACGGCATGAAACTCCCGGTCACTTTCAGGATTATTATATATCCAATCCAGGGTGTCAGGATTAACAGTAATATCTATCCGCGGCACTGTTGTATCGTCATACAGCGTTCCGTTTTCAGGGAAAGCGGGCTGGGCTGAAATATAATGAGTTAAAAGAAAGCAGATTAATATTCCGGAGAAGACCCTTTTCATCCTGCAATTATACACAATTTAATACCTTTATGACCGGTGACAAAATTACCGGACAAAAAGATGACAACAAAGACCATTCGAATGACAGACGGGATCGTGGCCATACGGAAATTCAGGCGCAGCGACAAAGACCGGATGGCAGAGCTGGCAAACAATGAAAAAATAAGCATCAACCTGCGCGATGCCTTTCCTCATCCTTATACCGCTGCTGACGCTGAAGCTTTCATCGCCGGATGCATCAGTCAAAATCCCGTTGAGATATTCGCCATTGAATACCACGGACAGTACGTCGGGAACATAGGACTGCATAAGCAGAGTGACGTTTACAGTAAATCGGCCGAGCTCGGATATTTTATCGGCGAGTCTTACTGGAACAAGGGAATAACGACCAGGGCGGTGAACCTGATTTGCGAATACGGTTTTAAAGAACTGGATATAATCAGGATCTATTCAGGCATATTTGAATATAATCCGGCATCTCAGCGCGTACTTGAAAAATGCGGATTTGAAAAGGAAGCCGTAAGTAAAAATGCTGTCTGTAAGAAGGGTAAGATTTATGATGAAATCAGGTATGCCAAATGCCTGAAACTGAAGACTGAGGCCGACGGGAAAAAGCAATCCGATCCGGGAACAGGTAAAAAGCAATGGTACGAGGCGCTCTTTGAAAACTACGGGCATAAATACGATTCTGAGGTTTTCACCCAGGGAACGCAGGGGGAATGTGACTTCCTTGAAAAAGAGCTCGGTTATGACAAATCTCTGAAGATACTTGATGTGGGATGCGGGACGGGCAGACATGCGATAGAGCTGACAAAGAGGGGATATAACGTCACCGGCATTGACCTTTCAGAATCCCAGCTGCAGGTGGCAAAAGAAAAGGCTTCTGCGAAAAATTTAAAAATAAAGTTCCTGAAGCACGACGCCAGAAATCTTCCGTTCGTGAATGAGTTTGATGTGGCGGTAATGCTTTGTGAAGGCGGCTTCCCGTTGATGGAAACGGATGAAATGAATTTTGAGATATTGAAGAATGTGACAAAGTCCTTAAAGAAAAAGGGCAGGTTCATTTTCACCACTCTTAACGGGCTCTTCCCGTTATATCATTCAGTGGAAGCATTCTGTGATTCCACAACTGGTGAAGGTAACGCGACGTACCGGAGCAATACCTTTGACCTGATGACATTCCGTGATCATAATATCACAGAGTTCGAAGATGACAATGGCAATAAGAAGACGCTGGATTGCAGTGAAAGGTATTATGTGCCGAGTGAAATCACCTGGCTTCTGAAGTCGCTTGGATTTTCTAAAGTTGAGATATTGGGCGCAAAACTGGGGGCTTTCTCGAGGAATGACAAGCTGACCACCGAAGATTTCGAGATGCTTGTAATTGCCTCAGATATCGGCTGAAAGTAGGAAAACATATCTGATTAGCGTTGTAAAAGAACCTGGAGGAAAATTAAAGTTACCTGCAGAGGCCGATGAAAAATTTGTTTTGCTTGATTGTATATTACAATATAATGTGCTAACTTTGTAATTACATTTAATTTATTCTCATAATGGAAGTATCAGTTGTTAAAATAGGAAACTCGAGGGGAATAAGGTTCAGTAAAACCGTTATTGAGAGGTATAATATCCGGGATACGGTTGAAATGATTCTGGATAAAGGACATATTATTATCAAACCGATTGCTAAACCAAGGAAGGGCTGGGATAAAGCCTTTATGGAGATGCACGCAAACGGAGATGACAAGCTCATGATACATGATATTTTCGAAGAAGAAAATCCTGAGGAATGGAAATAAAGCAATACCAGATAATGCTTGTCAACCTTGATCCGACACTTGGGAGTGAGATCAAAAAAACAAGACCCTGTGTCGTTATTTCACCTGACGAAATGAACAACCATCTGAGAACGGTTGTAATTGCACCAATGACAACAATCTCAAAAAACTATCCTTCACGGGTAGAAATCAAACACGATAACAAGACCGGCTGGATTGTACTGGATCAAATCAGGACCATTGATAAACAGAGAATTCTTAAGGATCTTGGAAAACTATCCAAGCCAGAAATAAAAGAGGTAAAGTCAATTCTGAAAGAGACATTCGTTGACTAAATAAGTCACTGAGGCTAAGCCCCATGCAACAAGAAACAGCCTTGCGGCTGTTTCTTGTTGACCCACAGGGGTTCGAACCCCGACTCTTCTGAACCAAAATCAGACGTGTTGCCAATTACACCATGGGTCAATCGGCGCCTGATAAGGCGTGGCAAAAGTAGATATTTTTTTGAATTCAGGATTGCTCTGTCTCGTAAAAGATAAACGGACAGTCAATGAATGAGTGAATAATCTGACCAAGCTCATACAACTCGTCATCTCCCCTTTCATAAAACCATTCTATCGAGACCCTGTTGTGAACATCATCGTAAAGTGATAGTTTCTTAATGAGACCATAAACCCACTTTGTCGATGCCGTATTGATGAAATCAAAAGAAAGAGATACACGCGTTCTGATTGCCGTGCGGGCCACATATTCAGTTACCCACTCCTCAAGAGGACGGTAAAAATCAGAAGCGTTCTCGGGTATAGACCTCCCCCTGATCTCAAGGTGACCCTCAAGAAACAATACTTCAGGCGTAACCTTCGTAGGCTCTATCTTAATAATATTCATTCCCATTTTAGCCGCAATAAAAAATCCCCCCTGTGTGGCATTCACAAAAATAGTAAAATTAGGTTTGCCGCTGAGTACAATCAGTTATTTTTCGGTTCGTGGGAAAACAGAGTGAGCTCACCCTGCTCCCACAGCGTCGGATGCTCGCTGTCAAACCTGCCTATGATGGCATGCATGATGGTGCGACGCATGAAATCCGCCTTGCTCCTCACCCTGAAACGCTGACAGTAGATGTTGAGAGCCCTCGCCTCCCTCTCATTGAGCCTGAGAGTCAGGTTAGTCGTTCTCTTTATCTTCTCCTCAGTGAGATGTATGCGTTTCAACCCGGCTTTAAATTTTATACTAAAATAGCCTCCGGCCACGGTATTTACAGCCAGGGAAACAGTGATTTATTAACAACAAAAAGCAGGTCGTTCATAACGAGCTGACCTGCTTGATGTTATAGTATTAATAAGTATTAAAGCCTGTTAAGGGCGTTGAGGTCTCCGAAGGCTTCCTTAAGCCTTGCAGTGAATGTTTCCTGGCCCTTACGGAGCCATACCCTCGGGTCATAATACTTTTTATTGGGCTTGTCTTCACCTTCAGGATTTCCGATCTGGCCCTGCAGGTAACCCTTTTTGGCCTCATAGTAATCCCTGACACCTGCCCAGAATGCCCACTGCATATCGGTATCAAGATTCATTTTTACTGCACCGTATTTTATGGCTTCGGTGATCTTTTCCTTCTCAGACCCTGAGCCTCCGTGAAACACAAAATTGACAGGATTGGGACCCGTCTTGTGCTTCTTCTGGATATAGTCCTGCGAGTTCTTAAGTATCTCAGGCTTAAGGGTAACGTTACCGGGCTTATAAACACCGTGCACATTGCCGAATGAGGCAGCTATGGTGAAGTTTCCCGAGACCTTCAGGAGCTCCTCATATGCATAAGCCACATCCTCGGGCTGTGTATAGAGCTTTGAGCTGCTTATCCCTGTATTATCGACGCCATCCTCTTCGCCTCCGGTAACACCAAGTTCAATCTCAAGCGTCATGCCAAGCTTGTCCATACGCTCAAGGTATTTCTTGCATGTCTCAATGTTTTCTTTCAGAGGCTCCTCGGAGAGATCAAGCATATGAGAGCTGAACAGCGGCTTGCCGTTGGTTTCATAAAACTCCTCACCGGCATCCAGCAGGGCGTCTATCCATGGAAGGAGCTTACGTGCTGCATGGTCAGTGTGAAGTATTACCGGGATACCGTAGTACTCTGCCACGTTATGTACATGAAGAGCGCCTGATATTCCGCCGGCGATGGCTCCTGTATGGTTCTCTTTCGTCAGACCCTGACCGGCAAAGAAATGCGCTCCGCCGTTTGAAAACTGAACTATCACGGGCGAATTCACCTCCCGTGCTGTCTCAAGCACAGCATTCACCGAGTCAGTCCCGATAACATTAACTGCAGGAATGGCAAAATCATTCTTGTTTGCATAATCAAACAGTTTCTTTACATCTTCTCCGGAGATGACACCGGGCTCAAGATTTAATCCTTTGTTACTCATTCTTTTGTATGTTTTATTGAATTTTTGAAGTCGGTTGCGGCAAAGATAAGTAAAAATGCAAGACACTTTTCTGATCCCCGTGCAGCATGATAATATCTTTGATGTCTTTATTATACTGATCAATTTCATATCTTCGTAGCTTCGTTTTAAAGTCCTTATTAAGTGAACATGAAAAGAAACTTTTTTATCCTAAGCATCGTCATGCTGCTTAGTCCTTTGCTTCTCTTTTCACAGCAGAAACAGTGGACGTTTGAAGAGTGCATTGCCCATGCTCTTGCGAACAACATTCAGATAAAACAGCAGGAGATAATGACCAGGTATCAGGAATCCACTCTGGAACAGTCGAAATTAAATCTCCTCCCTTCCCTGAATGGAAGCGCCAACCACTATTATTCTTTTGGCCGGGCGTATGACGAGACTTCCAACAGGTATACCGAGGGCGAAACCGTGCAGTCTAACAGCTTCAATATCGGTTCAAACATGTCACTGTTCAACGGGCTGGTTAATTACAATACCATCCAGAAGAACAAGTTTGAACTGCTTGCAACCGAGCAGGATCTGGAAGAATTCAGGGACAATATCGCCCTGAATGTTGCACTTGCATATCTTCAGATACTGCTGAACAACGAACTGGTAGCCACCACTGCCTCACAGGTTGAACTGACAAAGCAGCAGATTGACCGCACTGCCAAGCTGGTCGATGCAGGAAGCCTTGCGCGCGGAAACCTCCTGGATATTGAAGCCCAGGCAGCCCGTGAAGAGCTGCAGCTGATCACCCTCCAGAACCAGCTGGCAATATCCGTCCTGACCCTGGCACAGCTGCTTGAATTGCCTTCGGCTGACGACTTTAAGATTGATATTCCTGAGATTACCGTTGATCCCGTTGCGTTTGAAAGTAATCCTGACTCCATTTATTCCGTTGCGGAAAAAATCAGACCGGCAATCCTGGGTGCAGAGTACAAGCTGAAAGGTGCCGAGTATGACCTGGCCATTGCAAAGGGCGGCAGGAGCCCTCAGCTCTCAGTGGGCGCTTCATGGAACACGGCATATTCAGATAACAGGATCGATCTGGTTACCCTGGAACCCTATGATTTCGGAACACAGCTGGATATTAACAGGAACGGCGCAGTTGGTTTTTCGCTGAGCATTCCCATACTGAACGGGTGGATGGTCAACACCCGGATCAAAAACTCCAGGCTGGGAATTGAAAATTCGCGGTACGCGCTTGAAAATACGAAGAAACAACTTTACAAGAATATCCAACAGGCTTATACTGATGCAACAGGAGCGCTGAAAAGGTACTATTCCAGCCAGAAGGCTGTATCATCAATGGAGGAGGCTTACAGGTATGCCGAGCAAAAATTGAATGTTGGCCTGGTCACTGCCGTCGATTACAATCAGTCAAAGACGCAGCTGCTGAATGCCCAGAGCGAAATGGCCCAGGCAAAATATGAATATGTCTTCAAGACAAAGGTTCTTGATTTTTACAAAGGCATCCCGCTTTCTCTTCAGCACATTGGCATTATGGCACTTTAATTCAGAAAACTCATTTGAAATGAAAAACAATAAAATTCTCAAGATCCTCGTACCCATTGTTCTCCTTCTTATTGTTTTCGCTGCCGTTGGCAAAAAGAAAGGCTGGTTCGGCAAGGAAGCCACAGTCAAGGTGGCGGTTGAACAGGTGAAAAAAACTCCGATTGTCGAAGCCGTTACAGCCAACGGCAAGATACAGCCCGAAACGGAAGTCAAGATAAGTCCTGATGTCTCCGGTGAAATCGTCGAACTGCACGTCAAAGAGGGGGATTTTGTTCAGAAAGGGGTTCTGCTTTTCAAGATCAAGCCTGAAATTTACATCTCTGCAAGTGAACGTGCTGCCGCCGCCGTGAATTCATCCAAGGCCCGCCAGGCACAGGTAGAAGCACAGATGTTACAGGCTGAGCTGTCGTACAACAGAAGCAAGAAGCTTTTTGATGAGAATACGATTTCCAAGTCTGATTTTGAGCAGGCAGAATCACAGTATAAAGTTGCAAAAGCCGAGAAGGAAAGCGCTCTATATTCGGTAAAGAGCGCCGAGGCTTCGCTCAGGGAAGCGAATGAAAATCTGGTTAAAACGACTGTCTATTCACCCATGACAGGTACAATATCAAGCCTTTCGGTTGAGCTTGGCGAGAGAGTCATCGGCGCCACCATGATGACCGGCACCGAGGTTTTACGCGTTGCCGACCTTAACCGTATGGAGGTTGTTGTTGAGGTAAACGAAAACGATATTATCAGGGTAAAGCTGGGCGACACAGCCGAGGTTGAGGTTGATGCTTATCTCGACCGTACTTTCAAGGGTGTGGTGACCGAGATTGCCAACTCGGCCAAGAGCACCACCATTACATCTGACCAGGTAACAAACTTTGAGGTCAGAATACTTATCCTGCGGGAGTCATACCAGGACCTGATCAGTGAGAAGAACCCCAGTCCTTTCAGGCCGGGAATGTCAGCATCTGTTGATATTTTCACCAGCCGGAAGGCTGATATCCTCACCGTGCCCATCCAGGCGGTCACAACGCGTACTGATACAACCAAGGCAGAGACAGTCGGAGCTGAAGAAGTACGAACACTCGTTTTTGTGTCGGACGGAACCTATGCTCTTGCCCGCGACGTGAAGACAGGCATACAGGATAACGTAAATATCGAGATCCTGAGCGGTCTTGCTGAAGGCGATACTGTCATCGTGCAGCCATTCAGTGCGATCAGTAAAAAACTTTCCGATTCCACCCTTATTGAAGTTGTTGATAAAGAGGCCCTCTTCAGCACTGAAAAGAAGAAGGAAAAATAAGGTAAACGGTAATTTATTTCTTAAATGATCCTTTGCATTGAGACAGCCACCGGCGTCTGTTCGGTGGCATTATGCGATGACAGTTCTGTCATCAGCGTGCTTGAGGCTCCTGCCGGGATGTCTCATTCCTCAAGTCTTACCGTCATCATAAAGGAACTGCTCAGGGGCGCTTCCATCGAAGCACGACAGCTCGATGCCGTTTCTGTAAGCAAAGGACCCGGATCATACACAGGACTTAGGATTGGGGTATCCGTAGCGAAAGGTATCGCCTACGGTGCGGAAATACCCCTCATAGGCATCAATACCCTTACGGCAATGTGCCACGGTTATCTGACGGCAAACCCTCTCCCGGCAGGCAGCAGTACATTGCTTTGCCCGATGATCGACGCCAGGCGGATGGAGGTATATAACGCCCTGTTTACTGCTGATGGAAGGATGATAAAGGAGACTTCCGCAGACATTATCACCGCGTCATCATACAGCGACAGGCTTGAATCAGAAAAAATAATATTCTTTGGCAACGGAGCCGGCAAATGCAGGTCAGCAATAACAGGCCCCAATGCCATATTTGAAGAAGAATTCAACCTCTCGGCATCATATTTGCACAAGCCGTCGGTGAACGCCTTCAGGGAAAAGCAGTTTGAGGATGTTGCCTATTTTGAACCTTATTATCTCAAGGAGTTCATCGCAACAATTCCCAAAAAACTGTTCCTCTGAGAAAAACATTCCGAAATGAGAAACTTTTTACTGGCAGTACTGATTATATCGATCACAGCGGTGCAATGGGCAGAAGCTCAACTGCAGCCCTATATGCCGGGTGAAAAGGTCTTTTACCAGATTAAATACGGCCCCGTTGGCAGCGGACGGGCTGTACTTGAATTAAAAGACGGCTTCTACCAGGGAAAACCCGTATGGCATGCAACAGTCACCGGTCAGACAACAGGCCTGGCCGATGCCCTTTACCATGTAAGGGACACTTATGAGAGTTATATAAATCCGGAAACGGACCTTCCTGTATTCTCCATAAGAAACATCCATGGAGGGACACTACAAAAAGTACAATGAGGTGGCTTTTGACCATACATCGAGGAGCGATTCAACCCTGGTATTCAGTGATCTCTCGGGAAATCATACCGCCCCTAAAGGGATTCTTGATATTGTTTCATGCTTTTACTGGTTCCGGAAATACCACCTGGCAAGAGCTGATACACTTATTCCCGGAAAGCTCTATCAGATGACCACATGGTTTGGTGATGAGCTCTATCCTATCGTATTGAAATACACGGGAATGGAGACGGTTAAGATCAAGGACGGAAAGATAATGTGTTACAGATTTAATCCTGTAACGGAGGTGGGGCGTGTCTTCGAGACAGAGGAAGATATGGTGATGTGGTTCAGCGCTGATGAAAATTTTTTACCGGTTAAAATACGATTTGATATCTTTGTGGGGTCATTTCACGTGGAAATGGTAAAGAGTGAAGGGCTTAGAACGCCACTGAATTTTATTAACTAACACAGGAAATTTTACTTTTTATATGGCAACAACTGCAGATTTCAGAAACGGACTGGTAATTGAATACAATAATGACCTGTATGCGATAATACAGTTTCAGCATGTTAAACCGGGCAAGGGTCCGGCCTTCGTGCGCACCAAGCTCAGAAATGTCACAACAGGCAGGGTGCTCGACAACACCTTCAGTTCAGGCACCAAGGTCAATGTGGCACGTGTGGAGAGAAGACCCTATCAGTATCTGTACAAGGATGACATGGGTTATCATCTTATGCATACCGAGACATTTGAACAGATCACGGTGCAGGAGTCAATGCTCAACAACAGTGATCTTCTCAAGGAAGGCGCAACAGTTGAAGTGGTGGTTCATGCAGATACGGAAAACGTTCTTCTTGTTGACCTCCCCGTCAACGTGGTCATGGAAGTGACTTACTCTGAACCCGGGCTTCGCGGCGATACCGCCACCAACACCCTTAAGCCGGCCACAATAGAAAACGGTACAACCGTTATGGTACCTCTCTTTGTGAATGTAGGTGACAAGATACGCATCGATACGCGCGACCGTTCATACATAGAGAGAGTCAAGGGCTGACACTGGAATGATGGATGAGAGCAGGCTTCCCAGGGACAGGCTTAAGATGTCGAAATTCAAACTCGACGCCCTGCTCGATATCACCCTTTCCATCAATGCAAACTTACCTACAAAAGAGCTTCTCAGGAAGTACGAGTCTATCCTGCGCGAGGACCTGGGCATAGGCAAGCTTATGCTGTTCAAATACGGCGAGAAGTGGGAAGCGCTGCTCAACGCAGGCTTCCCTGACAGCCTCAGGAAAAAAATTAATGTGGAGCGTGATCTCAACTGTTATACCGAGATCACAACTGATGTGAATTCAAAGCCTTTTGAGGCTGTTGATATTATCATTCCTGTCATGAATAACAATATCCATACGGCATTCGTGCTGATCGGGGATATTGACGAGGAAGGTGAAGGAATGAGCCCGGTGGTCAAGCACCTGAACTTCATTCAGACTATTTCAAGCATAATAGTGGTTGCCATTGAGAACCAGCGGCTATTCAGAGAGAGCCTCCGCCAGGAAGCGCTGCGCAAGGAGCTTGAACTGGCAGCGCGCATGCAGATGATGCTCATCCCTGACAACAAAAAGCTGCCGGCAAATAATAAAATCAGGGTTCAGGGCTTTTATATTCCGCATTATGAGGTCGGTGGAGATTATTATGATTTTCTCACTTTGTCTGAAACAACGGTGGGGTTCTGCATTGCCGATGTGTCAGGAAAGGGTATGTCAGCCGCCCTTCTGATGTCAAACTTCCAGGCCAGCCTGAGAGTGCTCTTCACCGCCAGTGTCGATCTTGAAGTCCTGTTGCGCAGGCTTAACACTGTTGTTGTATTAAACTCGTCGGGTGAATGTTTTATCACACTCTTCATAGCCCGGTTCAATTTGAAGACCAGGATGCTTGAATATGTCAATGCGGCACACACTCCGCCAATTATAATCGATGTCATGTCCGGCACCTCATCGATGCTGAGACAGTCATGCGTCGGAGTAGGGATGCTCGATGATATGCCGCAGGTGGGTAAAGAGAAGATCTCTGTAACACGCCCGACAAAAATAATATGCTATACTGACGGCCTCTCTGAACTGACAGACGACAATGGGAATTTTATCGGAGCCTCAACCATTGTAAAACACTTTCCGAACTCAAGGCCTATCTCGGAAAATATTGCCGCACTCATAGAAGAACTGGATATCCGTGCCGGAAATCCTGATCTGTTTGATGATGTGTCAATACTTGCCCTCGAAATAATGTAAGTTGCAGCATCAGGGCTGCTCGGCCTGCTCCTCTTTTTCTCTTATATCCATCGATACCAGGATTCCGGCAAATCCCCACCATAGCGCAGCGATCTTGTCGCTGTCGAGGAAGCTGTTCATTATGCCGTGAACGACATAGGTCATCAGGCCCGTCAGTATGGCCAGGGCGAAATACCCGTCAAAGGTTCTCTTCTCCCTGTACCAGACCCTGATACCTGTAAAAACGATGAAACCCGTGAGCAGCAGATATAATAATGCCCCGGGCAAGCCTGACTCACTCATCGTGCCGAGGTATTCGCTATGGGCATTGCCGGCATCGCCGAAGTCAGTGCTTATAATGGTTCTGTCCGCAGCCTTCTGGAACGGGCCGTAATTGAACTGATAAGTCCCCGGACCCCACCCGAACAGTGGTTTCTCCTCAGACATCCTGAGTGCACATTTCCATCTGTTGATGCGTTCCAGGTTCGACTGATCGGTGGAGATATTTGACGATGACCGGAGATGCTGCCCGAGATCAGCCGATGAATCCTCTGTCGTGCTGTCCATCTTCTGCCATATCCATCCTGCAGAGAGAACCATTGCCACAATAAATCCGGCAGCCGTTAAGGTGAGAAGCCTGACGGGCATCCTGAGCCATAAAATTGATGACAGCGCCAGAGCTGCAATCAGGCTCACCCATGCCGCCCTGCTGTATGAAAATATAAAACCGGCCAGAAACAGAATTAACAGCGCAGAAACGAACACCCTTGAAGCTACGCGGTTGCCTTTCCTGATTAGAATAACCGCCAGCGGAATCAGAAGAAAAGCCATTGAAGCTCCGAATGATGTATGATCATTATAAAAGGGATAGCAGGCTGAATGTGCAAACTGCTGGTTCAGCAGCCCTGCACCTCCTGCCCTGATAAGGAAATAAATCACCACTACAGCGAGCCCTGTTGAATATGCAATAATATATTTCCCGGTAAAGCGTTCGCTTCTGAACAACTGGGCTGCAATAAGGTAAAAGCCTGCTATGAACCACATCCGGTAGGCCAGCGTCTTGAACGAAACGCCCGGCAATGTCGATGTCAGTGAGGTTACCAGTGACCATACAAGATACAGACCGATAAGAACAGTCACAGGATGCCGCAGGAGTTTTACGGAAAATTCACGAGTGACAATAAGCTTGAACAGGGTTATAAAAAGCAGCAGTGCAAGTATAGGCTCAGTCGGTACGGAAAGATCAAAGCCCGCACTGCCAGTGAGATAACTGACCTGGATTGAAAGAGGGGTCAGGAACAGCGTCAGAAGCAACAGCTTCTCCAGTGAGAGCACGGCCAGCATGACTACGGCCAGCCCTGCAGGGATAAGCCATATCAGTAATTCAGTGCCGTTCATCAGTGCGCTGCACCTTCACGCCTTCGGCCACAAAGAGTACCAGCGCGGCAAGAACAAGGACAGACAATGTCGATACAATGACCATTATGCTCCTGCGCGGGTATATTTTCTTCTCAGCCACCACAGCCCTGTCAACAACCAGAGTATAGGGCATGGTCTGCTGGCTCAGCGCCAGAGCTTCAAGATATCTCCCCCTTATCAGGCCCAGGTATTCTGTCTCCGTGTCAAGAGTGGCATAAGCCTTTAATACAGCTGCTCCCTTGAGAATTACAAGGGAATCCTCATACTGCCTGACGAGGCGGTCCTGCATCTCATAGCTCCTGCTGATCTCATCGAGCATGGCAGCTGCAGCATTGCGCTGAAGTTTATTGAAGATGGTGTCGCTCTGCGAGGCCATGTCATTAGCCATGGCACATGCCAGCTCCCTGTCACGGTCCCTCACCCTGATCTCAACCGACCCGAAGGAGGTTTTGGAGGAATGTATATACCTGTCCATCTTCTCGGCTATCAGCGTTTGGGGGTATTTCTCCGAGGGTTTGATATTGTAATGTTCAGCAAGATTATACTTCATTTTTAGGTAATCCCTGACCTGCTCGCTGCTGATCACCTGCAAAAGTTTCTCCGTTGCATCATCATCACCGTAGAGGGTTGTTTTGGAGGAAGCCTCGCCAAGCAGGGTGCTTGCTTCGGTAATGTTCGATGATGGGTATAGGATAACCGTTGATTCATACAGCGGCTTAATAAGCAGGGAGATCACCACAGACAATACTCCTGCCAGGATTCCGGTGACAAGGAATACCCTGAAATGGCTGATTATAAAATTTATCAGATCAATCGAGTCCGGTTTGAATTCAGCTTTTATATTACTCTTCATCTTGTCCGGTTTTATAATTAAATGACCCTGATAAGATAATAGCTCTTTTTACCTTTCTGGAGCAGCAGGTATTTATTATTCAGCAGTTTATCCGGTTTTATGATCAGCTCCGGATCGTCAATTTTCTCCTTGTTGAGGCTGACCCCGCCGCCCTGCACAAGGCGTCTGAACTCACCCTTTGATTCAGTTATTTTTGTGTGCACGGCACACAGGTCGGAGATTGTTACGCCGGCGGATAACAGGCCGGGGGTTATGTCATACATCGGCACGCCGTCAAAGACGGCAAGGAAGGTGTTCTCTTCCATGCGCTGCAGCTGTTCTGTGGTTCCCTTCCCGAACAATATCTGGGAGGCCTCAACGGCGCCTTCATAGTCTTCCCGTGAGTGTGCCATGACTGTAACCTCCTCTGCGAGACGCTTCTGCAGGATGCGCAGATGCGGCTCAGCCCGGTGAGCTTTCACCAGTTCATCTATCTCGCTGTGTGACAGCATAGTGAAGATCTTAATAAACTTCTCCGCATCTGCATCGGCTACATTCAGCCAGAACTGGAAGAACTGGTAAGGCGTTGTCTTTGCGGGGTCAAGCCACACATTGCCTGTCTCGGTTTTGCCGAATTTCTGACCGTCGCTTTTTGTTATCAGCGGGCATGTCATGGCGAAAGCTTCGCCTCCGTTCTTGCGTCTGATGAGCTCTGTGCCAGTCACAATGTTGCCCCACTGGTCGGAGCCGCCCATCTGCAGCTTGCAGCCATAGGTATTATAGAGATAAAGGAAATCGGTGCCCTGCACCAGCTGATATGAGAACTCGGTGAATGACATCCCCTGGCCGGTATCGGAGTCGAGTCTTTTTTTCACGGAGTCCTTGGCCATCATGTAATTGACAGTGATGTGTTTCCCTATATCCCGGATAAAGCCAAGGAAGGAATACTCCCTCATCCAGTCATAGTTGTTGACCATTAAAGCTCTGTTGGGAGAATCGGATCCGAAGTCGAGGAATTTTTCGAATTGCTTTTTCATACCCTCCTGGTTATGCCGGAGTGTCTGTTCGTCAAGGAGGTTCCGCTCTTCCGATTTGCCGGACGGATCGCCTATCATTCCCGTGGCGCCCCCGATAAGTACTATTGGCCTGTGGCCGGCATTCTGCAGGTGTCTCAGCATCATCACTCCCACGAGGTGGCCGATATGCAGGGAATCAGCCGTAGGGTCGAATCCGACGTAGGCAGCGCTCTTTTCCTTCAGAAGGAATTCCTCTGTTCCGGGCATGATGTCATGTATCATACCCCTCCATTTCAGTTCTTCGACAAAATTCATCATTGGCAGCTCAAAATTCAGTGTCGCAAAGATATCAAAACCGGTCAGATGATTACCGGCTGCGGTTTGTTTTTATGACGGTTGAAACTGTCAAGCAGATCGCCGCCTTCCACTATCGGGAAGATTGCTGGAATGATATCAGCGATGGGATTATAGAGAAATGACTTTTCAATAGTGGCGGAGGGCAAAAAGTGCTTTTTTGAATCTATGGTATTAAGAAAAACGAAGACGACGCTAAGTATCAGTGCGGTCTTGATCACCCCGAAAACAGCGCCCAGTGTTTTCACCACGAAACCCAGCGAGACCGATTTGACAATTGTATCCAATAGTCTGCCTAACAGGCTAATACAAATGACGATAACGACAAAAGTGATTGCAAAGGCAGCGATACCTGTCCAGGTTTCCTGCATGTCGAACCACCCGTAGAGTTTGCCTGCCGTCCAGCCCGAGAAATGTATGGCTCCCCAGATGCCGAGGATCAGTGCTGCCAGCTTCGCGATCTCGATTATAAGTCCATCAATGAAGCCCTGTATCAGTCCGAAGGCAAGGAGAGCGATAATAACAAAGTCAATCCAGTTCATTACTCAGTACTTTTAAAAGGATGAAGGTAGGAATTATAGAGGCATTAGGCAATAGGCAGCAGTCTTGCCATAAAATCGTCTGCCTGTCAGATAAGCCCGAGTTCCTTTAGTATGTCTTTAACAATATCGTAGCGGGCCATTGCTGTACCGTCGTAATCGTCTGTCCTGAAGTTCATGGCATAGAACCATGGGCCTCCGTCTTTCTCGACATAGCCCACCAGCCACATGATATATTCCGTATCTGACAACATCCCACCGCCGGTTTTGCCACAAAGAGTATAATCATCTGTTTTTTCAAGGATGATAAGATCTTTAACGATATCAATTGATTCCCTGGTTACAGGTAAGTTGCAATTAAAGAATTTTCGCAGGAATTCAATCTGCTGGTTGGCGCTTATTCTGAATTCGCCGGCTAGCCAGAAGCGTGAAGGAGGTCCTTCAAGGTTTTTATTGCCGTAATCAAATGCCCGTACGTATTCATAGTACTTTTCAATGCCAATTTTTTCAGCCAGCCCCGTATAAACCCAAACGCAGGAATATTTCATGGCCGTTCTGAGGGTCTGATCCTGGTTCCACGCCTTATTCGGCCACTCATGACCGTCCCATTTTATCACCTGAGAAGTATCACTGATAACTCCCTCATTTAGCAGTATCAGCGAATTCGGGATCTTGAATGTTGAGGCAGGCAGAAATCCCGAATCGCACAGGGAGGAGTTGTACCTGATATACTGATCATCGGCCTGATTGTAAAGAGCAATGCATCCCTCAACGCCGTACCTCTCAAAATGCGCTTTAAAATCTCTCTCGGTGGCTTTTTGAGCACAACCTGTCATTACAATAATCAATGCAGCAAAAAAGGATATGGTATGCTTCATACACTTCATAAATCAAATATCATCATTCCTTGTTCGATATTCCTTTTGCCCCATGCTCCATGCTTTATATTTATTTCAGGCCCTTTTTATAATTAATCACAGCCAGAAGATCTTTTATCTGCTCTTTTGAGGTGACAGTAATTGCCATGGGGAACAGGGTACCAATTGGTTTTTTTGATTTGAATTCTTCCTTAATGCTTTTGTCAATGTCAAGTCCAAGTATCCCCGGGCAGTGTTTTTCAACGAAGTAAAATCCTGCTTTGAAATACCCGTCCCACACCGATAGCCAGAAAACAGTCTTCTTCTTAAATGCAACTTTGCACAGCCAGGCCTTTCCGTCCTTATAATAATTCCATTGTGGTACAAGTCCATATTCAGGACCGGTAATTGTCTTTATCATCTCCTCATATGCCTTATAGCTGTCACCCATAGCGTTTTTCAGGATTTTTTCGTCAGGAAAAATCTGTGGATCATTCAGTAAAGGTGTTTCCATTTCTTCAAGGTTGGTTTTATGTCTTCAGAAACCTGTCTATTTCTCTTGCAGCACTCCTGCCAGATGCAATTGCGTAAACAACCAGACTGGCTCCGTTTACTGCATCTCCGGCGGCAAAGACTTTATTTATACCCGTGGCATGCCCCTGGCTTGTTTTGGCTTTATATCTCCCATCAGGGTTGACGTTCAAATCCTTAGCTAAACTATACTGAGCCGGGTGAATAAAACCAAGAGCCAGCAGCACCAGGTCGGCATCAATTATTCTGCGTGTACCATCAATGATTTTCATTGAATACCCTGCCTCTTCCTTTATCCATTCCACATTTTCCACCTCCACTCCGGTTACATTGCCGTCATTCCCGGTAAACCTCAGCGTCGATAATGACCATTGTCTTTCACAACCCTCCTCCTGGGATGTGGAGGTTTTCAGTACTCTGGCAAAAAAGGGCCAGGGATTATCAGTGGTTCTGACCGCAGGTGGCTTTGGCAAAATTTCGATCTGGATGACTCTTGCAGCTTTCTGACGTATTACTGTTCCCACACAGTCAGAGCCTGTATCTCCTCCTCCGATAACCACCACTTTTTTATCTTTTGCACTGACTGGTTTTGCAGTGCCGGAAGATTCACCCCCGTTGATTTTGTTCTGTGAAACCAGGAAATCAAGGGCGAAATGGATGCCATTCAGATCTCTGCCCTCCACCATGAGGTCACGCGGCTGAGAGGCGCCTGTGGCAATACACACGGCATCATGTTGATTTACAATGTCCTGAAAAGGAATATCCATTCCAATATTAACATTGGTCCTGATAGTCAGGCCTTCTTTTACCATTATTCCCAGTCTCCGGTCAATCGTTGTCTTGCTGAGCTTGAAATCCGGCACGCCGTACCTGAGCAATCCTCCTGCCCTGGCTTCCTTCTCAAAAAGAGTTACCTCATGTCCGGCTCTGTTAAGTAAATCAGCTGCGGCCATACCCGAAGGACCGCTTCCTATTACAGCGACTTTTTTACCAGTCCTGCTCGGGGGAGGTACAGGTTTTATGTATCCTTCAGAAAATGCTTTTTCAGTTATTGCCACTTCATTTTCACGAATAGTTACAGGGTCAAGCTGAATATTCAGAACACATGCATGTTCACAGGGTGCGGGACATATCCTTCCTGTAAACTCAGGGAAGTTATTTGTGGCACTAAGTCTTTTATACGCACCCTTCCAGTCTCCCCTGAACAGCAAGTCATTCCATTCAGGTATTAAATTATCGACCGGGCAGCCCCAGTGGCAGAACGGGACACCGCAATCCATGCACCTGGCGGCCTGCAGCATACGGTCTTCACTGTTCAGTATCTGCTCCACCTCGCTGAAATCACATATTCGCTCGACAACAGGCCTGTTACCTGCTTCTTTCCTTTTTATCTTTAAAAATCCGGTTATATCACCCATCGTTTTCCCCTTAATGTTCAATAACCTGTGCCCATTTCCACATCCATCTCAACATTTGCCAGTTTCCTTTTTATCTCTTCAAGTTTTTGCTCTTCAAGCACTTTTTTATAATCATACGGAGTGACCTTGATAAACCTGGGAATAAATTTAACCTGGTCGTCAATAATCATTTTTGCCTTTTTACTGTTTGTATACCGGTAGTGACCAGATATCAGGGAGGTAAGTTCATCTATATCCCTGTTATCTTCTACCAGGGAAAGTTCAACCATTCCCATATTACAGTAATAGTCAAAATCACCGTCTTCATCAAAGACATAAGCAATGCCACCGCTCATGCCGGCAGCGAAATTGCTGCCGGTTTTACCAAGTACAACAACTCTTCCGCCTGTCATATATTCACAACAATGATTGCCTGTGCCTTCGACTACGGCGATAGCACCGCTGTTTCTAACTGCAAATCTTTCCCCGGCCACACCTGATATATATGCTTCCCCGCCGGTTGCACCATAAAGTACTGTATTCCCGATTATTGTATTCCTGTCTGCCTCGAACGTTGACGCTGACGGTGGTCTGACGATAATGCGCCCGCCGGAGAGTCCTTTCCCGAGATAGTCATTTGTCTCCCCTTCAAGATAAAACTCAATTCCTGCTGCAAGAAAAGCTCCGAAGCTTTGTCCCGCCGAGCCGGTGAACCTGCATTTAATCGTACCTTCCGGCAAACCGGATGAGCCATAACGTTCAGCTATTCTGCCGGAGAGCATGGCGCCTGTAGCCCGGTCAGTATTCCGGATTGACCTGCAGATCACTACAGGGCTTTTCTGTGAGATAGCTTTTTCTGCTTCTTCAAGCAGGCTTAGGTCAAGAACCTCTCCCACTTTGTTTACATTTCGTTCCGTGCAGTATACCTGATTTGTCCGGGCTTCGTCAGGTATCCGGAGCAGTGCTGTGAGGTCTATATTTTTTGTCTTCCAGTGGTTTACCTCCGGATCCCGTTCGAGAAGGTCACAACGGCCGATTATGTCATCAAGTTTTCTGAATCCCATCTCTGCCAGGTGTTCACGGATATCTTCTGCCAGAAACCGGAAGAATGTGACAAGGTTTTCAGCTTTACCTGAAAATCTTTTTCTAAGTTCGGTATTCTGTGTTGCCACACCCGTGGGACATGTGTTCAGATGGCATTTTCGCATCATCACACAACCAAGGACAATCAGGGCAGCCGTGGCAAATCCGAATTCCTCAGCGCCTAGTAAAGCCATAATTACCACATCCCTGCCGGTTTTCAGCTGGCCGTCGGCCTGAAGTATGACCTTTCGGCGCAGATTATTCATCACCAGTGTCTGCTGTGTCTCCGCCACGCCCATTTCAACCGGAAGTCCCGCGTGCTTTATTGAGGAAGCAGGAGAAGCGCCGGTGCCTCCCTCAAAACCTGATATTGTTATCAGATCAGCTCCGGCCTTGGTAACTCCTGCAGCAATTGTTCCCACACCTGTCTCAGAGACCAGCTTGACACTGATTCTGGCACGGGGATTTACATTACGCAGATCAAAAATCAATTGCGCCAGATCTTCAATAGAGTATATATCGTGATGCGGGGGAGGCGAAATAAGGGTTATGCCGGGAATGGAGTACCTTGTCTTTGCGATGATGTTGTCCACTTTGTGACCCGGAAGCTGGCCTCCCTCACCCGGCTTGGCTCCCTGGGCTATTTTTATCTGAATCTCATCAGCATTGACAAGATATTCCGCTGTGACGCCGAAGCGCCCGCTGGCTACCTGTTTTATTGCACTTCTGACGCTCGTCCCGTCCTCGCGGGGAACAAACCTGGCAGGGTCCTCACCCCCTTCACCGGTATTGCTTCTTCCACCAATACGGTTCATGGCAACGGCAAGACACTCATGCGCTTCTCTGCTTATTGATCCGTAGGACATAGCTCCCGTTACGAATCTCCTCATGATATTTTCGGCGGGTTCAACCTCCCCGAGAGGAATTTGATTTTTCCTGATCTTAACCAGACCCCTGATAAACAACGGACGGGCTGTATCCTTGTCTGCCTTCTCCGTATATGCCCTGAAGATGCTCCGGTCACCTGTGGCTGTACTCCACTGAAGGTGCGCAATGATTTCAGGGTTCCAGGCATGCATTTCACCGTTCCTGCGATATGAATACACCCCTTCTGTCAGTATGTCTTCCTCGTGTTCTTCAGCAAATGCATGTCTGTGGGGAATAAGAACCTCCTCGGCAATCTCACTCAGGCCAATGCCCCCTATCCTTGATGCAGTGCCCTCAAAGTAGCTGTCGATTACATCAGGATGTATTCCAACCGCTTCGAATATTTGTGAAGACCGGTAACTCCTCAAAGTGCTTATCCCCATCTTTGACATGATCTTCAGTATGCCTTTCTGGACTGAATTGATATAATTCTCCTCGGCCTTCTGGTAGTCGAGTTGTATTGCCTTCTCCTTAACCATCCTGTCAATTATGGCAAAAACCATATAAGGATTGATTATACTGGCCCCATAGCCGAAGAGGAGCGCAAAGTGCATAACCTCACGCGGTTCAGCAGACTCAACCACAATATCAATCTGCATCCTCTTCCGTTTCTTTATCAGGTAATGATGCACTGCAGAGACTGCAATAAGGGAAGGCATCGGGGCGGTATTCTCATCAATGCCACGATCAGACAGGATGATATAGTTCTTACCCTCATCCACAGCTTTTTCCGCATCCCGGCACAGCTGGTCAATTGCATGGCGCAGCCCTTCTTCTCCTTTCCCGGCATCGAAATGCATCTTAAGGCTGGCGGCAGAAAAGCCTTTGTAGCGCAGATTCTTAACAATCTGGAAGTAGGTGTTTGAAATTACCGGGTTTCGGAATCTTACCATCTTGACATGATCAGGACTCTCATCAAGGAGGTTCTGCTGCAAGGATCCCAGATATCCCGAAAGGGTCATTACCAGTTCTTCCCTGATAGGATCAATAGGAGGATTGGTCACCTGCGCAAAATGCTGCTTGAAATAATTAAAAAGACGATAAGGTTTTTCTGACAGTACTGCCAGCGGCACATCATTACCCATCGAACTTATCGGTTCCTTGCCTGTTGCAGCCATCTCCCCGATTATTTTATCGATATCCTCCGCAGAGTAATTAAACGAGATAATGTAATTTTCATAGTCCGGACCCAGCTCCGGAGTTTCAAGATGTCCGGTCTCAATCTCCTCAAGGTTTACCATGTTCTGTTTTATCCACTTCCCGTAAGGAAACTCACCTGCCAGTTTTTCTTTCAGTTCCGCGTCGTAAAAGACCCTCCCTTCCTTAGTATCAACCAGCATCATTTTGCCAGGCCTAAGTCTTCCTTTTTCAAGTATCTGCTCAGGCGGAAATGTCTGCACCCCGGCTTCTGACCCCATTACTATCAGGTCATTAGTGGTAATTATATACCTTGAGGGTCTGAGCCCGTTCCGGTCAAGCATACCGCCAATATACCTGCCGTCTGAGAAGATCAGCGAAGCCGGACCGTCCCACGGTTCCATGATAGTTGAATAATAATGATAAAAGTCACGCAGCTCACCCGGAATAGGATTTTTAGCATTGACTGATTCGGGAATTAATACTGACATTGCATAGGGCAGGCTCTTGCCACTCATGATGAGGAACTCAAGCACGTTGTCAAGTGAAGCGGAATCGCTTTTATCAGGTTCTATAAGAGGGTAAATCCTGGCAAGATCTCCCAGTTTTTCCGATTTCAGAATAGATTCCCTGGCTTCCATCCACAGTCTGTTCCCTCTTATTGTATTGATCTCCCCGTTATGTCCAAGGAAGCGGAATGGCTGAGCCAGATCCCAGCTCGGGAAGGTGTTTGTGCTGAACCTTGAATGTACCAGGGCAATAGCACTTTCCAGCCGCTCATCTGTAAGGTCAGAATAATAATCCCTCAGCTGAACAGAAGTGAGCATACCTTTATAGACAAGCACACGCGATGACAGGCTGGGGATATAGAAGAAGCTTTTTTGTCTCAGGTCGGACTCACGTACCGCCCTCTCAACTCGTTTTCGGATGATATATAATGTTCGTTCCAGATCTTCCTGCGGTAGGTCAGCCTTAATAAATACCTGTTTAATATGAGGCTCCGCAACTCCTGATATGTCGCCAAGGACTGTATTATCCCGGGGCACTTCCCTGTAACCAATAAGAGTCGCTCCCTCCTCTGCAATAATTGACCCGAGCAATTCCTCGCACCTCAATGCTTCTGTGGTATCGCGGGGAAGGAAAATCATTCCTGTACCATATTTGCCTTCCTGGGGTAAATTGTACCCCTGAATAAGATAAAAATCGCGAGGCACCTGTATCATAATGCCGGCGCCGTCACCCGTCTTGCTGTCAGCGCCCTCGGCACCTCTGTGGGTCATGTTCCTTAGTATGTCAAGGCCCTGACTTATGATTGAGTGAGATTTCTCCCCCCTGAGATGAGCAACAAAACCTATCCCGCAGCTTCCATGCTCAAAATCATGTCTGTATAATCCCTGGTCACCTGGTCGTTCTGTTTTCATTCCCAATGCTGGTGTTTTTAAAAACTAAAAAACCGCCCTCTGTTTTTCTGAGAACGGTTATTTTAATTCCTGTATCAATATACCCCTCTCATCCGGATGCATTTATCCTTAGTGTAATGCTCAGCCACAATGTTGTAACAGCCTGAATCATTTATTAACCTTCTTAGGCAAAAATATTAATTTATATGATTAATATGGGGCTAGACAATAAATATCATAAAATAATTATGAAGAATTAGTTAACAAATCTTATTCCTATTGAAAATTTACCGGGCAGATCCGCTGTGCCCTAATCCCTAAACCTGGGTAACCCTGCTACTTAATTATCAGCTTAGCATGCTTTATGCCATCCTTGCCCGAGACAGTTAAAATATAGATACCTGGTCTCATCTTGTCATTTATGGGAAAAAGGATATCCCCGGCTCCTTCAGGCAATTGCTGAATCCTGTCAGAGCAGATCAGTTGTCCGGAAATATTGCTGACTGACAATACTGCCTCCTCGCCTGCCCAGTCGTTGCTGAATGAAATATTTACTATGCCGCCTTTTGCCGGATTGGGATAAACCGAAAATGTTTTCAGGTCAGACGGATCTTCAATTCCCGTCTGCAAGGTGCCGAACACTTCGAATTCAAAAATTGAATTCCCATATTGAGAGATTCTGGCAGATGATAACATCCTTATATACCTTGCGGTTGCCGTAAATGAAAAATTATCAATTCCCCCGTCGCCGCCGGAGGTTGAAAATACCCGCGTCCATGTTGTCGCATTGTTTGAAACCTGGATCTCAAACTTCTTTGCAGCGGCCGCCTCCCAGAAGATTCTTGCACCGGTAATATTGTATACAGACTGAAGATCAATTCTTATCCATTGCGGATCAGAAAACGCTGATGACCACCGGGTACTCTTGTTTCCGTCGTTGACAGCCGAAGTTGGTGTTGAACCGCTTTCCACAGACGATGCTTCAGCCGGTTTGCTGAGTGCAATATTTGGCGGGCCCACCGTTACCGAAACCTCATCATAATCCGTCTTGCCTCCTGTGGTGGCTGTGATCCTGAAAGTGTATACACCGGAAACTAGATCTGATACTGCCGGAGTGGCGATGGCAGTATTGTCGAATATTGCTGTATTCGGACCGCTGACCTGTGTCCAGACAATGGATGGCACATCTCCGTTTGCGTCGTACACTGATCCTTTCAGGGTTGTAGTTGATGCAGGCTCATTTATAAATATGTCTGCTCCCGCCATCGCAACGGGAGGCAAATCAGTATTCATCCCCTGAAACGCCATGGCGGCATAAAGCTGTCCCAGTTTTGTAAGAGCCCCGTTTGCCCCTAACAGGCTTATATCCGGATTGCTGCCAACCCTTGTTGCAAACCATGAATACCTGAACACAATCGGGTCGTTCTCAAGTACCGGAATTGCTTCTTTCATGTATTTCACGACGCCGTCAAAGTCGGGCTTCGGCGGATCCCAGGGAGCAAACTCGGTGATCCACAAAGGCTTGTTGTACTTCCTGAATTTATCCAGATAGCTGCTTAAGGATGCTGAGTAAGGGGCATAGCTGTGAATGGCAATATAATCGACTTTACAGCCCGGACAGGCAGCAAAGAACTTATCGAGCCAGTCAACCGGATCGTTGGTAACCCCATCAACGCAATCGCCGCACCAGTTTACTGCGGGACTTACAAGTTCCAATCCCTTGTCAGCTGCAATTTTTTCAAGATTTGGCCACATTGAGGCAGCCTGTGCAGGCGTCAGGTTGGCCTGTGATTTAAAGTTAGGCTCGTTGAATCCGAGGAGATATTTACTCCCGGCCGGTATCCTGGCCTCTATTCCAGCCACATCTCCGGCATATACGGCGCCCCAGCACATCGGAACCCATTCGATCCCTGACAACTGGCCCTGCGATACGGCAGGAGGTTCCACCCCCCAGTCGTAATACCAGGTAACAGACGGAGCCAGTATGACCAGGTCCTGGGGTGAAGCATCGCCGCAAATACCCCGTTTGGGGCTTTTATTCTGACCGTATGTGAAAGCAGACAGTCCAAATATGAGAATCACAGATGCAAAAAAGATTCGCCTCATTATTGACGGATTAAAAGTTCATCCATAATCTGAATTACTTTATTGAAAGACTATCCTGTACCCCACTGAAAATGTTATAGGAAATAAACCCTGTTCAAACACCGCGCCGTAGACCTGTTCCAGATAATCCATATATTCCTGTACTTCAGAGCTTCTGAACGGCACAAACAAGGATACACTTATGTAATCGTCCGAATATTTAAAGGGCTTGAAATCCAGTCCCGCCCCAAGTGTGGCACCGTAATATACCTTATTAAGCTCCTTGTAGTCTGTAACCCTTATTACAGCATTGTATCCGTACATCGCAAGTAAAGATAACAATACGTGGCTGGTGCTGCTCCCGATTGCAATCCTGGATTTGATCCCAAGATTGTAACCCACACTGGCCAGATTGTACCCAATACCGCAAAAAAGTCCGAAATTTCTCTGCGGGTAATACAGAATGTTACCGCCGAACCCGCCGTAATCCTGCCCTATTCCCAAACCAACTGAAAGTTTGTCAAAAGTTACTACAGAGTTGGTCTGCAATACAAGCTCATTCAATAACTCGGTGTTCGTTGTTTTTGGAACGGAGCTCGTATCCTGAACAGGTATTGCCTGGGTTTCTTCGCTGACTGTCAGGGAATCAACTTTTTCTGTCTCCGCGGGTTTTGTAACTGTTGTCACGACCACAGGCTCCTGGGAAAAAGCAATTCCATTCAGGAATAACAGAAAAGATGCAAACAGGATGAAGCTCTTCATTCCACATAAAGATGAAATACCTGATCCGAAACGGTCAACATAACATTGTTTCTGAATGTTTTTCATGCGGATAGATTTACTCTCAAATATAAACAGAAAGATCCTGCAGTGCAAAAAACACAAAAATCTAGACCTCAAGGCCTAAAGACCTCAAAAAATGCCTGAGCTGGTCTGCCGAGTGAAAGTGTATCGAATGGAATCCTAACTCCGCGGCCGCTTCCGCATTGGCTTTGTTGTCGTCAATATAAACCGATTCTGCCGGATTGATATTATATCTGTTCATCAGTACCCGGTAAAGGGCATGGTCAGGTTTGAGGAGCTTTTCATACCCCGAAACCACAATGCCATCGAATTGTTTCATGAAGCCATAGCGCTCAAAAGCTACAGGAAAAGCTTCATGCGACCAGTTTGTCAACGCGTAGAGGGGCATTCCGGCCGATTTAAGCTCATTGAAGATCTTTACCGTATCGTTGAGCTCCCCGCCAAGCATCTCCTCCCAGCGGCCGTAATAAAGGGCAATTTTATCACTGTACTCCGGGAATTTGGCGGATAGCTCGGAAGTGGCTTCGCTGAAAAGCTTGCCGCCATCCTGCTGAACATTCCATTCATAAGTGCATATTTCCGAGAGGAACCATTCCATCTCCTCGTCGTTGTTGAAAATCTTACGGTAGAGGTGTCTGGGGTTCCAGTCTATCAGGACGCCCCCGATGTCAAAGACAACAGTTTTAATATTGCTCATGCTTTAAAAATCAAGACGCAATATTAACTATAAATTCTCAGGGTTAAACGCCACCTTTGCTTGTCCGAAGGCACACACCCGGGGATTCCCCGGATAAGATTCATAAGGCTCCGACTTGCATGTCCCGTCCAGGATTGACTTTACACAGGCTACCTGATCGAGGATGAATCCGGCCGGCAGGGGATCTCCATGACCTGGAAAAATAGTTGTGAACTCACTCATTTTCTCCACCTGTTGTTCGAGTGTCACCAGGTATTTGCTCAGCGGCAGGCACCCCGGCAGCCAGAGCCAGACCAGGCCGTTGTTGTTGTCTCCGGCAAAGAGAAGTTTGTTACTAATATCCAGAAGGCAGATGCTGCCCGGGGTATGTCCGGGAGTTTCAATAACCTTTATCCACCGGTCTCCCAGGTTGAAAAGGTCGCCATCCGCCACAGGTATCAGCGTGGTATTAAAAGGTTTGCCTTTAAACATTTGCGCGTCATGTGGTCTTTCCGTCTCAGGCATATTTTCCAGCATTGATTTCGCCCGATCATATGTTCCTGAGGCAGCTGCAGATTCAAGGTCAGCCTCATGAACGTATACTTTTGCAAACTGATAGTTTGCGCCCGTATGGTCTCCGTGGCCGTGAGTGTTCACCACGATGAGAGGCTTGTCCGTCATCTTCCGGATCTGCCACGCCAGGTTGGCTGCTCCATTCCCGGTATCGACAACCAGGGCGCTGTCGTGCCCGATGATAAGGTAAATATTCGGCCCCCGGTCGTTAATCTGCCAGACGTCTTTTGCCACCTCCTTAACCGCGAACCATGACGAGTCATGTTGACTTACAGCCATTAGCGGAAAAAAGAGAAGGGCAGCCAGGGATAAAAGTGCATTCTTCATATCTGATTGCGGTTTTAGCTTATTAATTACTCATTGCTGACTGAAAGTAACAATGCCGGTGCCCTTAAGTGTTTCGATTGCTTCCGCCGGCAGTTTCCAGTTATTGTCAAAGAGACCCTGTGACACGATGTTGTCTGTGTTCTCCTTAAAGAGAACATAATCCTGAAACTTTTTCAGCATCTCCACTTTGGAACCCATAAAGGCATAGCCGGCCTGGCCGGATGTGTTTTTCGGAGGGGTCCACCATGAAAGTCCCGAGTTGACCAGGATGTAATGCCGGTTCATCGGGAAAATGTACACTAAACCATAACCTGCGGCTTCTTTATTGAGGTGCAGCGGCAATTTGTCGGCGAACTTTTCAATCACTGAATTTGTCTCGCGGGTTCCGAAGAGAATAAGGTTTGCTGTCACAAAATCACTCTGTCTTACCTCCTGGTCAGATATCACCCGCGGGAAAACCATTATCCGGCCACCCATGCCCGTCCAGTCAGCCGCAGAAGCTGCCTGTTCCCTTCTGGCATTAAGCTCTTCAGGCGAAGGATTGCCTCCTGTGCCGTATACATAGATATGGCTGCTGCTCACTGCAGTATAAAGCGGACCTTCGGCACCTGGTTGTTTGGAGGTAAGTCCGGGAGTGAATTTACTGTTTGCCCACGACCCGCCTGACTTCATGAAGGATATTGCACCGGCGCTTTTTACAGAAAATGATTTGCCATCCACCTTCACCGTTACTTTCTTGTCGGCATTGAACATCGGATGGCCTGACAGGTTAAGGGTAAATGCGGCAAGTCCTGAGCTGGTCACCTCAATGGCATTACCGGCAGTAAACCGTGCGTCAATGGTTGCCATGGTTCCCGGAACCAGGTCGTCAAATGTAACCCAGTAAGCCTTATTGTATTTGAACCACTTTGAACTGAATTTGACCTGACCTGGAAACATGTCTCTTTTGAACTGTGAGAACCAGTCAAAGATAAATCCGTCTTTATATGCCCATTCCCAGCTGTTATGTCCGACACCGGGATATTCAACATAGTCAAGTTTTTGAGCGGTTGTTTCCAGCTTTGCCTTCCACTCGGATGCTGTTTTGTACAGAAAGTCCTTGTCGCCGATGAAAAGATGAACCGGCAGGTTCAGGGCATTGCCGGCAAGGTCGATGGTGCCTTCCGGAGGTGCGGGACATACAGGTGCAATGGCTGCCCAGACGTCCGGACGTGTCATCCCAAGCCAGAGCGTGCCGCCCCCGCCCATGGAAAGTCCGGTCAGATAGATCCGGTCTTCATCAATCTTAAAACGCGACTTAACATCGTCGAGCATCTCATAAACATCCTGTTCGGGGATGCCCTGATAGCCTGCTGTACCCCTTGCGTATGGCGCAGCAGCTATGTAATCTACTGACCTAAAGGGCGGCCAGTATCTTGTGGCCTCAACATCAGTTTCGAAAGGCACATTGCCGGGCTTGATAAAATCATATCCCTGGCTGTTCCCTACGCCGAAGAGGCGCCTCATCCCCAGCCTGTGGTTTGACCACGCTCCGTGAAGAAAGATGACCAGCGGATATGCTTTATTCTCGTCAAAGTTTTCCGGAATATAGACTGCATAAGGCTGATCCCGCTCATCCGCCGTTGAGAAGAATGAGAGATCCTGCGGTCCCGGTTTCAGTTTTTGGGCAATTGCTAAATCTGAATTAATTGTGAATAAAACTGCGGCCAGAATGAGCGCCTGACAGATTGGTCTGAAGGATTTCATATTACTTTTATTATTGCGGTTTAAAAGTTATTTGAAAATGTTGTCCGGCGTTGCCCGGTGCTGCCCGGTGTTGCCCGGTATTGCCCGGCCCTGCAAGACAGACAGGAATTAGCCGGCTTATCAGACAGGCGTCACTCCCTTTATCAGAATAATGTTTCCGTATTTTACCGTCTCTCCGGTCATGACCACGGCAAAGGCGTTTTTTGCCCTTTCGTAGAAGGCGAAGCGGTCGAGGCGTTTCACCTGAGGAAGACCGGGCGTATTGGGGGAGATCCGCTTCATATATGAAATTTCCACTCCGGGATCCAGCCTATCACCCACAACCGGCTCCATCATTATGACAGGATGGGGCACATATGTATCAAGTTCGAAAAGAGGCAGTAGCGCCTCAAGCAGGTCAGCGATATGCAGTCCGTCAGCCCTGATGATTCTTTTGTTCAGACTCTCGCCCGGGAAGTGTGCATCGGCCAGTACGAGCTCGTCGCCGTGGCCCATCCGCGCCATCACCTCAAGCAGCTGAGGCGAGATAAGAGGAGAAATACCCTTAAGCATATGCTATTTTTTACAGGTAGTGAAAATAGTGTTTTCCTCAGAAAGATGATCGCAGGTCATCGTATTATTGCAGAAAAGGTCATAAATCAATTCCACGCAGTGGGTAAACAATTTCATGCAATACCGGTTATTTATCCATAATTGATATATTTAAACCGAATCAACAAATAAACAGATTATGAACAGCAAGGATTTCTTTACGCTTACCAATGGGGTGAAAATCCCCGCTGTCGGTTTCGGAACCTGGCAGATACCTGCAGGCGATGTGGCATATAATTCAGTGACTGCTGCCCTGAAAAGCGGATACAGACACATCGACACGGCCCTGGCCTATGGCAACGAGGCAAGCGTCGGGCAGGCAATCCGTGATTCCGGCATTGACCGCAAGGAAATTTTCGTTACATCAAAGCTGCCGGCAGAAGTAAAGAACTACGCCATAGCACACCGGTATGCTGATAAAACCATAAAGAACATCGGTCTCGACTATATTGATCTCTATCTCATTCATGCCCCCTGGCCTTGGAACCAGATAGGTACAGACTATACAAAGCAGAACATTGAGATATGGAAAGTGATGGAGGAGTTTTACGAAAGCGGTAAAACCCGTTCGATAGGCATATCCAACTTCAATGTCTCAGACATCAATGCAATACTGGAGACCTGCCGCATCAGGCCAATGGTCAACCAGATCAAGTTTCATATCGGACACGGGCAGCAGGAAATCAGGGAACACTGTGCGAAAAACAACATCCTGATTGAGGGATACTCCCCTCTTGCCACGGGCAACCTCCTGCATAATGCGGCAATTGCCGGCATCGCGAAGAAATACGGCAAAAGCGTTGCGCAACTGTCAATCCGATACGTTCTTCAAAAAGGTGCGCTGCCGCTTCCAAAGTCAACACATCCTGAATATATCAGTCAGAACCTCGATATCGATTTTGAGATCGCGGGAGATGACATGAAAGTTCTTGACGGACTGAAAGCCGCTGTCTGATCCGGATTTTAGCCGGCCACATTGGGGCAGTAAAATCTTTTTATATTTGACCTCATTTAATTGAAACTTCAAAAAGATGAGAATCCTTCAAGCCAGACTGGCAAGTTATGACGCCCCGCAAAAGGTTATGGCAGCGGGAATTTATCCTTATTTCAGGGAAATAGAATCAGATCAGGACACAGTTGTCAAGATCGGTGGAAAGGATGTGCTGATGTTTGGATCGAACAGCTATCTGGGTCTTACCAACCATCCGAAAATCAAGGAAGCTGCAAAAAGGGCAATTGACAAATACGGAACAGGATGTGCAGGCTCGAGGTTTCTTAACGGAACACTCGATATCCACATCGAACTTGAAAATAAGCTTGCAGAACTTGTTGGCAAGGAAGGAGCCCTTTGTTACAGTACCGGTTTTCAGGTTAACCTGGGCGTTGTTTCCATTCTGACAGGACGACGTGATCACATTCTTCTTGACGAACGTGACCATGCTTCGATAATTGAAGGAAGCAGGCTCTCTTTTTCAAAAGTTCTCAAGTTCGCCCATAACAATATGGATGCACTTGAAAATAAACTGAAACAATGCGCTTCCGGAAGCCTCAAACTTATTGTCGTTGACGGGATATTTTCAATGGAGGGAGATATTGTAAAATTACCTGAACTGGTAAGCCTGGCTGAAAAATATGATGCAACTGTTATGGTTGATGATGCTCATGCAACAGGTGTGCTCGGGAAAAACGGATCGGGTACTGCATCACATTTCGGCCTCACCGATAAGGTGGATCTTATTATGGGAACCTTTTCGAAATCTCTCGCTTCACTCGGTGGTTTTATTGCATCAGACAAAGAGACCATCAACTATATTAAACACACTTCACGGTCACTGATCTTCAGTGCCAGCATGACCCCGGCATCTGCAGCTTCTGTAATTGCCGCAATAGATATCATGGTCAGTGAACCGGAAAGGACAGAGCACCTCTGGGAGGTTTCCCGGCACGCCCTGGATGGTTTCAGACAAGCCGGGTTTGATACCGGAAAGTCAGAAACACCAATCATCCCCCTGTTTATCCGTGATGACTTTAAGGCCCTTACCCTGACCAGGGAGCTGCTTGCTGACGGAATATTTGTCAATCCGGTTGTTTCACCTGCAGTTCCGAAAGAAGACAGTCTTATCAGGTACTCACTCATGGCTACACATACAAAGGAACAGGTGGATATTTCCATAGAGAAAATAACCAGAGCCGCCAGGAGACTGGGAATTCTGAGCTGATGATAAATGAAAAAGGTTATTCTCATAACCGGGATATCTTCCGGATTTGGTAAAGAAACAGCCGGCCTTCTTGCCGCATCAGGTCATACCGTATATGGCACCATTCGCACGGATTGCGAGACAGACAAAAGTATAAATGTTCTCAGGCTGGATCTGACAGATTTATTGTCGGTTAAAAATGCAGTTGAAACCGTCATTCAGAAGGAAGGAAGAATTGATGTTCTGATTAATAATGCGGGTATGCATACCGGCGGACCAATCGAGACTATACCCTCAGAATATATTAAACTTCAGATGGATACCAGTTTTCTTGGGCTGGTGCATCTTACCAGGGAGGTATTACCTTTCATGCGGAAACAGGGGGGCGGAGTTATAATTAATTTCAGTTCCATTGGCGGACTGATGGGTTTACCGTTCCAGGCATTTTATTCCGCCGCCAAATTTGCTGTCGAAGGTTTCAGCGAAGCCCTCAGGATGGAGGTTAAGCCATTTAATATCAAGGTAGTGGTGATCAGTCCCGGCGATTTTCATACAAGTAATTCAGCAAACCGGAGGAATTTTCTTTCTCCAACGGATGAAACAGATCCCTACCATGAAATTTTTAAAAATGCCCTGGTCCAGATTGAAAAGGATGAGGCTGCCGGCTGGGAGCCCGCGGTTCTTGCCCGCAAGCTTGTAAAGATCGTTGAAAGCAAAAATCCAAGGCAGAAATATATAATCGCCTCGTTTGAACAGAAGCTGGCTGTGCTCCTTAAATCCATATTACCCGGTAAGCTGTTCAGGACTATTCTTGAAGATCATTACAGGATAAAATAAGCCTGGCATATTCAGTATCCTGAAAGAGGTGGAATACCATTTTGCAGTTGTTATGTTAAACAAAAAAGACCACCACTAACGTGATGGTCTGAAAACTCTTTGTAGCCCCACTAGGAATCGAACCTAAATTTCAGGTTTAGGAAACCCGCGTTCTATCCATTGAACTATAGGGCCGCGCGTTTTGCAGCCGCAAATGTAACCCTTTTTTTGCTTACTCCAAAAAATCAGCAGCCCCCGGCAGGCTTCTTCTTGGCCTTTGCCGTCACTGCAGGCTTGGTTGTCTTAACGGCAGATGCACCTCCTTCAGTAGTAACAACACCGCCACCTCCAAGCGCCGTGGCAGCGCTCTTGCGGAAGTCGTACTTTGCAAACTCCTCATTGGGACTCGTCTGCGAAGGCGCCTGTGCTGACAGGATATTGCCAAACCAGTAATTCAGGCCTCCCTCAAGAACAAAATTATTCTCGTAACCGAGCTGCCTGGTAAGCATCCAGGCCTCGTTGGCAAAGACCGAACCGTTGGAATAAAAGACGTTCATCCGCGCATCCTGGTTGAGGATGTCTATATACTCGTCTGATAAAAGATTACTCAAAGGGATGTTGATTGCCCCCTGAAGACTGTATGCTTCAAACTCCTCGGGCGTCCGCACGTCAATCAGCTGCAATGACGGGTCCTTCTGAACGAGCATGTCAGCAATGACATCGGGCGAAATGAACTGCACCCCTGCTCCCGCTTCCTGCAGAAGCTCATCAGCCGACAGCTTGAAACGTTTTGTCTTGTCAGCCGGAACGGCGGCAAGAATTATCCCCAGCGGGATAATTATAAGAGCCAATAACTTAAGTGGTTTCATGTTACTATCCTTTCATTTATTAATATTCTTCTCTCGGGAATTTTCTCTCAGCCCATTCGGCAACTGCAAACATGACCAGGGCTGCAAGGATCAGCAGCAATCCGAAGAGCCCGTCTTTCATGCCCAGTGATTCACTTACCTTCGGTTCACCGAGATAATGTGCAAAATACATTTTCTCCCACAGCGGGTAAGTAAAGGCAAAGCCGTAAACACCCAGAAAGAGTCCCCCGATGAAGACCATTCCGTCAATCTTTCCTATAGCTGCACCAGTAAAGCTTGTTCCCGGGCAGAAACCGCCCATGATGAACCCTGCTCCCATTACTACACCGCCAATTATAGCGGAGGTGAGATACGTCGGATTGACATAGACCAGGGATAGGTCTATCCATCCGAAGAGGCTCATGAACAGCAATCCTATCATGCATGTGATGGCTCCGGTGAAGAAGACCTTGAGAACTACGGCGTCATAGCCGTAGAAGATGCCGGCCAGCTTCCTGCTTGATGAGAAGCCTGAGCTTTCAAGTACAAATCCGAAAGCGATGCCGATGAAGAAGGCGAGGAGAAAGTTGGTGTTCTCCGATATAATTCCGTTTGGTGCCAGTGGTCCCATGTTTTACTCCTTTCTTTTATATCCAGTTTCTCCTGAAGAAATATGCCAGTGCGAAGGCTGTGCCGAATATTCCCATCATGGTGACAAAGCCTCCCAGTGAGAGCACTCCCATGCCGCTAAGGGCTGAGCCGCTTGTGCATCCGCGCCCCAGCTGCGAACCGAAGCCGAAGAGCGTCCCTCCCATCAGTGCAAAGACCAGCCTGCGCCTGGAGGTTATCTTCGGTGAATGTTCCACTTTCAGTTTCAGCCGTCCGGCAATCGCCCCGGAGATGAATCCGCCGACAAGCACACCCAGCATCTCAAAGACAAGCCACGATTTCATCGGGCTCCCGCTGTGTGACTCTGCATATTCAGCCATGAACGGCATTGTTTTGACGGCGTTTTTATCAACAACCTCTATGGATGTTGCAACAACGCTCTTGATGGCGCCGCTGGCACCGAGACCCCTGCCGGCAATAAAATTGGCGGCAAGGAGCACGAGGCCCAGCAGCACGCCTCCCAGGTAAGGATTGAGGTATGTTTTGCTCCTCTCAGTTTTAGTAATATCGCTCATATTGTTTTTATGTTTTATTGTGATCAGTATAACCATCGGCTCACCTGGCCGGCAAAGACAAAGACAAACCTGAACATAAGACTTCCGAACAGCACCAGTACCCCAGGCACCAGCGCGGGTATATGATATCCGCGCAGTTCCATCAGGTCAAGAAATGCGGGAATAACGAGGCCCAGGAAGACAACGAAGACCCAGAAAGCCACCGTGTACTGTCCGCCAAGAAAAAGTCCTGCTGCTTCTATCTGCACCTGTGTTGATGCCAGGAAGCCCATGAACATGTGAACTATAAGAAATAGCTCCACCCCCAGAATTATGAGGTCAATCTTAGTGAAGAGCAGCCTTTCTTTCGGGTTTTTCGACATAAGAACAATGGCGGCTGCACCTGCCGAAAGTCCCGAAGCCAGAAACAGCGGCCCCAGGACCGATGTGTTCCACAGGGGCCTTGCATTAAAGGCAGAGAGAAGGATTCCGGTATAAATGCCGGTTATGACAGCATAGATAAGAATAACCCATGCCAGCGCCTTTTTATATTTATTGAAGAAAGTCTCCAGATCCTTCAGCCATTGATATTTCCAGTCCCAGTTCGGAAAAAGGTCCCTGATATGCAGTGCCGACCAGACGACGGATGCGGCGGTTATCACCAGCAGTGTCCAGGCGCCCCACGACATGGGTGACTGAAGTTTAATGTTAGTGTAAAGCTGCCAGAAATATGCTTTATGCCTGAGATCAAAAAAGAGGGCTGCAAGGCCTATTATCAGGAGTATTGGCGCAATGAAAGGCACCTTTCTGACTGCAGTCGGGTATTCTTTTTCCTTGCCCATTATATAAAAGAGGGCTGCAAAGAAGAGCACTCCGGCAGCCAGTCCTCCCAGGAAAAGGTAGAACGGTATCGGCCAGTGCCAGATTTGCAGGTGCGGGTCAACCGCAAGGTTGTCTCTTCCGCTTATGATAAGTTCTTCATTCATGGTCCTGTCAGATTAAGAAATACAACTGAGGTTTGGTGCCTGCTTCCGGAATCAGGGTTTTGCTCTTTCTTTTCTTCAGGATCACACTAACGTCACTGTTGGGGTCATCAAGATCACCGAAGTACATGCACTTTGTCGGGCAAACGTCAACGCATGCCGGTCTCATCCCTTCGATCACGCGATGATTGCAGAACGTGCATTTGTCGACATACCCTTTCGGGTGGGGATAACGGGCATCGTATGGACATGATGCGATACATGCGCCGCAACCGATGCATTCGTTATGCGTGACGAGAACTATACCCCCGTCTGCAAAATGGCTTGCACCAGTAGGGCAACATCTTACGCACGGAGCATTAGCGCAATGGTTGCAGCGCTCCGACCTCAGCTCCACTTCAAGCTGCGGGTATGTTCCGTCCATTGTCTCCACAACCCAGTCGCGGCAGTAGCCTATGGGCACATTGTTCTCTGTCTGGCATGCCACGACACAGTCGCTGCATCCGACACATTTCCTTGTATCAACAGCCATCGCGTATCTCATGATGCCACCTCCTCTTTGCTAAGGTCAGTAATGAAGGTCACGAAGTTGCCCCTCATGCCGGTTCCTCCCATGACCGGATCCATCATAACATTGGTAATCAGTTTTGTATCATTTGCTCCGCGGCCATAGGTCCTGGTGAGTTTCTTGTCAGCATGTCCAAATCCGTGTACCATATAAACAGAATCCCATCTGATCCTTTCGGTGATTCTCAATTTTATCGGAAAATCCGTTTTAACTCCGTCCTGGTTTTTCAGATGAATGTACTGCCCCGACGCAAGTCCCCATTCTTTTGCCACGCGCGGATTGACCCACAACGAGTTTTCGTCCATCAGGTCATAAAGATTGGCATTGTTGGATGTGCGGCTGAACGTATGCATGGGCGCCCTTCCGTATATGAGACGGTAAAAGCCTTCAGGCGGCTCGGGGTGAGGTGAATACTCCGGCATCGGACTGAAACCTTCATTTTCCATTGCCGTTGAGTACAGCTCAATCTTCCCGGTGTTGGTCCAGAATGTAATATCTTCCCCTTCGCCGAAGAACAGGTCATCAGCCTCACGTTCCCATGTCTTTACTCCTGCTTTCTTCATCTCTTCAAGTGAGCTGCCCATCTGTGTCAGCTGCCAGTCGAGCAGGTCTTCTGTTTTCTCAAAGTGGAAGTACTCTCCCTTGCCCAGCCTGTTAGCCAGTTCCCGGGCCATCCAGTAAGCCGGTTTTGATTCATATTTTGGCTCTGTTGCCGGCATGCGGAGTGCGATGGCCGGTTTGCGGTGGGGGCTGTCTCTGAGTGTATCCCAGCGTTCGAGATAAGTGCACTCCGGAAGCACCACATCGGCCCATCCGGTTATCTCCATGGGCATGGTGTCAATAGCGACAATGAGATCAAGGCTCTGAACTGCTTTCAGGGTATGTTCGGTATCAGGAACTGTCAAAGGCAGGTTTGTGCCTGACACCAGCCATCCTTTTATCATCGCATCCTTTTCAGGTGTCGGGATGCTGGCATCAATGAGTACATTGGCCACGCCCAGATCAGCAAGATTGTACTTACCAGGATACCATTCGCGCCATGTTCTTGCAGGTGCCGGGTACTCCGGATGAGGAAATGAAGGGATGGTTTTACCCTCCTGTTTATAGAAGCCACCGCGGCGTCCCCATGACCCGAGAAGCGCGTTAAGTATTGCCACTGCCCTGATACGCTGGGTATCATCGCCATACCATGTGACATGACGGCCGGGATGCACAATAACTGCCGGTGAGGCTTCCGCCATTTCGCGTGCTGTATCTCTTATCACCGTCGGGTTTATGGTGGTTATGCCATATGCCCATTCGGGAGTAAAGCTCCTGACATGCTCTTTCAGTTCGTCAAACCCGTAGCAGTATTTTTCAACGTATTTCTTATCGTAGTATTCATTGTAAATTATCTCATGTATCCAGGCCAGCAGCAGTGCGTTATCAGTCGCAGGCTTGATGGGCAGCCAGTATTTCGATTTGCCGGCTGCCGTCGAGAACCGCGGGTCAACGGTGATGATTGTGGCGCCCTTGTCGATGGCGTCAGACATCTCCTGTACCTGGCCGTTGTGCATGTTCTCCCCTATGTGCGATCCGATGAGCACAAGACAGCGGGTGTCGCGTATGTCAGTGTTTTCAGGCGATCCAGGATTCTCTCCGAAGGTGGCTGCAAAAGCCACATCACGGGGCCCGCGGCACTGTGCAAAAGATGGCTGTGCATAATTCCCGGCACCCAGAGCTTTAAAAAGATCGGAGAAGTATTTTCCGCCGGAACCGTGATAGAAGAGAGCAAGGCTCTCGGGACCGTTCTTCGCAATTATTTCTTTCATTTTCCCGGCGACATGATCCAGCGCTTCTTCCCAGGAAGCTTCCCTGAAAACCTGTTTGCCGCGTTCTTCGGTCCTTATCAGGGGAACCTTTAACCTGTCTTCATCATAATACATCCCGGGACCGCCTGTACCGCGGGGACAGAACCTGCCGCTGCTGTGCTGGTCTTCTTTATTTCCGGTGATCTTTTTGATGTTTCCACCCTCGTCTTTCCAGACCCAGCCTGCGCATTTCCAGAAACAGATCTCACAATAAGTGGGAGTGCGTGATGCCAGGACTGCCGCGGTGGCTTTCTGGCTTTCAGTGAGTCCGGAAGCAAAAAGTCTGAAGCCGGCTGCTCCGGCCATAACCGCCCCGGCTCCCATCGCTGAGATCCTGATGAATTGCCTGCGTGTTGCCATCTAATAAACTGTTTTACTGTGTATTGTGATTATCTCGATATACCTGAATATCACGGTCTAGGGATTTGCGAAAATACTGTTTTTTTATTCACAGTAAATACTGAAATGACATTTATCATTATGAACGTATGTTCATAATCACTATCTTTGTATTTCTATTCTGAAAAGTATTTACCCGAAAACAAGTCAGGCAAGTGGCAAGACCAAGAAGAAAAAGAAGTGTGATGGGGCTGCCGTTTATAGAGGGCTATAAGCCGGTCGGGATACCGATGAGGGAGCTTCTGTCTGTCATTCTGCTCTTTGAGGAGTACGAAGCCATAAGGTTATGTGACTACCTCGGGATGAAGCAGGAGGAAGCAGCTGCAATGATGGGAATATCACGTCCGACACTGACCAGGGTATACGAGAAAGCCCGCAGGACAGTCGCTACTGCATTTGCCGAGGGGAAAGCCATTATTATTGAGGGAGGTGATTACCAAACCGAAGGAAAGTGGTACAGATGTCCGCGATGCAGGCGGGCCGTCTCGGGGACAAATGAAAACAAGAGTTGCGATAAATGTGAAAAGGATCAGTCAAACGAATCAACTAAATACTAACATAAAATGAAAATCGCTTTACCCTCAAGAGGGAACTTTATTGACGACCATTTTGGTCATTGTGAGAGTTTTACCGTATTCACAATAAATGAAAATGATGAGATTGAAAGCCGTGAGACCATACCGTCTGAGAACGGTTGCGGCTGCAAATCAGGTATAGCAGGTGTGCTGAAGGAAAAAGGTGTGGAAATAATGCTGGCCGGCAACATGGGTGACGGTGCAGTAAACGTACTGGAGCGGCATGATATAGCAGTCTTCCGCGGTTGCAGGGGTGATGTCACCGAAGTGACCGGGGCCTTTCTCAGGGGCGAACTGAATGATTCGGGAGAATCATGCAGTCACCATCACGGCGAGGGTGACCACGGTCATCAGTGCCATCAGTCATAGGTACTGCTCAGGCAAGTCTTTTGTATTTCATCCTGACGGGACCTGCGTCAGCTGTGCGTTTACGGTAGTTCTCATCATATTCCGAGAAGTCGCCCTCAAACCATACCACTTTTGAATCGCCCTCGAAGGCGAGGATATGTGTTGCAACGCGGTCAAGGAACCAGCGGTCGTGGGAGATGATCACTGCACAACCGGCAAAATTATCAAGTCCTTCTTCCAGGGCACGAAGCGTGTTGACATCGATGTCATTTGTCGGTTCATCAAGCAGCAGCACATTGGCTCCGCTCTTCAGCGTCAGAGCCAGGTGCAGCCTGTTCCTCTCACCGCCGGAGAGAACGCCGCATTTCTTTTCCTGGTCAGCGCCGGTAAAATTGAACCGGGCGGCATAAGCCCTCGCATTGACAGGCCTGTTACCGACCATAACCTCATCGAGCCCACCCGAGATCACCTCGTAAACGCTCTTTTTCGGGTCGATGTCTGCGTGGGCCTGGTCAACATATCCCAGTGTCACTGTGCCGCCGACTTCGAAAGTGCCCTTGTCCACCTTTTCCTGGCCCATGATCATGCGGAAGAGTGTTGTCTTGCCGGCGCCGTTGGGTCCGATGACCCCCACAATGCCGTTGGGCGGAAGGTTAAACTCAAGATCTTCAAACAGTATCTTTTCACCGAAGCCTTTTGAAACACCCTTCGCCTTTATTACCTTATCGCCCAGCCTGGGGCCGTTGGGAATAAAAATCTCAAGCTTGTCCTCCTTCTGTTTCACATCCTGGTTGAGTAGGCTCTCGTAAGCGCTGAGTCGTGCCTTTGACTTGGCACGTCTTGCCTTCGGCGACATCCTTACCCATTCAAGTTCATGTTCAAGTGTCTTGCGTCGCTTGACATTCCCCTTTTCTTCGAGCTCGAGCCTTTTTGTCTTCTGCTCAAGCCACGATGTATAGTTACCCTTCCACGGTATACCCTCGCCGCGGTCAAGCTCAAGTATCCATCCGGCAACATTGTCAAGGAAATACCTGTCGTGTGTTATGCATATGACAGTGCCTTTATACTGTTTCAGGTGTGTCTCGAGCCACTGCACGCTCTCTGCGTCGAGGTGGTTCGTTGGCTCATCGAGCAGCAGGACATCGGGTTCAAGGAGTAGCAGGCGGCATAATGCCACCCTGCGTCGTTCGCCTCCGGAAAGGATATTGACGGGTGTTGACGGGTCAGGACATTGCAGGGCATCCATGGCGCGTTCAAGGCGGTGTTCGAGGTTCCAGCCGTCAAGCGCTTCGATCTTCTCCTGCAGCTCTGCCTGGCGGTTCATCAGTTTTTCCATGACGTCAGGATTCTCATACACCTCCGGCTCACCAAAGCGCAGGTTAATGTCTTCATATTCCTTCAGAACTGCCACCACGCTGGCGGCACCTTCCTCGACTATCTCACGAACAGTGCGTTTATCATCCATCAGGGGATCCTGCGGCATATGGCCCACCGTGTAACCGGGTGAGAATACCACTTCACCCTGATATTCCTTCTCAATGCCTGCAATGATTTTCAGAAGCGTCGATTTTCCGGAGCCGTTGAGACCGATAATGCCAATCTTGGCCCCCAGAAAAAAGGAGAGTGAGATATCTTTTAAAACCTGTCTGTGAGGAGGGTAGCTTTTGCTTACCCTGAACATAGAAAAAATGATCTTCTTGTCGTCAGCCATAATTCATCCGGTTACTGACGACAAAAATAATCATTTTGTCTGCGGCAGAAATATTATGTTTCTTTATTGTGTCACAGAGCTCTCAGGGCAGCCTTTGGCAAACAGGGAAACAGTCTCCTGCTGCACGAGCACCCAAATGATATAAACTCCCTTGAGCGTTCCGATGGGTATGTTCAGTAATCCCAGGGATGCCATGACCAGGGTCAGTATCCTGGCCCATGACTTGCAGGATAATAATCCTACGCCCCCGGCTATCATTGCTCCGCCGAAAAGAAGGAACATGACAATCAGAGGAGTTCCGACTATTGCCAGCACCTTCAGTGCAGTGGGGTCGTCAACAAACTGGTCGGCAAGACCAAAGGCAAAGGCAATGGCAAGGCCAGCGATGACGATCAGTGACCCGAATACTATCTGAAGAATTGCAGCGACATGAATATGTTTTCTCATTCTGCTCTCCTCAACGGTTGTGTTCCCCTGCGGGATAGTGTTCTCTTCCATGATATACTGATTTAGGTTTTTTCACGTTTACAGATTAATGACTCTAATTTAATAAAAATGCTGCATCGCCGAGCTGTGTCAATTTTTTTACCTTTGCCCCAAATTCTGATGAAGATGAGAAGGAAGCTTGCTTTCGCCGCCGGTCTGCTACTGGTTGCCTGCACATTTACCGCATGTGATATGATTGGCGGTAGCTGCCAGACATGCCAGTTGGTATCATACGAGAACAACCACCTTATCGATCCGGGCACTCCTGCAGATTACTGCGACGATGACCTTGTGGCCATAAAGAGAATACCTCCATCGACCATCAACGGTGTAACCACACAGTGGGAGTGCAATTAATCAGCCTCTTACGCTTCCTCTCCGGAAGTTATTAACACCCTTTTTTTTTGTTTAAAAATTGTTGTTAAGAATTTAGCAGCACGATTGTCTTTGTTAAATAAAATGTCTAATCTTGTTTACTCTCGCCGGGTAATATTTTGTTGATTTCGGAATACTAATCCCCGGATTCAATTTATACGAAATGCTGGATATCACAGGAAAAAGAATTGCGATCGTCGAAGACGACATTGCATCACTGAAGTATTATGAAACGCTGCTGCGGGAAACCGGAGCAACAGTAGACGTTTTCCGCAACGGAAAGGAATTCGTTGAAACTGTCACTTCAGGCAAGGCTGTCTATGATTTGGTTTTCATGGACTTCCTTGTGCCGCTGGTCAACGGCATTGACTGCACCAGGGCTTTCCGTCAGGTCAACCGTTCAGCACCCGTTATCCTGGTTACAGCTTATTATTCCGAACAGACAAAGAATGAGGCATATATTGCAGGATGTACTGAATATAACCTCAAGCCGATCTTCCCTGACAAGATCCATATGATCCTGGAGAAGTACCTCGCCCCGAGGCCGGCATACCAGATGAACGACTGACAGACCACCCCGTCCCGGTTTTCTCACTACTGCCTACTGCCTATTGCCTACTGCCTTATTGTTTCAATGAGACATATTTTGTGTACAGCTCACTGAACCTGCCGTTAAGTTCTTCGGCAAGGGCAGTTTCTCCGTTATTATAGCATATCTGCATCACCTGTGAGACTATCTGCAGACCCTGGGCTATCTCCTGGTCAGCATAGGTTGCAATCAGCGGTTTCTGTCCAAGCCAGTAGCCTGTATGTTCAAGATAGTAATCTGTCACCTCCTTCGTCATCGAGACCGCCTTTTCCTTGTTACCTGCCTTAAACCAGGCCGAAATGATATCTGAGCAATAGATGTCATAACCAAGATTCGAAACCGGCAGTACCTCCATGCATCTCTCAAGGACCTCGTTGGCTCTTTTAGTGTCGCCTTTGGCAGACAGTTCATTGGCCAGCCTGGTATAAATAAGACGTGCCCTGACAACAGTGATGGTGCGCTTGTGGTAGTAATCGATCCAGACATCCGGGTCATTGGCGCCTCTCCAGAGAAACTTGTTCATAAGGTTGTCATTGAGGATCTCCGCATCTGTCCTGCCATATTCAAACCAGCTCTTGTTTTCGCTTTTTATCGGCACTAACCGGTAAGCCAGCCCTTCAAGCTGGAAATACTCCTCAAGGCCAAGGGCGTCATTATGATACCCCGTAACAAAATATATTGGCCTGTCCCAATCGTTGTTGGCAAGGATGTCCAGCACCATTAGCTGGCTCTTGAGTATCCATGACCCGTCAAGTTTAATATCGATATAAGGAACAATCTTATCCGCATCCTCGGGCCTGACAGTGCCGTTGGCGATGACCTTTGCCGCATCAACCGGTATGCGTACGGTGCGGGTGGGAATATAATAGATCTCTTCGCCGTAGAGAGTCAGCTTTGAGACGTCGTTGTCGCTGTTGATGAAGTTGATTACCTCTTTTGCCGTCGCCGGTTCCTTAACCCTTTCATATACTGCAACCTGGTTATTCACCCCGTCATAATAGAGCTTCTTCGGCAGGCTCACAGGCAGCGGCTTGGAGGTGTAGGCCTGCATCTTCATCTGGTCAATATACCAGTCGGTATTCAGCAGCATCAGGTTACAGACGCGTACGTCCGTCCTTATGCCCTCCACCTCCTGTGAGTACCACAGCGGGAAGGTGTCATTGTCGCCGTTGGTGAATATTATAGCCTGCGGGGCACATGAATTGAGATAATTGAATGCCACATCGCGGGCAAGGTATCTCCCCGACCGGTCATGATCATCGTAGTTTTCGGAAGCCATGATCACAGGTACTGCTGCCAGGGCTATCAGTGAAGCAGCAACAGCGCCGGCCTTTTCTCCTGCCAGTTTTCTCAGGAGCTCAAAGAGTGCAAGCACCCCCAGCCCTATCCAGATGGTAAAGGCATAGAAAGAAGCTGCATAGGCATAATCGCGCTCCCTTGGCTGATTGGGATACTGGTTCAGATAAACCACTATGGCGATGCCAGTCATTATGTAAAGCAGCAGCACTATCCACCAGTTCCTCACGTCGCGGTTAAAGTGCCACAGGAAGCCAGTCAGGCCCAGCAACAGCGGAAGCAGGAAATACCTGTTGCGCGACGGATCATTCTTCATGTCTTCCGGCATGTTGTACACGGTGCCAAGTCGTGGTGCATCAATGAAGTTAAGGCCTGTAATCCAGTTGCCGTTAATGGCGCCTCCGTAACTCTGAACATCATTCTGCCGGCCGCTGAAGTTCCACATGAAATACCGGAAATACATAAAGCCGACCTGGTAATTGAACATGAACGACAGGTTCTGTCCGAAACCGGGCACGCGCACTGTGGTAGGCTCTCCGGTCTGCGGATCGTTTATCCTCACGGGCTTGCCTTTCTTGCCCACATATTCCTCATAGACCTTAACATATTCAGCCTGATCGTTCCACATCCTGGGAAGGAAAGTCATGAACCTTTCATCATACTTCCTCACCGTCTCACGGTTGGTGATCTTGTACTTGCCGTCGACAGGATTATATGTCGGTTTGCCTTTTACGTAATCTGTCACCGGAGCGTTGTAATAGGGCCCGTAAAAGAGCGGACGCTGTCCGTACTGCTCGCGGTTAAGATAATAGAGCAGGGCGAAGGGGTTTGAGGGGTCATTCTCGTTCATCGGTGTTTCAGCGGTGGACCTGATGACTATGGTGGCAAATGAGGAATACCCGATAAGTATAACAAGTATGGAAGTCATCACGGTGTTCAGAGACACCAGGCTGTGTGTTGACAGGTAATAAATGACATAGATGATGCCGGCAAGGATAATGATGTTAAACAGCAACGAACCTGTCAGCAGCCATACTCCCGACAGGAGAACCGTCAGGCCTGAAAGGAGGAATCCTTTCCTGCCGTTTTCATGTGAAAAGGTATACCATACGGAAAGGATCAGTGCCGTGATGAGCAGGATAAGATGAATGTACATCCCGCTGTTGAAAGGCATGCTCAGGCTGTTGACAAAGAACAGTTCAAAGTGCGATGTGATGCTGAAGAGGCCGGGAATGATGCCGTACATTATCAGCACCAGCAGCATTAATGAGACCGCCAGTGAGAAAGCCAGTCCCTTCCATGAGAACTCATACTTGCGGAAGTAATAGACGCATACTATGGCGGGTATGGCCAGCAGGTTCAGCAGGTGCACGCCTATGGAGAGACCCATCATAAAGGCTATGAGGATGATCCATTTATCTGCGTGAGGCTCATCGGCAACGTCCTCCCATCTGAGGATGGCCCAGAACACTGCAGCCGTAAAGAGTGAAGAGGTGGCATAGACCTCGCCCTCAACAGCTGAAAACCAGAACGTATCGGAGAAAGCATATGCAAGAGCACCTGTCAGCCCTGCTCCCAGCACGGCTATTACCCTGCCTGCGGTGTAGTCAGACTCCTGTTTCAGCATGATCCTCCGTGGCAAGGTGGGTGATGGTCCAGAAGAGAAATAGTATAGTCAGCGCACTGGCCAGGCCTGACATGGCATTGACCATCATGGCCACCTTTGAGACATCACCGCCGGCGAAATTGGCAAAGAACCTGGCAAGAAGCATGAAGAACGGTGCTCCGGGAGGGTGTCCAACTTCAAGCTTGAACGATGAAGCAATGAACTCTCCGCAGTCCCACAGGCTTGTTGTGGGCTCTATTGTGAGAAGGTAAGTCACCGCTGCTATGGCAAAGACTAACCACCCGAGGATATTATCCCAACGCCTGAAATTTTTCATCATAACTGCATATTTACCTGTCCCGGTTTCCACCGCACGAAAATAATAAGATTTTATGGTGCAGCGGAAGATATCGGCCAATTTTGGTATTTTTGGCCAAACTGACATGTATGATAAGGAGGCTGATGATGCTTTTGCTGTGCCTGCTGCCGCTGGTCAGAGTGGGGGCGCAGTATTATGAAACGGGACAGGATCCGGCTTCCCTGCGGTGGCAGCAGATACAAACGCCGCATTTTCGCGTGATTTTCCCCGATAATTTTGGTGCTGAAGCTCAGAAATATGCCCGGCTGCTTGAAGAGTCATACAGTGAGCTCTCTGTTCTTTATCCCCTGGCAAAGACGCATATGCCTGTAATTATCCATAATTATTCGATGCAGTCAAACGGCTATGTCAGCTGGGCTCCACACCGCATGGAGCTCTTTCCACTGCCGGGACAGGACAATCTTCCGATGGATCCGGCGAAGCAGCTTGCAGTCCATGAAACGACACACGTGCTGCAGCTGTCGTCACTTAACAGGAAGGGTTTCGGCAAGGCACTGGGTTATATTCTGGGGGAGCAGGCGGTGGGACTCAGTGCCCTCGAAATACCCCAGTGGGCTTTTGAGGGTGACGCGGTCTATGCGGAGACAGTCACCGGACTTTCAGGAAGGGGACGCAGCAACGCCTTCACTCAGGGGGCCAGGGCCCTCGTCGCCAGTCCCGGAGGTATTTACGGGTATGACAAAATGATAGACGGGTCATACAAAGACTTTACTCCCGACCATTACGTATTCGGCTACCTGATGATGAACAACCTGCGCAGCATGGGCGGCGAGACATGGAGCAACGCTATCAGAAAGGTATCCTCGGGCTACCCCTTTAACCCTGTCAATTACAGCCTCAGGAAAGAGACGGGACTTACAAAGAAAAAGCTCTATGATTCGACTTTTTATCATCTGGCGGCAATGTGGAATGACAGCACCATGCTGACCGGCACGCAATACCCTGCCATTAACCAAAGGGAGAAGAAAAACCACGTCAGCCATTACATGCCTCAGAGGATCGGCAGCAACAAGATTGTCTCACTGAAGACCTCGCTAGACCGGCCTTCACGATTTGTGATCACTGATGAAAGTGATGGGACAGAACATGTCCTGACCACCACCGGATATATATATCCTTATATATTTTCATACTCTGACAGCATTATTGTTTGGTCAGAAACATTTCCTGATCCGAGATGGGATAACCGGGATTATTCGGTGATCAAGAAAATGAACGTCAGCGGAGGCCCCATTACACAGCTTACATTCCGTACCCGTTATACCGCTCCCGATCTTTCTCCTGACGGCAGGACCATAGTTGCCGTATCGACCACTCCCGAATTCCGGTTTTCATTGATATTCCTTGATGCTGTCAGCGGAGAGACGCTTATGGATGTAAGCATACCTGATAACCTGATAATACAACGTCCGGCGTGGTCATCTGACGGCCGGGCTGTCACCGTTGTCACTCTCAGCGCTGAAGGAGAGGGGATCAGGACATATCATCCCACGGGGAAAAAATGGGTTGTGAACAGGCCTGAGGCCGTAACGGATATCATCCAGGCAGAGATTGTAAATGACACCCTCTATTTTCTTGCACAGGGAGACGGCTCCGATAATATTTACATGATGTCAAACGATACAGCCCTCAGCCGCGTTACAGGCTCACGCTTCGGCATATCGGGCTTCTCCGTTTCAGGGACCGAATTATTATTTTCAGATTACAGCACTGACGGTTTTAACATCGCCTCAACCGGCCGCATGGCCTCTGCCGGACCGGTGACCGGCTCGATGAAGAATGTCATTCCCGCTGTTGCACCGCTGCTTTCCAGGGCTGGTGACGAAACGCTTCCGGAGCCTGAATCATATGAGGCAAAGCCATACAGCAAGGCAGGGCACCTCCTGAACTTCCACAGCTGGCTACCGTTCTACGGCGATATCGATGAAATACAGACAGATCCTTCAACTATTAAGCCCGGGGTGACAATAATGTCGCAAAATCATCTCAGCACGCTGATCTCCACAATAGGATATGAATATTCAGACGGCAGCCATTACTTTCATTCGGGCATTAAGTGGAAGGGGTGGTATCCTGTAATTGAAGCAGACATTACCTACGGCGGGAAACAGATCGTCACCAAAGATTCTTCAGAAATTCAGGATCCCGCTGATATCAGTGGCGACATGATCCTGAATACCAGCATCTATGATCAGTTCTGGTTCGCGCACGGCAAGTTCAGGCAGCTCTTTATGCCGGCGCTGTATATGAACTACCGTAACAGGTATACCTACCTTACTGATGAGAATGAATATGACAAGGGAGTTGCCCTTCTCACCGGACGGCTTTATCTTTCAAACACCTTCAGGACTGCTTACAGGGATATCAATCCGCGCTGGGGCCAGGTCATCGATCTCAGGATCACCGTAGCGCCGTGGGACAATGATCTCTACGGCAGCAGGAGATATGCCCGGGGTATATTGTTTTTCCCGGGCTTTTTTGCCAACCACAGTTTCGTACTGAGCGCCGGCTATGAGAATCAGAAGCCCGTCCGCGAGATGCTGTACAGAAATAACATTGCCTATCCAAGGGGTTACGGAGACAATTTTATTTCAGAAAAGCTCTTTTCTTTTACAGCAGATTATACAATGCCGCTTTTTTACCCGGACCTTACTGCCGGGAGCCTTCTTTACCTGAAACGCATCAGGGGGTCACTCTTTTTCGACGGCTCCACGGGGTGGGACATATATGACTACGAAGCAAGAACCTTTATCGAAGGTTCGAAAGACTTCGGTTCTTTCGGAGCGGAGCTGCTTGCAGATTTCTTTCTGCTGAGGCTCCCGTTTGAGATGAGCGCAGGAGCGAGCGGCGGTTATATACCGGCCGATAAAAGGATGTTTATAAACGCCGTATTCTCAGTCAACGTCTACGGCACCGTACTGGGCAGAAAGCACTGAAGCACAATCCTTTATCATTTCCCAGGCATTCAGCACATGCCGTTCTGCCACGGTGGTCTGAGCGGTGACCATACGCAGCACATAACGTCCGGCAACGGTTGTGTGAGTAAGATAAATCCTGCCGGTGTCGTTAAGTGTGTGATTGATCTTTTCATTCAGCCTGTTCGCCTTTTCAATGCTCATTCCTTCGGGCCGGAAGTAAAAGCATACGGTATTAAGATTCACCGGCGCCACCACCGTGAAATTCTTTTCAGCTTCAATCAGTCCTGCCAGCATCTTCGCCAGCCTGATGTGTTCCCTGATCATTTCCTGAAGCCGTTCGACGCCGTATGTGCGTATTACAGCCCACAGTTTCAGTGCCCTGAAACGCCTGCCGAGGGGTATTCCCCAGTCGCGGTAGTCATTGACCAGCCCTCTTGTTCGGGTTTTCAGATACTCGGGGAGTATTTCAAAGGTGCGTATCAGTGAGGCAGCGTCACGGACAAAGTACGCCGAGCAGTCAAAATTGGTAAACATCCATTTGTGCGGATTGAATACCAGGGAATCAACATACTCCATTCCGTCAGCCATCCACCGCATTTCAGGCAGCAGCAGGGCCGTGCCGCCGATGGCGGCGTCGACATGCAGCCAGATTTTCTTTTCACGGCATATTTCGCCCACAGAGCGCAACGGGTCAATGGCAGTCGTACCTGTTGTACCCATCGTTGCCACCACGCAACAGGGTATATATCCTGCTGACAGATCCTGGTCAACGGCGATTCTCAGGGCATCAGTATCAATTGAATAATCATCCTTCACCGGCACTCTTACAATATTCTCCCTGCCGATGCCCGCCACCCCTGCACCTTTGTCAACAGATGAGTGAGCCTGGGCTGAACAGTAGACACGCAGTCTGCCGCCGGCAGAGAGTCCTTCTTTGTTTGAAGCGTGCCCTGTCACCTTCTCCCGGGCAGTAATGATGGCTGCCAGCGTGGCAGATGAAGCGCTGTCCTGTATCACCCCTTCGAAATATGATGGCAGACCTGTCATCTCACGGAGCCACTCCATCATACGCTCTTCGAGTTCGGCGGCGGCAGGAGAGGTCTCCCATATCATGCACTGCGCGCCAAGGGCTGCAGTAAGCATCTCGGCAAGTACAGACGGAGGACTTGAATTAGCGGGGAAATAGGCAAAGAAATTAGGGCTCTGCCAGTGCGTTATGCCCGGCATGATTATCTCATCAAAGTCTTTCAGGAAGAGATCGAAAGATTCGCTGCCCGTGGGAGGTACCGGCGGAAGAGCCTCTTTAACAGAGCCGGGCGTTGATTTCGATTTAACCGGGTACTGTTCAATATTCTCGTAGTACCGGGCGATCCATTCGACAATCTCGTGGCCGTATTTCCGGAACTCGTTGCTGTCCATCAGCTCCGGCTTTCTGAGACCGAATCGGCGAGAAGGATGATCCTGTTCTTTTTCACCTCGATGACACCGCCGGTAATTTCGTATCTGATCACAAGTCCTTTTTCGTCTTCGATGATTACGGGGCCGTGATCGAGGGTTGAAATGATTGGGGCATGGTCCTTCAGTACCTGGAAGGATCCCTTTTTCCCGGGTACTCTGACTGAGAGTATTTCTCCGGAATAAACTTTACTGCCCGGTGTGATAATTTCAATTTTCACGTCTGCTCACATTTGGCCTTACTTGTTTTCAGCAAGGAGCTTCTCACCCTTTGCTATTGCATCTTCTATCGTACCAACAAGCATGAAGGCAGCTTCAGGATACTGGTCAACGGCACCGTCGAGGATCATGTTAAATCCTCTGATCGTATCCTCAATTGATACCAGCGCTCCGGGGATATTGGTAAACTGTTCTGCCACATGGAACGGCTGTGAGAGGAAGCGCTGCACGCGGCGGGCACGCTGAACCACCAGCTTATCTTCGTCAGAGAGCTCGTCCATTCCCAGGATAGCAATGATATCCTGAAGCTCGTTGTATCTCTGGAGAACTTCCTTAACTCTCTGTGCGCAGCGGTAATGTTCTTCACCGACAATATCCGCGGTAAGTATCCTGGATGTCGAGTCCAGCGGATCAACTGCGGGATAGATGCCCAGCTCGGATATCTTACGGCTGAGCACCGTTGTTGCATCAAGGTGTGCAAATGTTGTAGCCGGCGCCGGGTCAGTAAGGTCATCGGCAGGTACGTAGACAGCCTGAACTGACGTTATAGACCCGTGCCTGGTTGAGGTGATCCTCTCCTGCATGACACCCATCTCCGTCGCCAGTGTTGGCTGATAACCCACTGCTGACGGCATACGGCCGAGCAATGCTGATACCTCTGATCCGGCCTGGGTAAAGCGGAAGACGTTATCCATAAAGAACAGTATATCCCTTCCTGCGCCTTCACCCTCGCCGTCACGGAAATATTCTGCTACTGACAGCCCTGAAAGAGCAACACGTGCGCGTGCTCCGGGAGGCTCATTCATCTGTCCGAAGACAAGGGCCAGCTTGGACTCTTTCAGTGCTTCATGGTCAACAAGTTCCGGGTTCCATCCCCCTTTTTCCATATCTTCCAGGAATTCCTTGCCGTAACAGATAACGTTAGCCTCAAGCATGTCGCGGAGAAGGTCGTTACCCTCCCTGGTTCTTTCGCCGACACCGGCGAAGACAGAGAGCCCTGAATATACTTTTGCAATGTTGTTGATAAGTTCGAGGATAACAACGGTTTTACCCACACCGGCGCCACCGAAGAGGCCAATCTTACCACCCCTTGAATAGGGTTCTATCAGGTCAATGACCTTTATACCGGTATAGAGTACTTCCTTCTCAGTTGACAGATCCTCATATTTCGGAGGGTTGCGGTGAATGGGGTAACCGCCTTTCTTGTCGAGCGGGCCCAGGCCGTCAATCGGCATTCCGATGACATTCATCAGACGGCCTTTGATCTGTTCGCCAATGGGCATCACTATAGGCTTGCCCGTTGCCACTACCTCCATTCCGCGCTGCAGTCCGTCAGTGGAATCCATGGCTATTGCCCTTACAGTCTTCTCCCCGATATGCTGCTGACATTCAACGACAAGCAAAGTGCCATCCTTGCGTGTTATTTCAAGAGCATCAAGTATGTTGGGCATCTCTGTGCCGGCATTTTCAAACGTTACGTCAACCACAGGTCCGATAACCTGGCTGATAACTCCAATTTTTTTTGCCATCTCTGTGACTTAAATATATTTCAGTGTCCTCTTAATATTTCATTCAGTGAATCTGTTCATCTAATTCTTCCGATCAGGTTCACTGCCAGTTGTTTGATCTCTTTCTTCCGTTCAGCCTGCACTGATACCTGATCAAGAAAACCGAAAGCCTTGTTAAAATACTCATACGCCAGATTCTCGGCCTGGAGTTGTATCTCGAGGTCGTCATAGATGGCTTTCACGCCCCTTATTTTCTCTTCAGGGTCAGGGTCCTTCTCTTCAATCAGTTTTCTGAGATCGCGAAGTTTTCCGCCGCCAGCCATCTCAAGAGCCTTTACCAGGAGGTAAGTCTTTTTGTTGGTGACGATGTCGCTGCCGGTTTTTTTGCCAAACATCTTTGCGTCGCCGTAAGTATCGAGCACATCATCCTGTATCTGGAAAGCTATTCCCAGGCAGCGTCCGAATTCATAAAGAAGATCCTGATCTTTCTCTGAAGCTTCGCCTATGATGGCTCCGGTCTTAAGTGAAGCTGCCACCAGGACAGCAGTCTTAAGCTCTATCATTCTCATGTATTCGGCTTCGGAGACCAGCGCTTTCTTCTCATAGTCGATGTCAAGCTGCTGTCCGGTACATACCTCTATGGCGGTACGGTTAAAGAGCTTCAGTGTCTTTGCCAGCACCTTCTCCGGCGCCTGGCCGATGCATTCCGTTGCCACAAAGGCCATCACGTCACCTGACAGGATAGCCTGCTCTGTGCCAAACTTTGAATGCACTGTGGAAGAACCCCTCCTCATGCCGGCCTTGTCAATAATATCATCATGTATCAGGGTAAAATTGTGAAACACCTCGATACCGACAGCCGGCATCACGGCCTCATCTATTTTATCCTTGAAAAGATTGCAGGCAAGAAGGCACATGACCGGCCTTACCCTCTTGCCGCCCAGTGCCATTATATATCTCACAGGGGCAAATAGCTTCTCAGCTTCGGGCGTGAAGCCCAGGTTGGTGATAGCCTTGTCTGAAAGTTCCCTGAGGTATTCGCTGTTGAACATTTCTTAATTTATTATCCTTTAAGTGCTTCTGCACCGCTGACTACTTCCAGCAGCTGGTTGGTGATCGAAGCCTGTCTGGCATTGTTATACTGCAGGGTAAGATCTTTGATAAGCTCTGTGGCGTTATCTGTAGCCTGATGCATTGCTGTCATGCGGGCGCCATGCTCCGCAGCAAATGAATCAAGCAGGGCCCTGTAAAACTGAATGCGCAGTGTTTTTGGTATCAGTTCGCTGACAATACTCACCTGGTCAGGTTCATAAATATAATCTGTCAGCACTGAGCCTGCCTTGCCGGCGGGGGCAGTCGATACAGGAAGATAAACCTCTTCAGTGAGCTTCTGCACGGCGGCATTCCTGAACTGGTTGTAAATGATCTCTATTCTGTCGTACTCTTTTGTGAGCCAGAGGTTCATCAGTCTGTCGGCTATCAGTTTGGCCTTGTCGAATGTGAGGCCCAGATACAGATCATTATGTTCCTCGAGAATATTGCATTTCAGCTTTTTTACAGCATCGTATCCCTTCTTCCCGACAGGCATGAACCAGAGGTCTCCCCTGCGAAACTCTTCGCTGTACTTCTCCTGCATCAGGCGTCTGACGTCCCTGATTACATTGGCATTGAAACCGCCGCAGAGGCCCTTGTTTGAGGTAACCACTACAAGCAGCACCCGTCCGCGGCCGTTTTTTCTTTCAGCAAAAAGGTTTTCAGTCTCGGTATCACGGAGGGCCGTATTGAGCCCGATCAGTATCTCATTAAGCTTATCCGCATAGGGCCTTAACTGCACTATGGCGTCCTGTGCCTTACGCAGTTTGGCTGCCGCTACCATCTTCATTGCAGAAGTGATCTGGCGGGTGGATTTCACCGAACTGAGTCTGACCCTTATTGCCTTGAGATTAGCCATCTTCCTTTACTGATTTTCAGCTTATCACGACTTAAAACGGCTTACCACATCAGCGGCCGCGCTGTTAAGCACACTGATAACATCATCATTGATAACCCCCTGCTTTATTGTTTCGAGCGTATCGCTGTGATGATCCCTCAGGAAATCGATATAGTCCTTTTCAAAAGCCCTTACCTTTTGTACCGGAATATCCTTCAGAAGTGCATTTGTTCCGCAGTAGATTATGGCCACCTGCTCCTCAACCTTTACCGGTGAATACTGGTTCTGTTTAAGTATCTCCACGTTCTTTGCGCCTTTGTCAAGAACAGCGAGGGTAGATGCATCGAGGTCAGAGCCGAACTTTGAAAAGGCCTCAAGCTCACGGTACTGTGCCTGGTCAACCTTCAGGGTGCCGGCTATCTTTTTCATTGACTTGATCTGAGCGTTACCACCCACCCTGGATACCGATATACCAACGTTGATAGCCGGTCTTATACCTGCATTGAAAAGACTTGACTCAAGGAATATCTGTCCGTCAGTGATCGAGATCACGTTTGTGGGAATATAGGCTGCCACGTCACCTGCCTGTGTCTCAATAATGGGCAGCGCTGTCAGGGAGCCTCCCCCCTTTACAAGGTGGCGGATTGATTCGGGTATGTCATTCATTGCCCGGGCCACTTCATCTGATTCAATGATCTTTGCAGCCCTCTCAAGGAGGCGTGAGTGCAGATAGAAGACGTCGCCGGGATAGGCTTCGCGGCCAGGCGGACGACGCAGCAGGAGTGATACTTCGCGGTAAGAAACAGCCTGTTTTGACAGGTCGTCATAAATAATCAGTGCATCGCGGCCGGAATCGCGGAAGAACTCCCCGATGGCAGCCCCGGCAAAAGGAGCGTAAAACTGTGCGGCAGCGGAGTCGGCGGCAGTGGCACTTACAATAACCGTATAGTCCATTGCACCATAGGTTTCAAGCGTGCTGGCTATGTTTGCCACTGTTGATCCCTTCTGCCCGATTGCAACGTAAATACAATATACGGGTTTGCCTTTTTCGTACTCGCTTTTCTGGTTTATGATTGTGTCAATTGCAATAGCGGTTTTGCCTGTCTGGCGGTCGCCGATGATAAGCTCACGTTGCCCTCTTCCGATGGGTATCATTGCATCTATTGCCTTCAGGCCTGTCTGCACCGGCTTTTTAACAGGCTGCCTGAAGATTACGCCCGGGGCTTTTCTCTCAAAAGGCATCTCATACAGCTCACCCGTAACCGGTCCCTTGCCGTCGATGGGTTCGCCCGTAGTGTTGATGACCCGGCCCAGGAGGCCCTCTCCCACCATTATTGAAGAGATCCTGCCAGTCCTGCGGGCTATATCACCCTCCTTGATCCTGTCAGAGGCACCAAGGATAACAACTCCGACATTGTCTTCCTCGAGGTTGAGGACGATGGCCTTGATGCCGGTTTCGACAAATTCGATAAGCTCGTTCGACCCGACGTTCCTGAGGCCGTAAATATGTGCGATCCCGTCTCCGACCTGCAGTACCGTTCCTACTTCCTCGACATCGATGGCAGTAGTGACACCCTCAAGCTGTTGCTTTAAAATCTTTGATACCTCTGAAGGTTTAATATTAGTCATATCATTAAATCTTATATACAATCATTCGGCATATCCTGCCAGTGAAAATTCCTTTCTGAATCTGTTCAGCCTGGTCCTTACGCTTGCGTCAATATAAGCATCGTCGACCCTGATGATGAAACCACCCATGACAGAGCTGTCAACCTGTTCAATGAACTCGACAGTGCCATTGCTTACCCCGGTGACCACCGCCCCCAGTTCCTCCTTGATTTTACCGCTTACAGGCACGGCGGTGGTAATTGTAACCTGTCGTATTCCCCGGTGACGGCGGGTGAGGTCAAGATAGTTTCTTGCCGCTGCACCAAGATAATCACCGCGGCCGTGGTTAAACATAAGTTCAATAAACTTTACGGTCAGCTTATTTATACCGTCACCTGCAAGAGCAACAATGATTTCGTTTCTTTTTTTCTGTGGAATTACCGGGTTGCTTATAATTTCCTTCACCTCCGGCATCGCACACATGCGGTCAATAACTTTCATATCCTCATACAGAGCGTCAATGGACTTCTGCTCCCCGGCAAGGTCAAAAAGGGCCTTTGCATATCTTACCGCTATCTTGCTGTTGTTCATCAGGATCAGTTACTGGTTGTTTCGATCTCCTTCAGGTATCTTCCGATCAGTTTTTGCTGTTCAGCATCGTTCTTAAGGGTTTCGCTTACCACTTTTGACGCCACCTCAATTGCCAGTCCTGCCACTTCACGCTTAACTTCAGCAATGGCTGAATTTTTTTCACGTTCAATGAGCTCCATGGCGCGTTTAACCATTGCGTCTGCCTCCGACTGACTCTTCTCCTTGGCTTCTGTGAGCATTCTCTCGGTGGCAGTGCGGGCATCGCGGATAATTTTATCTCTCTCCTCGCGGGCTTTCCGAAGAATTATTTCATTATCCGCCTGGAGCACCTTCATTTCTTCGCGGGCTTTTTCTGCTGAATCAAGGGAATTACGGATCGTCTCTTCCCGTGACCTGACGGCCTTCATGATCGGTCCCCACGCAAACTTCTGAAGCAAAAGCAGCAGAAGGAGGAAGATCAGTGTGGTCCAGAAAACTGTTCCGATGGCGGGGCTTGCCAGACTGCTTGATAGTAACATATTTCGTTTTTCTTTGTGATTACTGAGTAAGGCCTGCAACCAACCGTTGCAGGCTTTGCTGTTCTGCTTACTTGATCATTGCGATAACGATTGCAAAGAGGGCTGCTCCCTCGATGAGTGCTGCCGAGATGATCATTGCAAGCTGGATTTTTGAGTAAGCCTCGGGCTGACGTGCGATGGCGTCCATGGCTGAGCCGCCGATGCGGCCGATGCCAAGTCCTGCGCCAATGACTGCAAGCCCTGCTCCTACTGCTGCTAATGAAATTACTGCTTGTGGTTCCATAATTTAAGTTGAATAAAATGAATTACTATTATATGTTTTAATGATGTTCCTCTTCCGCTGTTGCCATGCCTATAAAGAGAGCCGACAGCAAGGTGAAAACGTATGCCTGCAAAAACGCCACCAGCAGCTCAATACAGTCCATGAACAACACAAACAGGACTGATGCCGGGGCTACAATTAAAGACTTGAAAATAAAGATCAGCGATACCAGGCTGAGTACTATTATATGACCTGCGGTGATATTGGCAAAGAGACGTACCATGAGTGCAAAAGGCTTGGAAATAAGCCCTATAAGTTCTATAGGAATCATTATTGGCAGCAGCCATACCGGCACGCCGGGTGCTGCAAAAACATGTTTCCAATGCGATTTGTTGGCGCTTAACTGGGTTATCAGAAAAGTGCATAAAGCAAGAACGAAGGTCACGTTGATGTTGCCTGTCACATTGGATCCGAACGGGAAAATCGGAATCAGCCCCAGGAGATTATTAATGAGGATAAAGAAAAATACAGTCAGCAGGTAAGGCATGAAACGGGCGTACTTTTTCTCTCCGATGTTTGGCAATGCAATATCATCCCTGACAAAGAGAATGACCGGCTCCATAAATCCCTGAATGCCTCTGGGCGCTGCGACGCCGCTCTTCCTGTATGATCTTGCTGTGGCAAGCATCAGAAGGAGAAGTACGATGGCAGCCACCATCATTCCGAACACGGCCTTGGTAATTGAAAAATCAAGCGGAATGCTGGTTTCATCGGGATGGCCAGCTGCATCGAGGCGCACTATCCTGCCTTCATATTTTCCTTCGTGGGCCAGTGCAAAGCCATCATAGTCATGACCGTGGGCAATTTTCTTCGATGAGAAGAGATGCAGGCCGGTACCCTTGTCGTAGAGTATTACCGGCAGGTAAATCGCAACTGCGGAGCCGTCTTTATTTGTCCAGAGATGCCATTCATGAGAGTCGGCAACATGGTCCAGGATAAACGTACTTGCGTCAAATGCCTCGCCTTTATCGGCGGGGTGATTCTGTTTTCCTTTTTCGTCTGCGGCCTGGGCATGCATAGTGCCGGCCATAAATCCAAACAAAAAGATCAATAAATATATATACCTGATTTTCAAGCTACCTGTCTTTAAACCGACTTCCTTTTAGCGATCCTGAAAAAAGTAAGAAATATATAAAAAGTGAAAACCAAATATAGGATAAAAAACAATATTACCGAACCGGTTTCTTTGTTTTTAAAGACCACAATAAATAACAGAGCCAGAACAAATGACAGCAGCATTTTGACACCAATAGCAATCAGCGTGGTGAACACTCTTTTTTCCCCGCTTCCTTCCGTTCCGTGGAAAAAGATTACCAGGGCTGCCATTGAGATAATGGCAAATCCGCCGGTAAGCAGCAGGATATTATTAACCGGGAAAAATGAAGGTGAAATTTTGTTCAGGCCCGAGAGCAGCAGAAAGATCACAAGGGCAAAGGCCAGAAGTAAAATATAGTGTTTTATTGCCCTGTGCGTTATCATTACTATTTGTTCCTGACAGCTTCCTTTATTATGAGCCACATGGCTGCAGCCACGCCGAGCAGGGAGAGTATGACCGTGAATACCGGTTTCGTGCCGGCCAGCTTATCAAGTTTAACTCCTCCCAGGGATGTAATAACTATTATCACCACCATCTGGATGGCGATGGTAGTGTATTTTGAATAAGCCGAAAGGCCTTCCTCCGGATTATTTTTCTCCTTCTTTTGATTTGATTGCCGGTCCGCCATTGTCACCGTCCTTCATTGTGCAGTTACCGGTAAAGAGGGCTCCGGGTTCAATCGAAAGCTTGCTGGTAACGATTGTACCATTGATTTTTGAGGAAGCCTTCAGGTTAAGCAATTGTGTCACGGTTAATTTACCGTCTATCAGTCCTGACACCTCTGAATTTTTACATTCGACTTCGCCTTTCACCCGACCGGTGGGTCCGATAACCACCTTTCCCTTGGTTACCATGTTACCATTCAGGGTGCCGTCAATTCGAATATCGCCAACGGATTTTATGTCGCCGGTAATTTCGGTACCCTGACTTATAAGGTTAACTGCAGCACTGTTATCTGTCTCGTTCATTTTTGCCATAGTAATCATTGTTAATTCCCCGGAAAGCGTAGCATACTACGTCCCTTTATTAACCCACAAATATATAAAGTATTGTGTACCTCCGACAAAAATAGAATTTTTTAACAGGCACAGAGGCAGGATGCTGCTTCTCTGTTTATTATTCCACCGGCTTCGGGTCGTAGGCCCACTTCAGCCAGATGCTTCCCCAGGTGAATCCGCCTCCGAAAGAAGCAAGAATAAGATTATCTCCCTTTTTCAGCTTGTGTTCGAACTCCCATATACAGAGTGGTATGGTTGCTGCGGTTGTGTTTCCGTAGTTCTGAATGTTGATCATCACCTTTTCGGGAGAGAGTCCCATTCTGCGCCCGGTAGCATCAATGATTCTGAGGTTTGCCTGGTGGGGAACAAGCCATGCGATATCTTCGGATTTCAGATTGTTTTTTTCCATGATCTCCGCTGCCACGTCAGCCATATTGGAGACTGCAAATTTAAAGACCGACTGACCCTCCTGGTAGACATAGTGTTCCCGTGCACTTACCGTTTCATGTGATGCAGGCCTTAGTGATCCGCCCGCCTTCATGTGCAGGTATTTCCTCCCTGAACCGTCAACCTTGAAAATATGGTCCATTATCCCATACTCCTCTTCAGTGGGCTCGAGCAGCACGGCGCCGCCGGCATCTCCGAACAGGGTACAGGTTGTTCTGTCGGTATAATCTGTTATTGACGACATCTTGTCGGCTCCGACGACAATAACTTTTTTGTATCTGCCAGTCTCCACATAGGCGGCAGCCGTCTCCAGGGCAAAGAGAAAGCCCGAGCAGGCAGCGTTCATATCAAAGCTGAATGCGTTTTTTATGCCTGTTTTATCGGAGATGATATTTGCTGTTGCCGGGAAGGCCATGTCGGGGGTTACCGTGGCACAGATGAGAAGGTCTATTTCACCGGGTGATGTATTTGTCTTTTCAAGCAGGCCTCTCACAGCCTGTTCACCCAGGTCGGATGTTGCCTTTCCCTCGCCTTTCAGTATCCTTCTCTCTTTTATACCTACGCGCTGCATTATCCACTCATCAGTGGTCTCAACCATCGTTGACAGCTCACTGTTGGTAAGACGGTATTCCGGAACCCATCCGTTAATACCTGTTATTGCAGCTCGTATTTTTGTCATGCTCCGACAGCCTCTTTGATCTTTCTTGCAAGGTCAGCGTGAACCACATCCCTTGTCTGGAGTATCATGCTGGTGATTGCCTTCCTGTTTGAAATGCCATGACCGACAACGACGTTCGCGTTGATACCCACAACGGGCGTGCCTCCGAAAACCTCAAAGTTCAGCCTGTCAAAAAAGGTATCACTGATGCCTTTTGCCTTTGCGATCAGGTAGAATTTCTCCGCCATTTTGAGTACGATATTTCCCACAAAACCGTCACAAACGATGACGTCGGTCATCTCACGGGAAAAGAGATCGTGACCTTCAATATTGCCCTTGAAGTTTACCTCGGAACTCTCACGCAGAAGTTCGTATGCAGCTTTTACGGCGGCAGAGCCTTTTGATTCCTCTTCTCCGATGTTCAGCAGGCCGACCTCCGGATTCTCGATGCCAAGGACATATTTTGCATAGACGCTTCCCAGTATCCCATACTGCAGGAGCACATCGGGTTTAGCGTCAGGATTAATACCTACGTCAAGTATTATGGATGTTCTCCCGCTTACGTCAGGGATGAAAGCCGTAAGTGCAGGTCTGAAAACACCGGGTATAACGTTAACGGTATAGCTTGCGCCCACCATCATAGCGCCTGTATTGCCTGCGCTTGCGAAACCGTCTATCAGTCCGCTCTTAAGCATCCCGAAGCCCACGGCTATAGACGAATCTCTCTTCTGTGAAAAGGCTTTTGCAGGGTGATCGGACATTTCAATCACCTGTGTGGCAGGAACGATTTCGAAAAGGGAGGGTTCCACTTCCATGGAAGCCAGTTTTTCCCTTATGATACGATTGTCGCCAATAAGTACCAGCCGGTCACCGGCCGGAAGCTGTCCGAGGGCATCAACCGCCCCCTCAATGACAGCATCGGGGGCATAGTCACCCCCCATGGCATCCAGTCCTATTTTCATTGCCTTTCTGATTTGGCACGTATGACAGGTCAGGCTGTCGCCTTCTTCTCTACGGCAAGCTTGCCTCTGTAGTATCCGCACTCAGGGCATACCCTGTGGTACAGATGAGCTGATCCGCAATTGGAACATGCAGCTACTGTCGGAACAACAGCTTTGTCGTGTGTTCTCCTCTTATCCCTTCTGGTACTCGAGTGTCTGTGTTTTGGATTTGGCATCGCAGTAATGTATTGTGTTTAATTGTTTTCTGTCAGTTTTTTAAGCTCATCCCAGCGTGGGTCTGTTTTATTTTCACCTGCAGCAAGATGTTCTTCAAGTTTCCTGATCATTTCAGGGTCGCAAGTTGACCGTCCCTGTTTGTCTTCAGGATGAATTCGCTTTAAAGGTAACGCAAGATGGATGTATTCATAGAAATACTGACTTAAATCTATCTCGTGTTCATCCAGCGGCATTGTAATCATATCGGGATCTGTCTCCTCCCATTCCTTGCCCTGTCTTACAAACAGCCTGTTGTCACATGACAGCGGCAGGTAAAATTTTTCCAGGCATCTGTCACACACAACTTCAGCATTCCCCTTAATGGCAATGTCAAGCTGCAGATGTGTGGAGCACTTCTCCATCACCACCTCCGCATTAAGCTCTCCCCTCCTGATCTCTGTACCTTCAAATGCCTCAAAGAAGTCGTTTCCTATTGTAAATCCGTAGGTATGTCTGCCTTCTTTAAGACCGGCCAGAGGTATGGAATACAATCCGGGCATCTCCTTTTTTTCGGTCTGCAAAATTATAAATCCTCTTCCAATAAAAAAAATTATCAACAAAAAAGTAACATCCCCGATTTTCTTCGCCGCTTGCCGATATAATTCCGCAGCCTGCCGGAAATGACTGTCGGGCATGGCAGGTATGTCATAATTTTGAAGCGTAATAATATTTTGTACGTCATGAAAGAAAAGAACAATCCTTTTAGCGGCATCGCCAAACTCCTCATCACGCTTGGCCTGGTGATGATAATTGCAAAACTGGACCTGCTCAGAATAGGATCAATCTCCGACTATTTTACCTGGGAGATGCTGCTGATCTTTTTTGGCATTTTCAATTTATTGAACCTCGACCTGGTTTTCAGTGTCTTTCTTTTCGCGGCCGGGTTCTGGTTCCTGATGCCTGAAATGAGTATTCAGCTCTCTCCGTTCTATAAGGAGATATTCTGGCCTGCCGTGCTGGTCCTTGCCGGCATCGCTTTCATGATAAGACCATTCACTAAAAGCCTGAAATAAATAACCGTCAAACAAATACTGAAATGGAAAACGAAACAAACAAACCGGCAAAAAATCCTGCTGAAACCTCCAACAGGTTCATAATAGGCATTTTACTTGTTATTGCAGGATTTATCCTTATTCTCAGAAAGACCACTGTGCTTCCTGAACCTCTTGATCATTTTATTGATGACATCATCTTCAGCTGGCAGATGCTGCTGATAGCGATAGGCGTGATCATACTTGCAGGGTCGGATAACAAGACTCCCGGCGTTGTGCTTATTTCAGTCGGAGGTTTTTTCATGATACCCGAGCTTTTCACCGATTTCTTCAGGTCATTTAACTTCTTCTGGCCTGCCATGTTCATCGTGATAGGTGTCGTACTGCTGATCAATTCCAAGCGCCTGGGGAAGACCCTGAACTATACCAGCGGAAGCAAAGCTGATATGATAGATTATGTCAATATCTTCAGCGGCGCTGAACGGCAGCTTATTACGAATAATTTTCTCGGAGGGAAGATAACCTCAATATTCGGCGGCGGCGAGGTAGACCTGACAAGATCATCACTGGCTCCCGGCGATAATGTAATTGAAATTACCTGTATATTTGGAGGAACAACGATCATCATTCCCGAAAACTGGAATGTCATTCTTAATGTCACACCCGTTCTTGGAGGCTTCACAGACAGCCGCAGGATAGGCAGTGATGTCATCAAGGACACTACAAGGTCACTGACAATAAATGGAACGGTGATTTTCGGGGGAGGAGAGCTTAAAAGCCACAAATAAAATATGAAGCATCCGATACTGGAGGACCGGTCAAGGGTACTGATATGGTGTCTGGCCTGGGTTATATTAGCCGCAGGCCAGGCATCTGTCATTCATTTCGTATATGGCAGCACCCTGGATATCGCGGTAGCTGACAGTATTATTGCCATGTTTCTTTACTGTGTGCTCGGAATCGCCATCTGGTTCCCGGTCAGGTATATGCTGCGCAGCAACAATAAGGTCCTGTCGACAACCATTAACGTCATCCTGACGGGGTCCGTAACTATTGTCCTTTGGCTGTTCATTACCAGGCCTCTTGTCAGGGCTATGGTTCCCGAGAAGGAAGATTATGACCTGTTCTGGCATACGGTACTGGTATTCCGTGTCGCCGCCGGGGTGCTGATCTTCTTCGTGGTCACCCTGATATATTACCTGTACCTGAGCGCCACACAGCTTGCAGAGAAAGCGTCACGGCAGGCACAGCTGGAGGCCCAGGTACGCGAGGGAGAACTGAAGATGCTGCGCGCACAGATTAACCCCCACTTCCTGTTCAACAGTCTCAATTCAATGAGCTCCCTGACACTGACAGACCCGATGAAAGCCAGGGAGATGATTCTGAAACTGTCTGATTTCATGCGGTATTCACTGTCATCACACAACGAGCAGCCGGTGACATTGCAGAATGAAATGGAAAGCCTCCGTCTTTACCTTGAAATCGAGAAAGTCAGATTTGGCGAACGGCTCATCATCGAGGAGGACATTCAGCCTGAGTGCCTTACGGCATTATTGCCAGGGATGCTCCTTCAGCCTTTATATGAAAACGCCGTCAAGCACGGTGTATATGAATCAACTGAGAAGGTGGTGATCAGAACCTCAGCACACAAGGAAAACAGCCTTGTGGTAATATCTGTCTCAAACAACATTGACCCTGACTCTGTGGTGACACGCAAGGGAGCAGGGATAGGACTGATAAATGTGCGTTCCAGGCTGGAGCTTTTCTTTGGTGAAAAGGCTGATCTTACAGTAACCCGGAATGATGACAGCTTTAATGTGACGGTGAAGTTTCCTTACAGAAAATCATAAAATCAAAATACAGCATGAAAAACATCAGGGTTCTGATCATTGAAGATGAAACTCCTGCCCGGGAGCTCATAAAGTACATGCTGAAGGATCATCCCGGAATTGAGGTGATCGGTGAGTGCGCTGACGGTTTCTGCGGGGCACGTGAGATAAAGGAAAAACGCCCCGACCTGATCTTTCTTGATATTCAGATGCCCAAACTCACCGGTTTTGAGCTACTGGAGGTTCTCGATGAAAAGCCTGAGGTGATCTTCACCACAGCTTTCGACCAGTATGCCATCAGGGCCTTTGAACTCAATGCGGTGGATTATCTTCTCAAGCCTTACTCAAAAGAACGATTTGACAGCGCCCTTGCCAAGGCTGTAAGCAGGATAGGCAAAGAGACACAGGAGCCGGACAAGGTAGAAAAGCTTGTCACCGCAGTGACTGAAGCGGAAGGGTATCTGACAAGGATCGTATTCCGGAAGGGGGCCGGTATAAAGATAATTCCGCTGAACCTGATCTCGTACCTTGCCTCCGAGGATGATTATGTAATGATTTATTACAGCGAAGGCAAGGCCCTTAAGCCCAAAACGATGAAATACTATGAAGACCACCTGCCGCCCAGTCTCTTCATGAGAGTGCACAGGTCGTACATGGTGAACATCGAGCAGATTACCCGCCTTGAACCTTACAGCAAGGATAATTATGTTGCTGTTCTCAAATCAGGGGAGAAGATACCTGTCAGCCGGACAGGTTATAAAATGCTTAGGGAAAAACTTAATTTTTAATCTCTCTCTTTCAGCCTGTTGCACCGTGGAAGCCGGCGAAACAGTTGCCCTGCCGGCCTGTACCTTCTGAACAGGAACATGGGAACCGGATCATACCCGTGTGTTCCGCCAGGCCTGCACCGCAGTATTCGTCCTGTGGATATGACCAGTCCTGTAAAGGGACCGTGAATCTTAATCGCATCAATTGTAAACTGCGAACAGGTTGGTACATGCCGGCATGACTGCGGAGTCCACGGAGATATTAATCCGCGGTATAACCAAACCGGTATAAGGAGTAAAAAAGATAATATCTTTGTGACCGTATTCTGCATCGGCTTCAAAGATAAGGTGAATCGTTCTGACAAAATGACCTGTCTGATTAACAAAATGACAATGGCAGATATTTTGAAGTAAAGGGAGTAACTATTTAAGAGAAAGAAAACAAATGGAAACAACGTATTTAAATAACGGACTGTACTGGATCATTTTTTTAGTATTCATGTTTCTGAGCTGGATTGTCAGCGCAAGATTAAAATCAAAATTCAGAAAATACTCTAAAGTCCCCATAGGCAACGGAATGACCGGTAAGGATGTGGCAGAAAAGATGCTTCGTGACAACGGCATTTCGGATGTCACCGTGCACAGTGTTCCGGGCGAGTTGTCTGATCACTATAACCCTCTCAAAAAGACCATTAACCTGAGCCACGATGTCTATGCGGGCGCCAGTGTTGCCGCAGCTGCAGTTGCGGCCCACGAAACAGGCCACGCCGTTCAGCACGCAACCTCGTATGCATGGCTGACTATGAGATCAAAACTTACCCCCGTGGTGAGCTTTTCGTCCAACTGGATTCAATGGGTGCTGATCGCAGGACTGTTTCTTGTCAAATCACGGCCAGAGATACTTCTGATAGGCATTGTTCTTTTTGCACTCACCACCCTGTTCAGCCTGATAACCCTTCCCGTTGAGGTCAATGCATCAAAGAGGGCCCTGGCATGGCTGTCAGATGCGGGCATCACATACTCCGGGACACAGGATAAGGCACAGGACGCGCTGAAATGGGCCGCGTATACCTATGTCATAGCAGCGCTTGGATCGCTGGCATCGCTGATATACTACATAATGATTTTCATGGGGGTGAGGAACAGGTAGAGCTATTCTATCCTATCGTCCCTCAACATAGAGGAACTTCGTCCTTTTGACCAGGTACCTCACAACAGACCAGAAGATTAGGGCTGCGACAAGCAGTGTGATGTACAGCGGCTCCATATAAACCTTTCCGGTCACTGCAATATTCCGTGTCACATCCAGAATGGCAAAGACGATGAAGAGATTTGCTATGCTGTTGTACTCCCTCTTGAGAACATTCCTTAAAGAGAATTGAAGGTCTGCCCTGGTAAAATTCCTGAAACGTGGAATCACGGACCTGACCCTGAAGGCCCATGTATCATAATCCTCACCGAATTTCCGGCGGAGATATTGCTCTTCTGCAAAAATAATCCGCTCATAATAGATCCAGAAGGCAAGCACAAATATGATAATGCACCAAACCGACCTGAGAAAGAGAACGGGGCCCAGCCACATCAGGAAGTTACCCACATAGAGCGGATGACGGACAATCGAATATATTCCCGAGGTATTCAGTTCATCAGCCATCTGGTCAATAACATTGCGGCCTGAGGTGTTTCTCGGCACATGACCGACAGTGTACGACCTGACCATCTCACCTGCAACCGAGACAATAACGCAGGTCAGTTCCCATGTCAGATTGAAGTAAATAACGCTTCTGTTGGCAATGAAGAGATAACCGGCAGCCAGAACCAGAACAATTACCGGTAACCAGCTTCTCCTTCTGAATAACCAGTTTCCGGATTTTTCCAGTTCATGAACGAGTGACATAGTTTCAGGGTTAATGCCGTAAAAATAGGAAAATTTCAGAAACTATACTTAATCCTGACGAAACCCAGGTTTATCTTTGTCACTTCTCCCGATATGACATTGTCGAAATGCTGCATTACAAGTGAAAAATCAACATTCTCAGCCATTGAAAAATCAACAGTGGCATCTGCAAAATAACCTTTCAGGTCAGGATACCAGATTGCAGACACTGAGATGTTAAGCAGCGGAACCGGGGTATAGGTAAGCTGCCCTATGGCGCTGAACTCCGACAGAGCCAGCTGGTCCGCAGTAATGGCTCCCTTGTAAAGCTCGGTGAAGTTGTCAAGTGCGAACGGGTTGTTTGAATACATCATCTGCACAAGTGCCGAAATCTTATCTGTGAAGGTCTTATCGACGCCTGCCGTTGCGATGAAGGTCGTCTCTTTCACGGATGAATTTCCGAGCGGAGTGAACAGGGTGGCTTCGCCGCGGATTGAATATGAGCCTAATGCACCTGACCATCCTGTACCCGCGGTGAAGAGCTCCTCATTTGTCTCGCCGGCAAAGAACTGGAGATCGGTATTAAGAACATTGAAGCGGTAAAGGGCAGCAACAGTTACCCTGTTGGCGCTGTCGAGCTTGACGACCATTTCGGCTGCCGATGACGGGCCGGTGGAGTAAACGGCTCTCAGGGCATCGCTGCCGGGCCGTTCCATATAGTCAAAATCAAAAAAAGAATAAGTGTTGAAAATGTCATTGGGGTTCCATACCAGTGCCTGGCTCCAGTTGATCCGCTGCCGGCCCAGGGTGAGCCTGAGCTTCCCTGATGTGTAGTCGATCCAGGCCCTGTCGATGAACGTATTAAGCACGAAAGACTGCTCACTCAGGAGGTTCCATGACATGTCAACCCAGCCCGGATCAGCAGCCAGGCCCGTGCTGTATGTCGGGGTCAAGCTGTACCATGTCGCCCAGCACAAACCTGTTTCTTATTTCAAGAGCCATTGTTATCCGGGTGCCGGGGTATGCCCTGAAATTAAGCCTGTTATGCAGCATGCTGCTGTTGAGCCATTCCTCTGCAGGGTCTTCAAATACGGAGTTATTGAGCCATGTTGCATAGCCTCCGGCAGAAAATCTGCCCGGGGCATCCTGTGACAGTGATGTGAAAGTGCAAATCATCACTGCAGAGAGCAACATGATGGCTTTTTTCATGAAATATTGTTTGTCCTTTCATCGGAGACAACACGTCCGTCCTCTATCGTTATGACCCTTCGGGCCCTTTTCATCACCCGTATGTCATGTGTCGAAAAGATGAATGTCATCTCCTCCTCACGGTTCAGCTTTTCCATTATATCGAGGAGGGTTTCGGCCGATCTGGAGTCGAGGTTTGCCGTCGGTTCATCAGCCAGTATGAATTCCGGACGGGGCGCCAGGGCTCGTGCCACTGCCACCCTCTGCTGCTGTCCGCCCGACAGCTGCGAGGGTCTGCTGTTATGCCTGTCGGAGAGACCCACTGACTGAAGCAGCTCATCGGTGCGCGCCTTGCGCTTTTCCTTTGGCCACTTCTGGAGGTTCATTATAAATCCGATATTCTCTTCGGCGGTCAGCACGGGAATAAGGTTGTAGGACTGAAAGACGAAGCCGACATGCTCCATCCTGAAATCTATCAGTTCCGACGGTTTTAGCTCCGAGAGGCGGTGACCTGCCACAATGATCTCGCCTCCTGTAGGCTGATCAAGGCCGCCGATGAGGTTCAGAAGCGTGGTCTTGCCTGATCCGGAAGGGCCAACCACAACTGCAAAATCACCTTTTTCAAAGCTGAGGGTGACACCGTTTATTGCCTTCACCTCAACTTCGGTATCATGATAGGTCTTATACACATCGTTTATTTCAACTACTTTCATGACTGTGTCGATTTTATTATTTTTCGCCTCTTAATGCTTCCACCGGGTTTAATTTCAATGCCTTGCGGGCCGGATAGACTGATGCAAGAATTCCTGTAAGAATAATCAGCACAGCGGTCGTTATAAAGAACTGTGTATCGATTGAAGGAAACAGGTGTGCGGAATAACCGAATGCCTCCATCCCCTCTGAGTATTTCACCAGGTTAATGCCCTTTCTTGCCGTCAGAGCTATAACCGCTTCCCCGATACCCATGCCTGCTATCCCGCCCACGAATGAAAGGAAAATTGATTCCAGCATAATCATGGAGAACATTTTTCTCCGGTTCATGCCAATGGCGGCAAGCATCCCCAGTTCCCTCGTCCGTTCAAGCACGGCCATGAGCATTGTATTGACAATTCCAAATGCCAGCGCTGCGAGAATTAGTCGCCATGAAAATGCCATAGATCTGCTGCATCATGTCTGCTATCATTGCAAGGTCAGGAGATATCTCCTTCCAGTTAAGAACTTCATAAGCGGGAAGTTTCATCCTTAACTCCCCGGTGGCTTTTTCAGTCAGATCATTGTCTTCGAGCCTGGCAATAAACCTGTGATAGATTCCGTCAGGCATCCCGGTCAGTTTTCTCAGCTCATCCATAGGAACAAACAGTGAGGTAGCCTCGAACAGATCATTATTGGTCCTGAATATTCCGCATACGCGAAAGGCTGCACCGGTCTGCACATTGTTCATGTCAAGAAACGAAAGGATAATTTTAGATCCCTCCCGGTATGACCAGGCTGCCTCCTTTACCTGAAGGCTGTATTTCTTTATTTCCCGCGGAGAGAGAAGCCCGTCGATAGCCCTGCTGAATTTCTTGTCTGATGTGAAGCGCTGGTCCTTCAGTGGCACCAGCTTTGCCATGACTTCGGCAGGAACGCCCTTCTCTTCGAGTTGTTTCAGGGCATCGGCAGAGAGGATGTACCTGATGATGTTAAGGTCCTTTGCCAGCTTCTCTCCGATAAACACCGGCTTGAATATACTGTTCCCCTGTGTTTCGGGCGCGAAGTAGCTCCCTGTGCCGGGTATGAGTTTTTCAGACAGGGTAAACATCTGTTTCTCCCTTTCTGTATCAACGCCCGTTATCTCCACCCCGGTGCTTTTTGCGGAAGTTGAAGCAACCCCGTGGACAATTATCCGCCCTGTGATTTCAGTGACACCGGCAGTACCTGTCAGCGCTGAGGCAATTCCTGCCGAATCCGTCATAAAATTCCGTATATCCCCGCTGCTTCGGAAGTCTTTGTTGTTGACCTGAATATGCGACAGCTCGTCATTGACAGCAGCATCAATCCGCTGAACAATTGAACTGTTGATAGCCGCCATTGTGAACACCCCGGCAAAGACACCGACTGCAACAGAGGCAATGACGGTCAGGCTTCTGGTTTTGTTTCGCCAGACATTTTTCCATGCAATTTCTGTTATCATATCATAAAAGCTTAAGCCCTGAGTGCTTCAATAACATTTATTCTGAATATTTTACGGATGCTGAACGCTATGGCTATCAGAAGGATTATGAAGACCACTACCGTCTGCCAGAGATAATATGTGTCCGGCAGCATTGTAGGCATGACCGGATCAAATCCGTAATCCTCATACATGCGTCCGATCTGTCCGGTGAACCTCAGCGGGTGAAGATGACCGTAGATTACCACCGGCAGTGAGGCAACAATTCCGGCAGCCACCCCGAGGAATCCCACCAGGAGCATTTCAATCGAGATCACTTTTGCCAGTTTCCGTTTCTGCATGCCTATTGACACCAGCATGCCGAATTCCCTTCTCCTTTCAGCAAGCATCATAAGCATTGTTCCGAATACTCCGAAGGCAATGACAAGGTAAAGTATCCCGATCATGATGGCACCGCTCTTATTGTCAGCCTCCATCTGGTTCACAAGAAGGGCGTTCAGCTGCTTCCAGTCCCTGACAACAAGAGGATCAGTGATCAGCCTGCCAAGTCTTTCGCCTGTGGCAAGGACCATTTTATCGCTGTTGTCCTTTACCCCGATGACGGCCGATGTTGCCATCCCCGGAGCGGCATACAGCTCCCGGGCGGCTTCAATGGTTATGTAGACAATGATATTGTCGATATCCGGGGCAGGCAGTTTTACTATGCCGCTGACACGGTACTTGCCGGCTGCTGAGGCTCCGTGATAACCCTGACCTGTCAGAACCAATGTGTCGCCTACGCTTATTTTAAGATATTCTGACAATCCGGATCCTATGATGGCGCTTGTTGTTTCATCTGCAGTGAAGTAATGGTTCACGGAAGATGCGTGTTTCCGTATCAGGGGCAGTACGGTTGCTGTGTCCGTATCACTGATTCCAAGGTCAAGCATCAGTCTTCCCGTGCTTGAGTAGGTTTCCCCGGTGTATAATTCAAGCATTGTCTTAATCCGGTCCGGAAGGGCTTCAGCTTTCAGGGCATCAACAGCAGCAGGACTGAGTCTGAATCTTACGAGCCTGTTCCGTAGGTCTGAAACCCTGTCCTCCCCTTCAGGGTCGATACCCATGACCATCACTCCCTGTGTGCGGCTCTCTGCTGCTGCCAGGGCAAAAGATTCAAGCCGCGGTACCACATCATTTACGTTCGGGTCACTCTTCAGGGTCTCACCAAGGGCATCATCATACTCAAAGCTGTTATCAAGAATGGCATCATCAAAATAATCGCTGTGCTGAAGCTGCAGGTACCCGGAATATGCTTCAATAACATTTTTAAAGAGCCTGTCATATGCCCCGAGCTGGAAAGAACGCATGACAAGCGCAAAAAAGACAGCAAAAAACACAGATGCGGCAGTGATCAGTGTCCTCTTTTTATTGCGCCACAGATTTCTCCAGGCCAGCTGATAATCTTTCATATGAACATTCCTTTCTGTTACCCGGAATCACCTTATGGTTTTCATATTCTGCTGTGAAAAGAAGCTCTCATCAATGTCAATATTGAATTTCATCGCGTCAATGAGGAGAATGGTTTTATGTCCTTCATTTTCTGCAGGTACAAGTTCGATGCGGGACGGAAGCACCCGCCCGTCAAAGCTTTTCAGCTCCATGCCGCGTTCAGTTCTGACAAGGTACCCGTCTTCATCATACAACTCCGCCCTGAGTACAACAAACTCTTTTTTGTCAACCCACCACATCTGGTGACCCCATATTACCTCTGCGTCCGGCCTGGCAGTGAGTTTAATCCTGTAGCAGGCGCTGCCGTCAATATCTTCGTCACTCTCAAGTGTGTGGGTATAGTCATTTATTACCGATGACTCATTCAGAATATCATCATTGGTGTAGTCGGAACCCATCCATCCCTGTGACATCATTGAGGGAGGCAGCTTGATGAGCCTGTTTATTGCAGGGTTCCAGCTCCACATCTCACTGCCTCGCTTGAGGAAGGTCTGACCCTTTTCACGGGCGGGAGCGGTAATCAGGGCCAGAGAGTAATCATCGCCAAGCGACCATGATTTGATCTCCACCGTTCTTTGCCAGGTGGGACGAACGATGGTCATCGTCATAAGGCTGTAGCCTGATTTCTCCCCGTTGAACTTTTCATCTGCCTTTTTTATTATATCTGTCGCAGTGAGTTGCTGAGCACCTGCGGATTGGGATACAAACAGCAGCAATAAAGCCTGAAGCGACAGGATAAGCGGCCTTGTGATCTTTTTCATCAGAATCCCTTAAGCTTTTTAAGTAATTTCTCCCTGGCGGTTGTACCCTCCGATTGTCTCATGATCTCATAGAGCCAGTTACCGTACATGGGGTTCGGAAGGATGATATACCGGGTTCCGAACAGCTCTTTGTCAGCTTCGACCGCGGCGAATCCAAGGTCGGGCCCTCTTTTCTCATAGGTGCCGCTGTGGTCGGCCAGGTTATCACCGATAAGAAGCAGGATTTCATAATTCTTTTCAATAAGGGCCCTGCGGTCAATTTTTGATGAACTGCCCTGCTTAAGAAGGAGGTGGGTGGTGTCAGCATCGGGGAATCCGCAGGCCGCGAGATTGGAAATGGTGGGGTTCATCTCGGTGACCTTGCGGTTTGAGACATAAAACACCTCCACCCCCAGCGAGTCCGCATAGAGGGTGAATTCAACAGCTCCGGGAAGAGGTTCGGCCTGTGCCAGATTAACCCACCGGGTCCAGTCCTGATCAGTGAAAGGCTTGTTTTCCAGCACCTGCCAGGCCTGATACGGACTGTTGTCAAGCACCGTCTCATCTATGTCAAGCACTACGGCTGCGGGTCTGGTCTTATCAGCCCATGCCAGGTTTTCGGAGAGCGCATTTTCAGCGTTCCGGAAACACTGGTAACAGAGTGCTTTCATTTCAGCTGACTGCTGGTACCACAGTGTAGCCAGTATAAGCTGATCCTGCGTCTCAGGAGACGATACTATCACTTCGGGCGGGGCTGTTCCCTTTCTTACAGGGCTGCAAGCCGCCAGCATTATCAGGCCGGTAACAATAATGAGCTTTTTCATGCGTTTTTATTCTATTGTAAATAAACTATTTGTCAGAATCAGTTCCTTTTTTTTGTTGTCTCCTAAATAACAAATAATTGCCTGATCCTGACCAAAATATTTGAAACATTTTTATCTTTAACAGGTTATACTTAAAAAGTTATCTGCAATGTCAACCTTAAAGCTGATGCTGGGGATGATCCCCTCAACTTCTAAACTGGAACTGGAAGAAAAGGCACTCATCGCTGAATATGAAAAGATGATCTCCTTTGCCGGTTCTGAAACGCTGGCAAAATACAACGTGCTCCATGAAAGCATTAATTCTGCCGGTTTCAGACAGAAGAAGAAAGAGCTGGAGTCGCTCACCTATAAGGGTTCTGAAGAATTTTCGAGAGAAACGGAATTTTTCAGCCTAAAGAAGGCAAAGGATATAGCTCTCTATTTCAAAACCGAAGGAAGTGCTCCGCTCAAGAACTTTACCACTCTGGACGGATCAGCCAAAATAAAAGAGATAGAAGACCTGGAAAGATTTGTCCAGTCGTCTGAGTTCAAGCAAAAAGAGAGACAAAAGCCAGTCACATTTAAGGATACCGAAGAGTACGGCAAATGGCTCGAATATAAGAAACTGCTGAAAGACAAGGAGGTAAGAAAAAACCTTAACGCCGCCAAGGTCAAAATATTTGAGGAGCTGAAAATGTACGTGACATCGTCCGCTTTCCTGGTTAAGAAAAACATGAAACCTGTCACTTTCAAAGATACTCCCGAGTACCAGAAGCTGCTTGATTACAAGAGCAGGAAAAGCGCCGCTGACGTTGCTTCCTACTACAAATTCAAGGCTTCAAAGGATTTAGGCAACTACGTACAGGTAAAGGATTCAGCCCGCCTTAAGAGATATTACGAGCTCGAGGCATACCTGAAGAGCAAGGCGTTCACGGAAAAGAAAGAGTATCTGCTTGACAAACACCGTTTCGAGAAAACAGATATGTTCAAGGAGCTGAATGAATACAACAGCCTTAAAAACACTGCCGACATCAAATGGTATTTCGCCGTTAAAGACTCAAACAAGTTTGATATTCTTAAAAATCGCTCGCTAACATTCGGTGATGAGTTTGACGGCAGCGAGCCTGATAAGAAGAAATGGCTCAACAAATATTACTGGGGTGACAAACTTCTGCACGACAGCTACAGTATTGCCACTGACCTTCACAGTTATACTCCCTCGGACAATTTTGAAGTTCGCCACGGCGTCCTGCGCATAATCACGAAGCCGCAGAAGGTAACAGGCAAGGTCTGGGATCAGGAGAGAGGTTTTTACACAAAGGAATTCCCGTTCACATCCGGTATTCTCAACAGCGGAGCTTCCTTCAGGCAGAAATACGGTATTTTCTCCGCCAAGATCAAGCTGACCGACCCGGCAGTGCGCAATGCCTTCTGGCTGATCGGGGACCGTATCACTCCTCATATCGATGTCTGCAGATCGGGCAGCGGAAAGGTATGGTTTGACCTGTTCACCGCTCCGGGAAATCACTATAAAAAGAGCATCGGTTCAAGATACCTTTCTGATTTCTTCATCTATACCCTTGAATGGCGTCCTGAGAGCCTGGTATGGAAGATAAACGGCATTGAGGTGATGAAACAGACAAGCGGTGTGCCGCAGGAGGCGATGTACGTTAACCTGGCCGGCGGCGTTGACAAGCCCATCGGAGGCATTTCCTCGATGGAGATTGACTGGATAAGGGTATATCAGTTCAAATAATAAATTCGAAAAATCATGCCATAGCACCGCCCAAACCGGGCGGGGTTACAATAAAAGCAGAGGCGCCGGCTATGGTGTCTCTGCTTTTTTTTTATTGAATCTGTAACAAAACATATATTACAGCCGTCTTTATGTTGTCAGTACGGAGGGATGACAGTAAAAGAGTACAATAATGCGGTAAGGGAATTTGGCGACCACGTCTACCGCTTTATATACCGAAGTATAAGGGACAGCCACAGGGCCGGAGATATTGTGCAGGACACCTACGAGAAACTGTGGCGCTGCGTCACGGAGACGGAGTATACGGTAGTTAAGGCATGGCTCTTCACCACGGCCTATAACAGAATGATTGATGTCATCCGTAAAGAATCGAGGCTGGTGGATGTTGAGTTCTATGATGACTCCTCCCTTTATGCAGAAGAGAGCAGTACTGATCTGAATGAGGTGCTCCATCATGCGCTGGAAAGGTTGCCTGCTGTTCAGCGGTCAGTCATCCTCCTGCGTGATTACGAGGGCTACCACTACAATGAGATAGCTGAAATTACCGGGCTTACAGAGCACCAGGTAAAGACGTATATCTTCAGGGGGCGGGTAGCATTGAAAAATTATCTTGTAAAAACATCAGTATGGCAATGAACGATGATACGGATTATCCGCGCCTGACACCGCCGGATGACAGGTATCCGTCGCCAGGCGACCTGTTCCGGTCTGCAGGTGATCTGACTGATGACCAGTTTGATCTCCTTGCTGCAGCATGGTCAGAGAACGCCTTGCCTGAAGACAGTCTTGCCGAAATGGAAGCATTGCTGGCGTCCGATCCCGCGAAAAAAGCTTATGCCGAAAGTTTCGGGCAGCTGCGGCTCAGACCTTTTGATGATAAGTGGAACGGCCGGCACGCTCTTTTACGGACAACACCAGCCGCCAAAATCATCAGGCGAGTGTGGATAACTACGCTGGCAGCAGCGGCAGTCATTTTTGCAATTCTGTTTCTCAGGCCGGTAACGGACAAACAGACTTCTTTAACAGCACCGGCCAGTTCTCCTGAAGTTGCCATGGCGCCTGAAGCCATCGAAACGGTTCCCGCGGCTGTAAAAGAAGTGATGCCGGAACCTGAGCTTTCCGTTAATAAAACATCCCTGGCAGCAGTAAAGATAACATCCGTAACAGCAGTAAAGGAAGAGCTTCCTGCAACGGAACGGGAACAGCCCGTTAAGACTGCACCCGTGACAGTGAGCGCCAGGGCTGCCAGGCCAGCAATCACTGCCGGAATTGAATCCCGTGAACTCCTCGCAGTAAATTTCAGCAAGATCCCCGCAACGACGAATATCCCGGAAAAAGAAGAAAACTGGCTCATAAAAGGTATTGCCGGCCTCTCGAAAACAATCAAAAAGGAAAAAACACCTGTTGACGGATATGTCATTGCCAAATCGTGTATTAAAGGCATCAACAGTGTATTCGGTTCGGATATGGAACTTGAAAAAATCGTCAGTGCCGCGGGAGACACCGTCGCTGTCAGCTTTAACTCATCCCTGCTTTCATTTTCTGCACCCGTAAGAAAAAGTTCCCAATAACTGTAACTTTGAAGCCGGTTAATTCGTCCTTGCAATAAACATAAATAACATTAAGCCATGAAAAGAGTAGCAATAACACTGATTATTATTTTATCCTTCGTCCTGCCTTCAAAAGCCCAGGAAAAACAGGAAAAGCTTAAGGAACTTGAAGAGATGGAACAGAAAGCGGAGGTGACAGCCGCCGGTGACACTCTGATAATTATTGAACAGGACACCCTGGCCGCTGAAGATGTAGAAATAATTATTGAAGATGAAGATGCCTATAAGGAGGAAGAGGATTATGATGATGACAAATCAACCGTAACTGTCGGAGGTGTTACCGTTGAGGAGAGTGATGATGAGACTGTTATCAGAATCGGGAAGAAGGGCATCAGAATTTCTGAAGATGACAATGACACATCAGTCACCTTTGAAGAGTATGATGATGATACAAAATCTTCATTCAGAGGTCATGTCGGAGGCTTTGAACTGGGGTTTTGCGGTTACTTCACAGAGCCATTCAGCACCTCTCTGGAACCATCGGAAAACTACATGAACCTCAACACTGCGAAGTCAATGAATTTTAACTTCCTGCTGCCCAATATCAACCTGGGGTTCAGCCGCCACTTCGGGATAGCTGCTACAGTCGGCCTGAGCTGGAGTGACTACCATTTTGACGGTGATAACTCAATAGCCGAGGATGACAACGGAAATATAATGCCCGTGTATCCCCCCGAAGACGTCAGCTATGAAAAAACCAAGCTTTCAACAACTTATGCCACCATGCCGATACTTCTTGAAGGACAGATCCCTGTCTCAAATCACGGTACAATAAATATCGGCGCAGGGTTTATAGGAGCAATCAAGCTGCACTCCCATACCAAGGTGGTCTATTATGACAACGACAAGATGAAGATAAAAAACAAGGATGATTTCAGTCTTAATCTCCTGAGATACGGAGTTACTGCACGACTCGGATATGAGATGTTCCAGGCTTACGGCACATACTATCTTTCAAAAATGTTTGAAGAAGGGAAAGGTCCCGAGCTGTTCCCCTTCGAGGTCGGCATAGCCCTGACATTCAACAACTGATATACGCAGTGATACGTTATAAGGGCCGCACAGAACAGGTGCGGCCTTTTGTTTTTTATATATCTTTGGCGCATCACCGGAGAACACCGGCCCGTTAGTTTTCAATTTCTGAAAAACAGACAGATGAGACTTCTTCTTATAAGTAACTCTACAAATTCCGGGGAGGCGTATCTTGACTATCCCAAGAACAACATCAGGGAGTTTCTCGGCAACAAAAAGACAGAGGCGCTATTCATTCCCTATGCTGCCGTGACCTTTTCCTATGATGATTATGAGGAGAAGGTAAGAACACGCTTCAGGGAGGTGGGTCATGACGTGGTGTCGATACATCACTTCTCCGATCCGGTAAAGGCTGTCATGGAAGCATCTGCAATAGTTGTCGGCGGCGGCAACACGTGGATGCTGCTCAAGTGCCTCAGAGACAACAAGCTGATAGCTCCTGTCCGGAAGAAAGTCATTGCCGGAACACCATATATTGGATGGAGTGCAGGGTCAAACGTGGTCTGTCCGACAATCATGACCACCAACGATATGCCCGTGACGTCGCCGTCATCATTCAGGGCTTTCAGTCTTATCCCCTTCCAGATCAATCCTCACTACCTCGATGCCAATCCTGCCGGTCATGCAGGAGAAACACGTGAACAGCGGATCCTCGAATTCATTGAAGTAAACAGGGATATTTTCGTGGCAGGGCTGCGCGAGGGAACAATGTTCCTCCTTGAAGGCAGGAAGCTATCGCTCATAGGCCCTCGTAATGCACGGGTGTTCAGTTACGGAACCGATGCCAGGGAGCTGATGCCGGGCCAGGATCTCTCGTTCCTCCTGAAGAAAAGAAAAAAATAACAACGTCAGGGAACCGGCTGAATGAGATGGCTGAAAAAGATAGCGCTGATAACAGCAGGCCTGTTTTTACTGACCGTGACCGGCCTTGGCCTGTATGCATGGATCAGAAATGACAAGCTGACTGCCGCCCTCGTCCGCAAGGTTAATGAATCCGTCAATACCAAGATATCATACGGCACACTCAGGCTGACAATATTCGAGTCATTCCCGAATATAACCCTCAGGTTTAATGATCTCCTTGTAACGCCATCGCCATATTACGACAAGACGCAATTCAGGGGTGAGGATAACGATACGCTTCTTTCCGCTTCTTCCCTTTCCGTGACAGCATCCCTTCTCCAGATGCTTACAGGCACGGTGGCAGTGCGCTCAATAACGGTCAGGGAGGGGAAGATAAACCTGCTTACGGATAAGAGAGGGGACATAAACTACCAGGCTTTTAGTGGCGGAGATAAAAAGAAAAAAAACAAAAACGTAAGGCTTAATAACATCAGCGCCCTGAACATGAAAACGGTCTGGTACGACAGGAGCTCCGGACTCAGGATATCAGGCAGGATAAATGAAGCCACCCTCGATGGGGATATTTTCAGGGCGGGGATCTTTCTGAACACGACTGTCAGCGTGGATCTTGACTCCGTTAATTTTGGCGATATGAGCATCTCCGGTTTCCCGGTGAATGCATCGGTCAAAATGCGCAAGACGGCCAACTCGCTGTCTGTGGCAAAAGGAACAATCGATCTGGCCGGCCTGAATTTCGGGGTTGACGGAATGGTAAACTATTCGATGTCTACCCTTGATCTGGCTGTTGAGGGAAAGAAGATCAATATCGGATCACTTGTCTCTATGCTGCCTGCAAAATGGATATCCCATACCGGGGGTCTGAGTCCTTCCGGGATAATGGATTTCAGATGTACACTCAAGGGACCGTACGGAGAAGCCGGCAAGCCTCATATTGAACTTAATTATGCCCTTACTGACGGTCGGGTCAGTTCGCAGAGAAGCGGACTTAAAGTGAATAACCTCTCATTCAGCGGAGGGCTCACCAACGGGGCACTCAACAGTCCGGAGACCTTCCTCTTCACCGTTGACAATATGAACGCCACCTACGGTTCGGCAAAACTGAAAGGGTCTTTCAGGCTGAGCAGTCTGACCAAGCCGCACGTCACCCTGGCCCTTGACGGAGATCTTAACTTCGATGATCTGCGCAAGATCATGAAAACAGACTATATCCGCGATCAGAAAGGATCAATCAGCGGTCACATAAAACTGTCGGGCCAGCTCCCTGACAGCATGAAGCTTGATATGGCAGCGTTGCCCTCACTTCATCCGGATGCATCATTTGTGTTCAGCGATTTCGGAGCTACCATCGCTTCGTCGGGCATAGTCCTGACAGATGCAAACGGCTCGCTGATCATCAACAGGGATTTTATTGCCGACAGCCTCTCTTTCACGCTGATGGATCAGCATTTCCGGGTAAATGCAGTGATGCGTAATTTTACAGGATGGGCATCCGGCGGACCCGAAATCATGGTTGTTACAGGAGATGTAGCAGCTGACAGATTTGTAACAGCCTCTTTCACCGGAAGTGAGAATGACAGTACGGCAGGTGCCGGCAAGCGGCTTAACATCTTTCCGGCAGACGTCAACATGAAAATCACTCTCACGGCTGACAGTATCATCAGCCAGGGATTCCGCGCAGCTAACTTCAGAACATCTCTTGCATATGAGCCCTTTATGTTCACTTTCAGTGACATCAGGGCTGAAGGACTTGACGGTCTGCTTACGGGCGAGTTCAGGCTGGGCAGGCAAAAAGACGGAGTGTATATCACCAGATCAAAGCTCGATGTGACCGGCATTGATATCAATAAGACATTCTCTTCATTCAACAATTTCGGCCAGGATTTTATCGTGAGCGACAATCTCTTCGGGAACCTGACAGGCACAGTCACCGTGCTTGCCCCGCTCGACAGCAATTATAATATCATCACAAAGGACCTTGTTTCAGATGCGCATCTGGTAATCACTGACGGCAGGCTTGTGCACTTTGCCCTGGCCGAGAGTCTCTCAACATATCTTGACCTCGACGAGCTGAGGGATATCAGTTTTTCAAGAATGGAGAACGATGTCTTCATCACCAACCGCACGGTGTCAATACCAAAGATGCTGATCAACTCAACTGCAGTCAACTTCACATTGTACGGGACTCACAACTTCGACGAGGATTACTCTTATCATGCAAGGCTGCTGCTGTCAGAGGTTCTGAGCAGGAAAGCAAGGGACCGCAACCGCAGTGATGACGTTTTCGGTCAGGTGCAGGTCGACGGCGCCGGTAAAGCTACCATACCTCTGAAGATAGAATGTACCAACGGCATAGTAGATGTTGGCTATGACTTCGGGCAGGCGAAGGATAATATCAAAGAGGATATCGCGACTGAAAAACAGACACTGAAAGGGATACTGAACGAGGAGTATGGCTGGTATCAGGCAGATACGCTGAAAAAGAAGCCCGTCGAGAGCAAGCCAAAATTCAAAATAACATGGGAAGAGGGCAAGGAGCCTGCTGCACAGACAGAGGTAAAGCAGGAAGAAGTGACGGAAAGCCCTCTCCGGAAGTTGCTGAAAAAGAAATAGTAATACATGAATATCTACCGTAAAAAACTGGTCTGGCAGGTCCTGCTGTTAATCTTCGCGGTTGTCATCGGATTCGGATCATTGCTCTACACCCGTGACCTGGTAGGCAAGCTGAAGGAGGAAGAGAGGAAGAAGGTGGAGCTGTGGGCCGAGGCAACAAGGAGGCTGGTGGGACTTTCGGGCAGTCCTGATGACTTTGACTTCCTTTTCCGGATAATTGAAGACAACACCACCGTCCCTGTCATACTGATTGATTCCCGGCAGAATATCATCTCTCAGAGGAATATCCCGGCGGGTATTGCTTCAGACACCACATCCCTTAAGCGCGAACTGAAGCGGATGGATAAGCGTAATGAGCCGATTATTGTAGACCTTGGCAACGGCATTGTTAATTATATCTACTACCGTGAGAGCACGCTTCTGCGGCAACTCAGAATATATCCCTATGTTCAGCTTGGCGTGATCCTGCTGTTCATCGCGATAGCATATATTGCCTTCAACTCATCACGCTCTGCCGAGCAGAACCAGGTTTGGCTGGGGCTGTCGCGGGAGACGGCTCATCAGCTTGGCACGCCGACCTCATCGCTGTCAGCATGGGCGGAGATTATCCGCAGCAGATATCCGGGCACAGATATCGCGGAGGAGCTTTCTGTCGATGTTGAAAGGCTCGGCAGTGTTGTCGAGCGGTTTTCCCTGATAGGTTCAAAGCCGAAGCTGTTGCCGGGTGATCTGCCGGCACTCGCTGAAAAGACAGTTACATACATGCATAAACGGATAGCATCAACCGTCGATCTTAATATAGCCAACGAAACCACCGGATGTACAAGTGTGCCACTCAATCCTGTCCTCCTCGGATGGGTAATTGAGAACCTTGTGAAGAACTCCATTGATGCAATGAAAGGCGCCGGCAGCATAACTGTCAGACTTTCCGAAAATGACCAGGAGGCTATAATTGACGTGGAAGACACCGGCAAGGGCATACCAAGGAAAGATTTCAAGACCATTTTCAAACCGGGCTATTCAACGCGTGAACGGGGATGGGGTCTGGGGCTGTCACTCTCAAAGAGGATCGTCGAGGAGTATCACAGGGGGAGGATATACGTGCTTCATTCTGAACCGGGCAAGGGAAGCTGCATGAGAGTGATATTACAAAAGAAAAAGTAAAAGTCCGGGACCCTCATGAAGAGAAAAGACATAGAAATTATGGCGCCGGCAGGGTCATGGGAATCTCTTCGCGCAGCCATACAGGGGGGGGCAGACTCAGTCTATTTCGGCATCGGAGAACTCAACATGCGGGCCCGGTCGTCTGATAATTTCACAGCGGAGGAGCTCCCGGCAATCACTGAAATATGCCGCGAGAACGGAATAAAGAGCTACCTAACGCTGAACATTGTTTTATTCGACGATGAGACGGACACCGTGCGTGAAGTGCTCTCTGCTGCAAAAAAAGCAGGTGTCAGCGCCGTTATTGCCACCGACCAGGCAGCTATCATGGCGGCCAGGGAAGCAGGACTGGAGGTGCATCTCTCCACCCAGCTCAATATCTCAAACAGCGGGGCACTGAAATTTTATTCGCAGTGGGCTGACGTGGCCGTTTTGTCGCGCGAACTCAATCTTAATCAGGTAAGAAATATCTACGACACAATTGTCCGTGATGATATAAGGGGCCCTGGAGGGGAGCCCGTCAGGCTTGAGATGTTCATACACGGTGCCCTGTGCATGTCGATATCGGGAAAATGTTACCTGAGCCTGCATGAGTCCGATGCATCAGCCAACAGGGGCAACTGCTACCAGATATGCCGGCGGACCTATATTGTCACTGACAAGGAGACGGGAGGTGAACTAGAGATTGACAATGAGTTCATCATGTCGCCGAAGGATCTCTGCACCATCGGCTTCCTTGACCAGATAATCGATGCCGGCGCCCGGGTGCTTAAAATCGAAGGAAGAGCCCGGTCAGCCGAGTACGTCAGAACAGTCTCGGAGTGCTACAGCGAGGCTGTCGAAGCAGTGGTAAGCGGCACCTTCGGAAAGGAAAAGGTTGAAGGATGGATGACTCGTCTCTCCACAGTCTTCAACAGGGGATTCTGGGATGGATACTACCTTGGACAAAAACTGGGAGAGTGGACCACTACCTACGGTTCCGCTGCGACAAAAAGAAAAATTTACATTGGAAAGGTCACCAACTGGTTCAGCAGGCTGAGTGTTGCGGAAATAAAGCTTGAGGCAGGTGCCCTCAGCAGGGGTGATACAATACTTATTACCGGGCCCACAACCGGGATTATTGAGCATAAAGTCACCGAGTTAAGGGACGACGCCACCAACCCGGCAGAGGAAGTCCGCAAGGGCACTCTCTGCTCCGTTCATCTGCCGGTTCAGGTAAGACGCTCCGATAAGGTTTTCAGGTGGGTCGATGCCTCAATCCTGAAGAGAGGGTGAATTATGCCAGGCTTCTGGCAGCCTCGCGCACTCTGGCGGCATTTACGGCCACATCATCAGTGTCAGTTTCAAGAAAGATCACCGGCCTGGCCTGAGGCTTTGAAAGGGCATAATAATACGACTTGTCATAATACTCGAGTGTAATCCTGATTGCCGTTGCGAAATCACCGTTCCGGATTGCCTCAACAGCCTCCCTGGTTCTGTCTCCTCCCAGCCGTTTGGATATTTTCATGACGGAAGCGACAGTCTGCTCAGGCGGAAAAGAGGCATATTCGCGGAGCAGCCTGGGCATCCGTGTTTCAATGCTCATCATAAGAGCAATAACGGGGGCTGATTGCATCATGTCATAGAAACTGTCGGGCATGAAGACAGTGCCTATATTGCGGCTTTCATCCTCAAGCCAGACCGGGTCTTCTTCTTTTTTTTCGCTCAGGTCGCTGTAAAGCAGATTGGCAAAGTGTTCCGATGAGGGCTGCGGTTGCTGTCCCAGGGCACCGAATGCCGAACCCTTATGTGAAGCCAGTCCCTCCAAGTCTGTGACCTGCGTACCCGATGACATCATATACTTGAGAATATGCGTCTTACCACTCCCGGTCAGGCCTCCCAGGATAATAAAATTTCTTTTTCTTCCAAGGTCGGCCAGAATATGATTACGGTAGGCTTTATAGCCTCCTCCGAGCAGCAGCGGAGTCAATCCGCCCATTGAGAACAGCCATGCCATTGCCTCTGAGCGCATGCCTCCTCTCCAGCAGTATGTCAGAATGGATTTCTCCGGAGCAAGCGCCACGGCGCTCTTAAGCTTATCCGACATTTCAGGGGCTGCAAGGTCAATGCCGAGAAGGACAGCTTTAAGGTTGCCTTCTTTCTTGTAAACGGTACCCACTTCCGCCCGCTGGCTGTCACTGAAGAGAGGGATGTTCACAGCGCCGGGTATATGTCCGTATGCATATTCACCCGGAGATCTGACGTCAACAACAGGCAGGGACCCACTCAGATCTAGAAACCTTTGTGGCGGCAGTTTTTTTACATCACCGGGCATGTCACTGTTGCTTGTGATACCTGGCAATCACCCTTCTGAGGTCTTCAACTGTAACGGGCTTTGACAACAGCTCTTTCATTCCGGTCTGTTCGGCCCTGACTCTGGTCTCGGGCATGTTGTCGGCAGAAAGGGCAACTATTATTGTGTTTTTGTCGAACTCCAGGATGACCCTGGCCGCTTCAAAACCGTCTATCTCAGGCATTATGAGGTCCATCAGGATCAGGTCATAAGGTTTTTCCTTCGCCATAGTAATGGCTTCCGTTGCGCCGGAGGCGTATTCGGCAGTTACTCCCAGAACCTTGAGCAACGAACCTACCACTTTCCTGTTCAGATAGTTGTCATCAACAACGAGAATGACCGGCAGTGCGGATTTTTCGGGGACAAGGTTGCCCTTTTCGCTCCTGAGTGACGGAAAATGTTCTTTCAGCACGGCAAACAGGTCCTCTCCGGCAAACGGTTTGACAAGCAGATGGTCAATGCCCATGTCAACGCACCGTGAAAAGTGCCCTTTCGGGTCTTTCGATGTAAACATCAGCACTATATGTTCGCTTGTCATGCCTGAATCGAGGAGTGTTTTTGCAGCCTCAAAGCCGTCGGTGTCAGGTTCATCAAAGATGATCAGGAGCATGTATCTGTCATGCGCGTTCTGCAGATTTGCCTTTATCTGCGATACAGTATGCTTCTGGAAGCTTGTGACAGAAACAGGAAGTCCGAGACGGTGTATCACGCCAAGGAAATCGTCATCGCGGCCCTGTGAGCCTGTGATCACCAGGGTGCGTATTTCGCTCAGCTCACTGTAACCAGTCAGGTCTATGTTTTTAGCGATCTTTTCATTCAGGTGAACACTGATGGTGAAAGAGACCTTCAGCCCTCTCTCCCTGCCTGAAGAGTCTTTGCCGGCAGGACTCTCTGCCGTCAGTTCTCCACCCATAAGTTCGGTCAGCTGCCTTGCAAGGATAGGACCAAGTCTCAGATCTTCAGCCCATTCAGACCTCTCGCTCAGGTTGGTAATATAATCGCCGAACAGTTTTTTAATCTCGGCCCTGGTGTAATTGTTTCCGGTGTCGGTGACGGTGAAGCCCAGAACGAACAGATTACCCTCCGACCGGCTGACACGGCATTCAAGACTGATCTCGCCTGTCTGCGTTCCGGCAAGGGAGTTATACAGCAGGTTCGTAATTACCTGCCTCAGCCTGTAGGGATCACCGATAAGGTTGTCAGGCACAGCGTCATCGACCTTTGATATTATTTTGACCAGAGTTTCCGGATTCTCCCGTTTGACAAGGTTGACACAATAGGTTATCTCCTGCCTGAGTTTGAACGGCACCTCATCGAGGATCATCTTACCGGTCTCAACTTTTGAGACATCGAAAATATCGTTGATGATTGTCAGCAGAAGATCAGCTGAGCGCCTGAGCAGCCTTGCAACTTCTTTGGACTGCTCCGGCAGTTCTGATCTGTTAAGCATCTCCGTCATGCCGATAATACCGTTCAGGGGCGTACGTATCTCAAAACTCATACGTGCCAGGAGTTCCGATTTGGCGATGTTGGCATCTGCCTCCTGCTTACGTGCCGATTCAAGGGTTGTAACGTCAATCAGTACCTCCAGGGTTGATTTGTCTCCCCTGAAGTCAACCGGGATGCTGTTCAGAAAGACCAGGCGGTCACCGCTCTGGCCGGGTAGTCTTATTATCCTTCCCTGTCCCGGCTGCCCGTCCAGGTCGCTTTCATAGTCATTACGTGACATGTCTGGCACTAGCTTGCCGGTCATTTCATCCTCGGTAGCGTATGAAAATAGTGTCGCTGCATGCTTGTTTGCTTTCTGAATCTCCCTGTTGCTGTTATAAACAAGCAACCCCACGGGCATCTGTTCAATAATTGATAAAAGTGTCGATTCCGAATCGCTTGTCGCGTCGAACTGTTTATGCTTCTTTCGGAGATGTCCCTGGAAAAGCCAGATTATGAAAAGGATGGCGGTCATCAGCAACAGGAGCATGATGATTGCATTCCGGAAGATGTACTTCTGGAAGAAGTCTGTTGGGGCAGAGAACACCAGTCCGAAATCGAGCCCGAACATGTTGATCGGGTAAAAAGCAGAAATTATTTCGTTGGACTTTCCCTCCGTCTCCATCCTGTGGGCGATCCACCCTGCTGTACCTGCGTCAAGCTGCCCCTGTATTTTTCTTAGCTCAGAATAAGCAACCTCTCCCCCGTGATTGTCATAGACTATCATCCCGGTGTCATTTACCATCCATTGCCACTGGTATTGCTCAAGATTATATTTTGCAAAGACCCGTGAAAAGTACCGGTTGAAGTCTATTGTGGCGACAAGGTTTCCAAGTACCTGGCCATCCTTGAGCACCGGGAGATAATATTTGTACTTGTCGCGATCGGGCTCAAGCTTTTCCACTTTGTAGATAGCGGGGATATTCTGTGCCCTGTATGAACCGTCGAGCCATGAATTCCTCTCCTCATCCTTGAAGATTGTATAAACATCGCCGGAATTATTGTACAGCATCAGGCCGACAATAATATCCTCGTATTTTGAATAATAAAGCTTGATCTTCTCCTTCGCGCGTTCATTCACTTCGCGGTCTGTAAAGAAGAGAGCCATGTCCTCCGAAAAGTCGATCTCGGTAAGGTCACTCACAATATACATGCTGGTATTGTCAATATCAGACCCTATTACCTTGACCTGCCTGTCGAGGAACTTGACGGAATACTCAATCTGGTTCCTGTAGAGGTTGCGGAAGAATAACACATTGCCCAGCATTATCAGCAGAAAAACTGAATATGCAATTATGTTGATCTTTTTCATCGGGGCTGATTTATGTTGTAAAAATAAGGATTATCTGTATTTGGGGTCCTCTCCGAGAATAATGCTTACATAGCTTTTGTACCGCCAGGGTGCTATTTCGTTGTCAGCAACGGCTGAACGTACGGCACAACCGGGCTCATCGAGGTGCATGCAGTTGTAAAAACGGCATCCTGACGAGGCCCGGAAAATCTCGGGGAAGAAATGATAGATCTCATTCCGGTCAAAGTCTATTACCCCGAAGCCTCTTATGCCGGGAGTATCAATGACATATCCTCCTCCCGGCAGAGGATGCATCTCGGGGAAAGTTGTGACGTGTTTGCCCTGCTCATGGTATTCCGATATTTTTTTTGTCTTGAGCGATAAAGCAGGGTTCACCCTGTTCAGAAGCGTACTCTTTCCTACACCGGAATTACCGGAAAGGAGCGTGGTTTTGTTCTTCAGTGCCTCTTCTATCAGGTCAGTGTTGATATCCTTCGTGACAGAGACAATATAGACAGGATAGCCTATCTTTTCATAAACGCTTTTCAGCCTGAGGGCAAGGGTTTCCTCTTCAGGACCATGAAGGTCCGATTTGTTTATTATGATCGAGGTTGGTATGCGGTAAGCCTCAGCTGTGGCCAGAAAACGGTCTATAAACTCAATGGGCGTGGCGGGCATTTTCAGAGAGACCATAAGGAATGCCTGGTCAATGTTTGCAGCAATGATCTGTGATTCTTTGGAGAGGTTTGTGGCTTTGCGGATGATGTAATTGCGCCTGGGCTCCAGGGCGGTTATCACGCTGTCAGCCTCATCGATGGTCACATTGTCTCCTACGGCTACGGGGTTGGTGGTCCGGATACCCTTAGACCTGAATTTCCCCCTTAGGGTGCATTCATGAATGTTTCCGGATTCATCACGCACCTTGTAGCGGCTGCCTGTCGACTTTATCACAACGCCACGGGTCAATTGCTTCACATTCAGGGTAAAAATGAAAAAAGTGATGCCGGACCTCTCCCGGCACCACCTCTTTTATCATCAGGGTAAACCATTTTCAATATTCTGCTGCCATGAGGAAGAACGGCTTCATCTCAAAGTTTGAATAGTAAGGCCTCAGTCTCTCTGTATTGTAATACTCGGAAACCTTCACCACTTTCTTGGAGGAGGTAACGACATCGATGGGCACATTGTCATAGCGGCCGTTTTTAAGTACAACAACCCTTCCGTGCACTCCTTTCATTATCAGGTCAAGAGCCAGGTTTCCGTAGGCCATCGGTACAATGGAATCAACGGCATCAGGATCGCCGCCTCTTACCATATAGCCAAGCTTCTGATCTATAGTATTGATTGTCTTACCTTTATTGAATTTAGGGGAAAGCTCTTTGAGTTTGGCAGAGACAATATCGCCTATGCCTCCAAGTTTGGCGTGCCCGTAGGCGTCTTTTTCGGCGTTTGTAAAGATCATTTCACCTCCCTTGAACATTGCACCCTCAGAGATAAGCAGAGTTGAATATTTGCTGGGATTTGAGTTACGGTCCTCAACCATCAGCTGTGCCAGCTGTTCGATATCAAACTTGTACTCCGGTATGACGCATCTGTTTGCGGCGCCGGCCATGGTGGGAAGCATAGCCGTAAAACCGGCATAACGGCCGAAAACCTCCAGAATCATCATTCGTTCATGTGAGCCGGCTGATGTCCGCAGGCTGTTGGTCATCTGTATTGTGCGGGTGACACAGGTGCTGAAGCCAATGCAATAATCTGTGCCCGGTACATCATTATCCATCGTCTTCGGTATTGCCACAACCTTCACTCCCTGCTTGTAGAGATGAACTCCATAACTGAGGGTATCGTCACCGCCTATTGGTATCAGATAATCTATCCCAAGCCATTCGAGGTTTTTAATAATTTCGGGGGTGAGATCATTCATATCATTCTTATAGACATCCTTCAGGTGTTCCGGAACATATGCCTTTGGAACATGGCTCGGCCGGGTACGTGAGGTATGAAGGAATGTTCCGCCCGTTCTTCCTGACTTGTTGACAATATCATCTGTCAGCAGCTGAAAGCAGTCGCTGTTGTCAGCCTTCGGATCCCTGATAATTTCAATGATCCCTCCCCATCCTCTGCGCAGTCCGATTACCTTATATCCTTCCCTGTTTGCCCTGATTGTCACAGCCCTGATTGCAGGGTTAAGACCGGGCACATCGCCTCCTCCTGTCAGGATGCCAATCACTCCTTTAATTTTCTTCTGGTTTACCATTTTACCTTGATGTTTTAAGATACTTTAATGCAGGCGATAAAAGTAGGGCTTTTCAAAATCATATCAAAAGGTAATTACTCTCACCTTTATTTTTTTGATATTTTTGAAGAAAAAGCGAATGAACAAAAAGGATAAGGCATTAAGCTTTTTCAGGGAAGGCTATAACTGTTCCCAGGCTGTTCTGATGGCATGTGCCGGTGAAAGTGAGGCTACTGCAAAAGCAGCAGCGGCATTCGGCGGCGGCATGGGCAGGATGCAGAAGACATGCGGCGCCGTCACGGGAGCTTATATCTGGTTCGGATTGAATTACGGCGCTTCCGGTCTGCCGCAGGAAAATGAGAAGATGCAGGTCTATGAAAGGGTGAAGAGCTTCAATAAGGCTTTTATGGAGAGAAACGGCACCGATCTTTGTTCAGAGCTTCTTGGAGAAGATCTCAATACTCCGGAAGGAAAGGCAAGAATCAAAGAGCGGGGCCTGCATGAAAAGGTATGCGAAAAATGTATCCTCGATGCCATTGATATAATTGAAGAAATCCGTTGAGCCATGCGGCGTGTTGTGATAACAGGCGGCGCAGGGTTCGTCGGATCTCATCTGAGTGTCCTGCTGGAGAAAGAAGATTATGACGTTGTGCATCTTTCGCGCAGCAGAAAACCCGGGGAAAGATTCAGATCATACCGCTGGGATCCCGAAAGCGGTTACTGCGACAAGGATGCATTCAGAGAGGGCGATGCGGTTATTCATCTGGCAGGAGCCAATATCGGTGAAAAGCGGTGGAGTGCACGGAGAAAAAGAGAAATCATTGAAAGCCGGACAGCTGCGGCAGGACTGATTTACAATACTACGGTTGCATCAGGAATCAGACCTGAGGCTTTTATTACAGCATCGGGAAAAGATTATTACGGTACCGGCACATCGGAAAAGATATTCAGTGAAACCGATCCTCCGGGAAACGACTTTATGGCTGAGACTTGCCGCTTATGGGAAGCTGCCGCCGTGCCGTTTGAAGCTGCAGGCGTCAGGGTTGTCAGGATAAGAACGGCCCTTGTGCTGGCCCCGGAGGGGTCTGCAATTTCAAAGCTCACGGCGCCTGCGCGCGCCGGCCTTATCATCAGGCTTGGACCGGGCACACAGTACTTCCCGTGGATACATATCGATGACCTCTGCAACATATATCTCAGGGCCGTCATTGATAATACGATGTCAGGTGCGTTTAACGCCTCAGCGCCTGATCATATTACGCATGACATGCTGATGAATGAGATAGCCCGGCAGAAACATCTGCCGGTGTTTCTTCCTCATGTGCCGCAATGGCTGCTGCATCTGGTTCTTGGAGAAATGTCGGTGGTGCTCACTACGGGGAGCAGAATTTCGCCAGATCGCCTTATCCGTTCAGGATTTGAATTCAGGTATCCGGATATTGACCAGGCGCTGAGGGCTATTACCCCCGCTTTGAAATAACTTCCAGTTTATTCATATCGATGATCTCTATTGTGCGGCCGTACGATTTGATAATGCCGTCACGCCTCAGCTCCGAAAATGTCCGGATGACGTTGGCCGAGCTCATGCTGATAAAATCTGCGATTTCCTTTCTTGAGACAGGCAGATCAAAAATACTTGAATGATAAATGTCCCTTGAAAAATAGAGAAGTACATACGCAACTCTCCCGGCAAGGTTCCTGCTGCGTATCTCCAGCCCCAGGGTAATGATGTTCTCCGAAGTACGCGAGAGAACAGATATAAGATTCAGGGCAAATTTCCCGTTTTTCTCAATCAGCTCCTGCATTAGGCTTATCCTTATGCAACAGGCTACCGAGTCTTCAAGCGCTGAGAGAGAGTAGCTGTAACGCCCTTCCGTGAAAACATTTGTATTACTTACAAATTCAAGCGGCCTGGCAATGGCAATTATTTGCTCTTCACCCCTGATTGATTTTCTGAACAGCTTCACCAGTCCGTTCTTCAGGTACTTGAAATCGTGTACCGGCTCTCCCTCTTCGTTGATGATTTCACCCCTGGAATATTTCTTTTCTTCCTTGGCATCGCAGATACGATCGATATCCTCCTGGCTGAGGTTTCCGAAAGCAACATCCCTGAGTTCGCAGGAAAAACAATCACATTTTTTCTTCGCTATTTTTAAGATCGTATCCATAAAGTGCAAATTTAGAACAATCCGGAGATAAATTCGTTCAGCTTTTCTAAATTTGATGAATGGCATTAGCGCCCAAGGGTATATGATTTACAAAACTGATTACCACATCCACACCACATACAGTGACGGCAGGGAGGGGCCCGAAGCCTGTATTGCTGCAGCACTCAAAACCGGTCTCAGTGAGATTGGTTTCTCTGATCATCTCACTCCTGCCGGAGGGCATTTGAAATGGAGTATGGATCGTGACCGTCTGCCTGCTTATGCTGAACACATCCTCCGGCTTAAGAAGCAATTCCCGGAGATTGCCGTGAGAATGGGTATCGAGCTTGATTATATCCCGGGAAAGGAACAGGAAACTGCTGGTATAATTGACGCATTTCCGTTTGATTACATTATCGGCTCTGTTCATTACCTGGGCGACGAAACAGTTGACCTCGGTCCGGAGTTTTATATCGGAAAAGATATCAGCCAGATTTACGAAAATTATTTCAACCTGGTCTGCGAGGCCGCTTCCACCGGCTTTTTTGATATCATGGGTCATGCTGACCTCGTGAGAATACACCGTTACCGGCCCGAGGAAGACATTACACATCTCTACAGCATGTTGGCGTCTGCCTTTGAGATCCATGATGTTGCCTTTGAACTGAACACCAACGGACGAAACAAGCCGCTGCATGATTTTTATCCCGACAGAAAATATCTCCCGCTCTTTGCCGGACACGGAGTGCCTGTGTGCGTCAACTCTGACGCTCACTACCCCGGGCGTATCGGACAGTTCTCCGATGAGGCTTATGAACTTCTTAAGCTTTCGGGTTATACTGAAATGGCTGTTTTTAAAGGCAGGGAACGATATATGATACCGTTTTAAGTTTTAAAGTATGAGAAAACCTGTTTGTGCCATTATTCTGGTTTCGATTCTTGGTGGCGGATGCGCTGACAATAAACCCGTAACCGTTTCCACCGGTAAGCGGGATGTAATTGAATTCAGGGTACTGCCTTTTGCGCTTAATGATGTCAGGCTTCTTGACGGGCCTTTCAAACATGCAACAGATCTTAATGTGGGTGTGCTTCTCAAATATGAACCAGACAGACTCCTTTCCAAATTCAGATCAGAAGCCGGCCTTGAACCGAAAGCAGAACCGTACGGAGGCTGGGAAGCGGAAACACTTGCAGGACACAGCCTGGGACACTATCTGAGCGCATTATCAATGATGTATCTCACAACAGGAGACACCCGTTTCCTTGAGAGGGTGAACTATATAGTGAGTGAACTGAAAGCATGTCAGGATGCCGGCGTATCAGGATATATAGGGGCTTGCCCCGGCGCCAGGAAGATCTTTGAGGAAGAGGTCAGCAAGGGAGTAATCCGCTCCCGGGGTTTTGACCTGAACGGTCTCTGGGCTCCCTTTTACACTCAGCATAAAATACTGGCCGGATTGCGCGATGCATACCGCCTCTGCGGCAATACTGCAGCTCTTGAGGTCTCTCAGCGCTTCGCTGACTGGATTTATACGGTGGTTGATGATCTCACACCAGAACAGATTGAGGATATGCTGCACTGCGAATACGGGGGTATGCTTGAAGTGCTCACCGACCTCTATGCAGATACGGGCAAGGACAAGTATCTGAATATGTCACGGATTTTCCAGGATAAGTTCATTCTCGAGCCGCTGTCGCGCGGTGAGGATATCCTTCCCGGGAAACACGGCAATACGAATATCCCAAAGCTCATCGGTCTTGCACGCAGGTATGAACTGACAGGAGATACTCTTGACAGGAAGACGGCTGAATTCTTCTGGGAGACAGTTGTAAAACACCATTCCTACGTCACCGGAGGACATGGCAACAAGGAATATTTCGGCGAGGCCGACAAACTGCGCGACAGACTTGGTAATGAGACTTCCGAGACCTGCAACGTATACAACATGCTCAAACTGACTGACCATCTGTTTGAATGGACTGCCGATGCCGAAGCGGCTGATTTTTATGAAAGAGCCCTGTTCAATCATATACTCGCCTCTCAGCACCCCGGGAACGGAAGAGTTGTGTACAACCTCTCACTGGAGATGGGTGGATACAAGGATTTTCAGGACCCCGAGTGGTTTACCTGCTGCATCGGTACCGGGATGGAGAATCATGCAAAATACGGCGGGTCAATATACTTTCACAATGAGAGGGAATTATATGTCAGCCAGTTTATTGCATCGGAACTGACATGGAATGAGAAAGGTCTTAACGTGACACAGATGACACACTATCCCGAGGAACAGGGTACGGCACTTGAAATTGCAACCGATGCTCCCGTTAAACTTACAATAAACATCAGGTACCCTTCGTGGGCTGCAAACGGTATTGAAATCGTAGTGAACGGTCGTAAAGAGCAGTTTAAGAATGATCCCGGAAGCTTTATTCCCATCACCCGCAAGTGGAAAAACGGAGACCGTATTGAAGTAAAAATACCATTTGAGCTCCGCCTGGAATCTATGCCTGATGATTCGCTCAGGGTTGCTGTCTTTTATGGCCCTGTTGTTCTTGCCGGAGAACTTGGCCCTGTTGATGACCCGGCTGCTCTTGATCCGCAGTACGTGCCGGTACTGATGACAACCGACAGATTTCCGGCAGACTGGACCGAGCCTGTTGAGAACAGTATCAGCACCTTTATGACAGATAGCACAGGACGCCCGCGCGATGTGCAGCTGAAGCCCTTTTACAGGACGTACGACGAACGATATTCAATATACTGGGATATGGTCTCAGGGGGAGCCCGTAAAGATATGCCTGAATGAAGGTAAATTCAATCTCATCAACCTCCGGACATCAGATGCTCAATAAGGATTTTTGTGCCAATGGCTGCCAGTATAATTCCTCCAAGGATCTCCACCCTTGAGCCGAGGCGGCTGCCGGCGGATTTTCCAATGCGTATGGCCGTCATTGACGCCAGGAAAGTCACAGTGCCGATAAGAAGGCCTGCGCTCCATATTTTCACATTGAGAAAGGCAAAGCTGATCCCGACGGCAAAAGCATCAATGCTCGTACCTACAGCCATGGTCAGAAGTACGGACAGCTTCCTGAAGTCAGCCGGCTCCCTGTCTTCATCCTTCTTTAGTCCTTCAATGACCATTCTTATACCAAGTATCATAAGCAGCCCGAATGCCACCCAGTGATCAAATTTTTCGATATACTGGCTGACCGTAGAGCCGAGAAAATAGCCGAGGACAGGCATAGCCCCCTGGAACAGTGCAAGCATCAGGGCAATACGAATGGCATTTTTGAAATGCATTTTGGATTCGACAACCCCGCACGAAAGTGAAACAGCAAAGGTGTCAAAAGAAAGCCCCAGGGCGATACCGGTAATTGTTATAAAATCCATGATGCAAATAAGGCTCCAAAAGTAGCCAATAATTACTATTTTTACCGCTTCGATTACCAAAAATGAGAGTTCTGGTTCAGAGAGTTAAGGAAGCATCCGTTTCAATTAACGGAGAACGCCGTTCGGCTATCGGGCCTGGTCTTCTTGTTTTTCTCGGGATTGAAGAAGCTGACGGGGATGATGATATCGGCTGGCTGGCTGCAAAAGTGGTAAACCTGCGTCTTTTTAACGACAGCAACGGAGTGATGAATCTGTCGGCATACGAAACCGGCAAAGAGATAATGATCGTCAGCCAGTTCACACTCCATGCTTCGACAAAGAAAGGGAACAGGCCATCATATATCCGTGCTGCCGGACCGGAGCAGGCTGCCCCGTTATATGATTCTTTCGTTGCCCGGACAGAGGAGCTTCTGGGCCACACCGTAAGCACCGGTGTATTCGGTGCAATGATGGAAGTAGGCCTGATCAACGACGGGCCGGTAACAATTTTTATTGACAGCAGAAACAGGGAATGACGGATAAAGAAGTTAAAAGGTCTGTGCTCACCGTTACAGCCTTTGCATCGTTCCTTACACCATTCATGGGTTCTTCGGTGAACCTGGCATTGCCGTCAATAGGTGATGAGTTCGGTGTCAATGCCGTTACCCTTAACTGGATAGTGAGCAGTTACATGCTCTCAACCTCAATTCTGCTCCTTCCGGCAGGAAGGGTCGGTGATATCCTCGGGCGGAAAAAAATATTCACCGCAGGGCTTGTCATCTTTACCCTGACAATGATCCTGCTAACCTTCACCCCCAATGTAGCCTGGCTTATAGGAGCGAGGGTGCTTCAGGGCCTGGGAAGCGCCATGCTTTTCGGCACCAGCATGGCTATCCTGACTTCTGTCTTTCCGCCCGGGGAGAGAGGAAGAGCAATGGGCATCAATGTAACGGCCGTATATATCGGGCTTGCTTCCGGTCCTTTCCTCGGTGGCTTGCTGACACGCTATCTGGGATGGAGAAGCATCTTTGCATTCCTGGTGCCGATGGGCATAATAAGCCTCATTCTGATACGTACGAAAATGAAAGAGGAATGGGCAGAGGCCAAAGGCGAAATCTTCGACTGGCAGGGAGCTGTAATATACGGTCTGTCGCTGGCAGCGCTCATGTACGGGTTCTCGAAACTGCCTTCAGCGACAGGATGGATTATTACAGCCACAGGTCTCATTCTCATGCCGCTGTTTGTCCTGAGGGAAAAGAAAACAAAGCACCCTCTGTTTGATATTACGCTTATTTCAAAAAACAGGGTATTTGCCCTCTCAAATCTTGCGGCTCTGATACATTATGCAGCCACCAGTGCAACAGGTTTCTTTCTCAGCCTTTACCTCCAGTACATTAAAGACCTGGGGCCCCGCGATGCGGGTTTCATCCTCATGTGCTGGCCTCTGACCATGGCGCTGATCTCTCCTGCTGCAGGGAAGCTGTCTGACAAGCAGAACCCGGGTGTGCTGGCTTCAATCGGCATGGCCATTACCTCCGCCGGACTTATCATGTTCTGCTTTTTAACTGCCGAAACATCAATAGTTTTTGTGATTGCAGTGCTGGTCATAATGGGGATAGGCTTTTCCCTCTTCTCCTCTCCTAATTCGAATGCTGTCATGAGTTCCGTTGAAAAGAAACAACTGGGCAATGCGTCGGGTATGCTGGGCACAATGCGTAACGTTGGCCAGACATTCAGTATGGCAATAGCTCTGATGCTTCTCGCCCTGTTCATGGGACAGGCCAGGGTGAACCCCTCAAATTACCCACAGCTGCTCGGGGCGATGAAAAGCGGTTTCATTATATTTTCAGTGCTTTGCATCGCAGGCATCTTTGCCTCCCTGGCCCGTAACAACGGCCTGCGTAAATAGGTTGCTCATTCTTTTTGTTTGCATTTCATTAAAAACAATTAAATTGACCCCTGTTTGTCTTTAGACAACGAGCGGCTGTTTGTTTAAATATAATACTGATTATGACTAAATTATACAAGAAACTGCTTAATCCCGACCTCTCTACCGACGAGATGAATGAAGGTGTCGCCGAAGCCAAAATGACGGTCAGCGGGGAGGAAAGGGCTGGTATTCTGAGAAATATTTTTTCATTCATCGATCTGACCAGTCTTAATACAACAGACAGTGCTCCTGCCATCCGGCGCTTTGCAGAAAAGGCTGCCTCGCTGCATCTGACCTATCAGGGCATAGACAATGTGGCAGCTCTGTGCGTATTCCCCAATTTTGCAGTACCTGCCCGTCAGGGACTTGGCGCCTGCGGGGTTAAACTGGCAGTGGTGTCATCCGCCTTCCCGACCTCACAGACCTATCTTGAGGTGAAGGTGCTGGAGACGGAAATGGCTATCAAAAACGGCGCCTCAGAGATCGATATCGTAATCCCTGTCGGGGTGTTTCTTGAAAATGACTACCACGGTGTTATAAATGAACTGAGGACCCTGAGGGCTGCCGCAGGTAAGGCAACACTGAAAATCATACTTGAGACCGGTCTCCTTAAGGATTCCAGGAATATTTACCGCGCAGCAGTTCTGGCTATCGAATCGGGAGCCGATTTCATCAAGACGTCGACCGGGAAGAGCCAGGTATCGGCCACACCGGAGGCGGCCTGGGTTATGTGCAGGGCCATACTTGATTACTGGAACGAAACGGGAATCATGATAGGCTTCAAAGCCGCCGGAGGGATAGCTACACCTGACGAAGCTATTGTATATTATAACATCGTCAGTGAGATCCTGGGAGAAAAATGGCTCAGTCCTGAGTACTTCAGGATCGGCGCCAGCAGACTCGCAAACAGCATTCTCGGCGAACTTTATCCCGGCAGGCCTGCATTTTTTTAAAATAGCCTGATGACAGCAGAGCCCGCCGATACCACACTGGTTGCTGCTGACACTCTTCAGAGCATCAGTGCACATGATGAGTTCAGTATAGGCCGGCTTATCCCCTTTTCTGATACAGGGACCAGCCTGACTGACAAAATATTTACAGGAAAAGATTACCGGACTGACTACTATGGGCCCTCCGGGCGGGCCGAGGGCCAGCTGCACAGTCCGGATAAGGTGAGCACCGACTTCAGTTTCATCCTTCTTTCTGTCTGCCTTTTATTCATAACCCTGCTTACGGTCTTCGGAAGGAAAGCCATGATTTCCGGCTTGGCGTCTTTGAGCTTCAGGCGCCAGCCTGAAAAGTTAGTCCCTGGCACTTCGGATGTTATCTCGTGGCCGCCCATAATCAGAAACCTCTTTACAATATTCAATGTAAGCCTCTTTGCTTCGGTTTCATTATTGCTGACAAACACCATCCGGTACGAAAGTACTTCAGCTTCAATTAAACTGACGGCAATTATATCCGGGGCTGTTCTCGCCGCCCTGATGCTCAGGCATCTCACAAGCATTATGCTGGCAGAGGCAAGCGGATTGAAATCACTCTACCGTGAATACATGAACATCATCTACAACACCTGGTTCGCAGACTCTTTGATTCTATTTATTTTGAATGCTGTTATTTTGTTTGCTCCTGTCAATAACCCTGTTCCGTTTATCTGGGCAGGAATAATTGTTACCAGTATATTTCTGATAATGCGCGCCTTAAGACTCATGACGATTTTTCTAAACAGGCATATTTCAATTTCATATTTCATTTTGTACCTTTGTGCCCTTGAAATCTTACCCGTTCTGGTGATAATGAAAATACTCGGTGTTTTCTGATCAGTCGGGCAGGTAGTGGTGGTTGAACTTAAAACTTATGGATTTGAAGATAAGAAGGGTATTAGTGTCGCAGCCTGAGCCAAACAATCCTAAATCGCCTTATTTTGAGCTCGCTAAAAAATACAACCTGAAAATAGACTTCAAACAGTTTATTCAGGTGGAAGGTATACCTGCAAAAGACTTCCGGCAGCAAAAAATCAATCTCCCCGATTTTACAGCCGTGGTCTTTACCTCCAAAACAGCCATAGATCATTATTTCAGGGTTTGTGACGAGATGCGCCTTACGGTCCCCGACACCATGAAGTATTTCTGCATCACGGAAAACGTGGCATTTTACCTGCAGAAATATATTGTCTACCGTAAAAGGAAGATCTTCCACGGGAAAGCCAAATTCGAGGATCTTATCGATATTATTGTGAAGCACAAGGATGAAAATTTCTTCGTGCCACTCTCCGATCCTCACAAAGCCGATGTCCCCGAACTGCTGAAGAAGAACAATGTCAAATTTACGATCGGCACAATGTACAAGACTATTAGCAGGGATTTTGATTCGAAGGAGCTTGACTATGACATTCTTGTGTTCTACAGTCCTTCAGGGATAAAGTCTCTGAAGGAGAATTATCCAACATTCAGGCAGGGGGAGATAAAGATAGCTGCTTTCGGACCTACTACTGCCGAGGCAGTGACCAACGAGGGTTTCAGGCTTGACATTCAGGCTCCAAACCCGAAAGCGCCCTCAATGACCATGGCGCTTGACTGTTTCATTCATGATTTTAACAGAAACAACAAATAAGTCTGATTCCGGATAACACCACTGATGAAAGCATCCATCCTGCCGGATCGATGCTTTCTCTTTATCAAGATGAGACAAAAAGGGGCGACATTCACAAAAGGAGAGAAACTCTGTGGCGTTAAAACCATCAGCGATCTTTTTTCAGGGGGCAGGCCACTTAACCAGCCGCCCCTGAGGGTTATTTACAGGTTCATGCCGGAAGACCCGTCCCTGGAGCCCGTCAGGGTACTGATTTCAGTGCCTAAAAGATACTTCCGGAAAGCTGTCGACCGGAACCTCATTAAAAGACGCCTCAGAGAGGCCTACCGGCAGAATAAAATGCCTCTCGTCAGTTCACTTCCCGGCAGTGGCAAACGTCTTGATATGGCAATAATATGGAATGACACAGTCATTCAGCCTTATGCTCTGACCGAGAAGTGTGTCAAAGAGGTGATCGGAAAACTGTCACATCTTATGTGAAATATTAACTTTGTGAAAATCTTTTTTTATGAGCTCCGGAAAAACAAAAAGAATCATATTGCTGTCCCTGACCTTGGTTACGGCCGCACTGACATACGGCTTCCTGGCCGGTGGTCAGGAGAGCAAGGACTTCAAGCTTACAAAGAATCTTGACATTTATATCTCACTTTTCAGGGAGCTGAATGCCTTCTATGTCGATGAAATTGATCCGGAAAAACTTGTCACAAAAAGTATAAACGGAATGCTTTCAACCCTCGATCCGTATACTGTTTATTATCCGGAGGAGGATACCGGGGACCTTGAATTTATGACCACCGGGAAATACGGAGGCTTCGGATCACTTATAAGAAAATCCGGTGATTATATCACTGTGACAAATGTTTACAAAGGATTCCCGGCTGATCTCAACGGTATAAAACCGGGAGATGTCATGATCAGCATTGATGGTATCTCACTCAAGGACGTATCGTCAGACAAGGCCTCCGGCATGCTTAAGGGAGAACCCGGCACAGAAGCTGAAATAGTGATCAGACAAAATGGCACAGAGCTCACAAAAAAGCTTAAGCGGGAAAAGATTTCAATCTCTGCAGTTCCATATTACGGGATGATAGACAGTAACACGGGTTATATCCGCTTCACAAATTTCACCCAGAACTGCATCTCGGAAGTGAAGGATGCCCTTGTTGACCTGAAAGAGAAGCAGGGAGCGCAGGACCTCATACTGGATATCAGAAATAATCCCGGAGGCCTTGTAAATGAGGCTGTTGAAATAGTTAACCTGTTCGTTAAACCCGGACAGGAGGTTGTCAGTACACGCGGCAGGGCAAAGCAGTATGATGCCGTCTTCCGTACAAACAAAAATCCCGTAGCACCTGACATGCCGGTGGTTGTTCTGATCAACCGTGCGTCAGCCTCAGCTTCGGAAATAGTAGCCGGGGCGCTGCAGGATCTTGACCGCGGCATTATCGTCGGCGAACGGTCGTACGGCAAGGGGCTGGTCCAGGTGGCAAGACCGCTGAGCTACAAGGCACAGGTGAAGATCACCACAGCAAAGTATTACATACCGAGTGGCAGATGTATCCAGGCAGTCGATTTTTCTCATCCCAATGAAGACGGCAGCGTAGGATATATTCCTGATTCACTGATAAAAACGTTTATGACAAAGAACGGCAGGCCCGTGAAAGACGGCGGTGGTATAATCCCTGACGTTGCAGTGCCGTCAGACATGCTCACCCGCTTCACAAGCGAGCTTTATGTCCAGAACATGGTCTTTGACTATTCCACGAAGTATTTCTGGTCCCATCCTGTGCCGTCGGTGATTGACAGCCTCAGGGTGACTGAGAGCGACCTCGCAGATTTTGCTTCTTTCCTGAAAGAGAAGAACTTCAGCTATCAGACAGACTCGGAGGCCGCTCTTGAAGATCTGGTTGCAGTGGCCAGGGAAGAACAGCTGTACGATTCGAATGTTGAAACTATTGACAAGCTTAAGGCAGGGATGAGCCACTCCCTGGAAAAGGACCTGGATACACAGAAGCGTGATGTGACTGAATTGCTGGAATCAGAACTTGCAGGAAGATATTTTTACGATGCAGGAATGGTGAAATATTCACTTTCCCGTGACAACCAGGTCATGGAGGCTGTCAGGATAGCTGAAGACGGAGCACGTTACAAATCGCTTCTTCTGACACCTGTGAAGTAGTCTTCTTTCAGAATATTTCTTTTTTCCAGACGGGAAGTTTCTCCTTCACCATCTCAATGGCGTGCCGGCAGGCCCGTGTGGCATGATCACGGTGCCCGGATGTGATCATTATAAACAATGAAGCTTCGCCTGCTTTAACTATCCCGGTCGAATGAACAATAATAACCAACTTTACGTCGCTGAACGCTAACTTTATGGTGCTGACGATTTCATCTGCCTCCTTTACGGCCATTTCTTCATAGGCTGAATATTCCAGCGCCCTGACCCTCTTTCCGTCAACCTCGTCGTTGCGTACTTTGCCAATGAATACAGAAACTGCACCTGCGCCCGGATCATTATTACCAGATGTCATCAGTTCAGAAATATGCAGAGGTGTTATTGGACCCCCGACAAAATAGCTGGTTTTCATTTTGCGGTTTTTATCCTCCTTCGAACGGAGGAAGGATTGCAACTATATCATTGTCCTTCAATAGGCCCTCTTCTTTAAGCACTCTGCTGTTCAGAGCCAGCAGGAAGGGTAAGGCCGCCATGCGGGGATATTTATCCAGTACCATGCTGCGCAGAGACGAGGTATCTCCGGCCGTAAATTCTTCCGAGTCCGTACCCGTTATTCCCCGGGCCGGGCCGAAATAAAGCACTTTTATCCTGGCTTCCATTATCAGTGTGCCTCCAGCCAGTTATTGCCGGTTCCAGTATCAACTTCAAGCGGAACGCTGAGTGAAGCGGCTCCCTTCATTTCTGACGTGACTATCTGCTTCAGCTTGTCAACTGATGAAACCTCAACTTCGAAAATCAGCTCATCATGCACCTGGAGTATCATTTTTGCCTCAGGCATTTCTTTCTCCAGCCGCCCGGCAATTTTGACCATCGCAATTTTAATGATATCGGCGGCACTGCCCTGCAGGGGCGCGTTGATGGCGTTTCGCTCGGCGTTGCCTCTCACCACCTGATTTCGTGATTGAATATCAGGAACATAGCGACGGCGGCCAAACATTGTGGTGACATATCCAAGTTCCCTGGCTTTACGAATACTGTCATCCATATAAGCCTTGACGCCGGGGTAAGAGTTGAAATACCCGTCGATCAGCTCTTTGGCTTCCTTCCGCCCGATGGTAAGCCTCTCAGAGAGCCCGAAGGCGGAGATGCCGTAGATAATGCCGAAATTGGCCGTCTTGGCCTTTGCGCGCATCTCACGGGTCACGTCTGTCACAGGAACATGGAAGATCTTGGCTGCGGTGGCAGCATGAATATCCTGTCCCGAAAGAAAATCCGAAATCATGCCTTTATCACCGCTGAGGTGCGCCATCAGCCTGAGCTCAATCTGTGAATAATCAGCGCTGAGGAAGACTTTTCCGGCAGCAGGAATGAAGGCTTTGCGTATCTCGCGGCCTTCCTCATCACGCACCGGGATATTCTGGAGGTTAGGATTGGTTGAGCTTAATCTCCCGGTGGATGCGACTGCCTGGTTATATGTGGTATGTATTCTTCCGGTTTTCCTGTCGATCAGTTCCGGGAGCGATTCCACATAGGTTGAAAGAAGCTTTTTAAGGCCCCGGTATTCGAGGACCTTGCCCACCACCGGATGCTTTGATGTGAGGCGCTGCAACACTTCCTCGTCAGTACGGAATTGCCTGGTCTTTGTAAGCCTTGCCTGGTCGTCGAGGTGCAGCCTGACGAACAGTATGTCTCCCAGCTGTTTCGGCGAGGAGATATTGAACTCCTGTCCCGCCAGGGCATAAATTTCTTTTTCAAGCCTGATTATGGTCTCCCGGAGCCCGACGGCATAATTCTTCAACACCGTCACGTCAATCAGAATGCCTTCCCTCTCCATGCCTGCCAGTACCCTGATAAGAGGCATCTCAATCTCAGTGGCAAGTTTTTCCAGTCCTTCTTTCCGCAGCTCAGGCTCAAATTTTTCTTTGAGCTGCCAGGTTATATCGGCGTCCTCCACGGCATATTCCCTGATTTTGTCCTTGTCAACGTCCCTCATTGTTTTCTGGCGGGGCCCGCGTTCACCGATAAGCTCTTCAATATGTATAGTATTGTAATTGAGGTACTTTAAAGCAAGCATATCCATGTTATGCCGCATGTCAGGTTCAAGCAGGTAATGCGCCAGCATAGTGTCAAACAGCGGGCCCCTGACGCTGATGCCATAACCCGACAGAACATGGATGTCATATTTCAGGTTCTGACCAATCTTTCCTATTTTTTCGTTTTCAAAAACCGGGCGGAATGGATTGAGCAGTTTCAGTGTTTCGTTTCTGTCTGCCGGGAGCCAGAGCATTGTTCCCGAACCCTTTTCCCAGCTGAAAGTAACAGCTACCAGGTCTGCGTTCAGGGGATCAAGAGAGGTGGTCTCGGTGTCAAAGCAAAACTCGCTGAGGCGGCTCAGGGTGAGAGCCAGGGCTTCTGCCTGTTCAAAAGTCTCTGCAGTGAAATATTCATGAGGTGTGATGCCGGCCGTGGCGGCTGCCTTTTGATCATTTGATACAGTCTCCCCGAAGAGAGTGCCCTGAGCCTGCTGAGCCAGCTGCGCCGGTTGTTGCGTGGTGAAGGCCGTTACACCCGTGGTTTCAGCAGCGGGTATCTCCTGCTGAGTGTCCGGCCTGCCCAGCCGCGCAGCCAGGGTGCGAAACTCAAGCTCTTCATATAATTTGCGCAACAATCCTGTATCCGGGCTCTGCCTGTGAAGCAACTCATGCCTGAATTCAACCGGGACATCCTGTTCTATTGTCGCAAGCCGTTTTGACAGCAGTATCTGCTCACGGTTTTGTTCAAGGATGTCCTTCTGGCGGCCGGAGAGCTCAGAAGTCTTCTGCAGCAGTGTTTCTATGTCACCGTGTTCTCCGATCAGTTTACAGGCCGTTTTCGGGCCTATTCCGGGGGCTCCGGGGATATTGTCTGAACTGTCGCCCATGAGGCCAAGCAGGTCAGTGATATGATCGGGGCCGACACCATATTCCCTTATAATTTCATTTTTACCCCATATCTCAGCCTCTCCTCCGCCTCGCCCCGGCCTGTACATCAGCACTTTATCAGTCACAAGCTGGGCAAAGTCCTTGTCAGGTGTCATCATGTACGCTGTATATCCCTGTTCGGCAGCCTTGCGGGCAAGTGTGCCGATGACATCATCAGCCTCAAAGCCCGGTACTTCCATTACCGGAATGCGGTATGCCTCAAGCAGCCTTTTTATATAGGGAACTGCGATCTTAATATCCTCGGGGGTTGCATCACGGTTGGCCTTGTAGGCAGGATAGATTTCATTCCGGAAGGCCGATCCTCCGGGCGGATCAAATACGACTGCAATATGCGTCGGTTTCTGCTTTGCAAGCAGCTCATCAAGGGTAAGAAGGAAGCCGAAAACAGCCGAGGTGTTCATCCCGGCAGATGTGACCCTGGGATTTTTAATAAATGCATAATATGACCTGAATATCAGGGCATAAGCGTCAAGCAGGAAAAGCCTTTTATCGTTGTCTGTCTCTGTCACCGGTTGTCAGTTGCGTGCCATTCGGCAAATGATGTGGCTGTTTCATAAAGCTTTACACTGTGAAGGGAAATCCCGTCAGGTATCCTCGGGCTGATGATGCCCGCAATATCCGCCACAAGATTTTCACATGTCGGCTGGTAAGGCGAAACAATGACGTTTCCAAAATGCTTTTTATATACCTCAACTGTCTCTGCCGGCGCAAAACCAGAGACCATAAGCGAATGATCAAACCTGTCGACAACACTCTCCTTTACAATTTTCTTCAGATCGCCGAAGTCTATCACCATGCCGTTCCTGGGCTCACCGGGATTGTTCATGGGCTGACCTGTAAGGGTTACATAAAGAATGTATGAATGTCCGTGGACGTTACGGCAGGGGCCGTCATAATTCCACAGCGCATGGGCCATTTCAAAACGAAATTCCTTTGTTACACGGATTACAGTCATTTATTTCAGCATTGGTGGTCACAAAATTAAACTATTTAACAAGATTATTGTTTTACAGGGAATTTCACACTGATAATTACGTTGTTAAATGTCAGTCGTTAGTTTAAAACAGTACCTTTGTGCCCAATTCATAAACAATCAATGGAATATAACAAAGTATTAACCATCCCATTCCTTGCCGGGGAAAGCTTCAGGAAGCATGGCGGTAACAAGGCAATGGGTTTTGTCGGAGAAGAGGTTATTACATATGACCAGCTTAAAGGTACAGTAGAGTCAGTCATGGCTTTACTTGAAAAATATTCTGTTCAGAAAGGCGATAAAGTGGCAATTCTCAGCGGAGGTATGCCAAACTGGGGCGCCATCTATCTTGCCGTCACCTCGATGGGAGCAGTTGTAGTGCCTGTTCTTAACGATTTCACGCCCGGAGAAATATCAAATGTTCTGACACACTCAGGAACAAAGATGATTTTTGTCTCGGGTGCGCTTGAGCCAAAAATTGCTGACTTCACCTCGGATACGCTTACTGCTGTTGTTTCAACTGATGATTTTTCAGTTTTGTCGGGGTTCAACGGAACGGTTTATGACCCTGAAATGAAGCCTGTAAAAGAATATCCTGTCGAAGAAGAAGACCTGGCAGCCATAATTTATACTTCCGGAACAACCGGAAAATCAAAAGGGGTTATGCTCACCCACAAGAACATCTGCTTTACAGCTGAACAGGTTCTTACCATTCAGCATGTAGTTGAAACTGATGTGTTCCTTTCAATCCTGCCGCTTTCACACACTTATGAGCAGACGCTTGGCCTGATCCTCCCGCTGTTTAACGGAGCATCAATTTACTATCTGCACAAGGCGCCTACGCCGTCAGTGCTTCTCCCGGCCCTTGAAGTGGTAAAACCAACCACTATGCTTACAGTGCCGCTCATCATGGAGAAAATATATTTCGGTAAGATCGCCCCAACATTCAATAAAAGCAAAGTATTATCCTACCTGTATCATACGGCTCCCGGCCGCAAATTTTTCAACCGTTTAGCCGGTAAGAAGCTTTATAAGACCTTTGGCGGAAGACTAAGGTTTTTCGGTATTGGAGGAGCAAAGCTGAATCCGACTGTTGAGAAGTTCCTGCTTGATGCCAAATTTCCGTATGCCATCGGTTACGGTCTCACCGAAACGGCGCCGATGCTTGCAGGAACAAAGGTTGGTTCCACTAAACTGGGTTCAACCGGCCCCGCAATGGAAGGTGTAACCCTTAAAATACACAATCCCGACCGCGTAACCGGCGAAGGAGAAGTATGGGCCAGGGGAGACAATGTGATGAAAGGCTATTTCAATGAACCGCAGATGACAGCCGAAGTGATGACTCCCGATGGCTGGTTCCGCACCGGCGACCTGGGCACAATGGATAAAGACAACTTCCTGAGTATCAAGGGGAGGCTGAAAAACATGATCGTCAGCTCAAGCGGTGAGAATATATATCCCGAAGAGATAGAATCTGTCATCAACGACTTCAGCCATGTGATTGAATCACTTGTCGTGCAGCAGAAGGGTAAGCTTGTTGCGATGGTGCATATCAATATCGAGGAGCTGCAGGCAAAATACCATTCGATGAAGAAAGAGTATTCGGAAAAGGCCGGGGAGATGATAGACGAGTACCTTGAGGAGATCCGCAGGTATGTAAATTCCAAAGTAAATAAGTTCAGCCAGGTTCAGCTCGTAGTCTATCAGCCGGAGCCTTTTCAGAAAACAGCAACCCTTAAGATTAAAAGGTTTCTGTATTACTGATCAACATCCTGCCTGAGTATTTCATTTATCTGATGCTGTGTGATTGTCCTTGCGGGGATTGTCATTTTTTTGCTATTTTGCAGCCAAATAAAGATTCATATGTCGCTCAGGAATAAATCTATCCTGCTGATCCTGCTGCTGCTCGTTGCTGATCAGACCTTCAAGATTCTCATTAAAACAAATATGGTCATTGGAGAAGAGTACTCCGTGATCGGGCACTGGTTCAGGATCCATTTCCTGGAGAACAACGGCATGGCGTTTGGCATGGAATGGGGCGGCAAGGCCGGCAAGGCGGCCCTGAGTATTTTCAGGATGGTTGCCATAGCTGGAATCTGCTGGTACCTTATCAGCATCATAAAAAAGAAGGCTCATCCCGGCCTGGTTCTTTCAGTAAGCGTTATTGTTGCAGGGGCAATAGGCAACCTGATCGACAGCGCTTTTTACGGAATGATATTCAGCGAGAGCTGGCACACGCCTGCGATAATGTTTCCCGAAGGCGGAGGATACTCGTCATTTCTGCACGGCCGCGTGGTTGATATGCTCTATTTCCCGCTGATCGACACCCACTGGCCCGCCTGGTCACCGATAAGGCCAAATGAAACGTTTGTCTTTTTCAGACCTGTTTTTAATATAGCCGATGCGTCAATAACCACCGGTGTACTCATCATTCTGTTCTTCCAGAAAAAATTCCTGGGCGAGACAAAGTGAACATTATCGACATTTTGTCTTATTTTTGAGATCTCTACCCGCACCAGAGATGTCAACTCTCTCAGATATTAAGAAGCCTGTCGCTGCCGAAATGCGCGAGTTTGAATCTTATTTCAACCACACACTGAAGAGTGATATCCCCTTTTTCCACACCATCCTGAACTATGTCATCCGCAGGAAGGGCAAGCAGATGCGGCCACTGCTCGTGTTCCTGGCTGCAAAGCTCAACGGTACCGTCAACGAAACCACTTATGTCGCTGCCACATTCATAGAGCTGCTGCACACGGCAACACTTGTTCATGACGATGTTGTTGACGACGCATCCGAGAGGCGGGGCCTGCCTTCCATCAATGCGCTCTACAATTCAAAAATAGCCGTTCTGGTAGGCGATTACCTGCTTGCGCAGGGACTGCTGATAAGCGTTGAGAAGAACAAGTTCAATATGCTCGGAATCGTCTCGGCAGCCGTTAAGGAAATAGTGAAGGGTGAGCTCGTGCAGCTTCAAAAGACGCGAAAACTGGATATCAGGGAAAAGGATTATTTCAGGATCATTTCAATGAAAACGGCGACCCTGATCTCAGCATGCACTGCCTGTGGTGCCAGCTCGGTCACTGATGACCAGGAGACAATTGCCCGGATGAAGTTGTTTGGTGAAAATATCGGCATAGCCTTCCAGATAAAGGATGATCTCCTCGACTATTCCGGCAACAGTCTTACCGGGAAGAGAGAGGGCAATGATATTAAGGAAAAGAAGATCACCCTGCCGCTCATTCATGCCCTTCGTGAAGCAGGGCCCGTTGAACGGAGAAGGATCATCAGGATAATAAGAAAAAAGAAGAAGGGAAGGAAGGAGATTGAAAAGGTAATCGGGTTTGTAAAGGACCACAAAGGCCTGGAATATGCAGAATCAAAAATGAAGGAGTATTCCGACATGGCTATCCGGCAGCTCGATGCGTATCCTAGAATCAGAAACCAAATCGGCACTTATAGAATTTGTAATCTTTTCAACACTAAGAAAAACATGAAAAGCGTTTCTCGTTTCCTGTCATTGGGCAAGTATGCCGTGGCAGGTGTTTCAAGGGACCCGAAGAAGTTCGGGCAGGTTGTGTTCAGGGAACTCCGTCAGAAGGGGATGGATGTTGTTCCCATAAATCCGAATGCGGACGTCATTGACGGAGTAAAATGCTTCAGTTCCGTCAGCGATCTTCCGTCTGATGTCAGAGGCTTAATTCTTATGACTCCAAAAGGAGAGACTCTTACAGTCGCCAGGGAAGCAATCGCCCACGGAATAAAAGACCTGTGGGTCCAGCAAGGGGCAGAAACCAGGTCAACGATTGACGAACTGAAAAAGGAAGATATCAACCTGATCTCCAAAGAATGCATCATGATGTTCTGGAAACCGAACAGCGTCCATTCCTTTCACCGTTTTCTGAAGAAAATCTTCGGGGGACTGCCCGCTTAGGCGAATATTTTCAATTCTCGCGAAGTTAAGACAACAGATAACACAGCGTTTTTCGCTGAAATTCAGGATGTTATCTGAATTATTAATATTTTATGTTCCACGTGGAAATAAATCATTTTTGAAGAGCTGCGGATAAAACTGCAGCTTTTTTTGTGCCGACAGCCTTTTCAAGCTCCTCCGGAGAGGCCTCGCTGATTTTTTTCACTGAGCCGAATTTTTTCAGAAGAAGCTCTTTAGTCTTCTCTCCTATTCCCGGAACTTCATCGAGAAATGACCGGTTCATTTTTGAGCTTCTTTTTCCGCGATGGAAATTTATACCGAATCTGTGAGCTTCGTTCCTCAGGTGCTGGATGACTTTCAGTGTTATGCTGTTTTTATCAAGGTAAAGCGGAACAGAATCCCCTGGGAAATAAATTTCCTCGAGTTTTTTGGCGATGCCGATGACGGTCAGCGTTCCTCTCAGTCCCAGGCCGTCAATACTTTTCATGGCAGAAGAAAGCTGACCTTTTCCACCGTCGACGACTATCAGCTGGGGTAAAGGTGTTCCCTCTTCAAGCATTCTTTTATACCGTCGGCTGATCACCTCCTCCATCGAGGCAAAGTCGTCAGGTCCGGTAACCGTTTTGATGTTGAAATGACGGTATTCCCTGTTGCTTGGCCTGCCGTTGCGGAAGACAACACATGCCGCCACAGCCGATTCGCCCTGTATGTTTGAGTTGTCAAAGCACTCAATATGAGCAGGTAACGACGGCATATGAAGATCTTTTTTAATCTTCTCAAGATTACGTTCCGTGCGGTTTTCCTTAGACTTTTCTGCAGCTTTCTTCTGTCGTTCAAGCCTGAAGAACACAGCATTACGGTTCGCCAGTTCCAGGAGCTTATGACGGTCGCCACGCTGCGGTACTGAATACTTTACTTTATCTAACTGAATATCAGGCATAAAGGGAACAATTACCTCAGGAGAATCGCTTGAAACTCTCTGCCTGATCTCTGTCACTGCAGTTGAAAGGACAGATTCTCTCTCTTCTTCAAGCCTCATTTTCAGCTCAATGGAATAAGTCTGCACTATGGCCCCAGCCACAACTTTCATGTAGCTGATATACATCGAAGCGTCATCTGATGAGCATCCGAAGACATCAACATTCTTTACCGAAGTGTTGACAACTACCGATTTACTGCGGTATTTAGCGATGAGGTCAAGCTTTTCCTTGATCTTTTGCGCCTCTTCAAATTTCAGTTCGGCAGCGTACTTTTTCATCAGCGTCTCCAGATGCCCCGTCACGGCGCTTACGTCCCCCTTTATGATCTGTTTGATCTTGTCAATCTGCTGATTATGTTCATCTTCGGTGACCAGACCTATGCACGGTCCCTTGCAGTTTCCGATATGATATTCAAGGCATACTCTGAATTTACCTTCGGCTATGGATTTCTGGTTCAGGGGCAGCGAACAGGTTCTGATCTGGAAGAGTTGTCTTATCAGTTCCAGCAGCGTGCGTACAGCCGGCACGGAGGTATATGGTCCGTGATAGGATGAGCCGTCGGCAATCAGTTTACGGGTCAGGAAAACGCGTGGAAAGTGCTCATTCTTAATGCATATCCAGGGATATGTCTTGTCATCCTTGAGAAGTATGTTGTAACGTGGCTGATGTTTTTTTATAAGATTGTTTTCAAGCAAAAGGGCGTCAGACTCATTGTCAACCACAACATGCCTGAGGTCTGCGGCGCGGGAGATCATTACCTGCGTTTTTCCCGACTGGTTAGCGGAGAAGTACGACGTAACGCGTTTTCGCAGACTGCGGGCTTTGCCGACGTATAATATGGTACCCCAGGCATCAATAAACTGGTATACTCCCGGGCGGTCCGGAAGGGCATGCAATATGTCTTTCGCCTGTAATGTCATATTTGCAAACTATTGCCGATTGCCTGGTATTCAGACAAATAGCGGTACGTGTCTGAAAGCCAGGCCGTCAAACAGCCCCTTGTCGCTCAGTTTCAGCTCGGGGATGACGAGCAGGGCCATGAATGAAAGGGTCATGTAAGGCGCATCGAGCCTGCATCCCAGGCTTTTAACCGTCTCCGTCAGCCGCTCATACCTCTGTGCCATGGCCGTGACCGGCATATCAGACATGATGCCTGCCACGGGCAGTTTCAGGATACCGGTTTCATCATCAGATACAACCGACATCCCTCCTTCCGCATCGACAATCATATTAATGGCTTCAGCAATTTCACGGTCGGTTACTCCCACCGCAATAATGTTGTGGCTGTCATGCGCAACAGACGTCGCCATGGCTCCTTCCTTCAGCCCGAAACCCTTTATAAAACCAACCGCCGGTATCCCATCATGATATCTTTCCTTAATAACGATCTTAAGAATATCATCTTCAAGTCTGGGATAAACGACCGGGTCGCTGCCTGCGGATACTATTTCCGAAAACGTTGCCAGCTCGCCGTTGATTGCCACAATGACCCGCATCTGGTCCCCTTCCCTTTTGACCCGCAGGTCCTCCGCCCGTACTCTTGAACAGTTGAACTTATTGATTTTTGACACTGTTCCAGGTGAAAACAGGGCTTTTTCTCCGTCGTAGACACAGGTCCCGTCAATCCATGTCTGCAGAACATTCATGTTTTCAGGATTATCAACTACGATGAAATCTGCCGCATCTCCCGGCTTGAGAAGTCCCATTTTAATGCCGTAGTGATCAACTGCATTCACGGAAGCTGCACGCAGTACATCAAACAGATTATACCCTTTGCGCACAAGTCTTGAAACTATTTTATTAATATGCCCCTTTGCCAGAGTTTCAGGGTGAAGGTCGTCAGTACAAATCATAACCCGATCCGGATACAGGCTGATCAGCTTGTCAAGGGCATCGAGATTTTTTGCGGCGCTTCCCTCCCTTATCAGGATTTTCATTCCACCGGAAATTTTTTCCAGGGCCTCATCTATATCTGAGCATTCATGATCGGTAGTTATACCTGACTTAATATACTTCTTCAGGTCCTCCCCGGTAAGTCCGGGTGCATGTCCGTCAATCGGAATTCCCTTATCCCTGGCCATGTTGAGTTTTCTGTGAACCTCAACATCGTCATATATAACCCCTGGAAAGTTCATCATTTCGGCGAGATAGCCAATTCTTCCGTCTTTCAGCAGTTCAGCAATTTCACCGGAATCAATCCTTGCTCCAGAGCTCTCTACATTGGTCGCAGGAACGCACGATGGCGCTCCGAACATCATTTTTACCGGTACGGTATCTGCATTGTCAAGCATGAATTTCACACCTGATACTCCGAGGACATTGGCAATTTCATGAGGATCTGAAACAACTGCAATCGTTCCATGCTTTACCACAGCTACAGCAAAATGCGATGGGGTCAGCATAGAGCTTTCAATATGTACATGTGCATCTACAAGGCCAGGCATTATATAGACGTCCGGTACATTCTCCGCATCAGCTATTTTTTCAATTTTTCCTTTATTAATAGTTATAGTAGCAGGGTACATACGCCTCTCCTGCAGATCAATAAGGTTGCCTGAAATTTCCATGATCTAATGTATTAATTTTATGTTCCACGTGGAACATGATTGACTTATCTGCCAAGATACATAATCAGAATTGAAATGTCTGAAGAAGATACACCGCTAATTCTTGAAGCCTGACCAATGGTTGCCGGTCTGATCTTTGAAAGCTTCTGTCTGCCTTCTGTTGAAATGGAAGTCAGTTCTTCATAATTTATATCGTCCTGTATTTTCAGATCCTCCAGTCTCATTATCTTGTCTGCAACTCCTCTCTCTCTTTCCATATACCCTGAATACTTGATCTTAATTTCAGCTGCTTCAATAATCTCTGTTTTTCTTTTTGAATTATTGAATCCTAGATTCTCCGATCCATTAATGTTTGCGAGCAGTTCTTTTAAAGTTATCTGCGGCCGGCCTGCAAGATTGACTGCTTTAATCTTCTGAGTAATTTGTGATGTGCCTTTTCGTTTTAAGAATTTGTTCACTTCATCCGGCTCGACACTTGTCTTCATCAGCCATGCAGAGAGCTCATTTACCAGCGTTGTCTTCTCCCTTAATCTCACAAGTCTTTCCTCCGAGGCTGCACCTAATTTAAATGCCATCTCGGTAAGCCTCTCATCGGCATTGTCCTGTCTGAGCAGTATCCTGTATTCTGCCCTAGAGGTAAACATCCTGTATGGTTCGTCCACTCCCTTCGTAACCAGGTCGTCAATCAGTACTCCAATATAAGCCTCGTCACGTTTCAGAATAAACGGTTCCTTACCGTTGGTTTTCAAAGCCGCATTTATTCCAGCCATCAGACCCTGTGCAGCTGCCTCCTCATATCCTGTTGTTCCGTTAATCTGTCCCGCAAAATACAGACCGTTTATTCTTTTTGTCTCAAGTGAGTGATTCAGTTGAGTGGGTTGAAAGAAGTCATACTCTATTGCATAACCCGGCCTGTGTATGGTTACATTCTCCAGCCCCTTTACTTTTTGAAGTGCATCGACCTGGGTGCTGAGCTCCAGGCTACTTGAAAATCCGTTTATATAATATTCGGTTGTATCCCAACCCTCCGGTTCAAGGAACAGCTGATGGTTATCCTTATCGGCGAATGTTACAATCTTTACTTCCACGCTTGGACAGTATCTTGGTCCCCTGCCTTTAATCCTGCCAGTATACAAAGGTGAATGTTCAAGTCCCGCCCTTATTGTTTCATGTACTGCTTCATTAGTATGAGTTATGTAGCAGCTCTTTGAATCCTTAATCCTTACCTCATCATGCATGAAGGAAAAGCAACGTTTATCAGTATCGCCCTTCTGTTCAGTCATGGCAGCGAAGTCTATGCTTCTTCCGTCGACTCTCGCGCTTGTTCCCGTCTTAAGTCTTTCAACAGTGAAACCCAGTTCACGAAGCTGATCGCTTATGCCTTTTGAATCCCGATCGCCTGAACGCCCTCCTGTCATTGTCTTGAATCCCACATGCATCAGTCCGTTCAGGAACGTTCCGTTTGTAAGTATAACTGCCCGGGAAAAAAACTTCGTTCCGAAGGTAGTGGTAACTCCTTTTACGATATTACCTTCAACTATCAGTCCGTTAGCCTGTTCCTGCCATATATAAAGGTTATCTGTATGCTCCAGCACCTTGCGCCATTCACGGCTGAACAGCATCCTGTCGCATTGGGCTCTCGGACTCCACATAGCAGGACCCTTGCTCTTATTGAGCATCCGAAACTGAATCATTGTTCTGTCGGTAATTATTCCCGACATTCCTCCTATAGCATCTACTTCTCTGATTATCTGACCTTTCGCTATACCGCCCATTGCCGGATTACATGACATCTGGGCCAGCTTCGTCATGTCCATCGTAATAAGAAGCGTCCTTGCTCCCATTCTGGCAGCAATAAAGGCGGCCTCGCATCCTGCGTGACCGCCTCCCACAACTATAATATCATAATTGAAATTCATTCTGCATATGATAAGGCCATGTACATCTCTTCCATCTCAGTCATTTTTCTCTTCTGCACCTCTGTACTGTCATCATATCCGCATAAATGAAGAAATCCGTGAAAAATCACTCTTCTGATTTCCGTCTTAAACGCACTGAAAATTCTTTAGCGTTATCCTTCACCCTGTCAACGCTTATATAAATTTCTCCGTTTATAACCTTTCCTTCATTATAATTAAAAGTTATTATATCAGTGAAATAGTCATGTCCCAGAAACTCACTGTTAATTTCATAAACTTTCCGGTCACTTGTAAGTACGACATCTGTTTTGCCTAATCTTGAACCGGCATCACTTACAATTCTGCTTATAACCTTTCTGATTACCTTACCGTCACGCAGTCTGAATTTTTCAATATCGTAGTGGAAGTTTACCTGCAAGTTTTCAGTATTTAAAATGCATTTTAACTTCGTTCCCTGAGGTGTTGTACTCGATGGCATCAGCCAGTCTTCTCATCAGGAATACGCCACGTCCATGCAGGTTTTCAATATTTTTAGGATCAGTCGGATCCGGTAGGTTACCATATTCAAATCCTTCTCCCTCATCAGTAACCGTAATATCAAGTACGTTTCCGTCGGCACTCATATTGACAGTGACCATTTTGTTAATGTCGCCCTTGTTTCCGTGAAGGATAGCATTGTTAACTGCTTCCACTGTTGAAATAAGTATCTTGCCGTATACCTCATCAGAAACACCCAGCTTCTTTGATAATGTATCAACAAGCGTTTCCACAATTTTCAACTTCTCAATATCAGAATTAATCGTAATGCTTTCCATCCTATTGCCCTATCCGTATTTATACTTTATGCGGGCTAATTTTGTTTCAAAGTAAAAACTATTTTTTCACAAGCCATAATTCGGGATCAAGTTTCGTCTTCTCTTCATAAATCATGAACTTTAAAACTGCCTTGTCTCCCTCATTTGCTTCGTGAAAAACATCACCCAGTTCCGCACCCAATAATATCTTGTCTCCTGCCTTCACTTTAACGTTTACGAGATTCTGATAAACCGTTAAATATTTCCCGTGTCTTAAAATGACAGCCATATTTGCGCCTGAGATAGCAAAAACCCGGACAACTTCTCCTTTATAAACCGCCTTTGCTTTAGTGGTGCCGCTTGAAGTAATTTCTATTCCGATATTATCCTCCGTCACATGCTTCAGTACAGGATGCTGATGCAATCCGAAATGACTTGTAATTATTCCTTTATCCACAGGCCAGGGTAATCTTCCGCGGTTCTCGCCGAACGACTCACCTATAAGCTTCATCTCGCTGCTCATAGGTGTAACCGAGCTTTTCTTTCTTTCCTCCTCAATCAGCCGGGAAATTTCATTTTCAATCTGTTTAGCAATTCTTTTCTTCTCCTCCAGATCCTGCTTTAACTGCTTTTCTTTCTTGCTCAGACTAGTTATCAGCTGTTCCTTGCTGTTCTGCTCGTTTCTAAGAATCTGTTTCTGCCTTTCCTCTTTGTTCTTCAGATCATTTACATTTTTCCGGTCTTTTTCCAGCCTCTCTTTTGTTCCCTGCACCTCCACATAGATATCTTCAATTGTGCCTGATTCCTTTCTTCTGTACCTTGCAACCTGTTGAATATACTTTAGTCTTTTATATCCCTGGTTAAAGTCTGCGGAGGAGAGAATAAAAGCAAGGGCAGGTGTTCCCTTGGTTGCTTTGTATGCGCTCAGAATAGACTTCGCATATTCTTCCTTCAGGTTATTCAGATCCTGTTCAAGCATTTCAATTGCCAGCCTGTTCAGTGAAATTCTGTACTCAAGAAGGCTGATCTCTTCGCCGTACTCATTTATCAGCTTTTCACGCAGGTTTAGTTTCTTTCCTATTACCCTTAGTTCATTCAGGTTTTCCTTCTTTTCCGAAGCAGTGGTCCTGAGCAGCTTGTCAACATATTCAATTTCCTGGAGATTCTTATTCCTCAGTTCTTCGAGTTCTGATCTGGATTGAGCAGACAGACAACAATTAATAAATGCTGTTAAAAAACATATAACAGCAATCTTCCTCATAAGCTTTCGCTTTTATATGATGGCACATTGAATTCGATCTTTTCACTGCAGCCGGGAATAAGTGTTTCGATATAAAGCTTTACATGAAAGTCTTCTCCTTCCTGCACCAGATCTATCTCTGATGCATATTTCCGGTCTTCAGAAAGTGTAAAATTGCTGAATGCCAGAGAGAATTGCTTTTTTTCCTTTATTGAATATATATCTTCCGAACACACCTTCATCTCATCAAGGCAAACCGTAATTAACCGTTCAAGTTTATCATTGTTCTTTTGCAACATTAACTTGTTTCCCACTATTGAATCTGCCTCCATAATGTCAATCTCCGGTAAATCGCCGAATATTGCTGTAAAAAAATCTTCCGGGAGGCCATACTTCTGCATCATTTCATCTTTCTTCCCGATGTATACTGTACGTGTTAGCTTAACTATTCCGCATATATCATTCCCGACAGCCAGGATCTTTATCATCTCTATTCCCAGCGGGCCTTTCACCGAAGCATAAAAATCACCAACATTGTTCAGTTTGGCCGTAAAACCGTATTCTCCTTCCACGGGAGTTCCACCGATAAGATCAATTCTCCCTTTCTTTATTGTAAAGCCGTCACCGGTTATGTTATATGACTTAATTCCGGTAATTACAGCGCTTATATTCCCTGACGAAATTTCCTCTTTGGCCGTCCGCCGTTCCTTTGCCTTCCGGCTGGTTGCGCAACCCGTAACTGAAAGAACCGCCAATGTTAAGGCTAGTATTTTGATGATTTTCTGCATGCTTCAATTTCCTTTTCGAGATATGTTTTTGAATTGTCTTTTTTTAAAGCTTCCTCCCAGTACCCGGTTGCCTCAGAACATTTCCCCATGGATTTCAGTATATAGCCCATGTGTTCTAAGATTTCCGGATCACGTTCTTCCTCTTTTTCAAATATCCTCAACATCTCATTATATGCTTTCTTCTTCTTCCCGAGCTTATGCAGAACCCAGGCATATGTATCTATGTAAGTATCATTATCGCCGTCTGTTTTCATGACCTCCTCTGCCATTTTCAACGCTTTGTTCAGGTCTTTATTTCCTTCAGCAAGAAAATAGGCGTAGTTATTCAGTACAAGAACCTCATGGGGATCCAGGGCCAGGGCCTCGTCATAGGATTTGTATGCATTCTCAAAGTCTTTCATCCTGTATTTGAGATCCCCGATCATGCTAAGGACCTGCACCTTCAGTTCAGTATTATTTCCGGCAAGGATAAGGGCCTTTTTCAGCTCAGCATCAGCAACATCGTAATGTTTCAGCTCCATCGCAGCAATTGCATAATATACTTTCCCAAGGATGCTCCGGTTGTTTTCCGCGGAGTAGACAGCTGCAAAACTGTACAGCTTTTCGTATTCCTTCTTTTCAGCATACAGCAGAACAAGCTTTTCAGAAGAGTAAAATGCCGGTTTGACTGTCCTCACGATTTCCTCATACCTTGCAATTGCCTCATCATTTTTCCCGGCTATCTCGTACATTGCAGCACGAAGTGACAGGATCTCTTCATCCTGAGGGTATTTTCCCTCCAGTATGATCAGGCTTTCGCCCAGTGACCCGGTGTTGTCTTTTATAAAGGCGGTGTCCTGAAGCAACCTGCCGGCTACCGAAATCTTTCTTTCCCTGTCAACAAGCTCACTTTCAAATACATTATTAAGGAAGCTTGAAATGCCTGAATACTCCTTTTTATAAACAAGGTTCATAAGGTACAGCATCTGGCTTTCTATATTATCAGGATCCTTTTCAATGATCTCCCTGTAGATACTGTCACTTTTTTCTTTCCTGCCGTCTTCAAAATATATATCCGCCAGCAGGGCCTTGTACCTGGTCTCAGAAGGTTGTTCCTGTATAAGTTTTTCAGTCCTTCTTGCCGCCTCTTCCATATTACCATTGTCGATAAGGCCGGTTATCATCATCAGGAACATTTCATCATTAAGGGCGCCCTCTTCGTCAAGCAATCTGAAAAGCGAATCTGCCTTTGCCGCATCTCCTTTTTCAGCGTACAGGCCTGCAAGAATAGTATTGACCTCCAGGGCGTTGCTGTCTGCCTTAAGGGCACGGGTAAAATATACCAGTGCAGAATCCTTCTGATTGTACTGTGTAAACAGCGAGCCGCATGCAAGCTGGTACCAGTAGTTTCCCGGCTCAAGGTTTGCAGCTTTCGAAGCATACGCCAGCGACCTGCTTTCTGATCCGAGAGCAGCATATATCTGTGCCAGTTCGTAAAATGGTACAGCACGTGTGTCGTCAATCTCGATGCATTTTTCAAATATCCCTGCAGCTTCACTAATATCGCCTACATACTTTTGTCTCATCGCCTCGGCAAGGAGGTAGTCGTACCGCGTACCAGACTTAGGGCTTTGGCCTGTATCCACGGTTGTTTTCACAGCTTCGTGCGTACATCCGGCAAAAAGTACCAGCGCTAAAAATATCGTTATAAAGTTTCTCATTTTTTCCCTGAATGGCCAAATCCTCCGGCACCTCTGTCTGTTAAATTAATTTCTTCCGTTTCAATCATCTCAGCCTTCTCGTGCTTTGCGATAATCATCTGGGCTATTCTGTCGCCGTCATTCAATGTAAATGGCTTGTCTGAAAGGTTAATAAGGATCACACCAATTTCTCCCCTGTAGTCGGCGTCTATTGTTCCCGGCGAGTTCAGCACCGTTATTCCGTTTCTGAAAGCCAGGCCGCTCCTTGGCCGCACCTGTGCTTCATATCCTACGGGCAATTCAATATAAAGGCCTGTGCCGATAAGTTTTCTCTCAAGGGGTAAAAGCGTCACCGGACCATCGGTCAGGGCGCGGAGATCCATTCCCGCCGAATGTGCAGTTTCATACTCCGGTAATTTATGCCGCGACTTATTTACTATCCTGATTTTCATTTCCCTCTCTTAAATAATAATGTGAAAAATTTGTCTTGTAGCTCAACGACCGCAAAGAAAATAAACAGAAGCGCAGTATCAAGAATAATATTCATATTTTCATTGTCGCCGGCGACAATCCTGGACATAAACAGCAAAATCACGGCAAGCAGAATATAGAAGATGATTTTCCTTGTTTCATATTTGACAGGATAAAGTTTCTGTCCGATGAAATATGAAACCAGGACCATTGACAGGTAGCATGCCACATGGGCCCATGCCGCTGCCACATAGCCGTACGATGGCACGAACAGCAGGTTTACTGCGACAGTAACTGCCGCGCCCACCAGTGTAATAAGTGCTCCGTATATTGTCTTGTCATCGACCTTATACCATATACTCTGGTTTATAAAGATGCCCAGCAGAAGGTATGCCATACTTATGATCGGTACAACAATCAGAGATTCGCGGAAGACCGGTCCGATTAATATCTGAAGCGCTTCGATATAAAGGTTTATTCCAAGAAAGAGAATCAGTCCTGTAATAACAAAATACTTCATTGTAACGGCATAAGTCTCTTTGGCATCTTTGCTTCCCGCTTTTTCAAAAAAGAACGGTTCTGCCGCAAACCGGTACATCTGGATAAACAGCGACATCAGTACACCCACCTTGAATCCTGCTCCGTACAGGCCTACTGTTGCCAGTCCCTCAGGTCCGCCTATCAGCCTGCGCAGAAGTATCTTATCAAGCACTTCGTTCAGTGATCCGGCCATGCCTCCGATAAGCAACGGCCAGCTGTATGACAGCATCCTGCCAAGGAGTTTCCTGTCAAACACCGGCTTTATTTTTACTATAAAAGGCAACAGAAATAAGAGTGTAACTGCAGATCCTATAAGGTTGGCAAGAAAGACATATCCAACCTGAAAATCTGGATTGTAAATCTTATGGATCCATGTGTTTCCCTCTCCGGCTAGCCTGGGTGCGGTCCTCAGAAAAAAGAAGACCGTTATGATTGTTACAACGACATTGATGATCTTCAGAATGCTGAAGACCACAGGCCTGTTATGTCCTCTCAGGTATGCAAATGGTATTGCCGAGAAAGCATCGATTGCCACGATCCATGCAAACATTATTATATATCCGGAATGCTGGCTATATCCCAGGAACGCTGAAACAGGGTATATAAAAAGAGAAATTGCAAGGATGAACAGGGCCGATGTGGTAAAGAGGCTTACAAGGGCTGTAGTGTAAACAGCATCCGCCGGAGCTTTCTTGCCGGCAAAGCGAAAGTATGTCGTTTCCATCCCATAGGTAAGGATGACCAGGGCAAGAACCATCCATGCATAGAGCTCTGTGACAATGCCATATTGTTCCCGTGCGAAAATGTAAGTGTAGAACGGAGTAAGCAGGGCATAATTAAGGAATCTTGGAACCACCGTTCCGAATCCATAAATGACCGTCTGCCCGGCCAGCTTGCGTATTTCGTTCATGCTTAACTCTTGGTGCAAATATATATCTTTGTCCTTCGTAAACTATAAGAAAAATGAGGACTTCATTCCGTTTGTTATTTGCACTGGCTGCAGCACTGGTCATCATGAGTTGCACCGGCAGGGAAAAAGGGGGCGTTCGGGCCGAGATCAGGACAACCGAGGGAGACATTATCATTGCACTTTCAGACCTTACTCCACTCCACAGGGATAATTTCATCAAGCTTGCTGAAAGCGGTTTTTACGATGGTGTCTCTTTTCACCGTGTAATTAAGGATTTTATGATACAAACCGGTGACGGAACGACAAAACAGGATACCACCATGCTGCCGGAGGATTATACTATTCCGGCAGAGATAAACGATTCTTTGTATCACAGGAGGGGAGTCGTTGCTGCAGCCCGTACGGGCGATGATGTAAATCCTGACAGGAATTCATCGGGAACACAGTTTTACATTGTTCAGGGAAAGACTTACAACGACGAGGATCTTAATACGACAATCCGTCGCATCGATTTTAACAGGAGACAGTTTTTATACAACCAGGCACTGAGTGAGTTGCGCAAGGAGGCGCTTAAAAATAATGCCACTCCGAATGACGATGAGATCCAGCAAAATGCAATTTTAAAAGCTTACGAAGTCATGGAGGCCGAGGGTCCTTATACAATGCCGGCAAACCGCCGGGAAGTGTATAAAACAGTTGGCGGCACTCCTTTCCTCGACGGAGCTTATACTGTCTTCGGAGAGGTGCTGGAAGGGATGGACGTGGTGGATGCCATCGCCGCTACGCCGACAGATATTTCAGATAAGCCTGTTAAGGATATCAGGATTCTGAAGGTAAAAATCATCAAATAATCAGAACACTCCGCAATGAAGGCGAGAATAGAAGAACTCAGGAAAGAGGTAGAAAACTTTATTATCACCAACGCAGATTCTCTTGAACAGTTCAGGATCACTTACCTGAGCAAGAAGGGCTTGATTCCATCCCTTTTCGAGGGTTTCAGGGACGTAACCCCGGAGGCAAAAAAGGAGATAGGGGTCCTGCTCAACAACCTGAAGCAGCTGGCCACAGATAAGTTCAACAATTTCAGGGAGAACCTGGCGGCGACAGACGCGCCTTCGTCGGTATCAGATCTTACGATGCCGGCATTTTCTTTCGGCGAGGGTTCACGTCACCCCATTTCCATTGTCCGCAAAGAGATCATAGACATATTCAACCGCATAGGATTTACCGTTTCTGAAGGGCCGGAGATCGAGGATGACAATCATGTCTTCACCATGCTAAACTTTCCGGCTGATCATCCTGCCCGTGACATGCAGGACACTTTTTACATCCAGAAAGCCTCAGGGCAGGAGTCCGATCCTCACGATGTGCTCCTCCGCACGCACACATCATCAGTGCAGGTGCGCGTTATGGAAACACAGAAGCCCCCTATCAGAACCATTTCTCCGGGAAGGGTATTCCGCAATGAGGCCGTTTCTGCACGTGCTCACTGTATCTTTCATCAGATCGAAGGACTTTATGTTGCTGAAAACGTATCGTTTGCCGACCTGAGGCAGACGCTTTTCTATTTTGCCAGCGAGCTTTTCGGACATGACGTAAACATAAGACTCAGACCCTCATTCTTCCCGTTCACGGAACCATCGGCAGAGATGGATATCAGCTGCAACATTTGCGGAGGGAAGGGCTGCAACGTATGCAAGGGTACCGGATGGCTAGAACTTCTGGGCTGCGGTATGGTGGACCCGAACGTTCTGGAGGCCTGCGGTATTGACTCAGTAAAATATACAGGCTATGCGTTCGGCATGGGAATAGAGCGCGCCGCAATGCTTAAATACGGAGTAAACGACCTACGGCTGTATTTTGAAAACGACATACGTTTCCTAAATCAGTTCAGGACGGAGATCGTGTGATGTTATGTTATTACCTGATAAATACCCATCTTTGTAACCCAAACATTATGAGCAATGAAACAGCATGACTATGCTATATCATTCTGTGACAAATGTGCCTTTGAAACGAATGCGGTTTTCAGGTTCCTGACAAGGGATGAGACCGACAGGCTTAATTTTGAGAAAGACTTCAGGCACTATAAAAGAAGTGATATTCTCTACCATGAAGGTAACAGGATAAGTGGTTTCTATTGCATCAACTCCGGTATAATCAAGGTTTTCAAGACTGGCGTAGACGGCAAGGAACAGATCATCAGGTTTGCCCGCAAGGGAGAGATCATTGCCTACAGATCGGTCCTAAGCAATGAACCGGCCTGCACCTCGGCCAAGGTGATCGAGGATTGCCAGGTATGCTTCATCCCGTCAGAATTGCTGATACAGTTTGTTAAAACAAATCCCGCTTTTGCATTTGAGGTTGTCAAGCTCACCTGTCATGAACTGGCAGAGGCAAATTCGTATATCACTGACATAGCGCAGAAGACTGTACGTGAAAGGGTGGCAGAGGTGTTGCTCAACCTGGTGAAGGATTTTGGTCTTGATGATCAGAAATATCTGCGAATATCCCTTACCAGGGAGGAGCTGGCAAACATAGTTGGGACGGCAACAGAATCTGTTATCCGGCTTCTTTCCGAATTTAAAAGTGACAGGCTTATTGAGCTTACCGGCCGCAAGATAAAGATTCTTGATCTGCGGGGCCTTGAAAAGATAAGTTCGTAGAAGTAACTCCTTTTCAGAAGAGGGAGTTTTCATTTCCCCTTACTATACCAAGATGTTTATAGGCCGTCTCGGTTGCCTCGCGGCCACGGGGTGTTCTTTTCATATACCCCTCCTTGATAAGGAACGGCTCATACACTTCTTCTATGGTCCCGCTCTCTTCGCCGATGGCGGTTGAAATATTATTAAGGCCAACGGGGCCGCCCCTGAATTTTTCTATTATAGTCCTCAGTATCCTGTTATCCATCTCGTCAAGGCCGTGCTTGTCAATGTTCAGGGCCTCGAGGCTGTAGCGCGTTATGTTCAGGTCAATGGATCCTGTTCCTTTCACCTGTGCAAAATCACGCACCCGCCTGAGCAGTGCATTGGCTATTCTTGGCGTTCCCCGGCTTCTGGAGGCTATCTCCTGCGCTGCTATCTCGTTGATTTCGATATTAAGTATTGCGGCTGACCGCTTCACAATCCCCTTAAGCACGGGGGTATCATAATATTCGAGATGGAATTTTATTCCGAAACGTGCCCGCAGCGGACTGGTAAGCAATCCTGAGCGTGTTGTGGCTCCTATCAGGGTGAACGGATTAAGCTTCAGCTGAACAGACCTTGCACCCGGTCCCTTGTCAATCATGATGTCAATCTGATAGTCCTCCATTGCGGAATAGAGATACTCTTCAACTATCGGACTGAGCCGGTGTATCTCATCGATGAACAGCACGTCGCCCTCATCAAGGCTCGTCAGAAGGCCTGCCAGATCGCCTGGCTTATCGAGGACAGGCCCCGAAGTGACCTTCAGCTTGACCTTCATCTCGTTTGATATTATTGCAGCGAGAGTGGTTTTTCCCAAGCCCGGAGGTCCGTGCAGCAGAACATGGTCAAGAGCTTCGCCGCGCTGCATGGCAGCCGTTACGAAGACACTGAGATTGTCTGTTATCCGTTGCTGTCCCTTGAAATCGGAGAAGGAGAGAGGCCGGAGCTGTTTCTCAAAATCCGGATCACCGGGCAGCGCTGTCTCTTTTCTCGGGTTAAACTGTTCGGACATAAATACTGACTATTTAATTCGTTTAACCGAGCTCTCCGGAAGGTTTACGGATACACCGTTGATATTTGTTTCAACATCATCGCGATAGGTGATTGTAAGCACTGCTTCTCCCTCTTCGTTGTATTTTTTCCATGTCTTTGTACGCAATCCGTTTTTATAAAACCGCTCCTCCTTAAGTCTGCCGGTATCATAATATATCATATGATGGCCGTCAGGATTACCCTGATTGTAATCACCCTTGAATCTCAGTTTTCCGTTAGGGTAAACGGCTTTCCACGGTCCGTCACGCATACCAAGGAGATAAGCACCCTCCTCGGTGTTGTCACCGGATTTGAATGTCCATTCGCCGTTTCTTTCGCCGTCAGCATATGCGCCCTGAGCGATTATCTCACCGATGCGTGTATACTCTGTATATTGTCCGTCGCGTTTTCCCTGGTAATAGTCCTCTTCCCTCAGAAGCTCACCTTCCGGATAGTACCACCTCCATGTTCCGTCAATGCGTCCGTTGCTGTATGAGCCGGCCTGCTCAAGTTTTCCGGCATTATTATAGAATTTCCACATTCCCGTGCGCCTGTTGTCAGTATAGTTTCCTTCTGCAATCACAGTTCCGCCTGCAGAAAAGTCTTTCCATTGTCCGTTACGGTTTCCTTCATCGTCAACAACGCCCTGGGATATCAGAACACCGTTATCATTATACAGAAAAGCATTTTTAACCGTCCCGTTCTCATTGTATTCGCGGTGAATTCCAACAGGAATGCCCTCCTTGAAAGGTCCGGAATAGATCAGTTTTCCGGCATCATTGTACCTGTTGACAATATCAATTTCAGCGCTGTTATCGATGTCGCTTCCGGTAACCTTGCCATTTTCATAGAGAAGGGTTACCAGCAGTTTCCCTTTTTCATCATATTCCTTGTAATACCCGTGAAGCATATCATCGCGGTAATTTCTTTCCGTCTTTATATTTCCCTCCGGCCAGAAGTCGAGCCATTCTCCCTGCTTTAGTCCTGATGCATCAGTGAAATTGATCTTTTCACGACTTATGAGGAAGTCGTTATTGTACTCAAGGAGGGTTATCACCTTGCCCTCGCGGTCATATTCGCGTGACAGTCCGTCTTTTTTCCCGTCCACATAGGGTATGGTCTGTTTTATTTTTCCTTCCGGAAAGAAAACCTTCGCTGTTCCTTCTTTTTTATCCCCTGCAAAAAGTTCTGTTGAATAAACGTAGCTGCCGTAGACAGGGTCTTTCTGATATTTGAGATAATAACCGTTCCTTTTGCCAAGGAGGTAGCTTATTTTTTCAGTTGTATCGCCTGCCTGGTCATAAAACACCCAGATGCTGTCAAGCAGAAAGCTTCGTCGTTTTCCCTCAGATTTAAGGACGCCGGTAACATAATAGCTTTTCCAGAAGCCGTCAGGTTTTCCGTTCCTGATAAAACCTTCACTGGAGATATTTCCGTTAGGATATTTGAACTGCTGAAAACCGTCTTTCAGATCCTCGTTGTTCTGTGACTGCAGAACTGAAGGTATCAATATCAGCAATATCAGTAAAAGCCTTTTCATTCTATAAACCCAGTTTTGCGGAAATTTCAAGCATTCTTTTAATCGGGACTACTGCGCGTTTGATAATCTCGGGGTCAACATTTATTTCCGGCACCTCAAATTTAAGTGATTTATATATCTTTTCAACAGTAATCATCTTCATGAAGTTGCATTCACTGCATCCGCAGGTGGAATCAACGGGAGGAGCGGGTATGAATTCCTTTTCCGGCTGAGCTTTTTTCATCTGATGAATTATTCCCGGTTCTGTGGCAACAATATATGTCTTGCTTTCGTCGCTGCTTATAAAAGAGAGCAGACCGGATGTCGATCCGATATAATCTGCAGCCAGCCTGACCGGCATCTCGCATTCAGGATGAGCTATAAGTTTTGATCCCTGATGTTCCTTTTTAAGTTTTAGTATTGCTTCCAGGGAAAATGCCTCGTGGACGTGGCATGTACCGTTCCATACGAGAATATCTCTGCCTGTAAGGCTCTTTATATAGTTTCCAAGGTTTCTGTCAGGACCAAAAATTATCTTTTCGTCCGGAGGAAGTGATTCTACTATCTGTCTTGCATTTGACGAAGTACATGATATGTCGCTCAGGGCTTTGATATCTGCCGTTGTATTGACATATGTAATAACTGTTCTTCCAGGATTATCGCTGATGAATTTTTCAAAGTCTTCCTTTTTACATGAGTCTGCCAGTGAACAGCCAGCCATGATATCAGGTAATATGACCTTTTTTTCAGGTGAAAGTATCTTTGCTGTTTCAGCCATGAATTTCACGCCGGCAAAAACTATCATGTCGGCTTTTGTAGCTGCGGCCTGTTGTGAAAGGGCAAGGCTGTCTCCTATAAAATCAGCCAGATCCTGTATATCGGGGGTCTGATAATAGTGAGCCAGAATGACAGCATTTTTCTGCTTCTTTAGCCTCTGTATTTCCTTTAAAAGGGCTTTATCAACAACCATAATTCATTATAGTTTTTATAAATTTTATATATATGATAGTTATTATATCCTGTTAATACTGTTCAAACAATTTTACGATTCATATTGCAAAAATGGGAGTTAAAAGATTAATAACATCTTTTGAACACATCAAAAAACATACCTTTTCTGAAAAAGAGGCAATTACGTCAATAATTAACAACTGTTATGTATGTTTTGTTAATACTGAAATTTTACGAAAATGAATAAATCCTATGTTCACGTATGGTTGACATTATTGTGGAGGCAGGTAAGAAAATGTTTTTGAAATAATATAAAAATTACAAGTGACGGTAAAGAAGAATAAACAAAAGAACAGTGAACAATTAATTAGAGCTTTCGTTACACGATATGAACACATTTAAACCAGGATGTTTTCTTTTGTTAATAGTAGGTTATATTTGCATTAAAATATAAGAAATATTGGAAAAGATCATTGTGGCATCAGATCATGCCGGTTTCAGACTGAAGGAGAAGCTTGTGAAATGGTTAATTTCTAAAAAGTATGAAGTTAAGGATCTTGGTTGTTTTTCAGAGGACAGCGTAGATTATCCCGATTATGCACATCCCCTTTCCATAGCTGTGGAAAAAAAGGAATTCAAATTCGGAATTACAATCTGCGGATCAGGCAACGGGATTGCCATGGCGTGCAACAAGCATCAGAAGATAAGGGCTGCCGTATGCTGGAATGAAGAGATTGGGAGGTTGGCAAGGGCACATAACGATGCCAATATCTGCTCTCTTCCAGGGCGCTTTCTGAATGAAGCAGAGGCCATAATCATTGTAAAGACTTTTCTGAGTACGCCTTTTGACGGCGGAAGGCACAAGCGCCGCATAGACAAGATCCCGGTGAAGAGCTACTGAAATGCTGTCAGCAACATGTAAATATGGCATCAGGGCTGTTATTTTCATAGCCTCCAGACCAGATCAGAAGGTAAATACCGGCCTGAAGCAGATCGCCGAAAAACTCAAAATCCCCCAACCTTACCTGGCTAAGATATTACAGGTACTGTCGAGAAAAAAGATACTGCATTCATCAAAGGGTCCTCACGGAGGATTTAATTTGCTTATTCCTGCCGAAAAGCTGACGCTGATGGATATAATTGAAGCAATTGACGGAGGAGATTTTTTTGACAGTTGTTATGTGACAGGGGAGAAGTGCAGTTTCGACCAGCCAGACAAGGGAGTTTGCATATTGCACGACGAACTCAGGAAAGAGAAGGACAACCTGGCAAAATTCTTCAGCTCAAAGACGATTGGGGATCTTGTTAATCAGGTAACACAGAACCCGGAGACACTCATCTGATTTTAGCAATCAGTTTTTTTACGATGGAAGCCAGCAAAACTCCTGCTGCAATGCCCCCCATATTTGCGAGGAGATCCACTTCTTCTGCCTTTCGCGTAGCCGTGAGGGTCATCTGAAGGATCTCCATCAGCGCACCGAAGAAAAGAGGGATCAGTAAAATCAGGTAATGGAATTTGCCTTCAATCTCCCAATGGCAGGAGTCGAGAAGAAGGATGGCAGAGAAAAAGGCGTACATTCCGAAATGACCGAGCTTGTCAAGATAAGGTATGTCAAGCATTCGTCCCGGAACGGGAATGCTGCTGCCTGTAAGGCTGAGCCATAAAATTAAAATGCCAATAAGGATGCTCTTATAATATTGTTTTAAAAAGAGATATGCCATACCGGATTTTTGGAACGGTGAAAATAACAAACTAATGTCGATTCTTTTGTATTTTTAGAGCATAAATTTATTTATGGCCGGAATTTATATCCACATACCTTTTTGTAAGGTCTTCTGCAACTATTGTGATTTTTACAGTATTACGGATAACAGTGAAACCGAACCTCTTGTTCAGGCCGTTATGCTCGAAACTGCCATGCAAAAAAGGTACCTCGACGGCGAAACCGTGGAGACAATTTATTTTGGAGGGGGTACCCCGTCACTGCTTACAGCCGGGCAGACCGGTCAGATGATTTCTGCCATTCGGAATAATTTCAGTGTTTCAGAAGATCCCGAAATTACTGTTGAGGTTAACCCTGATGATGTATATGAGGGATACTTCAGTGAGCTGGCCGGCGCCGGAGTAAACAGGGTGAGCCTTGGGGTCCAGTCGTGGAATGATAAGCGGCTGAAGTATCTTGGTCGGCGGCATGATGCCGCACAGTCGGCAAAAGCCCTTCAGCTGGCTTTCAGGGAAGGTATTGTCAATGTGTCAGCTGACCTGATATACGGAATACCGGGCATGACTACCGGAGATCTGAAGCATGATCTTGAAGAGACATTTGCTTTTCCGGTGACACATCTTTCAGCATATCATCTGACTATTGAGGAGGGCACGCGCTTCGGAAAGATGAAAAAAGAAAAGAAACTTGTCGAGCCTGATGAAGAGACAAGCAACGCCATGTTTTCTCTTCTTGGAAATATGTGCCGCGAAAAAGGATTCATACATTATGAGATCTCAAATTTCGCACGCGAAGGATATATTTCAAGACATAACTCTGCCTACTGGAAGCAGATACCTTATCTGGGACTGGGTCCTTCAGCCCATTCATTCAACAGGACGTCACGCCAGTGGAATATTTCTGATGCAAAAAAATACATACGCTCAATCAACAGTGGGAAAGTGCCTTTTGAAAAGGAGGAACTTGACAAACTGACCATATTCAACGAATACGTCATGACCTCGCTCAGAACTATGTGGGGCATCGATCTCGGACATGTTGAAGCTTATTATGACAAGGAGCTGCATGATTATCTTGTAAACCTTTCCGGCAAGTATATCCGGTACGGTCTGATGCACCGTGAAAAAAATACCCTGGTCCTTACAGACCAGGGCAGAATGATTTCGGATAATATTATTGCCGAACTCCTGATGGAGCTCTGATCAGTTCTTTCCCTTCAGCACAAAGGAACCGGTACCAATTTTTTCGCCGTCGAGATAAAGCTCGACATTGTATGTTCCGGCAATGAAATCTCCGGTATTGTCAAGGAAGATACACATTTCAATATCAGCATTTGCATAATCAACAGCCCTGTTGGCTGAGAAGATCAGTTGTTCTCCTTTTACCTCGAAAAGATTGTCGGGTGAAGGGGTAATGACCAGCTGGTCGGGACGAACAACTCTCAGATAGACTATTTTATTTCCTGCTGCCGCAATCGGATTTTCCCTCAGGGTGAAGCATACCCTTACCTTGTCAAGATTCCTGATTTCGGTTGTTTCCTTGCGCTTTTTGTTAAGAGCTACGGCCACGACATCCTTGGCCTGTATGACCGAGGCAACCGTTACTTTAGAGGTAAGCTCTTCTTTTACCTTTTCAAGCTCGGTATTTGTCTCCTGAACCTCCGTTATCTGCTGTTTTATCACCACGTTCTCGGCAGTAAGCACCTGGTTGCGTGTATTGAGTGAGTCGATCTGCACGATATAGCTCTTCATGATATCGCGCATGGTTGATATCTCGGCTTTATACTTGCGTATCAGCTGAGCGTTTGAGGCACTGACCTCAAGAAGCTTTTCTATTCTTCCGCGTTCGCGAATGATCTCTGCGTTAAGAGTATCGTTGGTAGTCTTGAGCGTGTCATAACCATACATCATCATTCGCAGTTCGTTAGCCAGAGAATCTTTCTCTTCTGTAAGAACCTGCTCCATTTCAACCATTTTGCTTTTCTGGTTGTAATAAAGCACGACCAGGGCTATTAGGCCCAGGGTGAGGATAATGGTTGACACAATCATGACAATCGGAGCGCCCTTTTTGTGCTCAACGTGTTCAGCCTGATATTTTTCCTGATTTTCCATTTTGTAATTATTAATCCGGTGCAAAATTAGTAAAAAATACAGTACAACAATTTATACTTCCGTTTGATTATCTTGGCATTGCGTAAAATAGACACGCTTAATTATTGTAAAATACTGATTATGAGCGGTTTTTATGGTTCTGTCTCCGAAAGCAGATGTGTTGAAGATGTTTTCTACGGGACTGATTATCATTCGCATCTGGGCACAAAGCGGGCCGGAATGGTATTTTATGATTCGGAAATAGGCTTCAGGAGAAGAATTCACAACCTCGAAAATGAGTATTTCCGGAATAAATTTGAAGGAGAACTTGCTTCATTCAGTGGAAACAGTGGCATTGCGGTGATAAGTGACACGGATCCCCAGCCGATACTTTTCAACTCACATCTTGGCCCGTTTGCGCTAGTAACGGTTTCGAGAATCACTAATATCAATGAGCTGGCAGATTTCTTTCTTGCGCGGAAGAAGCACTTCACCGAAAATTTCATGGGCAACATCAACCCGACGGAGATGGTGGCCAATATCATATGCGAAGGCGACTCTTTTGTTGAAGGCATAAGCAATGTTTTTGAGAGGATCGAAGGCTCCTGTTCTCTGCTTGTACTGACAAAGGATGGCATCATTGCCGCCCGCGACAAGCTGGGGCGTACGCCGGTGGTGATTGGGAAGAAGGACGGGGCACGTGCCGTGGCATCTGAGACCTGTTCATTTCCAAACACGGGATTTGAAACAGAATATTTTCTTGGTCCAGGCGAAATAGTGCATATACGTCCGGGTGGATTTACCCGGCTTAAGGCAGCCGGTAAAAACATGCAGATATGTGCTTTTTTGTGGGTGTATTATGGCTTTCCCACCTCCGAATATGAGGGCCGTAACGTTGAAGAAGTGCGTTACCATTGCGGTGCCGCCCTGGCTAAACGAGATGATGTGCAGGCTGATTTTGTGTCGGGCGTTCCCGACTCCGGCGTCGGGCATGCCTTTGGCTATGCTAATGCCAAGGGGTTGCCATACATGAGCTCGTTCTCAAAATATACCCCTACATGGCCCAGAAGTTTCATGCCCCAGAGGCAGATCCAGAGAGATCTCGTGGCGAAGATGAAACTCATTCCAAACAAAAAAGTCACCAACGGGAAGCGGATAATTTTCCTTGACGACAGTATCGTACGGGGAACACAATTAAGAGACAATACACGTGATCTGCGCCAGGCGGGTGCCGCAGAGCTTCATATGCGGATCGCCTGTCCGCCGCTCCTCTACCCCTGTCCTTTCCTGAATTTCTCGCAGTCGCGCTCAACGCTTGAGCTGGCTACCCGCAAGGCAATTGTCAAACTTGAGGGTGAGGAGAAGAACATTGAGAGTTATCTTGATCCGGATTCTCCTGAATATGATATGATGGTCAAAGAGATTGCTGCCGCGTTGGGCATGGATACGCTTATGTTTCAACGTCTTGAGGATCTGGTAAAGGCGATTGGCCTGCCCAAGGCTAAATTATGCACTCACTGCTGGGATGGCAGCAGCACCTTCTGAGCAATGTTGATAACGCCGTGGCGTTGTTGATAAATCCGCAATTTTCGCCGGACGCTGCATATTGTAAAAATTAATTTTACGGTGCGTATTTTACAATCTTTTGTCTGTGTTTCCGTTTGAGGGAAATGCTGACCTGATAATTTAGTAGGCGCACAAAGAAAAAATAACTAATAAAAAACCTTAAAAAAAGAAAAAATGAAAAAGATCCTCGCATTTTCAGTTGTCCTGCTGGCCATTACGGCAAGTATGCTGGCACAGCCATCGCTTTCAGCCACAGCGACAGCCACTGCAACAATCGTTGCCCCGCTTTCAATAGCCAGGACCCTTGACCTGAACTTTGGCAACGTTTCGGTTGACGCCACACCCGGAACAGTCGTCCTTTCGCCTGCCGGCGCTCGTTCAACAACAGGCGGTTGTGCTCTTCCGTCGGTAACAGGAACCGTTACGGCAGCTACATTTAACATCACAGGCTATGCCGGCACGGTTTACTCTATAACCTTACCTGCGGGTGTAACCACAATCACCTCAGGTTTAAACAATATGACAGTTGACACCTGGCAAAGCAGCCTGATACCAACAGCCGCCAGAACTTTACCCGCAGGTGGATCAGAGTCACTAACTGTAGGGGCTACTCTTCATGTTGCAGGAAATCAGGCAGGCGGCACATATGTCTCAGGCACCCCGTTCACGGTTTCAATAAACTATAACTAATCTGCATACCCGGAAGGGGGACCGGTACAGGTATAATGAAAAGGCTCAGGCAACTGATATCAGGTCTGGTATGTTTATTTACAGCAGCCACCGGTAACGCTATGGCGCAGTCTCTTGCCGCCAGCGCTACCGGTCATATCACTGCCGAAATTATTACGACACTCACTGCCGTGGAGACCTCTCAGATGAACTTTGGCAAATTCTCGCCAGGGCCACAGGGGGGTGAGCTGATCTTGACTACTGAAAATTCCATTTCTGTGCTGGGCAGTGTATGGCCGGGAAGCGGTACACATAATGCAGCCAGTTTTTATGTCACCGGCGATCCGGGCAGTGCCTATACCATCACCCTGCCATCATCTCCTGTGATAATTACGCATATGGGCACTGCGCGAACGATGACGGTTGAAGACTGGCAATCAGTGCCGGCACCGTCGCCGGGGGCCGGGATGCTCGAGAACGGAGCCCAGACGGTATATGTGGGAGCGACGCTTAAGGTCGGTCCCCTGACTGATAATCCGGTCGGGATTTATACGGGAACCTACACAATCACCTTTGACTTCAACTAATCCAGGTCTGAACGAGTAAAAACTAATATAATGTCAAAACGATTTTTTTGGCTTTTAGCTACAGGCCTGATACTGTTTCAGGTCTTTTTTCCTTTAAATACACGGGCCCAGGGCAACCTTCTCATCACTCCCAAAAGGGTGGTATTTGAAGGCAATAAGAGATCAATGGATATCAGCCTGGCTAACATAGGAGACGATACTGCTACGTATGCCATCTCGCTCATCCAGATTAGGATGACGGAAGAGGGTAGCTTTGAATCGATCACCGAACCGGATGAGGGGCAACTGTTTGCCAGTCCGTATCTACGCTATTTCCCCAGGTCAGTGACTCTGGGACCCAAAGAGGCACAGACGGTAAAAGTACAGCTTGTCAAAAGCACAGGACTGGAACCGGGAGAATACAGGTCACACCTTTATTTCAGGGCCGTGCCTGATGAAAAGCCTCTTGGCGAAGAGGAGGAGCCCGCCGCAGACCCATCATCAATATCTGTGAAAATCATTCCGATATTCGGAATAACCATCCCGGCCATCATCAGGGTTGGACAGCCGACGGTAAGAGTTACGCTGTCGGATCTGGATCTGAGATTTGAAAATGACACCTTGCCCATGTTAGGGTTTACGTTCAACAGAGCAGGGAGCTATTCCGTGTACGGAGACCTTACCATTGATCATATCTCCTCTCAGAATACGGTTACCAGGGTGGGTATTGCAAACGGTATTGCCGTTTATACTCCAAACACCAAACGACATTTTGAGCTCAGCCTCATCAATACATCTGGTGTTGATTTGAATAGCGGCAGATTGCTTGTCACCTTCTCTGCACCGTCAGATGTCAAACCGGAAAAGTATGCCACGGCAGAGCTGATGCTAAGCCAGAAATGAATTCACGCCTGCCCTATATCAACAAAATCCTGAAGCTTTTTGCATTATTTGCGGCGCTGTCAGGATTTTGTCTTAATGGGTATGGGCAGACCACAGGCGATTATCGCACAAACAATACAGGGAACTGGAGTAATAACGGTATCTGGCAGCGGTATAATGGGACTACGTGGGCTGCTGCAGTCAACTATCCGGGCCAGAATGCCGGAACAGGCACAGTAACATTGCTTAATAATGTCACGTTGGATGTCAGTCCTGCAAATGCAGTCGGTTCACTTGTATTGCAGGCCAATCTTGCGCCAACCAATACAAATAATAACAGGACCCTGAATGTCACAGGCGATGTGGTTATCTCCTCAGGAACACTGAATCTGTCATTAAGAAATGGCAATAGAGTCACGCTGAATGTGGGAGGTGGTTTTACCATGACGGGCGGGACGATCACTGAAACAGCCAATACTTATGGTGAATTGATTTTCGTCGGAAGCGGAGCGCAGGTATTTACAAAAACAGGAGGAACAATTTCAAATAACATAAGGGTCACCGTCAACTCAGGTTCTAACCTTATTTTGGGCACTAGCATACTGGACGGCAGCTCTGGTGATTTTACCCTTAGTGCGGGGGCAACATTGACTACGGCTCATCCGGAGGGAATATCACTGACCGGGGCCACCGGCAGTATCCGGGTGGGAGGAACAAGGACATTCAGTACGGGAGCAAGTTATATTTACAACGGCGCGACAGCCCAGATAACCGGCTCGGGATTGCCGGCAACTGTTAATAGCCTGACAATAAGCAATGCCGGAGGGGTTACACTTGCCGCAGGCATTACCGTAAATAATACACTAAATCTTGCCAACGGCAATCTAAGCCTGGGTTCCGGTACCAATAACCTCACAATCGGAACTTCCGGCACTGTCACCGGTACATTTGACAACAATCATATGGTTGTGTGCGACGGATCAGGAAGCGTGATAAAACAAAGCACAACCTCCGCAGGATTGGTAATGATTTACCCCGTGGGTACAGGAACGTATTATACGCCTTTTGAAATAACGTCTCTGAATGCAACTTTAACAGGGACCGGAAGCGTTACCGTCCGCGCCGTGTCAGGGGCGGCACCCGGGCCTCCTCCTGCCGGTTCCACCGACCTGCAGAAATACTGGGTGATTACCACCCCTAATGTAACCGTTACAAGTGCCGGGCTAAGATTTACGTACAATAACCCCGGCGAAGTTGGGACCGGTGGTGACCAGTCGACTTATCAGCCGAACCTCTACAGCGGCGGAGCTTGGAGCATACCCACAGGGGCAAGTGCGGGCGGGATAAATCCGATGACGGTTACGGGTGCAACTGCCATTGCCGGAACATGGACTGGACGTGAAGGGACAAAAACATATTATTCATACCAGTCGGGCAACTGGGGAACAGCTGCAACATGGACGACTGACCCTTCGGGTACCCTTTCGGTCGATCCCGGCATCCCGGGCTCCGATGACCGGGTGGTTATTCTTAACGGACGGACGGTGACAACCACAACCGGATACACTGTCCTTTCAACCCAGATAAACGATGGTGGCACTCTGGATATCGGAAACACTGCCGGTAATAATTTTGGTGACGTCAGGGGAAAAGGCAGGTTAAGACTTTCTACAATGACATTTCCCGCAGGAGTATTTACCGGATTTGTTTCCATGAACGGAGGCTCGGTGGAATACTATGATATTTCGGGAACTTTTGTCCAGACGGAGTATAATAACCTTATCCTGCAGAAAACCACTAACAGTTCGGCCAATTATACTATGACTGCAGGCACGAATATGACTATTAACGGAGATCTCACACTTAACCGGGTACAGGGCTCAGGAACAGTTACACTGACGGTAGGTAACAGCGCCACGGTGCGAAATATCAGCATAAACGGCGATCTTCTGGTTAACCAGGGCTGTAATATCGCCACCAATAATGCCAATGCCATTCACTCACTTTCAATCGGGGGTGATTTTACCAATAACGGAACCGTGCGATTTACCAATCAGGCTGCTCCCAACTACACTGAGGCCACAACGACAGGTGCCGTGGTGGTTTCTTTTCTGAATCCGGCAGACAATTATGTCATGTGCAACAGCCAGACTGATTTTTACCGGATCATTATAAACAAGGGTATCAACGACACATATGTTTTAAACCTTGAGGCATCAGCAGTGGCTAACTTCAGGTTATTCGGCCCGTGCAATTTTTCTGACCCTTCCACCAATTACGCATTATCGTTACAGAAAGGTACGGTCAGGATCGGACCTAACATCAATATTCAACTGGCCGAGAACACGCAATATATGGTTTATGCCGGCTGCCGGTTATGGGTTGACGGTGGAACAGTAACGGTACCAGAGACCTGTAACCAGCTTGGAATAACCGGAACTTTCAGGATCACTGCGGGTACAGCAAACTGTCTTGGGGCAGGAGGCATACACCTGAATGCCGTTGGCGGGGCTATTCTGGTAGATGGTGGAACACTGAATGCACGGGTAATGAGGTCTTCGGTGACAGCCGGAGATCAGCTGGGAACCTATCAGCAAAAAGGAGGGGCAGTACTGCTTTCAGGCCCTATGCCAGGAAATAATTTCGGACGTCTGTCGTGGTGGCGTCCGGAAAACAGGTTTATCATGTCAGGCGGCACGCTTACGGTTCAGACCGCGGGCAATAACAATGACGGCATCGATATCAGGAGCTTACCTGAAAACATCAGTATTACGGGTGGTACTATTATTGCCCAGATCAGTGACGGCCGTGATTTTAAGATAAATTCCAGGGCCCCGTTCTGGAACTTACAGCTTATCAGAACAGGCGGAGCAACCGGCAATTTCATTATGACGGATTTTACTTCGGGTGCCGGTACTTCTATCGGCGCCCAACCGCTGGTTGTATACCGCAACCTGAGCATGGGGGTGGATCTGAGCAGCTCATCTGTCACCCTTACAACAAACAGTTCAAATGTTACTGTTGCAGGTAACTTTATTGTCGGGGCAGGAAGCATATACACCCCCGGAAATAACACCACCAGGTTTAACGGAACAGCAGGCCAGCTATTTCAGATTGACGGAACGGTAGGTGGCGGTCTCCAGAACCTGGAAATAATTAATTCAAGCAATACCACCATCACTGCAAACACCTCAATAAACGGGAATCTGATTATTGACAGCAAATGCTTCCTGAATGATCAGGGCAGCACCCTGAGCGTGGCCGGAAATATAACCAACTCAGGAACGCATAGCAGTCAGGCAGGGGGGAGCATAACATTGAGCGGAACCGGGGCACAATCAATCAGCGGCGACGGAAACGGCATATTCGGGAATCTTCACATCAATAATGCTGTCGGACCGGTGTTTTTTACGGCTAATCAAAAGATAACCGGCAACCTCAGACTGGTAAACGGATTGTTGAATATAGGCTCATACGGCTTGTCATTAGGTTCAGTCAGTAATGTTTACAGTGCCGCAACAGGTACTGCAACAGCTTTCTCAGGCACGAAAATGATCAGCACCACAGGCAATATGAGCGATGGCGGGATTACCAAGGAGTACAGCTCAACAACGGCCTTTTCTTTCCCGGTAGGCACAGCCTCTGATTATACACCTGCCACGATACAGTTTTCCAGCGCTCCGGCAACATGGGGGTCTGTAAATGTAAAACCTGTAGCGCAGGCCAACCCTTTTGTAACGTCAGCCAGCTCTCTGAATTATTTCTGGAAAGTTACCCAATCCGGTTTTAGCGGAATTGCAGCAAATTCAGTAAGCCATATTTACCGGTATGTTGACTCGGATATCCGTCCGGACGTGGGCGCTGAACCCAGCTATATTCCGGGTGTATATAATCCTTTCAGCTGGATTTTTATAAATGATGTTTCACAGGTGGTGGACGGCTCGAATGATATTCGTTTCAATAATGTAAGTTATGTTAATGGTGACTACACTGCCGGCATTCTGGCAGCATTTAACCCTGTTACAGTTTTTTACAGCCGCACCAATGGAAACTGGAACAGCTCCGATACATGGTCGAACACTGCTGTTGGAGGGCCCGCATGTCCGGCAGGTACAACACCCGGTGTAAATATTCCCGGGGCAACAAATCCTGTTGTTATTGGTGACGGAGGGAGCAATAACCACGTTGTGACGATTCCGCCGTCATTTAACAATGTAACTGTCGGCGGCCTGCAAATAAGTTCAGGTTCCACGCTGGACATAACAACTTCCACCGGGCATAATTTAGGCTCGATACCGGACACCAAAGTATCAGGGACGGGGTTGCTAAGAATATCTTCCGGGGTCACTCCGGCAGCTTTCCCGGGAGGTGATTTCGGAAACTTTTTGTCGGCCGGCGGCGGAACTGTGGAATATTATACTTCCGGCACTTCTTTCACACTGCCTTCCGGTAAAACATCATATAATAACCTGGTTGTATCTCCTGATGCCCAGACTATTACAATGCCAGACATCAACGTGCTAATTTATGGGAATTATACAAAAAACGGAGCCGGAACGGCTTATCTTAATAGCACTTCCCCCAGAACGATTACAGTTGAAGGGAATATAGATATCAACAATGGCACATTACAGTATTTTAATGGCACGGAGCAGACTGTTACTGTAAAAAATGATATAAATATTTTAGCCGGCACATTTAATGTCCTGAGCGCTGGCACTGTTGTTGCCAATCGGCTGAATATTTCAGGAAGCCTTAATAACAATGGGACATTTGCCATGCAGAACGGCACTCAGTATTGCAATGTTTATTTTACTGGCGATAGTGACAAGGTTATTGCAGGCACCGGCACGAACACTTTTAATATACTCAATGTTGATAAAGGCAGCTCAGGAAATACAATACTCGATGTTACCGCCAACAACCTTTCCCTGTTAGGAGCAGGCACGGCGCTGGTGCTCAATAATGGTACTTTCCGCGTTTCCAATTCGCTGCTGGATTTTACTCTATCGACCAATACTTCATTCACAATTCCGACAACAGCCGCCCTTTCAGTAAACAAGGGCAAAGTAACAATCGGCACCACGAGCAGTGCGGGTGACCTTATTCTGGCCGGGCGGCTGGAGGTCATCAATAACGGAACCGTAAACATAGGTACCGGAGGGAATTATAATAATGACATCGAATATGCCTCCGGAGTGTCTCCTGAAATTGTTGTAAGCGGGACCGGGATATTGAATGTAAACGGCCAGATCAGAAGAGGACTAACGGTGACTACCGGGTCACTTTCCTATTTGCAAACCGGAGGCGAAGTAAACATATCCGGGCGGGCTGCCAATACCACGCGGGCCATGTTCGAAATAATTAACCCCGAAAGCAGCTTCACCATGTCAGGAGGCAGGATTACTGTGGTTAATGGAGGAAACGGCACTGCCTCGTTCGGCGACTTTCTGACAACTCCTGAAACAAGCGCGGTTACCGGAGGAATAATCCAGATTGGTTCTGACGCTACAATTGCCGGCGGAAACCAGACTTTCCATATCTGTTCAAATATTCCCTTGTGGGATCTGGTCATTGATGCCTCCGTGAGAACCAAAACAACAAATCTCCGCGTTTTTCCCATGGTCCTGCAAAACAATATGACCATCAACGGAAATTCGGAATTCAGGGCCAACGGGCTGGGAGTAACCATCGCTGGCACTCTTTACAACAACAACGGTAACGCAGGCACAGGTGTTTCTGCCGGGGGGTACCAGGCTGGCTCCCTGACGCAGGTCACAACTTTTAATGGTTCAGCTAACCAATACATTACGGGAACCGGAAGTAATCTCACCAACTTCGCTAACCTCGTGTTTGCAGGAAATTCTTTAACCCTTTCTTCAAACAGCAATATCAGAATCAATAATGATCTTACGCTTCAGTCGGGTAGTCTTAACGATGGAGGGAACGACATTACCGTGTTAGGAAATATCAGCAGTTCGGCCACTCATACCAGCCCGGCGGCGACCGGCGGCATAATTCTGGCCGGCCCGGAAAAGCAAACTGTTTCAGGAGACGGTTTTGGAGTATTCGGGAATATTACAATCAATAACTCGCTGGGCGTTGACCTGACGGATAACTGTACCATCAACGGCAAACTGGAATTTACCAACGGGCTACTGTATATCAATGACTATCTGCTTACCCTGGGTTCCGGAGCCACCATCAACGGTACAACCGGGCTCAGCAGAATGATTATTCTGAACGGCGTTCTCTCCGACGCTGGAGTAAGGAAAGTTTTCAGCAGTGGTTCCTCCGATTTTACCTTCCCCATTGGAATAGCAGGTAAATTCACGCCGGTCAGATACAGTTTCTCGTCGAACAGTAACAGCAACGCTTCAATTACAATAAAGCCGGTTAATGCCTCTCATCCGTTCCTGTTCAATGCAGACGGCGATGAGCTTGACTACTACTGGAACACCGTCTCAGTCGGGTTTTCATTGCCATTTACTGTCAGTCATGTTTACAATTATTCCGGTGACGATGTTTCGGGTAACGAGAATTCATATGTCGGAGGGAGGTTTGTTGCCGGATCATGGACTCCCACAGGTGGCATAGCAGGAGCGGTTGAGGCTGCAAACAACAGGATAAATCTGTCAGGAGTAAACTATCTGGACGGAGAATATACGGCAGGCATATCTGCCAATTTCAGCAACATGCCTGTTTTATACAGCAGGCAGACCGGTAACTGGTTCGACACCAATACGTGGTCTGCAACTCCCGGAGGCCCTTCCTGCAACTGTACGCCCAATGGAAATCCTGTTATAATCGCGGCAGCTCACACGATTACAATTGACAACAACGGCGCCTTTGTCTATTCCGCGGAAATAGAGGGAACCCTTAATGCAGGAAGCACGGTGTTTCATAACCTGGGTCACATATCCGGCAGCGGAACCCTGAGGCTTGCATCCACACCTGATAACATGTTTGTGCTCCCCGGAGGGGAATACGACAGTTTTATTTCCAATCCTCAGAGTACAATTGAGTTTTTCAGCGACAACAATGCCACTCTCCCGTTAAAGCCCGGGAATAAGTACAAACCTTATCAGAATGTGCGCTTTACCGGGGCGGGAATTAAATATATCAGCGCGGAAGATATGAAGGTGATGGGCAATCTCATCATAGAGGCTAACGCCACTTTAAGCAATACCCTCTTCAACCGTGAAATAACAATTGTTGGCAACTGGACGGACAATAACACTTCGGCAACAGGTGGGTTTGTCCCTGGCACAGGTAATGTCCTATTCAACGGTAATGGCGGGCAATTTCTGACTGTAACCGGAGCTCTTACCACGGAGCAGTTTTATGACCTGCAGATAAACAATGCAGCAGGAATGATCATTTCCGGAAGTGGCCGGGCTGCTGTAAGCAACAAATTGTACCTGACGCTGGGCAATATTACAACAACAGACAACAACCTGTTGAGCATAACCAATACAAATCCCCTTGCTGTTGCCGGAGGGGGAAGTTCATCGTTTGTAAACGGGCCTTTACTTAAACGGATCAGCGCAGGTTCATATTTTGATTTCCCGGCAGGAAACGGTAATGGCACAAAATATGGTAATCTGTATATTTCAGACGTGTCTATCAGCGGAGATTACCTAGCACAATATTACAACCATAACCCGGGGACAGACGGATTCAATCCCGCCAGCGTGGTGAACCCTATTGATGCTGTCAGTAATGTGGAGTATTGGCGCCTTAACGGCACTGCCGGAGCAACGGCCAATGTAAGAGTACGCTGGGATGAGGATAGTGGCATAATACCTCCCGATGCTGCGAGCCGGACGAAGCTGAGAATAGTAGAATGGGATGGTTCAGCCTGGCAAAACAGGGGTGATGTCATAAGCGACGGAGGGCAATCGTCAGGCACCATCCGGACTAATACGCCCATACTGGTAGGCAGTAATCATTATTTTACTATTGGGTCGGAAAGTCTGCCTACCGCAATAATAACCTCGGGAAATGTGAGTATCTGCAATGACGGTTCGTCTGCAGGTATCATTATTGCCCTGACCGGAACAGCACCATGGACCATAAAATACAAGGTTAACGGTACTAATGAGGCAACAATCAGTAACATTGCCTCATCTCCTTACACCCTGGTAGTGTCCAATGCAATGGAGCCGCTGGCAACACTGGGCCCTGGCGCCTATGTTTTTAATGTGTCTTTCATCAGTGATGCTTCAGGAAGTACTGGTGTGCGCGATTTCACCAGGACTGTTACAGTTACGCTGAATGAATCTCCTGATCCTGTTATTTCAGGTAACACTACGGTCGGTGTCGGCGAAACCGGGGTTGTTTATTCCAGTGGGACGGGAAACATACCGGGACATACGTATACGTGGAGCGTCTCACCGGGCGCCTCTGTCACATCCGGCCAGGGGACATACAGGATCACAGTAAACTGGCCCTCATCATTCGGGTCAGGGTGGATACGCCTTCAGGAGACTGTAATCGCAGGCGGATGCACTGTGACTACCCCCAACTATATCGTGTCCATTACCGATATCCCGAATCCGGATGTATCCGGCGCCAATCCCGTATGCTTAAACGGAACGTATACTTACACAACACCATTGGTAGGCTCACATACATATTCATGGTCGCTTCCCTCGGGCGGAGGAACAATAACAGGGCCTTCGAATACCAATTCTGTTACAGTAAACTGGACATCTGCAGGGAATTATACTGTCCGGGTTACCGAAACCGGTTCTGCTCCGCGAACTGATGACATGGCGGTTTCAATCAATCCTATTCCGGCCGTTAATAACGTGGTAACCGATCCTTCTATCTGCGGGAGCGGAGTTGCGTCTATTCAGGTATTGGGTACGGCGCCAGGCTTGTCATTTCAGCTCAGGTTAAATTCTGATAACACCCCGGTTGGTTTACCTGTGCTCAGCGGTCCGGGAGGGGATATTACAATAAATGTAAATCCTGCCTTCACAACAGTTTATAATGTACTTGCCACTAACGAATATTTCTGCAGTTCCCAATTGGCCGACCTTGCAACTGTGACTATCACCCCGTTGCCGGTGGCCACATTCAGCTACAGCGGAACGCCCTATTGTCCAAATGCGGCCAACCCAGTACCTGACTTTAGTGGCGGTGGCGTGGCAGGGACATTTTCATCGACAGCAGGACTGGTTTTTGTCAGTACTTATACCGGACAGGTGAACCTGGCTGCGAGTTTACCCGGAGATTATACTGTGACAAATACAATAGCCGCAGCAGGTGCCTGCAGCGACGTCATTGCCATAAGCCCGATAACGATTATTTCCGGTTTTGTATGGACAGGTGCATCAGGGGCTGACTGGAATACCCCCGCCAACTGGTCATGCAACACGGTACCGGGATCGGCTAATTCAGTTACTATCCTTGATGTGCCAAATAATCCGGTACTGAACGCCGGGACGGAGGCAACGGTCAATAATTTAACTATCGATGACGGGGCCTCCCTGACAGTGAATGGCAATACTATCCAAATCTCCGGTACTATCACCAATAACGGCTCATTTGACGCCACCGCAGGAACCGTTGAATTAAACGGAACTGCCCCACAGGCAATCAGCACCGGCCTCTTTGAAGGGAATTCCATTGACGGATTGATTATAAATAACAATACGGGCGTCACTCTGCTTGGCCCGCTGAATGTTACCGGGGTGGTACTGGTTCAGAACGGCACTCTGGCATCAGACGGTAATCTTACCCTTGTTTCCGGCGCTGTGCAGACTGCTCTTATTGATGGTTCTGGAGCAGGCACGATAACAGGCAATGTCACCATGCAACGTTATCTTCCCGTCGGCTTCGGGTATAAATATTTCAGCTCGCCCTTCCAGGCAGCCACCGTAAGTGAATTTGGCGACGATATGGACCTCGCTTCATCTTTTCCTTTATTCTACAGGTTTAATGAGAACCACAGGAGCACAGGATGGGTCAGCTATACCACAGGCACCAACATCCTCAATCCCCAGGAAGGCTATGCCGTTAACTTTGGAGATGCGACAGCACCAAAAACAGTGGATGTCACGGGGGAGGTGAACAACGGAAACCTGTCGATCACGTTGTTCAACCATGACAGTACCTACACAGAAGGATTCAACCTGGTCGGCAATCCATATCCTTCACCGGTCGACTGGAACGCTCCCGCGGGATGGACCCGGCCAAACATTGATAATGCAGTTTATTATTTCAGAGCCAGCGCCACGGATCAATACGGAGGAACATACAGCAGCTATGTAAACGGAATACCATCAGAACCAGGTGTCGGGACAAACATTATTCCCTCAATGCAGGGTTTCTTTGTTCATGTTTCGGATGGTACTTATCCCGTCACCGGAACCCTCGGGGTGAATAACAATGCCAGGATCAACAACCTGACACATCCCTTCCTCAAATCGGCAAACAGTTCTATCCGTTTCCTGATAAGGGCAACAGCGGATTTACTGATGACACTGCCTCTGCTGATCCATCGGTGATTTACTTTGATGATTTCGCACAGCCTTCCTTCGACGGCAGCCTGGATGCCCTGAAACTCATGAATACTGACTGGCTTGTCACTAACTTCTATTCGCTGGTTACGGCCGGTAAAAAGCTTTCAGTAAACGCTCTTCCCGCACAGCAGTTTGATACAACGCTGACTGTTCCGCTGGGACTGGTGATCTACAGGGACGGAGAGGTCAGGTTTAAGATCAGGGATATTGAGAACCTTCCCGGAGGTTTAAATATATATTTCCGTGACGCAGTTACCGGATCGGTTATAAACATGCTGACGGACCCTGAATACAAGGTTTCACTAAGAGCCGGTGACTATAACGGCCGTTTCAGTTTTGCATTCCTTAAGAACGCTACCGGCATTGGTGATAATCCTGAATCTGAAGGAATTTTCAGCGCTTATGAATCTTCGGGAAAGATCAGGGCAACGGTGAATGCCGTTTCCGGAGGCGAAGGCATAATAACCATCTATGACATGGCCGGCAGGCCTCTTTATATCAAAAAGGTTTATGAGACCGGGTTTTATGAATTTGATCCCGGAGTTGGCCAGGGCATATATATCATTGGTTATATAACAGGAAATCAGAGATGCACGATAAAACTGATCCTTGGATTTTAATGAAAGAAAAAGGAAACATATTTATTTCCAGCAAAAGGATATTTCTACTAATTATCTTAATTATTTCAGGTGGATTTATCACAGGTGTAACTGCACAGCCAAACCCTCCGCGGCCGGTGATTGTTACTTTTAATCCGGCACAGCCCCTTGCTTTCGGTGCCTTCACGCCTGGTGTGTCGGGAGGTACAGTCACCGTCTTTCCAGGCGGATCCAGATCCTCATCAGGTGATGTAGTATTATTGGGCCTGTCCTATATTTTTACCCCGGCAATGTTTTATGTCAGGGCCAATCCCGGAACGGTACTGTCCGTACTTATAAATCCGCCTGTCACACTCAACGGCAGCCTTGGCGGTACGATGACGCTGCAGACAGGGGGCACACTGCCTGTATCTCCTTTTGTGACAACTCTCCCATGGCCGCAGCAGACTACGGTATTGCTGGGCGGGACACTTACAGTCGGAAACATTGGCGCTAACCCCGCGGGCAGTTACACAGGAAGTTTCAACATTACTTTTGTTCAGGAGTGACAAGACTGAATGACTGAGGAAGACAGCAGATGACAGTAAAAAAAGCATATTCCGGATCTACAAACCCAGGACGGCCATCCTGGAATTCCGGAAGATGCCTTCTGATCATACTTTTATTTTTTGTGATGTCTCCTGTGCCGCTCTTCGCACAGGAGGACCCGGACTATGATGAGATATCTGTCTACATAAAGATTCCCTATATCGGGGTAGGAGAGATTGATGCCGTAATCCGTGGAGGGGAGATATGGCTTCCTGTCACAAACCTGTTTGATTTTCTGAAAATAAGAAATGTTCCTGCAACGGATCTTGAACAGATAACCGGCTTTTTCATTTCTCCGGAAGCAACTTATACCATTGACAAGCCAGGGAACCGGATCATTTATGAAGACAGAACCTTCACTCTTGAAGAGGGAGACCTGATACGGTCAGAGACCAACCTTTACCTTAAATCACAGTGGTACGGAAAGGTCTTTGGCCTCGACTGTAATTTCAGTTTCCGGGATCTGACCGTTACAGTTTATACAAAGCTTGAACTGCCTGGCATAAGGGAGATGAAGCTTGAAGAGATGCGTTTGAACCTTACCCGTCTGAAAGGTGACATAAAAGTTGATACCACCATAGCGAGAACCTATCCCGGCTTCAGGTTCGGCATGGCAGACTGGTCAGTATATGCCACTGAGCAGATCGGCGGTCCGTCGCAGGCACGGCTGAACCTGGCACTGGGCTCTGTTATTGCCGGAGGCGAAGCTACTGCGGTACTGAATTATTACACCGGCGTTCCTTTCACAGAGAAACAGCAGCAATATCTCTGGCGGCATGTAAACAATGACCGCAGCCTGGTGCGCCAGGTAATGGCCGGCAAGATTGTCTCTCATGCCACAGCCTCTGTTTATGACCCCGTTATAGGCATCCAGCTGACAAACACACCCACCACCTTCAGGCAATCTTTCGGCTCTTACAACCTGACTGACAGGACAGAGCCGGGCTGGACAGTGGAACTTTATGTTAACAATGTGCTTGTCGATTATGTTAAGGCTGATGCTTCGGGATTTTTCACTTTCGAAGTGCCACTTGTTTATGGTAACACGCAGGTCAGGCTTAAATTCTACGGTCCCTGGGGAGAAGAACGGGTACGTGAGCAGAATATCAGCATTCCTTATAATTTCCTTCCTCATAAGGAATTTGAATATGTTGTGAGCGCCGGTGTTGTTGAAGACTCGCTGTGGAGTCGCTTTTCAAAAGTCAGTTTAAATTACGGGGCGACACGGTTTCTGACTTTAGGCGGCGGGGTAGAATATCTCTCGTCTGTCTCCACCGGCCCTGTGATGCCCTTCGTGAATGCCTCGGCGAGGCTGGCAAACAATCTTCTTCTGTCAGGCGAATATGCCTACGGAGTAAGAGCCAGGGGAACGCTTACTTACCGGCTTCCTTCGAACATTCAGTTCGATCTTAACTACACCAGGTACGACAGGGATCAGAAGGCAATAAACTACAATTACCTTGAAGAGCGCAGGGCTTCTCTCTCGCTGCCCCTGCGAATAAAAAAGTTTTCCGCGTATTCAAGGCTTTCTTATTATAAGATCGTACTTCCTGTATCTGATTACACCACTGCCGAATGGATGTTCGCCACACCGATCATGGGGGTTAATACAAACCTGACAACATACGGTATTTTTACCGGCAACACTGATCCTTACATCTACAGCAATCTATCTCTCAGCGTACGTTTGCCTGCAGACTTTCTGCTTATGCCGCAGGTGCAATATTCCTATACGGGTAATGAGTTTCTTTCGGCAAAACTCGCTGTTGAAAAACGACTTTTTAAGAATGGATATGCGAACATATCATACGAACAAAACTTCCGCAATAATCTTAAAATGGGAGAAATAGGGTTTCGATATGACTTCGCGTTTGCCCAGACCGGAGTGTCAGCAAGGCAGAGCAACAAAGAAACCACGCTGGTTGAGTATGCGCGAGGAAGCCTGATAAATGACGGCAAGACGAACTACCTCAAGGCTGACAATCGCACTAACGTTGGCAGGGCCGGAATATCGTTACAGGCATTTATTGACCTTAATGCCAACGGCCTTCGCGATGCCGGGGAGCCTAAAGCTTACGGACTGAATGTCCACTCGAACGGAGGCCGGATTGAACGCAGAGACAAAGATTCTACAATACATATTATCGGTCTCGAGCCTTATGTTAAATATTTCCTTGAGTTCGACGAAAGCAGCTTTGAGAGTATCTCCTGGAGGATTGACAAAAAATCCGTTGCTGTTATCACCGATGCAAACATGCTGAAACTGATAGAGGTGCCTGTTACAATCAAGGGCGAAGCTACCGGTACGGTAATGCTTGAAGAAGGGGGTTCAGTGTCCGGATTGGGCCGGATTATAGTGAACTTCTACAACAGCGCCGATGTGCTTACAGCCAGGGCTCTCACTGAGGATGACGGGTATTTTAGTTATTTCGGCTTCGCTCCGGGTTCCTATTATGCCCGCGTTGACACATCGCAGCTGAGGAAACTTAATATGACTTCGACTCCCGATTCAGTAACTTTCGGCATAATGACAAGTATGGAGGGTGACTACGTGGAGGGACTGGACTTCACCCTCAGGAAGACCGCCGTCCGGCAAGACAGTGTCGTGACACCCGCAGCAGTGCCTGTGGCCCCGGTAGCCCCGTCGGTCAAAAAAGATACGTCTTACCTTGTTGTTCACGAGGTCACACGCGAGCTTGTCACTATTACCGAAGATTATTACGCCGTCCAGTTCGGCGCCTTCAGGAATAAGCTTTATGCCGAGATCATGAAGAAAAAGGTCGATGGAGTCCTTGATAAGAATGTCGAACTCTTTGAAGAGGACGGTTTCTGGAAGGTGCGCATAACAGGCTTTGATGGCCGCGACGACCTTAACAGATATATTCCGATAATAAACGGGCAGGGTATTACCGAGATCTGGGTGATCACCAACAAAGCTGTCCGGAGCGACTGGCTTACAAAGGAACGGGAGGATTCCCTTGCGCTGGTGAAGGAGACCCTGGAAAAACAAGCCATTCCAGTTATAATCTCCGGTACCACAATTCAGCTTGGAGCCTTCAGCAGTGAAGAGGAAACATCATCGATGACAGACAGGCTCCTTGCCGCTGCAGAGAAACTGGTTACCATACGCCAGGAAGAGGGTGTATATAAGGTACAGATCACCGGATTTGCAGACACAAATGAAGTAAGGGATTTCATTCCGTTGCTGAAGAAGCATGGGTTTACCGATATCCTTGTGATACATGAGTCAGAAACCGGGCTTGCACCGGTTCCTCAGGACATAGAGATTTCGCCCGAACAGCCGGAACAGGTCGAAGTGCCTGTCCTTCCTGAAAAACCTGTAGAGATCGTGGTTGAAAAGCCTGCAGAACCTGAGATAACAATTGAAGAAACCCTGCCCCCTGAACCGATCTTTATATTACACGCAGGCAGTTACTATAAGCTTGCCCAGGCAGAAAAGGCGAAGCGAAAAATTGAGAGCAAACTTAAGCGGCCCGTTGAGATCATCACGGAATGGGACAGCTACAAGGTTATTATTCCAGGGTTCTATACGAGGGAAGAAACTTATCCGTATTATCCTGAGCTTGCCGGAATGGGTTTCACAGATATCTTTGTATATGAAAAACCATTGATTGACAGACGGTAAAATCTGAACGGTATGAAATATGCAGGCGCACACATAAGTGCATCAGGAGGAGTCGAAAATGCTCCTCTGAACGCACATGAGATAGGAGCGAAGGCATTCGCATTCTTTACTAAAAACCAGCGTCAGTGGGTGGCCCCCCCTCTTACGCAGAAAAGCATAACAGCCTTCCGGGAAAACTGTGAAAAGCTGGGATATAAACCGTTCCAGATACTTCCGCACGACAGCTACCTTATCAATCTCGGCAACCCCGATCCGGATGCCCTCGGCCGGTCGCGCTATTCCTTCAATGATGAGATGAAACGGTGCGAGCAGCTCGGGCTTGACAGGCTCAATTTCCACCCGGGAAGCCATCTCGGAAAGGTAACTGAAGAACAATGTCTCGACCTTATCGCCGAATCGGTCAATATCGCCCTTTCAAAAACATCAGGGGTCATAGCCGTGATAGAAAATACGGCAGGACAGGGCACAAATCTTGGCTACAGGTTTGAACACATTAAACATATCATTGACGGTGTCAATGACAAAAGCAGGATAGGTGTGTGTATTGACACATGCCATGCATTTACATCCGGTTATGACCTTTCAACCGCCGACGGATTTAAAAAAGTATTTGACGAGTTTGAAAGAATCGTAGGTTTTAAGTACCTGAAGGGCATGCACCTCAATGAGTCCAAAAAAGCATTTGGTACCCGCGTTGACCGTCATGACAATCTGCATAAAGGGGAGCTCGGGGATGCGGTCTTCGGCCTTATCATGAACGACCCGCGCTTTGATGATATGCCTCTTATTCTCGAAACTCCGGAGGAATCACTCTGGCCGGAAGAGATCGCTTACCTCTATTCACTTCAGAAATAACACAGGTCAGTCCCACACAAACCGCCACGATCCGTCAGCCTGCCGCTTCCATACGGTATGAAAAATGCCGTGCGATTCTGTTATATTTCCGGCACTGTCGGGAACGATGTGCGTGTAATTGCCCCAGGTGTATCCAAGATCGCCTGACACATCAGCAAAGTCCGGAGCCCACTGCAGCCGCGTCCCCGGTTTGAGGGCTTCTTCATAATACTCCCTGATAGCTTCCCTGCCTTTGATGACCTTCCCTCCGCGACCTATCACGGCGCTGTCAGCGGCAAACTCATAGAAGGCTGCTGCAACACCCGCCTTATCCGCCATCTTCGCAAAGTCAAGCTCCGTCTGAATGATTTGAGCCTTGTCTTTTTCGGGATTCCTTTCAGACGGTGAAGAACACCCTGCAGCCAAAATCATGATAAGGATTATCAAGTGTTTCATCTTTTCTTATTTTACGGTTTCTGTTTATACTATGACCCGGATAATGCATCGGTCCCCCTTATTTTACCCACACTTTGACAATCTCTGCAATGTACATTTTATGGATTCCTCCTTTTGTGCTGTAATGGATTTTGAGAGGCTCATCGTCAATGAAAGAACTTTTGCTGAGCGTCTCAGCGTAAAGTTTCCGGCACTCAAGCACCATCCTTGCTTCCCTGAATACGGGATAACCCTGCTCTGTGAAGTGAGGAGTCAGTGATGCCTCCGCGACCTTGTCACAGTCCCTCCCGCTCTTTGCTCCGCACAGGTTAAGTGCATCCCGGTATTTTTCCTCGAAGAATGAGAGCGTAAATCCGTCAGAGTTCTCCATGAACTGATATGTATATCTCTCCGGACGGACAAACACAAACACAACATGTTTATTCCACAGGTAGCCCATCCCACCCCAGTTGGCTGTCATTGTGTTGAATTTTTGCCTGTCACCTGCAGTGACAAGCATCCAGTCAGAGGCAATCTGCCTGATCAGGTTACCATCTATGTCCGTGGGCTCTATTTGAATGTAGTTCAGTATTTTCATCTTAAAGAGGGCTTTGCAAATATCTTAACAGGGGGAATATTAATTTTCAGAATTCACAGCAAACGCCAAGTTATTCAATTTAATTGAAAAGCTCCGGCTCGATTGAACAAAGGATTATTGTTAAATTTGAGCATGGCAATGAAGGTAATTGAACCAGAGGATTTCGAGGTTTATTCACCGCTTTACAAGGGGGAAAGGGGACACCGCCTGGCTGAATATGTCATGCGGTTTCTTGCCATTGACAGGATAAATCAGGTTTATGACAATTCAGGCTCCTATACCGGATCGGAGTTCACCTCAAGGTTACTGGATGACCTTGGAGTGAATTACGTTGTTGGTAACGCAGAGCGACTGAAAACCCTGCCGGAAGGGCCGTTTATAACTGTTTCAAACCATCCTTACGGCGGCCTTGACGGGATCATGTCTATTGACCTGGTGGCACGGATACGTCCCGACTACAGGTTCATGGTCAACAAAATGATTGCCAAGGTCAAAACATTACAGGATAATATTATTCCGGTCATACCTGCCGGCAATAAAATTACAGGCGTTCACCATGCCAATATCAGAGCGATCAGGGATACGCTGGAACATTTGCATAAAGGTCATCCGATGGGCTTTTTCCCGTCAGGTGCGGTTTCTGATTTCAGACTGAGGAATTTCCGTATCAGGGACCGCAAATGGCAGAACAGTATTCTGCATGTGATTTACTCAGCCAAAGTTCCGGTAATACCTTTTCGTTTCTTCGATAAAAATTCTGCTTTTTTCTATTTCCTGGGTTTTCTTAACTGGCGGATACGTGCACTCAGACTTCCGTATGAAGTGTTTAATAAAAGGACTAAGCAGCTCCGGATCGGTATCGGCAAAATCATTTCTGTGGAGGAGAGGGAAAAATTTACCGATGCTGAAGCCTTTGGAGCTTTTTTGAGGGAATGCGTGTATGAAATGCCCATGCCAACTTCATTTATGCCGCGAAAAATGCTTAAACTTGAGGGGGAATCAGTATAAATATCCATCAACCAACCTATTAGAAATGCTAAATACCAGGAAAAAAAGAACGAACAGACCACTGAACCCCACAGAGTTGATTAAGGCTGTCTTCAGCGACAGGGCGAGGACAAACCTTCTGAAAAAATATGAACAACAAGCCATAGCCTGGCTGGTGCAGCGCATCCCTCCCGCCATTTCATCCAATGCCATGACGGGCATCGGATTTTTTGGAAGCATCATTGTGTCAGCAAGCTTCATCCTGGCAGCATATGTCAGTAAATATTACCTGTTGCTGGCTGCCCCGGGATTTATGATAAGCTGGTTTGGGGATTCTCTTGACGGAAGGCTGGCCTATTACCGGAATAAACCAAGAAAACGCTACGGTTTTGCACTTGATATTACCATCGACTGGATAAGCATTATACTGATCGGATTCGGTTATATTATCTATGCCGATGGTGCCTGGGAGTTGTTAGGATACGGTTTCGTGGTCATGTATGGCTGGGAAATGATAATTGCCCTGATGAGGTATAAGATCACCGATAAGTATTCAATCGACTCCGGAATTTTCGGTCCTACTGAAGTAAGAATAGTCATTGCCGCCATTATGGCGGTTGAGGTTTTCCTGCCGGGATCACTTCAGTTTTCAGCCGGCGTAGTGGTTGTTGTCCTGTTTTTTGTCAACATAGGAGATACCAGGAAGCTGATGAAGGTGGCAGATGAGATTGATAAGAAAGAACTAAGTGATAAATCATAACCTGTTTTTGTGACCCGCCTAACTTACTGAATATGGGAGAAATCGTAATTAAAGAAGTCCTGACGCGCAAAGATCTCCGCGAGTTTATTTATTTGCCAGAAAAAGTTCACAGGAATGAGGATTGGCTCCCGCCGATTTACATGGACGAATGGGAATTATTCGACAGAAAGAAGAACAAATCGTTCAAGTATGCGGATGCTAAAATGCTGGTCGCCTACAAGGACCTTAAGCCGGTCGGAAGAATAATGGGATTGATCAACAGGAGGTACAACGAAATCAACAAAGAGCAGCATGGCCGGTTTTGCTTCATGGAATGCTATAATGACCCCGCGGTATTTCATGCGCTGATATCCGCGATAGAAGACTGGGCAAAGCAGAACGGTATGGTCAAACTTGTCGGACCACTTGGCTTCTCCGATAAGGATCCTCAGGGTTTTCAGACGGAGGGATTTGAATATCCGCAGTTCATAACCAGCGCCAACAATTCACCGTATATGAATGCCCTGGTTGAAAATGAGGGTTATGTAAAAAAGATCGACCTGGTGAATTACCTTGGTGATATACCGAAGGAATTCCCTGTTGTCTATGAGAGGGTTCTTGAGAGAGTGAAGAAAACAGAGGATTTTAAGATTGTTGAATTCACCACTAAAAAGGAAATTAAACCATATATCATTCCTGTTCTTGAGCTGATGAACGAGACATTTGCCGAGATTTACGGATTTGTTCCGCTCACCGATAAGGAAAAAGCAGATTTTGCTGCAAGATATCTTTTTATCCTTGATCCGAAGTTCCTCAAGGTGGTTGAAAAAGACGGCAGCCTCATAGGATTTGCGATTGGAATACCTGATTTAAGTGACGGAGTGAAAGCCGCCAGGGGAAGGATGTTTCCCTTTGGGTTTATAAAGGTGCTTCGCGCATCAAAAAGATCAAAGAAGCTTATGATGATGCTTGGCGGTGTGCAAAAGGATTTTCGCGGCAAGGGGATAGATGTACTGATGGGGGTAAAGATTCTCCAGGATGGCATCAAGAGCGGGATGAAGACCCTGAACAGTCACATAGTACTCGAAGACAACCTCAGGATGAGGGGGGAATACGAAAGGATCGGCTGCCGGGTGGTCAAGAAATTCAGGATCTACCAGAAGGATCTTTAAAGAATAAGGCAGCCAATTTTGGCTGCCTTTGTGGGCCCAGCTGGGCTCAGGACCGAGCGTAAAATCCCGACACGGTGTGTCGGGATAGCGAAGGAGACAGACTGCAGGGAGGGCTTCGAGCCCATCGTAAAACAGAAAAAGCAGCCGTTTGCGGCTGCTTTCCGTGGGCCCAGCTGGGCTCGAACCAGCGACCCCCTGATTATGTGTGTTATTATTTGAATTCCACCAGGTTACACAGAGTTGTTTCAGTATCAGGTAAGTTTGTAGTGAAAATGTCTATTGGCTAATACTGGTTTTCAAAATATCTGGCCCAAGATCTGGTTCATTTTCATTTGTTGTTTTGAAGCATGAAGATCTTTGATTTATTAATTTCTATAAGATCTAAACAGTAAGTTTATAAAGTCGGAATTTGAGCCGACAATAAAATGCAGCATATTTAATATTTGGAGGTCTAAACGACCTGTTTTTAAACGCAACATTTTACCAAAGTAAAACACATAGCAGAAACTAAAATATTTGCCGAAAATACTTCAAGAGAATACTTAAATAAGCTGTGCTACAAGCTAGTGCTTGGTAAAAACGAAATGGAAATATTATGAATTGCGAATTTGACTGTTATGTAAAATATCTACATTTGAGAACAATATAGTAACAAGTTGGTCTAAGAAAAGCAAGTAACTGAAAACCAATTGATGTTAAACCAATAAGAGGCAGGTGATGGTGTGGTGTTGATTAACGTCGGTACAGACTCTGCTTCGCTAAACCAACCTTTCAAATAATCGGCCGTTGTGCAAGTATTTACAGGCTGCATATAAAAAACAGATACAAGCAAATAACTATAAAAATCATGAAAGTAACAACGACAATTTTAGCTCTTCTATTTTTGTCTGTCTCTTCACTGAATGCTCAAAAAGTGAAGCAAACACAATTCCTAATTAACAACGTTCAGATATTCAACGGGAAGGATGAAAAAACAACCGTGGGCAATGTATTAATTATTGGTAACCTCATTAGTAAAATATCTGCCACACCAATTATAACAGACAAAGCGATCAACACTGTTGTTATAGATGGTAAAGGGATGTTTTTAATGCCCGGGCTGATAGATGCTCATACCCACATAATGGAGGAGTTAATTCCTTTTGATGTTGCCATGCGTTCGGAGATCTAATACATAGACTATGTAGCAGGATATGCTGCCGAGAAACAATTGCTGAGAGGATTTACGACAATACGGGACGTCGGGGGGCCATCTTTTGGTTTAAAAAGGGCTATTAATGAGGGAATAATTAAAGGCCCCAGGATTTATCCTTCAGGTGCAGCAATAAGTCAGACTTCGGGTCATGGCGATTTTGAGCCCATGAATGAATTGCCCAGTCAAATGAACGGACCTTTATCCTTTATTCAGCGAAACAATTTCGTGATAGTTGCTGACGGAGTTGATCAGGTATTATTTCGAACTCGTGAACAGTTAAAACTTGGTGCTTCACAAATAAAAATAATGGCAGGTGGAGGCTTAGCCTCAGACTTCGACCCCTTAGACGTAAAACAATATACAGAGGCTGAGATCAATGCAGCTGTTGCTGACTGGAATACATATGTTATGGTACATGCCTATACCCCTAATGCAAGGCAGCAATAAATGCTGGAGTTGAAATGTATAGAGCATGGTCAGTTAGCAGATGAATCAACTGCAAAATTGATGGCTGAGAAGGGAATATGGTGGAGTCTTCAGCCATTCCTAGACGATGAAGATGCTATTCCTTTTCCCGAAGGTTCTGAAAACAGGGCCAAGCAATTCGAAATGGTGCAAGGTACCGACAATGCATATAAACTTGCAAAAAAATATAATATAAAGACAGCATCTGGAACAGATTGCCTGTTTGATCCAAAACTAGCCACCCGTCAGGGAGCGCAGCTCGCAAAACTTATTAAGTGGTACACTCCTTATGAAATACTAAGGATGGCAACCTTTACGAACAGGGAACTTCTTTCATTGAGTGGTCCTCGCAATCCTTATCCGAACAAATTGGGTGTAATTAAGGAAGGTACTTATGCTGATTTAATAATTGTTGATGGTAATCCGTTGAAAAATATAAACCTGGTAGCAGATCCTGAAAGGAATTTTATGCTGATTATGAAAGATGGGAAAATATAAAAAAACACATTAAAATAAACCCGTCCACACTGTGCAATATGATGTTACCAGCAGTTTGAATTATTCTTTCCCCGATTAATAAATTAAGAACACAATATGATAAAGACTATTAAATATTTAATCATTGTTCTCCTCGGGATTACAGTTTGCTGTACTTCGCAAAAAACAAAAAATCCACTGGTGAGACCCGATGCTACCTCCGACATACACTCAGCACAAAATTCACTTGACTGGAGCGGGACTTATTCTGGGATAGTGCCCTGTGCTTCATGCGATGGCATCGAAACTGAACTTCATCTGGGGAAAGATCTGACATATACCCTGACAACAAAATATCTTGACAAACAGGCAGAATTATATTCAGTAAACGGCACCTTCAATCAATAGGGCAAACATCAAACTTGCTGGCATCACTGAAAAAGACAGGCCAACATGTATAAAGTGGAAGAGAACAGACTTCGTCAATTAAATATATGGTAAGGGCAATGTAATCACGGGTGAATTAGAACATAACTACATCCTTACGAAGAATGGGAATCGAGTGGTGGAAAACAAGAAATGGATACTTACTGAACTTAACGGAAGAAAGGTGGAGGAGAATCCTGAAACCCAATATATGGTTTTTCATTCAGATAATAACAGATTTGAAGCAAAGGCCGGATGCAATGTGTTGATATACACATACAAGATTTAGAACAGTTTCAGGTTGACAATCTATCCGGGTCTTTCAACTTTAATGGCCTGCCCCGAGGGAAGTTTAGAGCTGGAATTCATTGAAATGTTAAAGAAAGCTGATAATCTTTCGGTTAACGATAACGAACTTACGATTAACAAAGCCCGCATGGCTCCTTTAGCCAGGTTCAGTATTGAGAAACCCAAATACTAACTAAAGTCACATACGCAATACTTCCTGAAATAAGAAATCAGGATAAAAGCATTTGATAACAAATAGATAAGATTGATTGAGGAATATTTCCAACCCATTTTTTGGTCAAAAACACCCATTTTCCCCCAAATCCTGGCACCAAACTGGCACCAAAAAAAAAGTTACAATTTTTGAGGTTGTAACTTCTTGATTTTGAGTGGGCCCAGCTGGGCTCGAACCAGCTATATCATTTAATTAATAGGAACATATGTGGTTTCTAATTGTTTTCTTTTGTTTTGATACATTATCATATCCGAAAATCCAGTTACGAATATTTTTACTGGTTTATACTATTTTTCGCAATACCCGGAGCAGTCTTTCCCAGAGTGCTCTGTTAGTAAAGACTGGACTATCCAATTTTTGGTAAATCAAAATATAGAAATTTAAGTAGTTAATAGCACTGGATAACGAATTAAATTCAATTTAGGAATCAATCTGGAAATAATTAAAAATAGATGCCTGTTTCTTAGAATTTCTTTAAATTTGATATACCAGAATCGTTGAAAATTAAGAATATGAACTTAGCTTCTGATGCTGATTCTGTGTTTATCGGTAAACTAACCGAAATTACCCTGGCTAACCTGGAAGATGAAGCTTTTGGAGTTGAACAACTGGTAAAAAAGACGGGACTCAGTCATTTCGTAATCCGGCATCGGGTAAAGGCAATCACTAAAAAGACAATCAGTCAGTTTATTGTTGAAATCAGACTGCAAAAGGCACTGGAGATTTTGCAGAAAGAAGAAGCTACTTCTTCAGAAGTAGCTTACAGGGTAGGTTTCGGAAGTCCAAGTTATTTCAATAAGTGCTTCCATGAATTTTATGGTTATCCTCCCGGAGACGTCAAAAAAAGGAAAACGCAGGTAATGGTTGATATTTCTCCCGGGATGGATGATCTGAAGCAGAGGACCGAAGAGCGTACTTTAAGACAACCGGAAAGGAAAACGGGCAAAATAAATTTATTGCTTATCATGACAGGCCTGGTGGGAGTGATAATCCTGACCGGGCTGGTTTATACCTTTTTAGTCCATTCAGATCACATACCAGGAAAGCTGAGGAAAGTGAAAGAAATCTATTGCAGTTTTACCATTTATTAACGACAGTCCCGAACTCAACCAACCTTTATTTCATCAATGGTATTATGGAAGGAGTTCTTGAAAGACTTTCAAAAATTGGAGGCCTGACAGTGCTTTCCCGCACTTCGGTGGAACTCTACAGGAATAATAAAACCAAAACCATCCCGCAGATTGCTAAAGAGCTGGGTGTTAATTATATTGTGGAAGGCAGCGGTCAGAAATATGATGACCGGGTGATGCTTTCGATCCAGCTCGTCGAAGCCAGGTCTGACAAGCAACTATTCTCAAGACAGTATGACAGGAAATGGGAGGACATTTTCAGCATTCAGAGTGAAATAGCAGCTTCCATAGCCACAAGTATCAAAGTCACCATTACGCCCGAAGAGACGAAATTAATTGACAAAAAGCCGACGGAAAACATGGCTGCCATGAATTTATGGTTGCAGGGACGTGAGTTAGCTATTGCTTCACGGTTTGGAAATAATAATGTATTAGACCAGAAGGCTGAAGTTTTTTTCAGAAGGGCAGTACTGCTTGATTCAGCTTTTGCAGAAGCTTATCTCGCTTTGGGATGGCGTCAATGGGCGAGACACAATTATGACTCAGCGTTATATTTTGCAGACCGGGCATTGCATTTCGATCCGGAGTTTGAAGATGGATATAGCTTTAGAGGGCTTATTTGCACTATGTTGGGATTGGATAAGGAAGCAGAAAATGCATTGGCGCATGCCCTTAAATTGAATCCCAACAACTGGTTTACTCTCTCGATGCAGTCGAGAAATATATTGGCGCAAGGGAGAATACGCGAAGTCAATTGAATCATTTTTGGAAACTTTAAAATTGGTAAACGAACCACATGACAAGAGTGGCCTCTTGAGAAGTATTTGTTCACAATTATATGTGTATGGTTTTTATGAAGAAGGATTACATTTTGCTGAAAAGATTATAGAGATCAACGGCAATTCATTGTATTATTATCAGGGATTAATTACTGCAGATATGGTTCGGAATGATTACTCTGCAGCATTAAGGAAGGCAATGGAAATATTCAGGTGGAATCCAACTGATTATTCTAGTTGGTGTGGTATTTGTCTGTATTTGACCAGAGACTGCAATGCAGCTCTGGAGTTTACTGATAAAGCTATTGAAATACAACAAAAGCGGACTTCAAAAGTGACCCAACGGACCTATTTCGGATATGTATACCTGAAAAACGGACTGACAGAAAAATCGGATTATCATTTCGAAGGCAGGATTAAGCAGCAAATGAAAGCAATAGAGGGAGAGCAACCGCCTATTTCCTGCAAGGCCTATATAAGTCTGGCCTGTATTTATTCTGCGATGGATAATAAAGCTAAATCCGTTGAATACCTCCGGAAAGCCATCCAATGCAAGCAAGAATATATCGTAATTGATCCTCAACTGATAACAGAATTTAAAAACCATCCCATGTTTGATGTAATCCGTGATGAACCGGAATTCCAGAAATTAATAATGATTGCTGAAGAGAAATGGAATTCAGAACGGAAAAAAATTGAAAAGTACTTGCGGGAGGAAGGAATTCCCGATTAGATACCGAAAGAAAATGTATCCATAATCAGTATGGATCACCTTCTCTGTCCATGGGATTATCGAAAGTCGAATTGTTCAAACTCATCAAGCTTTCTATAAAAATTTAACTACCACCAAAATTTGTAAGAATAGCTAATAAAATTATAACATTTTCTCGTTTATTTTCTAGGTATTGCTCCTGGCTTTGAAGGATATTTACATGGTAATCAACGCATTATTAACATATATAAATTCAAAGCCATGAGAACAAAAAACCTATTTAAAATCTTTATGGGCTTTCCTGTCTTAGTCTTTGCTTACTGCCTCAACGGTTGCTCCGAAGATGAACAATTTCCCGGAGAATCTTTTTCAGAAGATTTTGCTGTCAGATGGGTCCAGTTTAATTTTACCAATGTTTCAGACGGACAACCGCACTGTATCTATGAATATTGCGACAATGACGGTTGCTGCTACACACCTGCAGAAAAAGTCGACACTTTCCGGCTGATTTCGGATCATCACTATGTCTGTTCGCTGACACTGAACTTGGAAAATCCAGAGGAGTTTTTTACCGGCATCGGGAAGTCTGCAGAGGAATATTTTTTCAGTTTTTTTCCGGATGACGGCTTAGATTTGATAATCGACTGGCCTGATATGGAAGAAAAGAATCACTCTGACTTAAGTTCGGATTGGACAACCGGCAAAGCCGGTAATGGTATCGTCAATTTTAAAATAAGACATTGTCCTGATAATTTTGTAGAAGGCCCATGTTATGAAATTTCACTGCCGGTGATTATTAAATCATCCGAAGACATAAATTGACACCCGGTCCTTTCTTGTACTCATAATCCCCAGGTGCAAGGGGCATGAACGAGGTGACACTACTGTTCTGTTGCAAGAAACTTTGATGCATAGCGCGAATTACAGATATTGATGCTTCCACCCAAATCATGACATTAAACAAAAAGACAGCCGGAAAGACTGCCTTGGTATGGGCCCATGAAGGACCGACCAAAAAAATGCCCTGTGGGCATTTTTAGGGAGGAGACAGACTGCAGGGAGGGCTTCGAGCCCATGCAGAAAACAAAAAAGCAGCCATTTACGGCTGCTTTCCGTGGGCCCAGCTGGGCTCGAACCAGCGACCCCCTGATTATGAGTCAGGTGCTGCTAACCAGCTGAGCTATGGGCCCGAAAAATTTTCAAATTCCCGGTTTTGCTGACGGCCAGCGACCCTCCCGACCACAGGTCGGGATGCTGCTAACCAGCTGAGCTATGGGCCCTGTTAAACAGGCTGCAAATATAATAAAAAAACGAATATTTAAAATTACCGGGTTTACCTGTTGATGTAGTCGAACAGCACACTGCCCGCCTCGTCAAGATCGTTGCCGAAGGTGATCAGCCCGCCGCGGTCACCGGCCATGACAATAATTCGTTTTTCAAATACCTCCGGCTCACTGAAGATACGGATCATCTCACGGGCCATGGCCGGCGTACCGTATTCGACTTTAGGATCGGTAGTGGGCACCTTGTTCATCAGCTCCTCCCACAGCCGGGTGGAGTGCACATGGATGACTGCATTGGTGCCCGGATCGGCGGTGTAAATTGCAGCGTGCGTGAGCGATTCCGAAGAGGCCTTCAGCGGTCCGCTGCACATGACGGCATTGTCATCTATGTTGTACGATGAGACTTTAACATAATGACCCGGCTCCAGTTCGGGAATATCCCCGGTTGACGATCCTGTTATTATGAATTGCTGAGACTTGCCGATGCGTATGCTGATGTTGCCGAAACCGACCCCGTTCTCAAATGCACCCACCAGATCCATGTTGAAAAGGATCTCCCGCCAGTGATTGATTATCTCATACTGCTCGTCCGAGATCACCGGTCCCGACTGGCTCCAGTAGCAGTTGAACTTGACAAAACCTTCCATATGATTATTATAATATTTTCATTATTGATTCTTTATCCGCCCGGCATATTCCCCTGTCGGTTATGATACCTGTTATCAATCGTGCAGGGGTTATGTCAAATGCGTAATTTGAAACCGGGATGTCTTTCTGACACACATAAGTGCCTTCAACCATCCTTACTTCATCTTCATCTCTTTCCTCCACCGGTATCTGATCCGGCCTTTCGATTGTCATATCAAATGATGATACCGGGAATGCAGAATAAAAAGGTATTCCGTTATCATGTGCGGCAAGCGCCTTGAGATATGTTCCGATCTTGTTTGCCACATCTCCGTTTGCTGTCGCCCTGTCGCACCCCACAATCACTGCATCAACCATGCCGTTTTGCATCAGATGACCGCCGGCATTGTCTGTTATGACGGTGCAGGGTACGCCGTGATTACTCAGTTCCCACGCTGTCAGCCGGCTTCCCTGGTTGCGCGGACGGGTCTCGTCAACCCATACGTGAACGCTGATACCGCTGTCATGAGCCAGGTATACCGGCGCAAGAGCAGTGCCGTAATCAACACATGCCAGCCATCCGGCATTGCAGTGGGTAAGTATGTTTACTGTGCTGCCGTTTTTCCGGCGGCTTATCTCCTCAATGAGTACAAGACCGTTCATACCGATACGCCGGCTGCTTTCCGCCTCTGCATCACAAATGGCTGCTGCCTCTTTTTGCATGGCGTCTGCAGATGGCTGACTTTCAAACACTTTCATCATACGGTCAACAGCCCAGGCAAGATTGACGGCAGTGGGTCTTGTTGCCTTGAGACGTGCTGCATCGTTAAGAACAGATACTGAAATGTTTTTTCCATTGCGGTGTTCAAGGAAGGAAAGCCAGATGCCCCATGCAGCAGCTGCTCCGATGAGCGGAGCGCCGCGCACTGCCATCGTGCTTATTGCCATGCAGACGTCATCAACGCTTCTGAGCTCCATCAGATCAAAAGAAAAAGGCAGTCTTCGCTGATCAATTACAATGACCGTTGACGCTTTATCCCCGTCCAGCCATATACTTCGGTACTCTCTTTCCCCAACCTTCATCAGTGAGGTTTCTCAATCGGAATTAATCTGTAAAATTAATAATAAGTTGAATACGATTCTTTACTAATCCTCCGATACAAAGCTGCGGTCTTCGTGACATGTTCAGTATTTTCCGGAAAACCGTTTTTCGAATATCCGGTCCGCTTGTTCCACTTATTAGAAATTTATTGAATATCTTTGCACAGGATTGAATTGTTATGGTCGATAAGGACGAATACAGGACCACGATCATTCTGACTGCCAGTAAGATCTTTAGTCGTTACGGCTTCAGAAAGACCACGATGGAGGAGATCTCAAAAGCCCTGAAAAAAGGCAAGAGTTCCATCTACTATTATTTCGGGAGCAAGGAAGATATCTTTGAAGCCGTGGTTTTGTTTGAAGCCAACCTTCTGCGCATACAGCTTACCTCCGCCATCAAGGAGGTTGATTCTCCTCCCGACAAGCTGCGTAATTACATATTTGTCAGGATGAGGGCCTTTGAGAAGCTTTCAAACTACTACAATGCTGTATTTGACAAGAATCTTGATCATTACGAATTCATTGAAAAGATAAGGGCCAGATACGACAGGGAAGAGCTGGCTATGCTGAGACTGCTTGTTTATGTCGGCAAAAGCCGCGGTGTATTTGAGATCGAAGACAGTGAGTACACTGCCATGGCCATACAGACAATGCTGAAAGGACTGGAAGTCCCGCTCTTCTGGCACAAGCGCGAGATAGACATCAATAACCGCCTTGACGCTATTTTACATCTGATATTTTACGGTATCAACAAACGGCCGTAACCCTGGTCACTTCTTCTTTGCAACAGGCTCCGGAACTTTACGGAATGCCCAAAACAGCAATGCTATTCCTGCAATGATGAACGGGATGCTCAGGAGCTGGCCCATGTTGAATTTCATTCCGGCTTCAAAGGCAACCTGGTCCTCCTTTAAGTATTCCACGAGGAAGCGGAAGCCGAACACGAGGATAAGAAACAACCCGAACAGCAATCCGGGCTTTTGTTTGCCCATGTTCTTCCAGTAGACCCTCAGAAGGATAACGAAGGTAAGCAGGTATGCAAGAGATTCATATATCTGGGTCGGGTGTTTGGGTGCGTTCTCGCCGTTGCGCAGGAACACAAATCCCCATGGAAGAGTGGTCTCAACTCCGTAGATCTCCGAGTTCATAAGGTTCCCGAATCTTATAAGTGCACCCGCAAGCGCAACCACAATCACGACACGGTCGATAGCCCATATGAACGGCTTCTTTTCCTTCCTGACAAAGAGCCAGAGCGCCAGGAGTATTCCTATGGCGGCGCCGTGGCTGGCGAGGCCTCCGTGCCATACCTTCAGTATCTCAACCGGATGGGCAAGATAATAGGTTGGTTCATAGAATAAACAATGACCGAGCCTGGCACCGATAATGGTTCCCACGGCAACATATACGGTCAGCCTGTCAAGAGTAGCATCACCCAGATCTTCGTTTTTAAAGACTTTCCTCAGGATGTAATATCCGATGACAAATCCGGAAGCAAAGAGCAGTCCGTACCACCTGACTGCAAAATTGCCGATACGGAATATCTCCGGATCAACATTCCATGGTATGATCTGAAGTGTCATATCTTGTTTGTTTGGAGTTCAAAATTAGTAAAAAAGTCATGCATGTCTGTTCCGGCTGCAATAATTTACATTACAAAATTTGATGTAAGTTTGCAGACAATGGATGACCGGAGATACATATCAGGCAGGCTGAGCGTGACAGCACTGGTCGTGCTGTTTATTTTATCCTGTGCCAAGATAAATTCACCCTCGGGCGGGCCCAAGGACCTTGATGCCCCGGTGATACTGAAGAGCCAGCCGGAAAACAGTACGGTAATGTTTACCGGAAAGTCATTCGAGGTAACCTTTGACGAGTTTGTGATTCTGGACAAGATCACTGAAAAGTTCATGGTGTCACCGCCCCTCAAAACCAAACCTGAAGTACGGTTGAAGGGAAAGAGCCTGGTTGTAAGCTGGGAGGATACGCTTGCTGACAGCACCACGTACACTTTCTATTTTCAGGATGCAATACGTGACAACAACGAGAATAATGCCATCCAGAATTTCCAGTATGTTTTTTCTACCGGACCCGTTCTTGACTCCCTTTCGCTGTCAGGCAATGTTTTCGGTGCCTTTGATCTCGAGGTTGTACCCGATGTGCTTGTGATGATGTATTCAAATCTCTCGGATACGGCGCCGCGCACGCTGCTTCCTGCCTATATCTCCAGGCCTGATGTCTCGGGTGGCTTCATGATAAGCAATATCAAACCCGGCCGCTTCAGGTTGTATGCCCTGAAGGACATTAACGGCAACAAGATGTATGATCTTGAGGATGAGGCTTTTGCTTTCTGTGATTCAATAATCGATATCACCCCGGAGGCATACTACAATATCATTCCTGACACTATTAAGTATAAACCCGCAAACGCTCCTGAAAAAACAAAGGAAGACATTTTCACTTTCGGGGTCCACCGGCTTTATGCCTTCACCAGGGAAGCAAAGAAACAGTACCTCAGGTACACGGAACGAAAGAACAGCGGATCGATCGGGTTCGGCCTTGCAATTCCTTCCGATACCGGGCAGGTCTCGATAGAGCTTACAGGCATTGCACCGGATACATGGTACATGGAAAACAATGCCAGGCGTGACACTTTCATGCTCTGGATCACCAGTCCTGAGGTCTATGACCGCGAAGTCATCGATGCGCTGCTTACTTATCCTTTCACTGACAGCACCGGCACGGTCATACAGAAAACCAACTCTGTGATTTTCAGGTTCAGGAAGCCGGAAGCTCCGAGGGCAGGCGTCAGGAAAATACCCGCCCTGTCGCTGGCAACAAACATCAGCGGTAAAATAAAGCCCGGCGCCATCCCGGCATTCACCGGCCCCGCCCCGCTGAAAGAGCCCGACACATCGAAAATCAGACTGATGCAAATCGTCGACACAATCAAGACCGAGCTGCCTGTGGTGCTCGTCAAAGACAGTACAAATTCCCGGCGCATCCTGATGAAAACTCCGCTGAAAGCGGGAGGATCTTATACTCTTGAATGCAGGGGAGGTGCTTTTACCGACATCTTCGGCAATGCAACAGATTCAACAGTTTACAGAATCACGGTAGGTGTGGCTGAAGACTATGGCTCCGTTACGGCAAAACTTGCCGGATATGAAGGTGACATGATAATACAGCTTCTGGGTGATAAGGAAAAAGTGCTCCAGGAAAAAATACTTGAAAGCCCCGGGAAAATCAGGTTTGAGCTGATTGACAAGGGCCGTTACCGGATGAGGGCCATTTATGACATTGACTCAAGCCGTACCTGGACCACAGGAGATTTTGGCCTGATGAGAAATCCGGAGCCGGTGACATATTACCCGGGCGAACTTGATGTCAAGATAAACTGGGAGCTTGAACAGGACTGGGACCTGGGAGTCATGTACAAAAAGGATGTGTCACTGAGGGCCAAGCCGGTAACTAAAAGGTAAACCAGTATGGCAACACGCAGGAGGTTCATCAGAAACACAGTTGTGGCAGGGGCAGCGCTCAGCGCAGGTATTCCCGCGTTCTCTTCGGTATCCGGAAGTAAATGGGAATCCAACAGGCCGGCGGCAAGGCTGCGAAAATTTCAGAGCAAAGCCGTTGAAGACACCATAAGGGAAGTCAGATCATTTCTCGGTGATACGGAACTGGCATGGCTCTTCGAAAACTGCTTTCCCAATACACTGGATACCACTGTCAGCTTCGGGGAGAAGGACGGCAGGCCTGACACATTTGTCATCACGGGTGATATCAATGCGATGTGGCTGCGTGATTCCACGGCCCAGGTATGGCCATATGTTTCCCTCACATCATCTGACGGCAAGCTCAGGGATCTCATTGCCGGCGTAATCAACCGGCAGGTAAAATGCATCCACATTGACCCTTATGCCAACGCCTTTAATGACGGCCCGGGGCAGAGCGAATGGATGAGTGACCTGACGGATATGAAGCCTGAGCTTCATGAACGCAAATGGGAAATAGATTCCCTCTGCTATCCTGTCAGGCTTGCACACGGTTACTGGAAGGCGACCGGAGACACATCAGTGTTTGATAGTTCCTGGGCTGAGGCAATGAAGTCTTGTCATACGCACCTTCAGGCAGCAGCAGCGTAAGGAAGACCAGGGTCCGTACCGCTTTCAGCGGGTCACCGCGTGGCAGACAGACACTGTTGCCGGTGGCGGGTTTGGTAATCCCGTGAACCCTGTCGGACTGATAGTTTCTATTTTCAGACCTTCGGATGATGCCACCATATGGCCTTTCCTGATACCGTCAAATTACTTTGCCGTAAGATCTCTCAGGCAGATAGCCGAAATAGCGGAAGCTGTTATCAAAGACAGAAAGCCGGGCACCGAAGCCTCTTCATTTGCCACCGAAGCCTCCCCGGCTCAGGGGCCTCTCATGGCCATGCCTCTTCACTGGCAGACGAGGTTGAAGCAGCCCTTATAAAATACGCCAGGGCAATTCATCCGGAGCACGGGGAGATAATCCCCTATGAAACAGACGGCTACTACAATTACAGTTTCATGGACGACGCCAACGTACCGAGCCTGCTGGCAATGCCCTATCTCGGCATCATGGACCGGAATGATGGGCTGTATCTCAGGACAAGAAATTTTGTGCTGAGCAAAAGCAATCCATATTATTTTTCGGGCAAAATGGGCCATGGTGTAGGCAGCCCGCATACCGGAACAAACCGTATATGGCCTATCGCCATCACCATGAGGGCGCTTACTGCCAACAATGATTATGACATCGTCTCTTCGCTGAAGATGCTGAAGAGTACCCATGCCGCAACCGGTTTCATGCATGAATCTTTCATGAAGGATGATCCGACACAATTCACCAGGAAGTGGTTCGCCTGGGCCAACACACTGTTCGGTGAGCTTGTGCTTGAAACGTACCGCACCCGGCCGGAACTGCTGAAAGAAGTTTAACCTGACACCTCCGGAAATGCGGCGCTGAACCGGAAAGAAAATCAGAAAGAATGAAAACGATCGAAGTTAAAAGACTGAATTCGGATAAGGTTTATCCTGCCATGGCTGAAGTGTCAGCCAGGCTCGATGAGCTTGGCGAAGGACATTCTGTCGGAACAGTCAACTGGGAAACGTTTCCCGTACAAGCCGGATGTGAAATTCAATATTGCCTGGGGAGACCGCGAAATCTACATTAAATATTATGTCAGGGAGACAAATGTCAAGGCAGAGAAAACCCTGACCAACGAGATGGTCTGTGAGGATTCCTGTGTCGAGTTTTTTGTCTCGCCCTCTGATGACGGTATCTACTATAATCTGGAGTGCAATCCTATTGGCACCGTGCTGATGGGCTCGGGACACGGAAGACATGACGGCGTCAGGGCTGATGCCCGTGTTATCAGCGGCATCCGCCGTCTCACAACGATGGGTACAGAGCCGTTTGCAGAGATCAGCGGCGATATCCGATGGTCACTCACCCTGGCAATTCCTCTTGAAACCTTCTTTCATCATGAGATCGGAGACCTGAGAGGAAAGAGTTTCAGGGCCAATTTCTACAAGTGCGGCGATAAGCTGAGCAATCCGCATTATGTGACATGGAATCCAATCGGCACTGAGAAACCTGATTATCACAGACCGGAATACTTCGGAAAACTGAAATTCGTTTAGGTATTATCCGGCTCACTGCCGGATGAAAATGCCTTGCTGCAACCGGCATTTATTTTCACCGGTTGAATCTAAACCTTATATTTACGTTTGGTTTGAGGCGTGATTTCGTACCATAAAGGACTTGCCTGCCCGGTCCCGATCGGAAGAAAAGTAAAAAGTAAAGAAATTAATGGATAACTACAGTCTCCCGGAGATGATCAATTATATCATAGGTGGCCTTTTCGTTATCATTGTCTTTTCAATCGCATACGCTTATCTCAAGCCCCATAAACTGCATCACTCAAGGCCGATATCGACCTTTGCGTTAAAAGCCAGCTACCTTGTTTATCTCCTCGTCACACTGCTTGTCATGTACTTTGCCAGCCTGAAAGGGGGAGGTCTCAGCCAGGTCTTCGACGGTCCGGAATTCTTTGTCTTCCTGCTGGTGCTTTTTGTACCCACAATCGGCATTTTCTCAAGAAAGATCACTCATTTCAGTGCAAAGCGGGTACGGTACAATCTTATATTCACCGCGGTGAATATTATAATGACCATTACCGTTCTCATACTGTACAGGTTCTGACTTCTTCTTACAGTTATAAAAGATTACATTTGCTTTAGAAACCGGAAAACTCCACAGTCATGATCAAAGAAAGATTTATCACTTATGTAGAGGAGAGCATTAAAAAGAACTGGAACAAGGAGGCTCTCTCAAATTACCGTGAAAAGGGTTATACATACAAGGAAATCGCCGAGATGATTGTCAGGCACCATATTTTCTTTAAGGAGCTTGGCATAAAGGAGGGAGACAAGATTGCCCTTGTGGGCAGGAACTCCGCCAACTGGTGCGCGATGTACCTTGCCGTAGTAACCTATGGTGCGATCGTTGTCCCTATCCTGCCCGACTTCAGGCCGGAGGATATGCAGAATATCATCAACCATTCAGATTCAAGGTTGATCTTCATAGATGACAAGCTTTGGGAGAACCTTGAAGCCGACAAGCTGAAAGAGATCATGTGTGCCGTCAGCCTCGACACGTTCGAAATGACCATGTGCCGCTCGGAAAAGTACACCGGTATGTATGACGCTAAAAACGCCTCGTTCAGCCAGGCAGTATCCTGATTTTAAGCAGGAGGACATAAAATTCTCTGAAATCGACAATGAGAAACTTGCCGTTATCAGCTACACCTCAGGCACAACGGGGTTTTCGAAGGGAGTGATGATACCTCACAGGAGCCTTGCCGCAAATACCCGTTACGCACAGGCTAACATGCCTCTTGACTCGGGTGATCCCGTCGTCTCTTTTCTTCCGCTGGCACACACATACGGCTGCGCCTTCGAGTTTCTCTTTCCGTTCACATACGGCTGCCACATCACAATCCTGACAAAGACGCCGTCACCTCAGATACTTTTACAGGCATTCAAGGAGATCAGGCCAAGGCTGATACTCTCGGTTCCCCTGGTGATAGAAAAGGTATACAAAAAACAGATCCTTCCCGTCATCTCCAAGCCTCACATGAAGATACTGCTGAAGATCCCGGGTTTAAACAAGGTGCTTCACAACAAGATCCGCGAGAAACTGACAGTGAGCTTCGGCGGCCGGTTCAAGGAGATAGTCATTGGCGGTGCAGCCTTCAATTCCGATGCGGAAAAATTCTTCAAGACAATACACCTGCCGTTCAGCATCGGTTACGGAATGACTGAATGCGGGCCCCTTATCAGTTACGACGGGTGGCGGACCAACCGGCTGGGCTCATGCGGTCAAGGCGGTTGATACACTTGAGGTGAAGATCGACTCACCGGACCCGGAAAAGATCGTGGGCGAGATCATCCTGCGCGGCGACAATGTCATGCACGGTTATTACAAGAATGATGCTGCAACAAAAGAAGTGATCGATGACGAAGGCTGGATGCACACAGGCGACCTCGGTGTCATTGACAAAGACGGTTATATCTATATCAAAGGCCGGAGCAAAAACATGCTGCTGGGCCCCTCGGGGAAAAACATATACCCTGAAGAGATAGAATCTCTCATCAATAATTACAGGATTGTGTCCGAATCAGTTGTTATTTCCGAGGATCACAAGCTTGTCGCCCTTATATATCCCGATAATGAGCAACTGAATAAGGACGGGATCACGGAGGCCACCCTGAATGGTGTACTGGATACCATCCGCAAGGATGTCAATGCTCATCTGCCCGAATACATGGCCGTGACAAAATTCCGCGTCCATCCTGAAGAATTTGTCAAGACACCCAAGAAGAGCATCAAGCGGTATCTTTACATGAAGGAATGATGGATGGGAGTGAAGAAGTATTGCATCATAGTTGCCGGTGGAAGCGGACGCAGGATGAAGTCCGCCATTCCGAAGCAGTTTCTCCTCCTGGAGGGAAAACCGCTGCTGATGCATACCATTGAAAAGTTCCACTCCTTTGACAGGAATATTGAAATAATTTTAGTCCTTCCCTCAGAACATCACTCTCTCTGGCGCGGCCTCATCAGGGAATATGCCTTTGAGATAAATCATAAAACGGTTTCGGGCGGCGAGGAGCGGTTTCACTCTGTCAGGGCAGGACTGGCCTGTGTGACCGAAGAATCACTGGTGGCTGTTCATGACGGTGTCAGGCCGCTGGTGAGTCATGATACTATCTGGAGGTGTTTCGCCGATGCAGAAGAATTCGGCACTGCCGTCCCCTTCATCGAGCCCGCTGATTCCGTCAGGATCATGTCCGGAGACGACAGCAGACCTTGCCTCAGGAGCGAGGTGCGGCTCATACAGACGCCCCAGGTCTTCCGCAGCAGCCTGATTTTTTCGGCCTATGACCGCGACTATGACCCGTCGTTCACCGATGACGCAACGGTTGCAGAGGCGGCAGGGGTAAAGATACACCTGACTCACGGCAACAGGGAGAACATAAAAATAACCACACCCGAGGACCTGACAGTAGCCCATGCACTGATCAGTATCATGAAGTAAAAACACAGGGAGACCCTATGGAACAGGAAAGCGGAACTGACTATAAAAGACTTGAAGTAAAGAGAGTTGACAAGGCAGATGAGGAGATCCTCGGCCTCCTTAAGGAAACCGTGCTGGGGTCCGAAGGGGGAATGCGGTACTCGATGCAGAACACTGAGGAGAGAATCAAAGCCTACGGTGACGGTCTCTCTTTCATGGCGCTTTACAAGAAGAACAGCCTTAAAGGGGTCATCGGCCTGTGCAGGCGAAATACATTGAACTGCGGAGTGCCGTACAACTCGACACACCTGCGTTATCTTTCCATACAGAGCGCTTTCCAGACAGAAAAGGCGCCTGCCCGCAAAAGCGACAGGCACTCATTTGTTGAGGAGAGCTTCAAGCAGAAGATATTCTCAATGTTCAGGGGATCGAACCACGATGGCGATGAAACGGGAGAACAGACAGAGCCACATGTAATGTATGCCTATGTGGAGAGCCGGAACGAGAGATCAAGGAACATTATCAACCAGGCCGGGTATGAATATATCCGCTCTTTTCTCACCATCGCCTTCAGCCGCTTCAATCCCAGGCCCAATGCCTCCGTCACAAGGCTGACACCTGAGGAAGAACCTGCCATGGCAGAACTGCTGGCCGGGCAGTACCGTAATTACTGCTTCTACTCTGATGAATTTGCTTTTGCTGACCACCGGTACTATGTCCTGAGAAAGGACAACAGGATCATTGCCGGTGTCAGCGCCATACCTGCACGGTACAAGGTTGTAAATGTACCCGGCCTGTGGGGTTGGCTTATGATGAAGGTATTTCCCGTCACACCCCTCTTAAAAAGACTTTTCCGGCCAGAAGAGTTCCGGTATGTTATTTTAAATGCAATTTATTGTCTTAAGGGAAACGAAGATCTTCTGCCTGACCTGTTTGAAGCAGTATGTGCCGGGGAAGGTTATAATACGGCGCTGACATGGCTTGATGACCACTCGGAGCTGTTCGATATGCTGAGAACAAACAGAAGGATGGGAGCGCTGAACAGGCTGCTGAATGCAAAGCCGGGACTGGTTTATGCGTATTTTTCGGGATTATCGCAGGAAGAGACAGTGAAGTTCTATGAAAACCCGGCATATATTTCAGGATTTGATTTTTCATAATGTCATAAAATAACGGAACATGATAAAAAGGAGCAGGAGCTTTCAGCAAGGCTGTATTGCTGCGTTGATACTTCTATGCATCAGCATTAGTACTGCAGCACAAAAGGACAGTACCGGCAGGATGGATTGGTTCGGTAATGCACGGCTCGGTATTTTCATACACTGGGGCATTTATTCGGTCAACGGCATTGACGAATCATGGTCGTTTTTTAACGAACATATCACCTACGACGATTATATGAAACAACTTGACGGTTTCACAGCCGCGAAATATGATCCGGATGCCTGGGCGCAACTGATAAAGGAGAGCGGTGCCCGCTATGCAGTGCTGACATCAAAGCACCATGACGGGGTTGCCCTGTGGGATACGAAGCTGGGCAGTCTTAATGTAGTTGATTCGACCCCGGCAGCACGCGATCTGATCAAGCCCTTTGTTGTAGCCCTGCGCAAATCGGGACTGAAAGTCGGACTTTACTATTCACTGCTTGACTGGTCTCATCCCGATTATCCGAACATGACAAAAAATGTAAAGAGATATGACACCGACAGTGTCAGATGGGATAGGTTTGTAAAGTTTAACCACGGACAGATAGCCGAGCTTGACAGGGAATTCAGTCCTGACCTGTGGTGGTTCGACGGCGACTGGGAACAGAGTGCGGCGATGTGGCGTGCACCCGCAGTAAGAAAGATGATCCTCGAAAGTAATCCTGATGCAATTATCAATTCCCGCCTTGCCGGTTACGGCGATTACGGCACACCGGAACAGGGGCTTCCCCTCAGACCGCCTGAAGACAAATACTGGGAGCTGTGCATGACCATCAACGACTCATGGGGTTACCAGGGCAATGACCACAACTACAAAAGCCCCTCGCAGGTGATACGGATTTTTGCCGACTGCATCGGTTTGGGCGGCAACCTCCTGCTTGACATCGGCCCTAAGCCTGACGGTACAATACCTGAAGAACAGGTGGAGGTTCTGAAAGAACTCGGCCGCTGGACATCAAAACACAGCCAGGCTATATTCGGTACTGTCGCCGGTCTGCCTGCAGGGTGCTTTGACGGACCGTCGACCATGAGCCCTGACAGCACAACGGTGTACCTGTTTTTGAACGGTGACGGCGGCGGTGAGATCATGCTGCAGGGCGTAATGAACCGGATAAACAAAGCGGTCGTAGTTGGTAACGGCACCAGCCTGGAGGTTAAGGAATATCTCAGACCCTCGTGGAGCAATCATGCGGGAGTATATTTTATAAAGGTGCCCGAAAATGTGCTCGATGATAAAATGACGGTAATAGGCCTCACCCTCGACGGCAAACTGAAAACTGAATGATTTCTTCTGTAATGAGAAAATATGTCTTGCTTTTTTTGATGCTGCCCGGGTTGTCAGGATTATTTGCCCAGGAGCCTGATGAACGTTATGTGCCGGAAACTGACACGCTGGTTTTGCAGAAACTTGAGCAGTGGCAGGATCTGAAATTCGGTTTGCTGATGCACTGGGGCCCTTACAGCCAGTGGGGTATAGTTGAGTCCTGGTCAATATGCGCTGAGGATGAGGATTGGTGCCGCAGGAAAAATCTTGATTATGAGGAATATAAGAAGCAGTACGAGGCGCTTCAGCTGAGTTTTAATCCTGTCAGTTTCAATCCTGAAAAGTGGGCTGAAGCAGCAAAAAACGCAGGGATGAAGTACGTCATTTTCACCACGAAACACCACGACGGCTTTTCGATGTTTGACACTAAGCTGACTGATTATAAGATCACTGACCATACCTGTCCGTTCAGCGTAAATCCCCGCGCCAACGTAACAAAGGAGATCTTCACTGCCTTCAGGGAACAGGGTCTGTGGACAGGGGCGTACTTTTCAAAGCCCGACTGGCACAGTGAGTATTACTGGTGGCCCAATTTCGCCACGCCGGACCGGAATGTCAATTATAATGTCAGGAATTACCCTGTGAGATGGGAAAAGTTTGTCGGGTTCACGCACGGACAGATAATGGAGCTGCTCGGAGGCGACTACGGCAAGGTTGATATTCTCTGGCTTGACGGCGGATGGGTCCGGAAGATGACGCGGGAAGAGGAACAAACCTCACAGGCTTCACCCGGAAACAGGTTTGTGCGACATTCAGAATCAGGATATTCGTATGGATGAACTTGTCTCAAAGGCGAGGCAGAAACAGCCCGGACTGATAGTGGTCGACAGGGCGGTATACGGCAAGAACCAGAATTATCTGACACCGGAGAACAGGGTTCCTGAAAAGGCCCTTCCTTATCCCTGGGAGTCATGCATTATTGCAGGAGGAGGGTGGGCCTGGGTGCCTGACCCTCACTTCATGCCTGGCCGCGAGGCAGTGCAACTGCTGGTTGACATTGTGATCAAGGGAGGGAACCTGCTCCTTAACATAGGACCGGCACCTGACGGCACATGGCCGGAAGGTGCTTACAGACTGCTCGAAGAGATGGGCAAATGGATGAAGATAAACGGCGAGGCTATCTATGGCACCAGGGCGATGGCCCCGTACAAGGACGGCAAGGTATGCATTAACAGAAAGGGTGATAATACATGGTACCTGTTTTACATGGCTGACGAAGGCGAGAGCATGCCTGATTCTGTTACCATGAAGGGGCTGACACTTCCGCCGAAGTCCGTAGTAACTGTGACCGGCACGAAAACCAGGTGCTCATGGCAGAACGGGACGGACTCATTCACGGTAAATATTCCTTCAAAAGTCAGGAATAATCCTCCTTCGGACTATGTATGGGTGATGAAGGTTGAATTCTGAAGGGGTATCCTGTAAAAACGTGCCACACAGACCTATATTGATGCTTTGCAGCATCCTGATCTGTGTGGCCTGACAGGGAAATGGGGGGAAGAACCACCTGTCATGTTGTAAAAAATATTTTTATTCCTCTTACGATCCGGTATTACTGACATAAAGATTGAATAAATTATTTTGGTGGCATAGCGATTTTTGACCCGTTGTATGAGAGGGTGCATCTAATGTACGAAGGTGCCTTTTTAAAAGATAATTCTATTCAGGGACCCCTGCCTAGAAGTCAGCAATACGGGTTTTCATGTGGTCAAGCAGTTGTTTGATCTTGTCACGTGAAATTTCACAGCGGAACTCTTTATCGCCCTTGATGAATATGCATTGCTGCTGTCTTGTGTCAATGCGTGAAAGGTAGGCAGTGTTGACAATGCATGACCGTCCTGTTCTGTAAAACTGATTTCCGAGATGCTCTTCGAGGGCACCCAGAAGGGCAGTCACGGTTTCGGTCCGTCCGGAGATGAAATGGAACGTGGAGTAATTACCGTCGGCAGTGATGAACACGACATCTGCCGGATCGATGAATACCACTCCTGTCACTCCCCGGAAAATAAGCACTTTATCATTGTCAAAAAGCGAGGAGGCCCTGTCAAGGGAATCTCTCCTTCCGTTCATGCGGAACCGTTGAAATGTCTCCAGCAGGCGGTCTGGATCAATGGGTTTGAGGAGGTAATCGAAGGCAGCATAGTCGAAAGCCTTGATGGCATATTCGTCATGAGCCGTGGTGAAGACAACATGCGGATTAACCTTCCCGCTTTCCCTCAGTTCATTGAGGATATCAAAACCTGACACCCGTGGCATGCGTATATCGAGAAAGAGAATATCAGGGTCATTTTTAATTATCAGCTCCACGGCAGTTGAAGGATCTGTTGTGGATTCAATCACCGTGGCTATGCCGGTAGCTTCAATCAGATTTGCGAGAAGGTCGAGCGCTTCCTGCTCATCCTCCACAATCATTGATTTTATAATATGGTCATTCATAGACGGTTATGTTTGTT
>CAWADB010000013.1:0-27619 GCA_963780735.1 uncultured Bacteroidales bacterium
AGTGTTAATTTTATCCTGGATAATCCCTTTCTGCATTGCTGCAAGGAAGCCGCCTTCGTTTTCTGTCTCCAGGAAGAGTGACCAGGCTTCCCGGGCAATCATTGCTGTCAGCTCTTCGATATAATATGAACCTGCACCCGGGTCTGCCACCTTGTCAAGGTGCGACTCTTCCATCAGCAGCAGCTGCTGGTTACGTGCTATCCTTTCGGAGAAGTTATCAGGATCCCTGAATATGACGTCAAAGGGCTCAACGGTGATTGAGTCGGCGCCGCCCAGGGCTGCAGACATCGCTTCGGTCTGTGTGCGCAGCATGTTGACATAAGGGTCGTATAATGTCTTGTTCCATCTTCCTGTAACGGAATGGATGTTCATCACCGCACTCTCTTCCGACCGTGGACCGTATCCTTTTACTATGATAGCCCATAACATCCTTGCAGCACGCAGTTTGGCTATCTCCGGGAAAAAGTCCGGCCCGATGCCAAAGGTGAATTTTATTTGTGAGGCCGCAATATCAGGTTTTATGCCCTGTGCTGTGAGGTAAGCCATGTATTCGTTACCGAGCGACAGGGTCAGTGCCAGTTCGGCGACAGGTCCTGCACCGGCATTGCTGAAGGCAGTACCAGAGGGGTGAACGCATCTTAGTCCTGGCATGATGACAGATTCCCTGGCGAGGCCGGCAAGATACTCAAGACCTTCTTCGACCGGGACACACAGCTTGCCGTTGACAATCAGCCTTCCCAGCGGATCAGCGGCGATGCTTGCACGCACCCGTTTCAAGTCAGTTCCCGAGGTCCACATAGCCGACTGAAGAGATGCCAGCAGCTCTTTGGCCTTACCTGCCGAAGTAAAATTAAGCTCAACGCTATCGCAATGTATACCATTGAGCAGCAGCGTGATATTGGCAGCATTTATGGTTTCGGGATTGTCAATGATGAAGCCCAGTGAGGTGACTCCCTTCATCAGGATTTCCATCGCCCTCAGGTTGGCTTCGCTGTAATCCTTAACGGTGATGTCCTGTCTTACGAGCCACGAGTTATCATCCACGCGGGTTCCTCTGACATAAGGATAATCGCCCGGGAGGGATTCCTTAAGCTGCAGTTTAGCAGTATCTTCCTGCCTGTAAAAGGGCATCACTGCAATGCCGTCGCGTGTTTTCCATACCAGTTTCTTTTTGAAATCGGCACCCTTCAGATCCGCAGTGATCTTCTCCATCCACTTTTCTGTGGATACAGGCGGAAATTTATCAAACAGTTTCTCTCTCTGTGTCATTAAGTGAACTACTGGTGTACGTGCAAATTAACGGATCTTCAGCCTCTTAAACCATGTCTTTTGTCATATGGTCTCATTGGCTGCCTCCGAATTCCATAAGGTACGACTTAATAAACTCATCTATATAACCGTCAAGGACAGCCTGGGTGTTTCCGGCCTCATAACCTGTCCGCAGGTCTTTCACCAGCTTATAAGGCTGAAGGGTATAGGAGCGGATCTGCGATCCCCATTCGATCTTCTTCTTTGATCCTTCTATCTTAGCCTGTTCTTCCTGTCTCTTTCTCAGCTCCATCTCATATAAACTTGATCTGAGAAGGCGGAGGGCGTTCTCCTTGTTTTGTCCCTGCGAACGTGACTCCTGGTTCTCAATGACGATGCCTGTCGGGGCATGGCGCAGTCGCACTGCCGTCTCCACCTTGTTGACATTCTGTCCTCCGGCGCCGGAGGAGCGGAACGTCTCCCAGGTGATGTCGTTGGGATTGATCTCAATATTTATGTCATCGTCTACCAGTGGGGCAACAAATACTGAAGCAAATGTTGTCTGTCGTTTACCCTGTGAATTGAACGGTGATATGCGCACGAGGCGGTGGACTCCGTTCTCGCTCTTTAGATAGCCGTAGGCGTTCTCTCCCTCAAACTCGAGGGTCACTGTTTTTATGCCGGCCTCGTCGCCAGCCTGGTAGTAGGCTTCGGTGATCTTGTATCCGTTTCTCTCTCCCCACATGAGGTACATACGCATGAGCATCTGAGCCCAGTCGTTGCTCTCCGTGCCGCCTGCACCGGCGTTGATCTTCAGGACGGCTCCCAGCTGGTCCTCCTCGCGCCTGAGCATATTCCGGAGCTCGAGCCTCTCTACCTCAGCCAGTGTCTTAGCATACTGGCTGGTTATCTCCTCTTCGGTTACCTCGCCCTCCTTAAAGAAATCCAGCAGCACCATCAGGTCCTCGACTGATGTATTTACCTTGTCAAAAGCGTTTGTCCAGCTCTTCACAGAGGAGATCTCTTTCAGCAGTGTCTCTGCTTTTTTAGGATCGTTCCAGAAGGCGGGGTCTTTGGTGATTTCCTCTTTTTCCTTTATTTCTAAATTTTTGCCGTCGATGTCAAAGATACCTCCTCAACGCATCGCGGCGTCCTGTAATGTCTTTTATCTGGTCGTTGTTAATCATGGCGGATTGTTTGCGGCAAAGATATTAAAAAGGAGGCAATAGGCAGCAGGCAATAGGCAATAGTGGGAGCAAGGAGACAGGGCAAGTTGACCATCCCGCGGAGCGGGAGAGGAACCGGAGCGAAGCGGAGCTCGGCGAAGCCAAATCTCGCGAAGCTGGATGGCATGCAGCATGGAGCATGGGGCAGGCAATGGGCGCCAGACAGTAGGGAATAGTGAACATGACCGCAGGATTGAACGGTCGCACGATTGTAAAGATTTTCAGGCAATTACTTGACTTGTGTCAAATACCGTCGTAAATTGCTGTACATCCTCAACCTTGGAGATCAATTAATAAACATGATTTTATAATAATTCACACTTCAAAAAACGGACCTATGAAAAAACTGATTTTTCTACTGGCGTTAATAGTATTTGCAGTTGCCAGCTGCAAAGAGAAGAAACCGGCTGATCATACGAGGCTGGGTAACTTCACCCCATACCAAACCTACATGGAAAAACTTAACGGTAAGGTTGAAACGGTTGCTGAAAAAGGATACTGGGCAATACCTGAGGGTGATACATTTATCAAAGGAGCCAGGATTAAGAAGCATGAATTGGACAGTATCGGATATACCTATGATTATCAGGCCAGATTCGATATTGACGGGGATCTTATATCTTGTACAACATATGATGAAAATGACAATGAGGTAAATAATTGGAGTATTTCAAAAGTAAATAATATGCCTGCCAGGGCAGAGTATAAATCCAAAGACACTATCAGATATCATTTACTGATAACCTGTGATGAAAGCGGTAATCCTGTTATGTATGAACAATTTAACCATCTTGCTGACACGCTCGTGGCAAAAGCGGAATTTAAGGGTTCTGATATTAACGATACAACAATAATCCAATATTACAATTTCAAAGGCGAGCCACGGGGAAAAGACCTTCGTGTCTATAATGAACTCGGGTTGCTGACTAATTCCGGAAACTTCATGAATGATGGTACTCCGGTTCAAACCTACGATCTTGTTTACAATGACAAGGGTTTTTGTTCAGAAGCTACTTTTTTTGACAAGGATAAAAACGTGACAAGTAAAACCCACGCCACCTATGAATATGATGAGCAGGGCAACTGGATAAAACAAACATGTAAGGATGACAGGGGATTTGCTATAATCTGCGAACGGGTTTATACATATTTTAAATAGGGTTTTACTAGTACCTTGTATCGACGCGCAATCGGCGCGTCGTTACGGGAGGAGCCAAATAATTTGTAAAACTTAATCCACCTTGTATCCGGAGAAACTGCCAGTTCCTGTCTGATTTGCCCCGCCGGTAAATATTTTTACCTCAACTTTGTCTCCAGCTGAAAGTCTGATTGTGGCGGACATGACCGGAACTGTAGCAAACTGATCAATATCGACAGCCATTTTTTCATAAAAGGCTGAATTCTTATATATTGATATCTCCCTTGCTGATCCTGTACCGTCAGCAAAATAAGATACGTTAAATGTGTAGATCCCATTGCCGGGAGCCGTAAATATGCCTGTACTGGGGTCAAATCCCCCACCGATACTTAAATCTGGTGCATCATAGGTTAAAGTAATGTCGGTATATGTTGTTGCAGGGTCAGAGATTTTATTCTGTGCCCTGAAGGCAACTTCATTCGACAGTACAGCAGGAGCGCTGTTGGTAAGGGTTAGTGTTCTTGTCGCCGGGTTATATGAAAGTTGCTGGTCATCAGTGGCGGGGTCACCGGGATCACCCTTTGCCCCTTTCTCTCCTGGGTCACCTTTAGGACCTGGTTCAAGCGACTTACCGGCATAAAGAGCGTAGGGAACAGCCATGAACTGCATCGTTCCCATATCCATAAAATTATTCTCGAACTTGACCGAGACCTGCAGATAGTGATTAAATGATGACCAGTCGATATTTGCAAATGTGCCACTGACCGGATCGCCCTTACCGATAACAAGTGAAAAGACACCGTACCTCGATGTAGTAACATCCGTGAATACTTCCTCGTATACGACGGTCCCGGTAGGGGACCCGCTTCTTATTGTAAACTGAACCTCGATAGGCGTATTGACTATTTCCTTCCCGTAGTTATCGCGCGCAACAGCCTGGTAATTTATACCTCCCGGCACTGTTCCCTGGCCGGAAGCCGCTTCTCCTGCCGCCAGAAAAAGCCCTGTAACCATCAACACAAGATAAATAACCCTTTGCATATCCTTTTCTTTACAGTTTCTCAATCTTAAAAGACCGGTCAATGACCCCGTCGGTACTCCAGACTCTTGTCACGTAGATCCCGTCTGCGTAATGCTGAAGATCAATTTCAAGTACTACATCGTGATCAGGTGAATACTCCACATCGGCTGTGTACATAACAGCGCCGGGGAGGTTGGTGATAATAATATAATAATGTCTTCCCAGCACACCGAACATCCTGATATTAAAAATGTGATTTACTATCTCAGTCACAGGATTGGGAAAGAAGTCCACCCCGTTCCCTTCCCTGACCGGTAAATCAGTTTTTGGTATAAAGCGTGGCTGCTGGAAGCCCTGTGTCAGAATATAGATATCGGGAAGCGTTGCCGACACTGCTGTCTCACCCACGGTTTGCTGGTATGATATCCCGTCCTTAACCGGTTCCACACTCGCCGCAGTGACAAGTACCTGGTGCGACAGCTCATAAGTCCTCTGTGAAAAGGCCATGGTGCCTGTCAGCAGCATCAGAACAGCGCATGTCAATAATCGTCTCATTCCAGACTCTTGAACCATCAACGCCAAAAATAACACTTTTTAAATAGATTCCCGTCTCTGGAAGATGAGTTTCAGGTTTTTGAGAGGCTCAACCATCCTGAAAGCCAGTGCCAGGACAAAGCCTGCGATGAGCTCTGTTGCCGCTGCCGCAGCCCAGGGCACTTCCAGTATTTTCATCAGCCGGCCGGCAACGAATGTCAGAAACAGCACAAGCAGGTAAAGGAATACTCTCTTGGGAATGACCATTTTTCTCATGGTTTTCCCGACTGCAATGACGCAAGCCACCGCGACTAAAAGCTGCGTGCAGAGTGCTGTACAGGCAGCTCCTGTGGCAGAAAAGGCAGGAATGAGTATAAGGTTCATAAGGATGTTTACTGCCATCCCGGCCAGGGTTATCAGTCCTAACATCTTCAGACGGCCTGCTGCTGTAATCATTGTGCTGAAGATATAAACTGCACCGACAGGCACCAGGGTCAATCATCAGCACCGTGAATGCGCTGACTGCTTCCGGGGAGGGAGCATGATAAAGCAGGTCAAGGATCTCGCCGGGGAAGGTGGCCAGCGTCACTGCTCCTATCCCCAGCGGTGCCAGAAGCATCCTGCCGGCCATCGATGCAAGCGGTGCGATATTATTTCCTACGGCAAGTTCCTTTGACATTATCGGAAGGAGGAGGCCTCCGAACATCACAGGGAACATGGCAATGGCATCAAAAAGCCTGAATGCCTGGGCATATATTCCTGCCTGCATGGCACCGTCGGGAAGCAGTCGCTCGATAAGTACCGAGTCGATGCGCCAGTAAAGGGTCATGGCAAAGGCCACCAGCGCAAAAGGCAATCCTGTGATAATAATGCTTTTAAGTACAGCGACGTCAGGCCTGACCTTCGAGACGCCGCCGCGGCGGATGACCAGGATGAATGATATGACCATCACTATAAAATATGCTGCCGTCTGCGCCCATACAAACCATTCTATCCTGAACGGACCGGATGTCATCCCTCCCCAGAGCAGCAGCGAGCATATGATGATCATCACCAGCCTGTCGGCCACGGAGAGAAGGCTGTCGAGAAAAAGATACTGCATCCCGCTGATGTTTGAACGGAGCCAGAGGATCATCGAAGACATCACCTGGTTAAGCATCAGTACGAGCAGCAGCGTGAACTGGTGGCGTGTATAACCCATAGCCCAGGCCACGGTGACAGTGACGAGAAAATAAGCTGCTGTAAGGAGCAGACGCAGGAGCAGTACGTTTCCAAAATAAAGCTTCACCCGGGTAGGATCGGCCGAGACAGCCCTGTTGTTGAAGCCCGACAGTCCCATGTCAAGCAGAAGAGTAAAAAGAACCGAGAAACTGAAGAGCGAAAAATAGAAGCCATAAGCCTCTTCGCCGGCGACGTTCTGCACCGTACGGTCAATGCCAAGAACCCAGAAAGCTTTGACAATAATGCTTACCGCAAGCAGAAAAACAATATTTACCAGGAACTTTCTCTTCAAGGCGGTCTTTGGATGACTATGGTAAAATGAATGACAATTTATAAATTAATCGCCACATTTGCAATTCAGAACGGCAGCAGACAATGATTATTGCCATTAACGCACGTACACTCAAACCTGTTCCGCACGACGGTATAGGGTGGTTCACGCTGGAGGTCACCAGGAGGATAGTCAATTCCCATCCGGAGCATCATTTTGTGCTTATCAGCGACAGGAGATATGATGATCTCCCTGTCACTGGCAATAACATCGAATATATTACCATACCGTTCCGCACCGTTCATCCTCTGCTGTGGTGGATCTGGCACGAGTGTTTTCTTCCGGGAGTACTGAAGAAAGTCAGAGCCGATCTGTTTGTCGCACCTGACGGGATTATATCTCTTCGCACAGATGTTCCGTGCATTCCGGTGATACACGATCTTAATCATGAGCATCGACCGGGTGACATACCGCTGCGTGAACGATTGTATTTCAGGCACTTCTTCCCGCTGTTTGCAAAGAAAGCGGTAAGGGTAGCAACTGTCTCAGAGTTCTCGGCAAAGGATATTTCATCCACATATGGTATTGAAATCAGTAAGATTGACGTTGTTCCGAATGGCGTGGGAGACATTTTCTCACCGCCGTTGCCCGGTGAGGCTGATGCCACACGGAGGGAGTTCACGGGCGGCAGGCAATACTTTCTTTTTGTGAGCAATTTCTCACCGCGTAAAAATGTTGAGACTGTGATCAGGGCGTATGATCTTTTCAGGAAGAACAGCAACAGCGATCATGTTCTGCTTCTTGCCGGTAAGAGGCTCTATCTCACCAGGGATATTGACAGGGCGCTGGAGGCCTCGCCCTACGGCTCAGACATTCTCTTCACCGGTTCTGTCGGTCGTGATGTCTTAAGGCGTCTCTACGGTGCTGCGGTGGGGCTTGTGTTTGTATCGTGGTTCGAGGGGTTTGGCATCCCTGTTGTGGAGGCGCAGCGTTGCGGTACGCCGTGCATCCTGTCGGACACCTCATCGTTGCCCGAGGTCAGCGGCGGCGCAGCGCTCTGCACCGGCCCCGCCGGTGCAGGTGCCATAGCGGAGGCTATGGCACGCCTCGTCTCCGACGAGGCGCTGCGCCGCCGCCTCTCCGACGAGGGCATCCGCAACTCCCTACGATATACCTGGGAAAACGCCGCAGACCAGATGTGGAACTGCATCATCAAGGCAACCGACACCCGACCCTGATGCTCAAACCTTTCTTCCTCGACGGAATAAAAGAAGCCGGCTGCGACGAGGCCGGACGTGGCTGCCTCGCAGGACCGGTGTTCGCGGCAGCAGTGATCCTTCCGAAAAAATACCGCAACAGGGAACTCAACGACTCCAAACAACTCTCCCCCCGCCAGCGCGACAGACTGCGCGAAGAGATCACCGCCCATGCAATAAGCTGGTCCATAGCCTCCTGCAGCCACACCGAGATTGATACAATGAACATCCTCCGTGCATCAATCACCGCCATGCACCGCGCCGTCAGCACACTTAAAGTGAAACCCCTCCTTCTGCTCATCGACGGCAACAGATTTTATTCATACGGCAACATTCCCCACCGGACAATCATTCGCGGCGATGCCACATACCTCTCCATAGCTGCTGCCTCAATACTCGCCAAAACGGAACGCGACCGCTTCATGGAAGAGCTTGATGCCATTTACCCGCAATACGGCTGGCGCCATAACAAAGGCTATCCTACCGCCGAACACCGCAGGGCAATCATGGAACATGGCATAACCCCATACCACCGCCTCACCTTTAACCTCAGGGAACTGCAGACCGAGCTCCGTTTCTTATAAAATGTTAAAATCAATTCCGGCATACCGGAAATTGATAACTTTGGCACTTCGCAAAAACAATCATAATCATAAACCATGAAGAAATTCTTATCCATCGTCGTTATTCTTGTTACTTTCTCCGGCTTCCAGGCCAGGGCAGATGAAGGTATGTGGCTGCTGCCACTAATTGAAAAGCTGAATATCGGAACCATGACAGAAATGGGACTGAAACTCACAGCTGAAGACATCTACAGTATTAATAAAGCCAGCATGAAAGATGCCATCGTCATCTTCGGCGGAGGCTGTACCGGTGAGATTGTATCCCCTGAAGGACTCCTTCTCACCAACCATCACTGCGGCTACGGTTCGATACAGAAGCACAGCACCCTCGAGCATGATTACCTTGCAAACGGCTTCTGGGCTATGAACCGCAAAGAGGAACTGCCCAACCCCGGGCTCAGCGTCACTTTCCTTCTTCGTATCGAGGATGTCACATCACGTGTCATCGATAAAACCAACACCGGAATGACCGAAGCTGAACGCCGTGAAGCTGTAATGGCAGAGAGCTCTGCTATCTCAGCCGAGGCTATCAAAGACACTCAGTACAGGGCAATGGTCATGCCTTTCTACGGAGGAAATCAGTATTTCCTGCTCGTTTATGAATCTTATACCGACGTAAGACTTGTCGGCACTCCTCCCAACTCAATTGGCAAGTACGGCCATGACACCGATAACTGGATGTGGCCGCGTCATACAGGCGACTTCAGCGTCTTCAGGGTATATATGAGTCCCGACGGTAAGCCGGCACAGTATTCGGAGGATAACATCCCCCTTAAACCGAAGTATTACCTTCCTGTATCCATTAAGAATCTGCAGAAGAATGATTTTGCCATGGTCATGGGATACCCCGGAGGCACAACAAGATATATGACCTCCTACGAGGTTGACGAGACAATGAAGATCAGTAACACAAACAGGATAAAGATCCGTGGTGTAAGACAGGATATTCTGATGGCGGATATGGTCGCTGACCCTAAGATCAACATTCAGTACGCTTCAAAATATTCCGGTTCATCTAATTACTGGAAAAACTCAATCGGACAGAACGAAGGGCTTGAACGCCTGCATACGGCCGACAAAAAAGCAGCCTTTGAGGCTGAATTCATGAAGTGGGTTAAGGCTGAACCGGCACGTACGGAGAAATACGGCAACGCTCTTTCTCTCATCGAGAATGCAGTTAAAGGAAGGGCCGAACAGTATAACGTTCAACAATACCTGAGTGAAGTTTTCAGGGGTTCATGCGAGATGATCAGCTTTGCCGGTCAGCTTGCACCCCTTGAGGACGCGCTTACAGAAAAAGACAGTAAGAAGGTGACCGAAATAACAGACAGGGTGCTGAAAAACATAGACAACTTCTACGACAATTACAGTCTCCCTACAGACCGCAAAGTGACTAAGGCGCTCCTTAAACTTTACAAAACTGATATCGACCCCAGGTACTGGCCTGATTTTTATGTCCAGATCGACAAGAAATTCAAAGGTAATGTCGATACTTATGTAGATGATATGTTCACCAGGTCTGTCTTTGCTTCGCCTGATAAACTGAAAGCATTTCTCGACAAGCCAAACCTGAAGACATTGCAGAAGGATCCGGCCTTCATTGCCGCAAAATCAGTGTCTGCTACCAGGTCAAAACTGCAGAAAGATCTTGAAGGTTATTCTGCCGATCTGTCAAAAGGACAGCGTACCTATATTGCCGGGGTAATGGAATACATGCCTGAAAAGACGAAGTACCCTGATGCCAACTTCACAATGAGGATGACCTACGGTAAGGTACTGGACTACTATCCGTACGATGCTGTACATTACAACTGGTACACCACCATTGACGGTGTCATTCAGAAATATAAAAAGGGCGATTATGAATTTGACCTGCCTCAGCGGTTCATTGACCTTTACGCTAAGAAAGAGTTCGGTCGTTATGCTTCATCTGAAGGTTACATGCCAGTGTGTTTCATCACCGACAATGATATCACGGGAGGCAACTCAGGCAGTCCTGTCATCAACGGCAACGGTGAACTCATCGGCCTTGCCTTCGACGGCAACTGGGAGGCAATGACAGGCGATATCGCCTTTGAACCAGAGCTTCAGAGGACCATCTGCGTCGATGTAAGATACGTGCTCTGGGTCATGGACATCTATGCCGGCGCAGGCTACCTTCTCAACGAGATGGATATTCGACAGTAACAACTATACAAACATAAGAAAAAGGGTTGCCGCTCAGGTGACCCTTTTTTTTATGTCCTGCAGTCTTGTCGGAGCGAAGCGGAGATCCCGACCGAAGCGTCGGGACGGTCTTGCAGTCTTGCAGTCCTGCAGTCCCCCACTATTGCCTACTGCCAACTGCCTATTGCCTGCTTTTGCTTATCTTTGCCGAAATTTTGACATATGAACATCAATTTCATCGAGATAGTAGCCTGCTTCATGGTTCTCTTTGCCATTATTGACATCATCGGATCGATACCGATCATCCTCGATCTCAAGGCAAAAACAGGAGACGTGCAGCCCGTCAAGGTGACACTGGCCTCCCTGGGTATATTCCTTGCCTTCCTGATATTCGGCGAGAGACTCCTCGGGATATTCGGTGTTGACATCGGTGCCTTTGCCATCGCCGGCTCCATCATCATCTTCCTGATTGGCATGGAGATGGTTCTCGGAGTGGAGTTTTTTAAACAGGAATCCGTGGGTGGCGGCGGCATCGTACCTATTGCCTTTCCCCTGATTGCAGGTGCCGGATCAATTACCACAATACTTTCCCTGCGGGCAGAATACCATACGATTAATATCCTTATTGCACTTTTGCTGAACATCGGCGTTGTCTTTTTCGTACTGAAAATGACTACCACAATTGAGAAGTTTCTTGGCCCAACCATTCTGCATATTCTTAAGAAGTTCTTCGGAATCATCCTCCTGGCAATAGCCATAAGGCTCTTTATCAATAACACCGGCCTGGCACTGACACATGGTCAATGAGGTAATCATTTACACCGACGGCGCCTGCAGCGGTAACCCAGGCCCGGGAGGCTACGGGGTGGTGATGATGTCAGGAAACCACCGGAAAGAAATTTCGGAAGGCTTCCGTCTCACCACAAACAACAGGATGGAACTCCTGGCCGCAATAAAAGGCCTTGAGGCGCTGAAGAAGCATGGTACCCGTGTGAAACTGTACACCGATTCACAGTACGTGGCCAATGCAGTCAATAAGGGCTGGGTATTTGACTGGGAACGCAAACATTTCAAGAAGAAAAAGAACCAGGATCTGTGGATACGCTTCCTCGAACTGTTCAGACAACATAATGTCACTCTTTTCTGGCTGAAAGGACATAATAACGATACTGAAAATGAACGCTGTGACATCCTTGCCGTGAATGCCTCAAAAGAACCGGCACTTTCTGAAGACACGGGGTATATACCTGAGAACGACGACCAGGCACTTATTTAATTTGTTAATACACTGCTGTTGATTTTTGCCAAAAAAAATGCAAATTTGCAAAAAGGGGAACAATGAACAACTTCGAACATCGTGCAACAGATATATCACCGGAGATTTTTTTATCCCCCGGCGGAGAACAGATTTGTAATATCGGGCAACTCCGCTCCCGAGGATGTACGCGAGCTTTATTATCCGGTGCTGGCATGGATGAAGGAATTCGCTGCAGAAGTGAAAAAAACCCATCCGTACACAGATAAGAAACCACTCATCTTTAAACTTGATCTTGAGTATTTCAATTCATCCTCGGCCAAATTCCTCTATGACATCTTCACTCAGCTCAAGGAGATGAATAATGAAGGAGTTCCTGTTGTCATCGAATGGCATTATGACGCTGAAGATTCAGACCTCCTGGAGGCAGGTGAAGACCTGGCACTACTGTGCGAGATAGAATTCAAGTATTGCCCCAAATCGAAAAGCGAGCAATGAGAGGACCGGCAGAACTGTATGCTCTGCTCAATGACCTTCAGATTTCCTTTGAGTACATTGAACACCCTCCCGTACCTACGGTTGAGGAGGCTATGAAATATTGGTCCGGCATAGAATCAGGCCACTGTAAAAACATTTTTCTCCGTAATCACAAAGGCGACAGGCATTACCTTGTCATTTTGTACTACAGCTCACAGCTGAAGATCCACGATCTCGAACAAAAGCTACACCAGGGCAAACTGTCATTTGCATCCGACCGCCGGCTGATGCAGTATCTCGGTCTCACTCCCGGCTCAGTCTCCCCGTTCGGCCTCATTAACGATCATACACACCACGTACATCTCTTTATTGATAAAACCCTCCTCAGCCATGAGAGGCTCTCATTCCATCCCAATACCAACACTGCATCACTCATAATACCGCGCGACGGGTTGCTGAAATTCCTGGTCCACACCGGCAATACCTACGAATTCTTCTGATTCCCAACACTATTGCCTACTGCCTATTGCCAATTGCCTTATCTGGATTAATTCTAAATAACAACAATTAAGCAGCAAAACACATTCGCCGCAGGTCTTTATTCCGGACATGCATTTTAGACAGTTTATCCTACTACCATGAAAAGAATCGCATTGACTGCCCTGGCTGTGATATTATGCACCCTGCTCAGCGCACAGGACTCAATACCAAAGAGAAGTTATAACGCAACATTTACATCACAGGCTCCGGTCATCGACGGATCAATTGAGGATGAAGCGTGGCAGACCGGAGTCTGGGACGGCGATTTTGTTCAGTTTGAGCCGGTTAACGGTGGTGTATCAAGCCAGAAGACTGAGTTTAAAGTACTCTATGATGACAATAATATCTATGTTGCCATCAAAGCCTATGATACTGCTCCAGACAGCATAAGCCGCCGTATTTCGCGCAGGGATAACGCCGACGGCGATTTTGTCGGCATTTCTTTCGACAGCTACCATGATCTCCAGACCGGCTTTACCTTTGTCGTTAATGCCGCGGGTGTGAAAAACGATTTTATGTGGGTCAGCGATGGCCAGTCAGAAGATGATACCTGGGATCCTATATGGTACACCGATGCTGCGATGTACGACTGGGGCTGGGCAGCAGAACTGAGAATACCCCTTACACAGCTCAGGTTCAGAATATCCGACGGAGGGTTATGGGGAATGGAAGTGCTTCGTCAGCTCTTCCGTAAGCAGGAGACATCAATATGGCAGCATGTAGACCGGAATTCTTCCGGGTTTGTGCATAACTTCGGCGAGATGACCGGCCTGACAGGTATCAAACCAAGAAAACAGGCTGATATAACACCTTTTGTAGTTGGCAGCCTTGAAAAATTTGAGAAAGTAGAAGGGAATCCTTTTGCTACCGGTACCAACTGGAAAATCAACGGCGGTCTCGATGCCAAATTCGGTATCACCAACGACATGACGCTTGACCTGACGGTTAACCCTGATTTTGGCCAGGTGGAAGCTGACCCCTCGGTGGTGAACCTCACGGCATTTGAAACTTTTTACGAAGAGAAAAGACCCTTCTTCGTTGAGGGCAATAACATAACAAGCTTTAAAACCGGTATCGGCGACGGAGATATCGGTTATGACAACCTTTTTTATTCGAGGAGGATAGGCCGCAGCCCTCATATGAGTGCAGAAACAGAAGAAAATGAGTTTGCGAATACTCCCCGTGTCACTCCTATCATAAGCGCCGCCAAAATAACAGGCAAGACCTCTGACGGTCTCTCAATCGGAGTCCTGGAAGCAGTGACAGCGGAAGGAAAAGCAGAAATTGATTCTCTCGGAGAAAGGACATGGCAGACCGTTGAGCCGCTGTCAAACTACTTAATCTCAAGGGTCATGAAGGATTTTAACGGAGGCAAAACCGTCATCGGAGGAGCATATACCAATACTCATCGCTTTCTCGACGGAACCGGAATTGACGGGCTTGTACGCAATGCAAACACGGCCGGTCTTGACTTCAAACATTATTTCGGCGATGACAGGAATTGGTTTTTGTCAACAGCAGCGGGAGCGAGCAACCTGACCGGTAGCACTGCGGCAATTGAAAAACTGCAGTACTTCCTCAGTGCATTATTACCAGCGGCCCGATGCGGATTATGTTGAGGTTGATACAACACTGACATCACTGAACGGTTACGGAGGTAACGTGCAGACCGGAAGGGTGGGCGGTCACTGGAATTTCATGGCGTTCGGCTACTTCAAATCTCCCGGGTATGATCTCAATGACGTTGGTTACCTGCAGAGCGCAGACGCACTTATGACAGGGATATGGTCTGCCTATTCATTTGATAAGCCATTCAGCATCTTCAGACAGATAAGACCGAACTTCAATGCCTGGACCGGATGGGACTATGGTGGCACCCATCTGTTCACCGGTGGTAACCTGAACATCTATACTGAATTTAAAAACCTTTGGTCCACAAGTTTTGGTGCCAATTATGAAGGCGAATCTCTTTCCAACACCCTCTTACGCGGGGGGCCCTCAATGCTGACACCTGCCAATATAAACTACTTTGCCAGCGTCGGCTCCAACAGCTCAAAAATGGTCTACGGCGTCACTGTGGGTCAACGGCGGAAAAGGCCGGGAAGAGTCTTCCGAATCATTTGCAGCGGGATTTAACCTGACAGCCAAGCCGGGACAGTCATTTTCTGTTACTCTCTCTCCTTCATTTTCAAAAAACAGCAACACAATGCAGTATGTGACATACATCCCGGATGACGACCGATATATTCTCAGCCAGATTGATCAGCAGGTCGTCCGTATGTCCATAAGGCTGAATTATAATATCACACCCGAGCTTACCATCCAGTATTGGGGACAGCCCTTCCTGGCAGCGATGGATTACAGCAAGTATAAGAAGGTAACAGATCCGCGGGCAGAGAACCTTGCAGACCGCTACCATATTTTCACAGACAGTGAGATAGCATATGATGAGGAGGAGAACACTTATTCTGTTGATGAAAATAATGCCGGTACAGTCACATACACTTTTGACAATCCTGATTACAATTATGATGAGTTTTTGTCAAACCTGGTTGCCCGCTGGGAATTCCGTCCCGGATCAACACTTTACCTTGTATGGTCGCAGACGCGAAATTATTACGAGCCGACAGGTTCATTCTCATTGGATCAAAACCTCGACAAGCTTTACACTTCCGAAAAACCCTATAATGTTTTTCTGGTAAAATTTACCTACAGGTTCGGCCTTAGGTAGGTAAGTTTTTTTGCATAAATTTGGGCTGTTTTATCTTAACCTGCGCAAAACCGCCCTATGAAGAAATATTTCTTCCCGCTCCTGCTGCTTATCCCGCTTTGGTTAAGTGGCCAGGATTATGAAAAAAAGATCTACACTACGATCAGGACGAGCAATCCCCCTGCCATTGACGGGGTGCTTGAGGATGAAGCCTGGAGCCAGGGTGAGTGGGACGGCGATTTCCGGCAAATAGAGCCTGTTGAAGGGGCTCCCGTAAAGCAGAAAACAGAATTCAAAGTCCTTTATGACAATGATAACATCTATGTTGCCATTAAGGCTTATGACACAGCTCCTGACAGCATAGTCTCGCGTATGACACGCCGTGATGACACCGATGGTGATGATGTTATTGTGGCATTTGATTCATACTTTGACCAGCGGACTGCATTTGGTTTTGGCGTCAGCGCGGCAGGTGTCAAGGGTGACCTGGTGTGGACAGATGACGGTATGAACGAAGATGAGACGTTTGATCCAATCTGGTATGTCAAAACAGCTGTTTTCAGCTGGGGATGGGCGGCTGAGATGCGCATACCCTTAACACAGCTTCGCTTTTCTGCCAGCGAAAACCAGGTCTGGGGACTTGAAATAGTACGAAATATTTACAGATATGACGAGTCTGATTTTTGGCAGCCGATTGCGAGGAATGCCTCCGGACTGGTACACAATGCCGGCCTTCTGCACGGTCTCAAGGATATAAAGCCGCGTACCCAGTTTGACATTACCCCTTACGGTGTGGCCAAGCTTGAGACATATGAAGGCGAAGAGGGGAATCCGTGGGTCGACGGCACTGACTTTAAACTGAATGCCGGACTCGATGCCAAGATTGGAGTCACAAACAACATGATAATGAGCCTGACAGTTAATCCCGATTTTGGCCAGGTGGAGGCCGACCCCTCAGAAGTGAACCTCACAGCGTTCGAATCATATTTTCAGGAGAAAAGACCGTTTTTTGTCGAGAGCCAGAATATCACCAGCTATAGCCTTGGGCTGGGCGAGGGCAGTTCCGGTAATGACAATCTCTTTTATTCCAGGAGGATAGGCCGCAGTCCGAGACTGCCGTATTCAGCCGAAAGTGGTGAATATGCCTACACACCCTCATTTACCCCGATCATCGGCGCTGCAAAACTGACCGGGAAGTCAGCAAACGGATGGTCAGTCGGGGCAGTCGAGGCAGTCACTGCCCAGGTCAGCACAAAGGTCTACAATGAGGACAGCGATGAGACAACACATGTCACTGCCGAACCGCTTGCCAACTATGCCGTCGGAAGGCTGCAAAAAGACATTAATAACGGTAACACAATCATTGGAGGGATGCTCACGAATACAATAAGGTCCCTGGATGATGACACCGAAGATAATTTTCACAGGAATGCCACGTCAGGAGGCGTCGATTTTACCCAGTACTTTGGTGATAAGAACTATATCCTTCAGTTGCGCACTGCCTTCAGCAATATTCAGGGCAGTGAGAATGCCATTGCACGCACACAACGGTCTGCGATCCATAACTTTGAGAGGCCTGATGCCGATTATGTCGAATATGACCCCACCCGCACTTCGCTCAGCGGTTTCGGAGGTAACCTGATGACAGGAAAAATAGGCGGGAATTTCAACGTCATTTACCTGTCTGCCTGGAAATCGCCCGGACTGGAACTTAATGACATCGGGTATCTGCGGATAGCGGACCAGTATATTGGTGCACTTGTATTTAATTATAACATCTACAAACCGTTCAGCGTATTCAACCAGATGAACTTCGGGACGAATATTATTCACGCTCACGATTTTGGAGGAACGTTAACTAACCTCGGAGACGAATTCTCATGGCAGGCACAATTTAAAAATCTTTGGTCCGCCTTTTTTGTCGGACAGGTTTACGGTGAAGAGACAGATAACCATTTACTGCGCGGCGGGCCTTCGATGAAAATGCCCGGAAATGCGTCCCTGCACGGAGGTTTTGATTCGAACGACCGTAAAAAGTTTGTGGCCGAACTCAACGGAAGCTACGGATGGGGTTTTGAGGATGTTTATAAATTCGCGGGCATAGGCCTAGAGCTCAGTTACAAACCTTTCAGCACCCTCAGCCTTAGTGTTGAACCCGAACTGGAGAAGATGATCAACACAATGCAGTACGTCACCGAGACCTCTGTTACAAGCGGTGTTTATACACCTCGGTATATTTTCGGTTCCATCGATCAGAAAATCCTGAGCCTGTCATTAAGGATCGATTACAGCATTACACCCGACCTTACAATCCAGTACTGGGGGCAGCCATTTTTCGGTTCAGGATTGTACACCGATTACAAATATATCACAGACCCTGCTGCTGATGAATATACTGACCGGTTTCATTCGTATACATCGGATCAGATCAGCTACGATGAGACCGAGGGCACTTACTTTGTCGATGAAAACAGGGATGGTATGGTTGATTACTCCTTTGAGAAGCCTGACTTCAATATAAGTGAGTTTCTGCATAACTTCGTGGTCCGCTGGGAGTTCCTTCCGGGTTCAACTGCATACTTTGTCTGGTCACAGCAACGCGAGTATTCTTCCGATACGGGAGTATTTGACCTTGGACAACAGGCCAGTGATCTCTTTGTGGACAACAAACCTTATAACGTTTTCCTTCTCAAGCTTTCATACAGGTTCGGGTTAAGATGAGCAAGAGCTGCGATTGGCCGTCGGGCGACACCCTGATGATAGAATATCATGACAGTGAATGGGGCTTGCCTGTTCATGATGATAACCTGTGGTTTGAACATATTGTCCTCGATGGCGCTCAGGCAGGACTTAGCTGGAAGACAATACTTCACCGGCGTGAGGGTTATCGCAGGGCATTTGTCGGATTTGATCCTGTGAAGGTCGCACGGTATGATGAGAAGAAATACAATGAGTTGCTTAATGATGATGGCATCATCCGTAACAGACTGAAGATAAGATCTGCAATCAATAATGCAAAGGCATTTCTGAAAATTCAGGAGGAGTTTGGCACTTTCGATAAGTACATCTGGAGCTTTACCGGCGGTGTTCCTGTCGTGAACCGTTGGAATAGTCTTGCTGAGATGCCGGCACGTACACCACTCTCCGACATTATAAGCAAAGACCTGAAGAAAAGAGGATTTACCTTTGTTGGTTCAACAATTTGCTACGCCTTCATGCAGGCTGCCGGAATCGTCAATGATCACCTGGTCAGTTGTTTCCGCCACCCGGATAACACTAACCTGTAATCACCAACCCGCAGGGGTTTCCATCCATGACAGAATAGATCAGGACACGTCCGGTGTCTCACAGGGGCGATCAATGTGTGCACCGCCAGCATCACGCCGCCAGAATTAATTCAATTTCGTCAACTCAATAAGCAATTTCATCAAAAGAATTGATTTATTTAATCATTCTGGTACATTTTTTGTCTTTTATTAATTATAAAGTGCTTCTTTATTAACATCTTTGATTAAACCTGATTAAAATGAAGAAGAATAAAGAAAAGGTTCCGGAGTTTGATGATATCATCTTCCGCGACCGCAACAAGGAGTACGGGGCATATGACCTCCGCAGACGCTATAACTCCACAATGAGCATTTCGCTGGTAGTGGGATTATCTTTCAGTATCTCACTGGTTCTTGTTCCTTTCTTTTCTGCCGATCGGGCTGACCCAGGCATCGTGAAAAGGATCGACGTAACCGGTACCTTTGACCCGGCACTGCTTGATCCGCCCGAGTTTCCGGAGACGCCTCCCCAGCAGAAACCTCCGGCAGAGGCAATGAACCAGGTGAGGTTCGTTCCGCCTAAGATCGTTGATGACGATGCAGTGCCCGCAGACGAAATGCCTGCAACCGATATTCTTAACGAGGAAACAGGAGACGGCAAGCCTGAAGAAATATACCCGGAAGCACCGGCCCCGGAACCGATCACACCCCCTGATGATACACCAAGAGTCATTGTAAAGGAGATGCCTTCATTCCCGGGAGGCAACACCGAGCTGATGAGATACCTCAGTGAACAGATAATCTATCCTCAAGATGCTATCATGAACCGGATAGAGGGAACAGTTATCCTGCGATTTGTCGTCAGCAGAACAGGTGATATAACCCAGATTGAGCTGATACGCGGGGTCGATCCTTTGCTTGATAACGAAGCCATCAGGGTGGTCTCCGGATTGCCACGGTGGCGTCCCGGCAAACAGGAGGGCGTGGCTGTCCCTGTCTGGTTCACCTTGCCGGTAACATTCAGACTCAAATAAAATTTCCGTCAAGAAACTTCTGAAAATTCTCTTTGTACTGATCTGTCACGGGTATACGCACTTCACCGAAGACGATGCGGTTACGGTCGATGACCTTTACCTTCTCAAGGCTGACAATAAATGATCTGTGTACCCTCATGAACCTGTCTTCCGGCAACCTGGCCTCCAGCGCCTTCAGCGTCGAAAGTGAAAGCACAGGCTTATTCTCCTCCGTCAGAAATATCTTTACATAATCGCGCAGACCCTCGATATAACTTATCTCTGAAAAGTTTATCCGCCTGATCTTGTACTCTGATTTAATAAAGAGGAAGTCATTCTTCACCTCAAGCGATGGAAGCTGTTTTGTTTCAAGGTCGATAAGCTTCTGTGCCTTCTGCACCGCTTTCAGGAACTCGGCATAGCTGAACGGTTTCAGCAGGTAATCGACGGCATCAAGCCGGAAACCCTCAAGGGCATATTTCTCGTATGCGGTGGTAAAAATTATCTTCGGTCCTCCGCTGATGACCCTGGCAAGCTCTGTGCCTGTAAGGTCAGGCATCTGAATATCGAGTAGCACAAGATCGACATCAGATGACTTGATATAAATCACAGCGTCAACAGGATTATCAAATGAACCTGCCAGCTCAAGGAAAGGGGTCTTTTCGATATAACCCTTCACCAGCTGCAGCGCCAGCGGCTCATCATCAATGGCTACGACCTTTATCATTATACCGGCTGACTCCCTGTATTAATTTTCAGTTCAACATTGTACACCGTACCGTCATCGGTGATATTAAGCTCATGACTTCCGGGATAGAGCAGCGCCAGCCTCTTGCGGACATTTTCCAGTCCTATGCCTGAATCAGCTTCCGGCGAACCGTTTTTCACCTGGTTAATGCTGTTGGCTGCAGTGAAGCGGATATCATCACCTTCCCTGAACAACCCGATACGGATGAAAGCATTTTTACGGACACTTACGCCGTGCTTGAATGCGTTTTCTATGAACGGGATGAACAACAGCGGCGGTATGTCAATGTCATCGTACTTTTCGGGAAAATCCACGGAGAGTTCCACTTTATCGCTGATGCGCAGTTTCATGAGATCAATGTAAACCTTCATGAAATCAAGTTCCCTGCTGAGTTTTGTATTACCCTGCTCTGATTCGTACAGCATGTAACGCATAAGTTTTGAAAGACTCAGGACAGCCTCCTGGGCGTCTTTCTGATTGATCTCAATGAGGGAATAAATATTGTTAAGGGTGTTAAAAAAGAAGTGGGGACTGACCTGGTTCTTCAGCAGCGCCAGTTCGGAATTAAGCTTCTCCTGCTCCAGCTCCTTGATCTCCCGTTCTTTCTTTAACGACTGCTCCACCGAACGCAATCCCACGGCAAATCCGGTAACAAGAAAGGCGGTGATAAAATAGTTATACGTGATCATCCGCGCAAATGAGCGCCTGCCTTTCCTGTGGCTGTCATCCTTCTGATTCGCATCATGTATACGCTGTTCAACTTCCGGCGGAGGAGGAAAAGCCTTCTGGAATGCGAAGTTGGAAACAAAATGAACAGTTATCACCAGGACGAGCATGGCACCAACATACATTGGCCACCTGCCTTTGTGCAGAATTAACGGAACCAGCCACAGATAGTTGATATAAAAGATAATGCCGAAGACAAGTGTGTTAAAGAAGATAATCAGTGTCGTCCGGGTATCTTCAAACCCGCCGCCTGTAACAAGGAATTGCGGCAGGATAAACAGAATTATCCATCCGGTGACGTGCAGCAGCACGCCAGGCATTCCTTTTCTTTCCTTTATCATTCTTCTTACAGCCATATCAACCTCAAAGCTAACAAATTTGATTTATTCTTTATTCGTATCTCAGCGCTTCGATCGGATCAAGGTCCGATGCCTTGCGTGCAGGGTACCATCCGAAAAATACACCGATGGCGGTACAAACTACAAAAGAGAGAATCACCGAGCCCATCATGACCGTTATCGGCCATGAGGTCAGGGCAGCCACCACCCGGGAGGCCACCAGGCCCAGCAAAATACCTATCAGGCCACCGAACACGCTCAGCAATATCGATTCAAACAGGAACTGCATCAGGATATCTACCCCGCGCCCTCCGAGAGACATCCTCAGTCCGATCTCCCTGGTGCGTTCGGTGACGGAGACATACATGATATTCATGATCCCTATACCGCCCACGAGTAATGATATGCCGGCTATTGCTCCGAGAAGAATAGTAAGGATATCCGTTACTGAGGTCATGGTTGTTGCCAGTTCCTCCTGACTTCTTATCGTAAAGTCATCATCTTCATTGTCACGCAGTTTATGCGTCTGGCGCAGCACCTCCGCAACCTGTTCCTGGGCAAGGGATGATTCCTCCGCACTCCTGGCAGACATCTGAATAGACTGTATGTGTGTCTGGGCAAGGATCCTTTTCTGCACGGTGGTATAAGGAGCAATAAGCACATCATCCTGGTCCTGTCCGAAACTGTTCTGTCCCTTCTCTTTAAGGACCCCTATTATTTTAAATGGGATATTTTTAAAACGCAGGGTCTCACCGGTCGGGTCAATTCCCTCGCCGAAGAGTTCATCAGCCACCGTACGGCCTATGAGGCAGACTTTGGCAGAACCTTTTGCCTCACTGTCGGTAATGTTGCGTCCGCTGACAATGCTCCAGCTTCTGATCTCAAGATATTCTTCGTTGCCCCCGTAGATGGTTGTCGGCCAGTTTGAACTTCCGTACACAGCCTGGCCGCTGCTTCTTACCTCAGGCGAAACGGCAATAATGGCATCGCATTCGGTTTTAATAGCGTTCATGTCAGCAACGGTGAGCCTCTGGGAGCTTGAACTTCCCTGCTGTACTCCTCCCATTCTCATAGTGCCAGGCATCACAAACAGCATGTTGGATCCCATGCTCGAGATCTGATCCTCTATGCTTTTCTTTGACCCCTGGCCAATGGCAAGCATGGTTATTACCGAAGCAACACCTATGATGATACCAAGCATTGTCAGGAATGACCGCATCTTATTGCGCCTCAAAGCGTTCATTGCGACTTTAAAAAGATTTCCCAATTTCATAATCCTGTTTTTTTAATCCTCTTCTACCGGTAATGCTTTCAGTGTTTCCACTGCAATAAGCCGGTTCTTAACCTCTTCCTGCCTGATGATATGTCCGTCGCGGAAAACGATGCTTCGTGACATACAGCGGGCAATATCCGGTTCGTGTGTAACAAATACTATCGTCTTGCCCTTTTCATTCAATTCCTGCAAAAGAGCCATGATCTCGTACGAGGTTCGGGTATCAAGGTTACCTGTTGCCTCATCGGCAAGAATTACAACAGGATCATTTACGAGCGAGCGTGCTATGGCTACTCTCTGCTGCTGACCTCCGGAGAGCTGGTTCGGCATGTGATCCAACCTGTCCTGAAGTCCCACGGCTTCCAGTGAAGCAATTGCTCTTTCTCTCCGCTCCTTAGCCCTGATATTGGGGTTATACATCAGCGGGAGCTCTACGTTCTCAAGTGCGGAGGTGCGCGAGAGCAGGTTATACGACTGGAAAACAAAACCAATCTTGCGGTTACGGATGGCAGCCCTCTCATTCTTCGACATCTCTGCCACATTTATTCCGTCCAGCAAATAGGTACCTGACGTAGGTCTGTCAAGACAACCGATGATATTCAGCATCGTCGACTTGCCTGACCCTGACGCACCCATGATGGCTACAAACTCACCCTGGGATATCTGCAGATCTATACCTCTCAGGGCATGCACCGTCACCTCTCCGACGTAATAATCCTTCTTCAGCGAGGATATGTCTATTATAGTGCTCATATTCAGCTTTTTGTTGTGGTTTTTTTCTTGTTGCTCTGAGCGCCGGGGCGCTGAGGCATAAATGGATTGGATGACACCTCTTTTTCCTTATTCTTTGTGGATGCAAGAGTCATCTTTGTTACAACCTCATCGCCTTCCTTCAGTCCTGACTTCACCTCGGCTTTGTCACCGTCGTTTGCGCCCAGCCCGACCTGCACAGAGTGGATGCCCTCATTATCTTTGACCCAGACCGTTGTTGGCATTTTAACGCCAGATGGAGGTGTGAAACCTTGTGGCATCTGGCCCGAGGGCATTCCCTGCGCTGATCCACCGGTTGGAGTCCCACCTGCATTGCCTCGCGCGGCAGCCCCCGAAGGCATATTACCGGCACCTGCCGGTCCGGCCGGCATGGAGCCCCCTGACGTCATTTCCTTACCCATCTTTGCCAGGTAGTCAGCTTCGGGAGTGAATTTTACAGCCTTGTATGGAATAGTAAGAACATCATTGGTTTCTTCGACATAAATAACCAGGTTGGCAGTCATGCCCGGCAGAAGTTTCTGATCAGGATTCGGTGCATTGATAACAACCGTATATGTGACCACATTTGATGTTGTGACAGGCGAAAGCCTGATCTGCATCACTGTACCGGTGAATTTCTCGTCCGGGAAAGCATCCACATCAAACTCCACCCTCTGACCTTCCTTTACTGCGCCGATGTCAGTTTCATCTATATCAGCCTCAACCTGCATCTGTGTGAGATCCTGTGCTATTGTAAAGATCTCAGGAGTGTTGAAACTCGCGGCAACAGTCTGCCCTTCATCAACAGCCCTGTTCATCACAACACCGTCTATGGGAGAGTAAATGGTTGCATATTTAAGATTTACAATGGCCTTGTCATAGTTGGCCTTTGCGTTCTTAAGCGTAGCTTTTGACTTCTCATAATTATATTTTGCCAGGTCATAGTCAGCCTGAGCTACCAGGTTTTTTTCAAATAGCGCTTTCGAACGTTCAAAGTTTGACAGCTGATATTCTGTCTCAGCCTTTGCGCTCTCAAGAGTGGCATTTGCCTGATCTACCTGGGAATTAAGGGCCACCTTATCAAGCTCGGCAAGGATCTGGCCTTTCTTTACAGGTGAGTTAAAGTCAACGTAAAGCTTTTCCACTATGCCTGATACCTGTGTTCCGACAACCACCGAGGTAATGGCTTCCAGTGTGCCTGTGGCTGTAACCGTGTTTGTCACGGAACCCTTCTGCACAGTTGCTGTTTCGAAGGTATATGCCTGACTCTTGTTGCAGCCATGAATTGCCAGAATAGTCACTGCTGCCACTGTCAGCACTGCACTGCTAATTATAACCCTGTTCATTTTCATTGATTTATACTTTTTGTTATTGATTATTCACTAAAACGAAAGCGGGACTCCCCTGTAGAAGTCGATGATCTTATAGCTGTAGACAAGTTCATATTTTGCCTGTAGCAGGTTACTTTCCGAGGAGGTCATGTTTGTTTTCTGTATCAGGAAGTCGACGGAGTTCATTGCACCGAGTTTGAATTTCTCCTCGGCCACATTGTATGATTCAAGGGATGCCTCATACTGGTTGACTGCTGCATTAAAGCTAATTCCTGCTGACCGTGCATCGAGACACGCCTGTTCGATCTCCTTGCGAAGCTGATTCTTTGTATTGAGCTCATCAAGCTCTGCGGTTGTTATTCCCGCCTTTGCCTTTGACACAGACGACTTGTTCCGGTTGTTCGAAAAGATTGGAACTGACAAAGACAACCCGACCGAAGATGTAAAGTTGTTCTTTATCTCCGAACCCATAAACGCTGCCTCTGCAAAGGCAGTGTTCACACCGGCATTCAAAGACAACGAAGGATAATAGCCTCCCTTTGCGAGATCGAGATCGATGACGGCGCTCTCCTTATTGATTTCTGCATACTTTACCTGCGGCTTGACAGTCAGGGCCTCTGCGTAAACATCAGCGGCATCAGCGGCAGGTGCGGTTGAAATGATTGCATCAATATCCGGGCGGACTATTTCAAATGTGTCACCGGCAGGCAGCTCCATCAGCTGCATCAGTGTTACCTTTGCCATGTCAAGTGTGTTGATGGCATTGGCAAGCGTCAGCTCTTCGCTTGCAAGCTGCGTTTTGACCTGGAGGTAATCACTGTTTGCTATGGCCCCGAGAGCATACCTCTCTTTTGCCAGAGCCAGCTCCTCACGCGTGGCATCAACCTGGTTGCGGCTGTTGTTTATCTGCTCTTCGGCATAAAGCACCTGCAGAAAGGCGCTCATGATACTCAGGGTGACACTCTCTTTCGTCTCCTCGGTACTGTACTGCAATCCTTTATAATTAAGCTCTGCCTGTCTGATGCCGTTCTGCACCTGAAAACCGTTGAAGAGATTCACGCTGCTTCCGACAGACATGCTAGTTCTTGAGGAGCCCTCAAGCAGGCTCACATCGTTATCATCAGTAATCTGCTGCCATCCCAGGCTCTCCCCTGCCGAAGCACTCAGATCGGGCCATCGGTCGTCCTTCGCCTGCTGAAGGTTAATCTCACCCACACTGGCGGAAACGCCTGCCTTGCGCACCTGTATGTTCTCGTTCAGGGCATGATCAATGCATTCGGTAAGCGTCCACTCCTTCTGCTGGGCAGAAACAGGCAAAACAGTCAGAAGGATTACTGCTGCCGTAATAAATAATTTTGTTCTCATCTTTTGCATTTTGTGAAACATGATGAGACAAAAGTATAATGGGCGATACCCTGCAAAAAATCTTTTGGACGCACAGGGTAAGTATACCGACAGATGGCATCTTTTAACCGACAGAACCCGTCGTCTTTTATGACATGATCCGGTAAGTTATTACCGGAATAGATTTTTATTTTAAGTTTGCAGGCACTTTAACCAGTACGTTTATGCAAGATGAAGATTTCAAAGTCTACGGTTACCGTTGGGTAATGCTCGGTGTTTATATGTTTATATGCGCTGTCAATCAGCTGCTGTGGATCACTTTTGCACCTATCACAAGTGATGCAACACAGTTTTACGGCGTTTCTGATCTGAAGATCGGTATCCTGTCGATGTGTTTCATGGTTGTCTACCTCATTGTATCAATTCCTGCATCATATTTTATAGATACTTACGGAATCCGAGCCGGTGTCGGGGTTGGCGTGGCATTCACCGGGATATTTGGCTTATTACGCGGTCTGGTCCCGTCCAGCTACACAATGATCCTGATTTCACAGATAGGGATAGCCATAGGGCAGCCATTCATATTGAATGCCATCACCAAAGTAGCTGCCAGGTGGTTCCCGATCAAAGAAAGGGCAACCGCTTCAGGACTTGGAACACTGGCTATGTACCTGGGGATACTTATCGCTATGATCCTCACTCCCTTTCTTGTAAACTGGGCAGGAATTGACGGTATGCTTACAATGTACGGAGTTGTTTCAGCAGTGGCGGCAGTAACTTTTTTTGTGCTGGCCAAAGAGCGCCCGCTTACACCGCCCTGTCATAGTTACCAGGAAGAACGGGCCCTGGCTATTGACGGACTGAAACTGATTTTCCGGAAGAAAGACTTTAACTGGCTTATGTTCATCTTTTTCATCGGACTGGGAGTGTTCAATGCAGTTACAACCTGGATTGAAAACATTGTTTACCCTCGTGGATTTTCCTCTGAACAGGCAGGAATCACCGGAGGTCTTATGATTGTGGGAGGGCTGATAGGCGCAGTTGTAATACCCATGCTATCAGATCATTATAGAAGGAGGATCCCTTTCATCATCCTTGCGCTGGGGGGTGCAACAATAAGCCTGGCTGGCCTTACATTCGCAAC
>CAWADB010000014.1:0-310903 GCA_963780735.1 uncultured Bacteroidales bacterium
TTGATAAAAAATGGAAGAACTGGTTTGAAGGTATGAATATTAGTTATGAAGGCGACAATACCATTCTTATAGGAATTCTTAAAGACGAAGCTCATTTGCATGGAGTTTTAAATATCATAAGGGATTTGAACCTGAAACTGTTTTCGGTTAATTCGGTGGAAAAGTAACATAGTAAAAAGTTTTTCAATAATTAGTATACCTGAAAGATATGAAAAAAATTATTTCAACAACACTAATAATTGCCGTGTTCACTACACTGGCTTTTAGTCAGAATCTCACACAAACAGTAAGAGGTACCATACTTGATGTCGATAGTAAGCTACCGCTAATCGGTGCCACAGTAATGATACTTGGTTCCGATCCATTAATTGGTACGGCAACTGATGTAAATGGAAAGTTTAAATTGGAAAATATACCAATCGGCAGAATTTCTCTGCAAATATCTTATCTGGGTTATGAAACTAAAACCATTCAGGACATTGTAGTAAACTCCGGTAAGGAGGTAGTATTGGATATAACTATGCAGGAATCTGTTGTAAAGTTGGATGAAGTTGTTGTTAAAGCTACTAAGAAAGGTGAGGCAACAAATGATATGGCGATAGTTAGCGCTCGTTCAATTTCGCCGGAAGAAACAAAACGTTATGCCGGAGGTATGGACGACCCTTCTCGTGTAGCTGATCAAATTATGCCGGGGTTGCACTACCCCCAGTGGAAGCAGCGATATCATTGTAAGGGGCAATTCACCCAAGTATTTGCAATGGCGTTTGGAGGGAGTTGAAATTACAGCCCGTATCATCGGAGGATCAGAATGCATCAGTAGGAGGATTTAGTGCTCTAAATAATAAACTATTGGCTACCTCCGATTTTTATACAGGAGCATTTTCACCCGAATATGGAGATGTATTATCGGGTGTTTACGATGTAAAATTACGACCAGGGAATAACGAAAAATTTGAAGTGATGGCAGGAGTTGGTTTAATGGGCACCGATTTTACCCTCGAAGGCCCTTTTAAAAAAGGCTATGCTGGTTCGTATCTTGTTAATTACAGATATTCTACAATTGGGTTGCTTCAAAAACTTGGATATAGTCGAGATATTCCGGAGTTAATACCACATTTCAGGATGCAAATTTTAAGGTTGTACTGCCAACAAAAAAAATGGGAACATTTTCTTTCTTTGGATTGGGCGGATTAGATAATTTATTAGTTAAAGACGTCGAACCAAGATCTATGGCAAACACCAGGTGACAATCAGAATGATGCCCGATATTATCAGAGATTTCGATCAGGATAATTACCTTGCAAATGTTGGAATGAACCATACCTTATACTATTAATAGCAATAGTTATATTAAAACTTCTCTTTCCTATTCAGTAACAGGTATTAGATGAAGATGTTATGAGTCAACAATAACTGAAACATACGATGGCATGGGGGACGTTTTAATTGGCACAAGTGATAGAATATTAAATTATAGCAGCAGGATAAAACTTCAACCTACAAGGAAGCTATTACATATAGCAACAAACTCAATGCAAAAAATAAAATTCAGATAGGTACAGTATATTCTCTTATATGAATGATAACAACTAATCAAAGTCAACTTGAGAATGAGGCAAAATACACCGGTTTACATTATAGATTTCAATGGAAACATCAACTACATTACAGAATTTTATAAGTTGGAAACACAGTTTCAATGAAAAAATTACTTTTGTATGCCGGTTTTCACAACATGAATGTTTTGCTAAACAATAAAAGTACGCTCGAACCAAGAATTGCTTTAAACTGGAAACTTAACAATACAAGTTCATTACACATCGGATATGGCAAACACAGCACAATGGAAAACATTCACAATTATTTTACAAGGGTTGAACAACCCGATGGAAGTATTATTGAACCCAATAAAAACCTTGATTTACTAAAAGCAGACCATTATGTGCTTGGATATGAAAAACGTTTTACCGAAAATCTAAGGGCAAAAGTAGAAGTATACTACCAGAATCTTTACAATTTACCGGTTGAAAATAACGACACAAGTTATTATGCAACCATTAATGAAGGTTCTGATTACAGATATGTTGCATTAGTAAATAAAGGAACCGGGAAAAACTATGGTATTGAAATTACCCTTGAGCGATTTTTCAACAATCATTATTATTTCTTAATTAATGGTTCGTTATTTGATTCAAAATACAAATCATTAGAAGGTGTTGAGAGAAACACAAAATTCAATAGTAATTATGTGTTTAATATATTGTACGGAAAGGAATTTGATAAACTTGGCAAAAAGCAGAACAAGACACTGACTTTAAATGCCAAAGTATTTTTCAGTGGAGGCCAAAGGTACATTCCTCTATTACGCGATGCAAACGGAAATTTAGCTGTTGATCCGGCAAATGCAGGTTTTGGGATTATAATAAAGCGTATGATAAAAAGATGGATGAATATACTCATTCCACTTATCGGTAAGCTATAAAATTAACAGGCCAAAAGCTACACATGAAATATTTCTTGATTTGCCAAATATCACCAATCACCAGGGTAAAATATCAGAGTATTACGATGCAAGTAAACCTAACACAATTGGCTACATTACTCAAATGGTCTTTTTACCGAACATAATGTACCGTGTATATTTTTAATAAAAAATGAATTCAATCAAAATGAAAGCCATTGTATGCACAAAATATGGTCCACCTGATGTTCTTCTGCTCAAAGAAGTAGCGAAACCTGCTCCCAAAGATGATGAGGTACTTATAAAAATATTTGCAACAGCTGTAACAGCAAGCGACATCTATATCAGGAGCGGACGCGTGAAATGGAGCATGATGATCCCGTTCCGTCTGATGATGGGCTTTACAGGACCAAGAAATCCCATAATTGGTGAAGCCCTTTCCGGGGAAATTGAAGCAACAGGAAAGGACAATAAAAGATTTAAGCCAGGTGACCGGGTTTATGGTCTTACAGGTTTCAGTCTTGGTGCATACGCTGAATATAAATGCATGAAAGAGAATGATTTAGTTAACGGTTGCATCTCACTGAAACCTGAAAATATCTCTTATGAAGAGGCAACCATGGCGGCATACGGCGGATTGCTGGCTTTTCAGTTCATGGAAAAAGCAAATATCCAGCGCGGCCAGGAAGTACTCGTCTATGGGGCCTCAGGTACAACCGGCATCATAGCCATCCAGCTTGCCAGATCCCTGGGTGCCAGAGTAACTGCAATATGCCGCACTTCAAATATTGAATTGGTGAAATCCCTGGGGGCAGATTCTAGCAATAGACTACACATCACAGGATGCACTTAATCCTCATATGAAATTTGATTTCATCTTAGATGCTGTTGGCAGGAATAAATCTTCCGGATTGAAAAAATCCCTTGGCAGGAATTTGACTGCCAACGGGACAAAGGCATCCATTGATGATGAAAGCCTGAAACTTGATTCAAAACGGCTGGACCTTGTCAGGGATCTTATTGAGACTGGTTACATAAAACCTTTTATTGACAGGTGTTACCCGTTTGATGAGCTTTCAGAAGCTCACGAGTATGTTGGGAAAGGACACAAAAAAGGTGGTGTTGCAATAACAGTATGTCATAACAGCAAATAGCAAGAAAAAAAACGGGACCTATTCCCATATTTAAACGAAGAATTTATGAAATCAAAACAGCTAAAATTGCAGGAATAGTGACAATAGCCTCTTATCTTCTTATAATTTGCCTGTATTGCTTCCATCAGGGTACTAAATCCCATCTGGATGCACGGCAGGCAGAATCTATGTGCATCAATTAACTGATAATAAATACGATAGTGTCAGAAATGGTATGCTGATAAGTGAAAGGACAGCCATTAAAATTGCTGACCGGCTTTTTTCAGAGAAGTACGGAATATGGTATACTCTTCTTTTGAAACCATTTGATGTTTATTTAATTAACGGTTACTGGTTTGTTTACGGGTCGGTTTCTAAATCAAAACTTGATAGCGGTCCCATGATAGTTATTAACCAATATAATGGAGATACCAGGCTTAAACCATAAGATAAAGTTCACAAATTCAATTCATTATGAAAAATATATTTATTTCTATAATGATTCTTTTTTCCGGAGAGATTGCTGGTCAGGAATGTAAAATTGATTTGCACTCATTGGCGCAACCGGATATAAATATGATCCAATTGAATAAGTTTGGACAGAGCAGGTTATTTAAAATTGTTTTATCCGAGGATTTTGATACCATAGTAAATAAGGATATTGTTAATCACCTATCGCAATGGTTCTTAAATGAGGATCCAGGATCGACATAATAAGTGTTAACGATGTTAAAAAAATTGAGGATAGTTGCCATTACCTGATTATTGGTTTAACTGGTAAACTAAATAATCTTTCGGTTTTTGATTTACCTATGAAGATTATCGATAACAAATGTTTCCTTGGTACCATTGAACTTACTGATTATAACGATGCAATAATAGTAATTAACGAGAAGGCAAACTGTTCAGCTATAATTGGAATTTCATACGAAGCGTTAAGAAGTATATCATTTGGGCGTTTTATAGGATTATATGATTATTATGTTCTTAAAAATAATAAAATATGCTATCTGGGTAATTTAAAGGAAAATAAATTTATACCAGATAGTCTTGTTGATTTAAAACTTATCCGCAAAGAAAACTACGCTCAAAAAATAGATAATAAATATATAGAAGCTTGTTTTTCGTGTAAATACAAAACGATTAGTCAGTTTCAAGGTTCAATTGATGATGTAATGAACTCGTTTGATGATTTTTGCAGGCTTTATGAAGTAAAGAAACCGACTCAAAAACTTAAATTCTTTATAATACACGGAGATCAATTAGAGATAAATATAGTCAGCGGCGACCCTAAGCCCGGATCGACTGACGGATTGGTAATCGACAGTCTGATTCTATACAGTAGGGTTAAATAATGAGCTGTTGACGCATGAAGGGGTTCATTATATTTTTAATTCCAACTTGAAAAAGTTCCAAATGCTTTCTTTAATGAAGGTATTCCAATGTCTTTTATATTGTTTCAAAATCCCGGGCGGATTAAGAATGATTGCAAATTAATTTTAGACAATTTAGAGATAAAGGATTTAATATCTGGAAAAACAGCATTCTGGAATGGGCCTTATAAAAATGGACAATGTTTATCATATCCAATATCAGGCCTTTTCATAAAATTCTTAATTGATAAATATGGTATAGATAAGTTAAAGCTGTTTTATCAATTTACTGATATAGAAAAAGGTCTTAAAGCTATTTATAATGTGGAACTTCTTGTAATAGCAAAAGAATGGAAAAATTATGTTATAAAAAATATTTAATAAATACTAGCCTGTTGGTTAGTTATGCAGAAAGCAAAAAAAAGATACACTATATATATTTATCATAATTATCAATATGAAACAAAATACAAAATGGCTCTTATATAATCTGACAGTTGCATTCACCTTATACTGGGCAGGAAACTTATTCTTGTGGTTTCCCTGGAGTATTAGTGCAAATCTTGGGATTGGATTAATGTTTACAGTTACCCCTTTGTTTTGGGGAATTGGAATATACTATTGTTTAATCAGGTATAAAGGCGAAAAAGTTCTAACCGGAGTGATTATAACTTCGATAATTATGCTGGTTAGTGCAGTTGTTTCTGACTATATATTTTTTGGATTGATCCGCGGAGCAATGGACGATTTGTGTCAACCCGCAACATTTTATGGATATGGATTTTTGATAATAATGCCATTTTTAGAATTACTGTTTTTCAAAAAGTTAATTATCAAAAAAAGATGTCCATTAACAGCTAAAAATTTTATTTCATGTGGGACAATTGGACTATTCTCTCTAATAATTTTAATAGCGATCATTAAATTTGATATAAAAATTTAAAACATCTATAAATTTCTTCTAATTACTTAAGTCTTAGTAATATGGTTATAAATTCAAATGGTATCGGAATTTTCTTGGTAAATATGTTTGTTGCATTGGTCGTTTTCATCGGGTTACTTATTTTCGCTTTGCGAGGCCGTTCACAGAGGCCGGTTTTCAGAATATTGATATTGGCATTAATTGTTGTTGTTTGCGGAATGTCATTTGCAAGAATTACATATGGAATGGGAGTTCCCTGGTGGATATTTTATGGACTTCCTGCATTGACAACATTTGTGCTTCCACCACTGGTATTACGCATGTCGATACGTGAATTACTACTCTACGTACCTTTAGCAATAGTTATGTCTCCTTTCATCCACATTTTCTTTTCTTTTTTCTTTGGTTGGCATGATTATATGCCGCTTTTTTATGTGCCTTGGTGGCATGAATTGATATAGAATTGTGAAATACGTTACCTGGGTTTAATCAGGTAAGCGAGATACCACAACAATAAAATACACTGATTATGAATAATAATGTTCGGTCCGCTTTCCGGTTCTTTTTAATAACGTTTATTTGGTCGTGGATAATCTGGACGCCGATTATCCTCGCCAGTTTCAGGATCATTCCTGTTTCAGATAAATTATTATCAATCCTGGCAATACCCGGAATTATGATAGGTGTTTTTGGTCCGCTGGTGGGTGCGCTTTTTGCTCTAAATATGGAACATGGCAAAGGTTCTTTAAAAAAATATCTGCGGAGTTTTATGGATTTTAGTTTAGGATGGAAAGCTTACATTCTTTCAATATTTATTTTTGGTGGCAGTACATTTATTGCATGGTTTACTCCTGAGTTATTCGGGGAAGAGCGACTTCCGATGCCATTACCTTCGATATGGTTAATTATTCTCTATTTACTATTTATGATCCTTCTGGGGGGAGGTCAGGGGAGGTCAGGGGGGCCTGTCTTTTCTATGTCTGGTGTCAAAAAGGGAGGTTGCCGGTGAGCATTTATTTATTACTGGACACAACTGTGGACACAACTGCCCCTTTATAAATGAGCAAAGCCTCTTATTTACAGAGGCTTTACGTTATTTATCTTTGCGGTGCGGACGGGACTCGAACCCGCGACCCTCGGCGTGACAGGCCGATATTCTAACCAAACTGAACTACCGCACCAAAAGAGATGCAAAATTAATCCATTTTTCCTTACCTCAAAATTTTTTTGTTTAAATATATCGACCATGCTCTGAATATGCCTGTAATTGACTGTCGGAATACGGCATCCAGGTTCAACCTGCCAGCCTGCAGTGATGCATAGTCCGTCAGGTTTATTATATTTGTTATATCACAGACAGATGAAAAATATCTACCTCCAGATCACGGAGCCGGAACAACAGTCACAGGGACTGGTCCTGGCCACCGTCACCGCAAGCAGGGGTTCCACCCCGCAGAAACCCGGATGCTCGGCACTGTTCGTTCATAACTCCCTTATCGCCGGAACAGTCGGAGGCGGTATAGTCGAAAGCAAGGTACAGGAATATGCCGGACAATGCTCATTATCGAAAGAATCAGCATACCTGCACTTTTCGCTTGACAACGATATTGAAATGAAGGAAGAAGCTGTATGCGGAGGTACTATCTCAATACTTGTCGATGCTGACCCGCTCGCCAGCCTGCCGGTTTTCAGGGAAATGCGGCAATCGCTCGCTTCAGGTAAACCGGGTATCCTGCTGACAAGGGTAACTGAATGGGGAGATCCTCATGTTCTTGTCATGCGCTACTGGGTTACCATGGACACTGACCTGCCGCTGCCCGATCACTTCAAGGGGTTAATCATGAAGGAAGTCAGTAATCTCCTTTCATCACCTGCCGGCGCAGTATATAAGGAACTTGACCTTCCTGTCCCGGGCGAGAAACAAACTGCAAAGTTCTTCCTTGAGCCTGTAATGCCTCTTCCCAGGCTGGTGATAGCCGGTGCAGGACACATAGGAAGAGCATTGTCACATCTCGGCAGACTGCTTGATTTTGACGTGACAGTCATCGATGACAGGAAAGAGTATGCCAATCCTGTTAACCTCCCTGATGCCGACCATATTATCGTGAAGGATATCGGAGAGGCGATGAGGGAGATCCGGAAGGATAGTAATACTTATGTAACAATTGTAACACGGGGACACAGTCATGATGCTGACGCCCTGAAACCATGCATTGGCTCTGCAGACTGCTTACGTCGGGATGATGGGAAGCAAAAAAAAGGTGGCCAAAATGCATGAGGAATTCATAAAAAACAAATGGATCACTGAAGAAGAATGGCAAAAAATAAATACACCTATTGGTCTTGAGATAGGATCAAAAACGATAGAGGAGATTGCGGTGAGCATTGCGGCACAACTCATTCGTCAAGGACAAAAGAGAAAGGTGAAATTGATAGGCAGTAGGCAATAGGCATTAGGCAATAGTGGAGGTAAAAACTGACAAACAGGTGACGGATAACTGATGGGAGAAATCTGGGCAATAGTACTGGCTGCCGGCGAGTCCAGAAGGATGGGCTCTCCTAAAATGATACTTCCTTATGAGGGGATGACAATCATTGAAAAGGTACTTGAAAATGTTCTGGCTTCAGATGTTGAAAAGGTGGTGACTGTTCTTGGCTCCCATAAGGAAGAGGTCCTGAAGGTGATCGAAAGGTTCCAGGTACAGCATTGTTATAACAGCAATTTTAAAAACGGAATGCTCTCATCAGTGAAATGCGGCTTCGAATTTTTGCCCCGCGAATTTCGCGCTGCAATGGTTTTCCTTGGCGATCAGCCCATGGTTGAGACCTCCGTTATCAACCAAATGATTAAAGCCTATAATGAATCAGGAAAGGGTATCCTGGTTCCCGTTTTTGAAAACAAACGCGGACACCCCCTCATGGTGGATAAAAAATACCGCGATGAGGTCATTAACCTTGATGACCCTGAAGGACTGAAGGGACTTCTGCGAAGGCACCCTGATGACCTCCTGGAGGTTAATACCGAAAATCCGTCTGTTTTAGATGATATTGACACACGGGAAGATTATAATAACCAAATAAACAAGACATCAGAGACATGGAAGAGACAATCAGGTTCAAACTGAACAACAAGGAAACTGAACTGGTCACTGACCCGAACAGGATCCTTCTCTGGGTTCTGAGGGACCACTTCGGACTGACAGGAACAAAATACGGCTGCGGGATAGGGTTCTGCGGAGCATGTACTGTTCTGATAGATAACGAGGCGGTAAGGTCATGCACACTTGCTGTCAGCGATGTTGCCGGCAAGAGCGTCATCACAATCGAGGGCCTTGCTGAAGACGGTAAGCTGCATCCTGTCCAGCAGTCTTTTGCGGACCATGATGCCCTGCAATGCGGGTACTGCACACCGGGAATGGTCCTTACGGCTGTCGCTTTGCTGAAGAAGAACCAGTCACCAACCAGGCAGGAGATCATCGACGGTCTTGAAGACAACCTGTGCAGGTGCGGAGCGCATACGCGCATCATCGATGCTGTGGAAGATGCATCCAAAAGTAATGACAGGAGGGAAGTAGCCATGAAAAGATCACAGGAAACAACAAATACAGTCCTCCCGCGACAAGTTCATCGGGAATGAAAAGAAGAAGCTTCTTCAAGATTCTCGGAGGAGGGATATTTATTTTCTTTCAGCCGTGGAACGCGCTTGATCTGCTTGCATCACCGGCTCAGCAGGGAAGGTCACTCACGAAGGACTACAATGCATTTCTCCATATAGCGGAGGACGGCACCGTCACCTGCTTCACCGGAAAGATTGAGATGGGACAGGGAATCATCACCTCACTTGCACAGATGATGGCTGATGAACTGAATGTGCCGCTTGAAAAGGTCAAAATGATCATGGGCGACACTGATCTCTGTCCTTATGACATGGGTACCTGGGGATCTCTTTCCACCAGGGCCTTCGGACCTAATATGCGGGCAGCAGCAGCGGAGGCCAGGGCTGTCCTGACAGGAATGGCTGCAGAACGGCTGGGAGTTCCCGAAAACCAGCTCGAAGTGAAGGAAGGTGTTATTGCAGACTCCAAAGATCCAAAAAAGAGTGTCACCTATGCGGAGCTGGCTAAAGGAAAGAAACTCGAGAAATACCTGGATGTGAAACCGTCTGTTGAGGACTACACGAAGTTCACATATGTCGGAACACCCATGAAGCACAGTGACGCCTATGACAAGGTGACCGGAAAGGCAAAATATACCGGGGATCTGAAGCTTCCGGGGATGCTGTTTGCCAGGATACTGAGGCCGCCTTCACACGGAGCGAAGCTGAAATCGGCAGATGTCACACCGGCAGAGAAGATCGAAGGTGTAAAGGTTGTGCGTGACGGTGATTTTATTGCAGTGCTGAGCGAAAACCGCGATCTGGCTGACCTGGCTGTTGTCCAGATAAACGCCGAATATTCATTCAATGAAATGAATGTTAATGATAAAACTCTCTACGACTATATCAATAAAGGAGAGTACAGGGTAAATGTTGCCAGAACAGCAGGTGACATTGCAGCCGGCCGCCTGAAATGTGACAAGGTGTTTGAGCATGAATACCATGATCCGTATCTTGCCCATGCCCCGATGGAGCCGCACACAGCCCTTGCACGGTTCGAGGGGGAAAAGGTTACCGTATGGGCTTCCACACAGTCGCCCTTTGGTTTGCAGGACGCCATCGTCAGGGAGCTCGGTCTCACACGTGAGAATGTACGTGTCATAACACCGTTTGTCGGCGGAGGCTTCGGAGGGAAGAGCGCTTATCAGCAGGGTGTCGAAGCAGCAAGGCTTGCACGCATGACAGGAAAGCCAGTTATGGTTGCCTGGACCCGCGATGAGGAATTCTTTTACGATAATTTCCACTCTGCCGCGGTGGTTAAAGTTAATTCAGGCATCGACAAGGCCGGGAAGATAGCGATGTGGGATTACCATGTATATCTCGCCGGAACAAGGGGAGCAGAGGTGATTTATGATGTGCCGGATATGAAAGTCACCAGTTACAGCGAGGACAGCGCCAAATATCCCGTTCATCCTTTCGATACAGGGCCATGGCGCGCTCCCAACAACAACACCAACACCTTTGCACGTGAGACGCAGATAGATATCATGGCATCGGCAGCAGGGATTGATCCGCTGGAATTCCGCCTTAAAAACCTGAAGGATGAGAAGATGATCGCCTGCCTGAAGTCGGTCGCTGAAAAATTCGGTTATGTTCCCGGCAAGACACCTTCTGGCAGAGGTATAGGTATTGCCTGCGGAACGGATGCCGGGACATGGGTCGCGGAGATAGCCGAGGTAAAAGTAGACAAGAGTACCGGGAAAGTTGAGGTGATAAGGGTTGCCTGCAGCCAGGACATGGGTCTTTGTGTCAATCCCGAGGGTGCACTGATACAGATGGAGGGGTGCATCACCATGGCATTGGGGTATACATTCTCTGAAGAGCTTAAGTTTGAAGGCGGAAAAATTGCCGACAGGAATTTTGACACGTATCAGATACCGAGGTTCTCATGGGTTCCGAAGATCGATTGTGTTATCCTTGACAGGAAGGATCAGGCTCCGCAGGGCGGAGGCGAGCCTGCCATAATAGCTGTCGGGGCTGCTGTAGGCAATGCAATCTTTGATGCCACCGGAGCACGGTTGTTCAGGGTGCCGTTTACTGCTGAGAGAGTGCTGGAGGCGTTGAAAGGGGTTGATGGGTTGAAGAAATAGTTGATGGAGTTGAAGAGTTGAAAGGTTGAAAGAAAAAGGAGGGAAGCAGAAGCTCCCCTCCTTTAATTCTTGTTTGGTCTTTCAGGTTACTTGCCTGAGGTGTACCATTCATTCTGTTCAAGGAGATCATTGACCTCCATCTCCCTGAAAGGTATCGGAAGTATCAGGTTACCTGCATTATACGGGTAACTGTCAATACTTACTTTCCATCTCTTAAGATCATGCAGTCTGAAGCCTTCCCAGCATAACTCGAAATAACGCTCATCCCTTATCTGCTGCCTGGTCACCGTACCGGCATATAAAGGAGCATTTGACCTGGCACGGATAGTGTTTATGTCCTGTGTGGGCGTGTCGGGGCCAATATCAGCTCCCGGATCTTCAAAGTTGGCTTCAGCCCTTATCAGGTACATCTCAGCAAGCCTGATAAGAGGGAGATTGGCATAATAGTCGCCCCATTTTGCAGTATTGATACCGCCGTTGTTGATTATTGTGCCTACACCCTTGTAGTACATCATTGTAATATTGTCTATCGTATAGGATTCCTCTGTATCCTCCTGAAACATACCGCGCAGATCTGAAGGGCTGAACCTGTCAAGGAATACCTGCTGTATTTCATAGTCACCCCTTCCCATGCCGTTGAGAGAGGCGTACATGACAGTAAGCCATGAGTGTGTTGGAAGCTACATTGTTCTGAAAAGAAAAAATATCTTCAGGTGAATTGGAGGTATTGTTGAATGCCTGAAGAGGGTGTCCGACCAGTGCAAACGGACCGTTCTGAATGATAATGTTTGCCTCAGCGGCTGCTGCGGAATACTGACCTGTCTGAAGGAAAACCCTCGCAAGTACGGCCCTTGCAGCCCAGCTGGTTGCATAAACATCATTTTCAGGGGGCAGAAGATCACGTGCAGCTGTGAGGTCTTCAATCACCTGCGCGTAGCACTCCTCCACCGTGTTTCTTGCAACTTTAACTGCATCAGATACATCTTTTGTAGACGTAAGAACAATAGGCACACCCGGCTGGTTGTTTGTCTGTCCGGGCTCATAAGGCAATCCGAAGTACCTTGTCATCTCAAAGAGCACCCATCCTCTCAGAAAACGTGCTTCCCCTTCGATTCTTGATTTGTCCTCATCATCATCAAGGATGGCAAGGGTCTCTTCATCAAGGATAGTGTTGCAGGTATTTATGAGCTTGTAAGCATCAATCCAGGTGGTCTCTACATAGCCATTTGTAACTGTAGCTTCTTTGTTAACAAACTCGCGTGGCTCCTCATAGGTTCCGATGAATATCATATCACCGGTGGTAGCATAGAGCTCACTGTATTCGTTGAACTGTGAGCCAAAGAGGTTTTGACTGCGGGCCGTCAGATAGGCTCCGACTAGTGTTGTCTGGATATTTTCCGGGGTGGTAAGAGCCACATCTGCATCTATCGACTGTTTGGGCTCGATATCCAGCTTCTCACCGCATGAGATGAGCAGCGCCAGGACGGGCACCAGCAGTAACCATGTTCTATTTTTTGTAATCATATTTTTCATGATCATTTTAATTTTAAGGTTAGAATGAGAGGTTAATACCAAGGGTATAGGTCCTGGCCTGAGGTGCCGTATAGAAATCGTATCCCTGGATAATGTTTGTGTTCTGTGTACTGCGATCAGTACCGGTATAGTTCACTTCGGGGTCCCAGCCTTTATAGTTGGTGAAGGTGTAAAGGTTCTGTACGCCAACATATACTCTCAGTGAAGACATTTTCACTTTACTGACAAGTGATGCAGGCAGGTTATATCCAAGGTTTATGCTTCTCAGCCTGATGTACGATGCATCTGACAGGTATCTGCTTGAGGCCTTTACTCCGTTACCGCTGTAGAGGCGTGCCTGGGGTACATCAGTGATGTCACCCGGGTTCTGCCACCTGTTCATCTGATCAATTGTCTGATTGTCAAACCAGTCAGCATTTGCAGACTGATATATGCCGGCGCCGTTATAAACCATATTACCGTATACGAAACTCGCAAGTATGTTCAGATCAAAACCCTTAAACTGAAAGTAGTTGTTAATGCCTCCTGTAAAGTCAGGATTGGGTGAACCAACTATCTGCGGTTCGGCAAGATTATAATTATTGGTTGTCTCATTGCTATCCGGACCCAGGTAATACAATGCATCTCCGTTGGCGGGATCAACTCCTGCATACTTCACCAATTTGAAAACTCCTATAGGCTGGCCTTCAATGACGTAGTTATAGCCGTTTGGTGTAATTTCAGGGCCGTCAATGTCAATGATTGTATTTCTGTTGAATGCCATGTTATAGTCCATCGTCCAGATAAATGAGCCCGTGAGGATGTTTGCATGCAATGCAAATTCCACTCCTTTGTTCTCAAGTTCCCCTACATTGCTCCAAACCCCTGTGAAACCAGAGGTGGATGGAAGAGTCCGGTAGAGGAGCAGGTCAGTTGTCTTCTTCTGATAGTAATCGATTTCACCTGTGATCCTGTTGTTAAAAAATCCGAAGTCAAGACCAATATCCAACTGGGCAGTATTTTCCCATCCGAGTTCACGGCTTGCGAGTTGTGTTGCTTCAAGACCGTTTCTTCCGGCATAGTTGACGCCTGTATACAGTGCCAGGTGAGCATAATCAGGAATACCTGAGTTACCTGTCATACCATAGCTGGCTCTCAGTTTAAGGTAGCTAAGTACATTTTTTATACCTGCCATAAAATCTTCCTCGGATATGATCCATCCGGCAGAGCCGGCAGGGAAGAAGCCATAGCGGTTGTCGATACCAAACCTTGAAGATCCGTCAACACGTCCGCTGAGTGTGAAGAAGTACTTCTCATTTATCTTGTAATTGGCGCGGGCAAAATAGGACAGGAAGGAGGTTGCATCTTCCCAGCTTGAGAATACAGTTGCTTCTGCAGCATTTTCTATGTTCGTGAAATCATCTGTCGGGAATCCCTTACCGTAAATGTTTGACCCCGTTGAGCTGGCCTGCTGGAATGACATACCTCCCACAACGTTAATGTGATGAACACCAAACGTCTTGATGTATGTAAGGTAGTTTTCCCAGTTGTAATTGATGACCCTGACCGACCGGTTCTGAGCCTCACCGGCAGGACCGGCACCAATTGTTTCGCGACCAAAGAAGTTCTTCTCCCTGAGGTCATATATGTCCGTCCCGAACTCGCTCCTGAAAGCGAGATCCTTGAAGATATTGTATTGTGCGTTGAGGTTTACAAGAGACCTGTAGGAGGTCTGGTTATTTGTTCCATCCCTGAGTGATATAAGGCCATTGTAATAAATTGTGTTTGTATTGAGCTCACCTGTTTCCGGATCATATACCGTAGTCAGGGGTGACTGGGCAACAAGCTGCAGGGGAGTGGCATAGGCGTTGTCATTCTCTACCCTTTCCATCTCTGTCCTGATGATGTTCATCTGAACCCCGAAGCTGAGCTTCTCTGTTGCTTTCTGGTCAAGGTTTAATCTTGCGCTGAGCTTGTTCATGCTGTTACCCCGAAGTATACCTTTTGTATCATCATAAGAGACCCCCGTATAGAAAGTCGTGTTGCCTGTCCCGCCACTTGCTGATACATTGACCCTGTTTATCGATCCTTTCTGGAAAGCTTCGCTCTGCCAGTCGGTGTCATAACCGTCGTCCCACTGCGGACCGACAAAGTACTCCCAGAATTCATCCTTGGGAAACCACCCCAGGACATAACCGTCGCCATCCGTTACGTTGTCCATTGACTCATTAAACAGTTCGAGATACTGTTCTGCATTAAGCCACTCCATCAGTCTGCTGGGCTCGCTCACACCCGTAGTATACTGAACATCAAACTTTGTTGTCCCGCTCTTTCCTCTTTTGGTCTGGATGATCACAACGCCGTTGGATGCTCTTGAACCGTAGATGGCAGCTGCAGAGGCATCCTTTAATATCTGGATGGATTCAACATCTGTCATCGCAAGGTCTGCGAGAGGGCTTGTGGGCTGGTTGTCACCGTTTGAAAGACTCTCAGTTGTGATAGGGACTCCATCAACAACATAAAGAGGCTGGTTGTTGGCTGAGACTGAGGATGAACCCCTGATCCTCATTTTGACAGTCTCTCCCAGCTTACCGCTGGCCTGCTCAATGAAAACTCCTGAGGTCTTTCCCTGGATGGCTGACTCGAAGCTTGCCGTTGGCATCTCGGCAATACCTTTCGTCTCTACTTTCGTTATTGCACCGGTGAGCTCCCTCTTAATTGCGGAGCCGTATCCGACGACAACAACCTCATCCAGTCCTACATTGTCAAGGTCGAAGGCAACGTTGATAATATCTGCCTCCCCGACCGCTATCTCCTGGGTTTTCATCCCAATAAACCTGAAAACCAGGATGTCTCCCTGGCACTGCTGATATGGAATATTTACCATCTACGTCAGAGGCTGCGCCGATTGAAGTTCCCTTTACCTGAATAGTCGCCCCTATCAGAGGCAGACCATCAGTATTGTCCGTGACCACTCCTGTGATGGTTTTTTGCTGCCCGAATGCAGAAAAAACCAGAAACCAGGAAGTCAATACTGTCCAAAGTAGTTTTCGCATGTTTTGTAAATTTAGAGTTAGTAAAAAATGTAAAATTCAAAATAAAGACCCCTAAAAATTCAAAACATTACTTTAGATTTCAAAAAAAGATAGAAAAAAGTACTAAAATCAGTGGTTTAACATAAAATTAACATAATTAAGCTTCTTAAAGAAGCTGAAATTTACACTTCCGTACTTCCTGTGTTCGGAGAAACAGGGGTGGTTTGTGAAATCATCTGATTTCGGATGCTCAAGGATAAAAAGACTTTCCTCATTAACGGCACCTGAATTCAGGACGAGGTCGGGGAGACCGGGGAGCCATGCCAGATCATACGGGGGATCGGCAAAAATGATATCGTACTGTTTATGACATGCCTTCAGGAAGTCGCGTACATCGAGCCGGTGAACACGGGTATTGCTTATTCCAAGATTGCGGACCGTTTTGCTGATGAACTCACAGTTACGCCGGTCGATCTCTATGAGGTCAATATCTCCTGTGCCGCGGGAGGCAAACTCATAGCTTATTGCTCCGGTTCCTGCAAAGAGGTCCAGAAGGGCTACAGCAGAAAAATCATATCTGTTGTTAAGTATGTTAAGAAGACTTTCACGGGCAAGGTCAGTTGTAGGCCTTGCTTTGTATCCTGCCGGGGCATCGATTATCCTGCCCCTGAGTGAACCGCCGATTATTCGCACGATGATGCAGTGAAAAGGTTGAGCCACCGGTGCAGGTGAACCTCATTCATAACGTAGCTGAAGCTTTTCCTGATCAGCGGAGCAGAAAACCTTACGTTCTCAGCAAAATTGAGTATTGACAGATGCCCTTCGCTGTACGGCTCAAGCATGCCGCTGATATGTATCGTCTCGTCTTTCCCGACGCTTCTTTTCTCAAGGACGCTGAAAAGAAAGTAACCGGCATCAGCAAGTGCCGTGCAGGGAAAGCTGTTACAGAATACAAGATTTTTTTTCTCGACAATGACAACAGTCACAAAACTCTTTTCGAAATGCAGATGGACATACCGTTCATCTGATGAGCGGCTTGCTGAAAAGACATGGTGAAGGAGGGGCTTGGTATGGTGCCATGGATTGACATCACGCCATTTTGAGTTTATCACTTCCATGGCCTCACTGTCGGGACTGAAAATGACTATAGCTCCCGGAAAGGGCAGTGTATTGGAAAGCACCGGTGCTTTTTCCTGCGCTGTATGGTTAAAACGGAAATAGGCATCTTTCAGAGCCGGGTCATATACAGGTGCCGGGACAAGAGTATACTGCAGACAGGGAGTTATAATGAATACTTTTCTGTACCGTCTTCTCAGGAAATCGTCTGATTCAACAACATCTGACATTGTCTGGTGAAGATCATCTGTCGGTTTCTGAACCGGGTAATGCCTCAGCAGAACATATTTGCCACGCAGGAGGTCAAGCAGAACGATTGAGACGCCCTCTTCTGACAGCTCAAGAGTCAGATCGTAATTTTCTGTCGAGTTGATGTCGAGTGTCTCATCTAAGAGTTCCAGGGGATATATCTGTGACGGGCTCATCAGTCCTCCCAGTTTCCGGCATTGTTATTCGGTATTTTCACATCCCCTACCTTCATACCCGGGAAACCGGTGGTTTTAGTCCTCTGTTCATTGTAGTTGACCACCAGCTGACGGTCAAGATCGCTCAGGAAGACGTCATTCAGCACATAAGCTTCAAACACGTTGACAAGTACCATTGATGTCGTCATCACCCTGCCTGCTGACATCTGGAATTCAGTGTCTTTCATACCCGGTACAAACCTCAGGTCATCCACCGGGTAACCTTCCTTGAAGACAGAGTCACGTACCGGAATATAACTTGTATCCCTGCTGATAAGTCCTTTTTTGACAGCCATCTGTTCGCTTGTTATACCTTCCGCGATCATCTCGTCGGTAAGTGCGCCCCGTTTGAAAACGAGAGGGAGTGAGTCAACCCTGAGGAAGGTGATGAGAGTGTCAAAGCTCCCTGTATAATACCCTTTAACTGATTTAAAGGCCTCCTGGGCTGTCCGGATTTCAATAAGCCTCTCTTTTATCGCTGTCTCTCTTTCATCTTTTTCCTGATTGAACCTGATAGGTTTCATTATGCTCTGGAAGAGGAAATAAGCAAGCACGATTATAATGACAGATAATACGATGTTGAGAGCCGTTTTCATGTCTTTTCTGATCGATTGTTGCGTAACTTTATGCAAATTTAAAAAAAATCAGACTGATACAAGGATGAATATCTAAAATGAGACAGGAGAATATCTATTCGCTTCTTGAGAAAAATCTCGGTTATATTCCCACACAGGATCAGTCCGACTGCATGCGCCTGCTGGCAGGTTTTGTCATTAACAACACAAATGATGTTATTTTCCTTCTGACGGGATATGCCGGTACCGGCAAGACCAGCATCATCGCATCGCTGGTCAGTACCCTCACCACGCTCAGGCAGAAGTTTGTCCTGATGGCTCCCACGGGAAGGGCTGCGAAGGTTCTCAGGGCATATACAGGCAAGGAAGCCTATACAATCCACCGTAAGATCTACCGGCAGAAATCGGCTACCGACGGCGTGGGGAAGTTTGTGCTCGACCGCAACCTTCATAAGGAGACATACTTCATTGTGGATGAATCGTCTATGATACCGGACGAATCATCAGAAGCTGCGGTGTTCGGCAGCGGAAAGGTGCTTGAAGATCTTCTTGAGTATGTTTATACCGGCACAAACTGCAAGCTGATCCTTGTCGGTGATGTAGCCCAGCTGCCACCGGTAGGGTCGGTCGTCAGTCCTGCCCTTGACCAGGAGGTGTTGCGCGGGACGGGCTTCGCACTTGAAAGCTTTGAGCTGCGCCAGGTCATCAGGCAGAGCGAAGGGTCAGGCATCCTGATGAATGCCACCGCCGTGCGGCAGCAGGTCAACGACGGTGATCTCTCAGTGCCTGAAATGGTACTCGGACCATACAGTGATATTGAAAGACTGCCGGGTAACGACCTGCTGGAAGTGCTGAATGAGTCTTATGACAAATGCGGCACTGACGGAGCCATCGTGGTTGTCAACTCAAACCGTCTTGCCAACAGGTATAACCAGGGCATCCGTAACCGAATTTTTTTCAGGGAGGAGGAGATAAGCACCGGAGACATCGTGATGGTGGTAAAGAACAATTATTTCTGGCTTAAGGATGAAGAGGGGGCTTCATTCATTGCCAATGGAGATATTGCGGAGGTAAAGAGGATTAGGATGTTTGAGGAGATGTACGGGATGCGCTTTGCGGAGATGACACTCTGGTTCCGTGACACGGAGCTGGAACTGGAGGCAAAGGTGATGCTCGACACACTCATGATGGACACGCCCTCTCTTTCTCCGGAAAAATCGAGAGAGCTGTACTTTGCCATACTGGCAGATAACCCCGGGATAAAATCAAAGCGCAAACAGTTTGAAACGGCGCGCAACGACCCGTATTACAATGCCCTCCAGATAAAATTTGCATACGCGGTGACCTGCCATAAATCGCAGGGTGGACAGTGGGAGAGGGTCTTCATTGACCAGGGAGGGTTCAGCCGGCAGGAGCCGACAATAGATTACCTCAGATGGTTTTATACGGCTCTGACCAGGGCAACGGATAAAGTGTACCTGGTGAATTTTCCGGATAGCTGGTTTTTAATAGACAAGGTTAAAGGTTAAAGTTGATTGGAAATGAAATCGTACAGGAAAGAGTTATGGATGGAGACCCCGCACCGCAGGGATTATGTCAACATCACGGGCCAGGTTGAACAGTGTCTTGTCGAGAGCGGTATTTCAGAAGGACTTGTTCTGATTAATGCAATGCATATAACAGCCTCCGTATTCATCAATGATGATGAGGGCGGTCTACATAAGGACTTTGAGACCTGGCTCGAGAAGCTGGCGCCTGAAAAACCGCATTCACAGTACCGCCATAACGGGTTTGAGGATAATGCCGATGCCCATATGAAAAGACAACTCATGGGCAGGGAAGTTGTTGTCGCCATCACCGGCGGGAGATTAGACTTCGGGCCCTGGGAGCAGATTTTCTACGGCGAATATGACGGCATGCGGCGCAAGCGCGTGCTGGTGAAGATTATAGGGGATTAAGACTTTTCAGAGTTTCATATCCCTGATGATCGCATCAATCCTTTCGTCAAGAGCTTTCCACGCTGATTCAAATTCGGATGTGTTTTTCAGCAGGGTATTTGCACTGAAATAGAACTTGATCTTCGGCTCCGTACCGGAAGGCCGCACTGATATCTTAGTGCCGTCTGCGAGGAAGAACTGCAGCACATCCGATTTTGGAAGCGTGAGCGGATTCTTTTTTCCTGTGGCCATGTCCGTGGAAACCTGGGTCAGATAATCATTTATCCTTAATACCTTGCTGCCGCTGATCATTGCCGGCGGATTATTACGGTATCCCTCCATCATCATCTTAATCTCCGCAGCCCCCTCAGCGCCTTTTCTCACTACGTTAACCAGCTTCTCCCTGAAGAGGCCGTACTCGGCATAGATATCAAGCAGAAGTTCCCATAGTGATTTACCGTGATCGCGTGCCCAGGCAGCAGTCTCGGCAATAAGAGCACAGGCCGAAATGGCGTCTTTATCCCTTACGAAATCACCGGCCAGATATCCGAAGCTCTCTTCCCCTCCGCCGATATATTTTTCTTTCCCTTCAAGGTCGCGCATCAGCTCTGCAAAGAACTTGAAGCCGGTGAGCACATCATAGCATTTCACACCGTTTTTCTCAGCTATACGGTTCATCAGATCGGTTGTGACAATGGTGGAAATGATGTACTCATTGCCCTTCAGCTCCTTATTTTGCTTCTTCTGCGAGATAATATACCATGTGAGCAGTGCCCCGGTCTGGTTTCCGTTCAGCAGGACGAATTCGCCCGACGGTTTTCTGACCGCAATACCCAGTCTGTCTGCGTCGGGGTCGGTAGCCATCACCAGGTCAGCACCTTTCTGTCGTGCTAGATCAAGAGCCATGGCAAGAGCATCCGGCTCTTCGGGGTTGGGCGAACGCAGAGTCGGAAAATTGCCGTCAGTGATGCTTTGTTCTTTCACTGAGTGAACATTTGTGAATCCGAACATCGCCAGTGCCTCGGGCACCATTTTATAGCCGGTGCCGTGTAGCGGCGTATATACGATACCCATATCAGCATTACGTTTGATCATGTCGCTGTTGATGCTGATCTTTTTAACTTCCGCCATGAACTTGCTGTCGGTTTCTGCCCCGAGCATGACTATCCTTGAAGGATCGCCTCCGGAAGCTATTTCCGAAACGGATTTTATCTTCCTGACTTCGTCGATAATACCTTTATCATGAGGAGAGACAACCTGTCCTCCGTCGTTCCAGGAGACCTTGTAACCGTTATACTCTTTGGGATTATGCGAGGCGGTGATAATGACGCCGGCGTCACAGTGGTGCATCCTGATGGCAAAAGAGAGTACCGGAGTCGGTCTCAGCGACTCAAACAGGCAGGCAGTGAAGCCGTTCGCCACGAAGATATCAGCCGCAACCTTCGCAAAGTAGCTGCTGTTGTTACGACTGTCATAGGCAATGGCAACCTTAATTGAAGCAGGATTCGCGGCATGCTTTTTCAGGTAGTTGGAAAGTCCCTGTGTGGCCATTCCCAGGGTATAGCGGTTCATCCTGTTGGTTCCGGCACCCATTATGCCGCGAAGGCCTCCGGTGCCAAACTCCAGATCCTGATAGAAAGCATCGATGAGCGCTTTCTCATCATGGTCAAGCATGTGCTGCACTTCATTGCGCGTCGGCTCGTCAAACTCCTTGCCAAGCCATGCGGTGGCTCTTTTCCTGATGTCGTCAATATTTATCATGTCCTGTTGATTTTTGAAATGCAATTATTAAGGCTTGTTCGCCAGTGCGGAATTGTCAGGTTATAGTTTTCCCTGATCCTCGTCTTGTCGAGAACGCTGTAAGCCGGTCTTCTGACCTTTGAGGGCCAGGCGGAGCTTCTTACGGGTACCACCTTACACTCCGAGCCTGCAACGGTGACAATCTCCACTGCCAGGTCATACCAGCTGCATACACCTTCATTGGAATAGTTAAAAATACCCGGCACAAAAACATGCCTGTTCTGAATGACGCCGCTGATGATCTCGAGTATTGCAGAGGCGAGGTCCGCGGCATACGTAGGCGACCCTGCCTGGTCAAATACGACACTGATGCTCTGCACTGAGCCAGCCTTCCCAAGGATGGTTTTAACGAAGTTGTTCCCGTACGATGAATAAAGCCATGATGTTCTTATGATCACCGTCTGAGGCCAGCCCATGGCTGCTTTCTCTCCTGCAAGCTTGCTCCGTCCGTATGCCGAGTCAGGCGAGGGAGTGTCATTCTCGAGATAGGGAACGCAGGAAGTTCCGTCAAAAACGTAATCGGTTGAAATGTGTATCAGCTTGCAGTCTGATCCGGTAATGGCACTGACGATATTCTCAACACCGCCTGCATTTATCAATGTTGCTGCCTCTTCGTTATCCTCAGCCTTGTCAACGGCAGTATAGGCGGCACAGTTAATGATCCATGAAGGGGAGAGTTCCGCAATGAAGGAGGCTGTGGCTTCCGGATCCGTAATGTCAAGTTCGCCGGTATCTGTGAACACAAAAGTATAACCGTTGTAACGGCCTGACCGTTCCCTGATTTCGCTGCCGAGCTGTCCCGATGCTCCGGTGACCAGAATAGTACTCATCACTTAAAGGTAAAACTTGTTGTGATATCACGGAACAGGGGCTGCTTTAAGTCTTTGGGACTGATGACCTCCTTGCCCTTTTCCACCATCCATCCAATTTTAAGTGCAGCATCCATCACATTGATCCCGCGCTCATGCGTCACGGAATAATTGTTGTCACATTTGTACAGTACGATTGCTTTTTCACTCAGGACCGAAAAACCGTGTGCAAAGCCTTTCGGGATAAGGAACTGCAGTTTTTTTTCAGAATCAATTATCAGCCCGTACCATTTTCCGTATGTGGGTGATCCTCTCCGTATGTCAAGGGCCACATCAAAAATGCGGCCTTCAATAACCCTTATCAGTTTTGCCTGCGCAAAGGGCTCCTCCTGGTAATGCAATCCGCGTATCACCCCTTTCGATGAACAGGATTCATTATCCTGAACAGGTTCGTAAGTAATGTTATTCAGCCAGAATTTCTGATTGTTATAGCTCTCGAAAAAATAACCGCGATCGTCGTTGAAGACGTCTGGTTCAATTATAAGCAGTCCGGGGAATTTTGTCTTAAGTACTTTCATCAAAACGATTGTTCGTTTGCCACTTTAAGGAGATACTGGCCATACTGGCTCTTTGCCAGTGGTGTTGCCAGCCCGATAAGCTGGTCTCTTGAAATGAATCCGTTCTTGTACGCTATCTCTTCTATGCAGGAGGCGCTCAGACCCTGCCTCTGTTCCAGTGTCGCGATGAAGTTCGAGGCCTGCAGCAGACTGTCGAAGGTGCCTGTATCGAGCCATGCCATACCGCGTCCCAGGAGCTTTACCTCCAGCAATCCGTCATTGAGGTAAAGCCTGTTCAGGTCAGTTATCTCAAGCTCGCCGCGGGGCGAGGGCTTCAAGGCACGGGCACGTGATGCAACGGTATTGTCGTAGAAGTAAAGGCCGGTAACGGCATAGTTTGACTTTGGATTAGCGGGTTTTTCTTCGAGGCTTATTGCTTTGAGCTGATCATCAAACTCCACTACTCCGTAACGTTCCGGATCATTTACTGAATAACCGAATACAACAGCACCCTGCTTCAGTGCGGATGCTTCTTTGAGAATGCCTCCAAAACCGTGGCCGTAAAAGATATTATCTCCCAGGATCATGCAGACATTATCCTTTCCGATGAAATCTTCGCCTATAATGAATGCCTGTGCCAGGCCGTCAGGGGATGGTTGTTCACGGTATGAGAATTGCATTCCCAGCCTTGATCCGTCACCCAGAAGGGCACGGAAATTCGGGAGGTCGCGCGGGGTGGAGATAATCAGTACCTCGCGAATGCCGGCAAGCATCAGCGCCGAGAGAGGGTAATAGATCATCGGCTTGTCGTATACCGGCAGCAGCTGTTTTGATATTGCCTCCGTGATAGGGTGGAGACGAGTCCCGGCACCGCCGGCGAGAATTATGCCTTTCATGAGTTTATATGAAGTATTTGTTTTTTACCTGCGTCCGATACCGTAATATTCAAAGCCCATTCTTCTCAGGTCAACAGGATCATATACGTTTCTTCCGTCGAAGACGACCTTGTTTCTGAGTCTGGTTGAAACCTCGTCCCAGTCGGGTGACCTGAATTCAGCCCACTCTGTCATGAGTATGAGTGCATCAGCGCCTTCCGTTGCCTGATATGGATCATTGGCAAAGGTTATCCTGTCTCCGAGTTTTTCCTTCACTTCGGGCATTCCTGCCGGGTCATAAACCTTCACTGCCGCACCTGCTTCGAGCAACATGAGGATCACGGTCATCGAGGGTGACTCACGTGTGTCATCAGTCTGCGGTTTGAATGTCAGTCCCCATACTGCAAAAACCAGTCCGGTGAGTTCGTTTCCGAAATGTTCCTTTATTTTAACCAGGAGGCGCCCTTTCTGTTGCTCATTGGTGAGTTCAACGGCTTTGATCAGGTTCATTGAATAGCCATTTTCTTCGGATGTACGGATGAGTGCCTTTATATCCTTGGGGAAGCATGATCCGCCGTATCCGACACCGGGATAGAGAAACTTATTGCCTATTCTGCTGTCGCTGCCGATACCTTTTCTCACGAGGTTAACATCTGCTCCGAGGATATCGCACAGGTTGGCGATCTCGTTTATGAAGCTGATTCTTGTTGCCAGCATTGCGTTGGCGGCATATTTTGTCAGCTCGGCAGAAGGAATATCCATGAACAGTATGGGGTGTTGATTAAGGATAAACGGTTTGTACAGTTTGCGCATTATCTCCCCGGCATGATCTGAGTCAACACCAATGACTATCCGTTCCGGCCTGAGGAAATCCTCGATAGCGTCTCCCTCTTTGAGAAATTCGGGATTGGAGGCGACATCAAAGGATATTTTCCGGTTTCTTTTTGCAAGTTCCTCCTGCAGGGCCTTACGCACAAGTTCAGAGGATCCTACCGGCACAGTTGATTTTGTCACCACTACGAGGTAGTCATTCATCACCCGGCCTATTTCGTGTGCCACCTCGATCACGTGAGAGATATCTGCACTTCCGTCCTCTTCAGGAGGGGTGCCCACTGTTATGAACACCACTTCGCATTTGTTCAGCGCTTCAGCAATGTCAGTCGTAAAAAAGAGATGTCCCTTTTCGGAATTGCGGCGAATCATCGTCTCAAGCCCCGGTTCATAGATGGGAGGCCTGGCCTTTTGCAGCAGACTGATCTTTTCCCTGTCATTATCAACGCAGGTTACCGTTACACCTGTCTCGGCGAAACAAGTACCCGTGACAAGGCCCACATAACCTGTTCCTACTACAGCTATCCTCATAATTCAAATATTTCCTGATGATTTAGAACACAAAAATAGAAAAAAGTGTCAATCAAATAAATAAGGAAGCCATGCAGCCCTCTTTAATTTCTTAAAGCCTGAAAATCTGCTCCTTGTTAATATCGGAAATAAAAAAATTACTATCTTTGTGCGCAATTTTTAAACAACATAATGTCTAACTTATTAATTTTCAAAAATTTATTTAGCTCATGAGTGAAAAGAAAGAAAAGGTCGAAAACATAGAAAACGAAGACCTTAAAGAAACAACAAGCAGTTCAGAGAGCGTTACACATGCTGAGGTTGTTACAGAATCAGCAGGCGAAATGGTCGCTGAAGAAAAACCAATTCTGAAAGTCAGAAAAGAAAAAAAGGCAAAGGTCGCTGAAGCTGGTTATGATGCAGTAAAAGCTGCCGGAGCCGGTGCATCACCTGAAGAATTTGACTGGGATGCGTATGAAAATGACGGCTATTCCACGGAGAAGTCATTCGCAGTTCAGGAAAAACTTTATGAAGAAACACTTTCAACCGTAGCTGTCGATGAGGTGGTTGAAGGAACAGTGATCTCAATGAATACCCGTGAAGTGGTTATCAACATCGGACAGAAGTCCGAAGGTGTTGTAAGTCTTAACGAATTCCGCTACAATCCCGACATGAAAGTCGGAGATACGGTGGAGGTTTATGTAGAGAGCCAGGAGGACAAGAAGGGTCAGCTGGTGCTTTCACATAAGAAGGCCAGGGCTTACAACTCATGGGACAGGGTCAACTCTGCCCTTGAAAACAATGAGATCATCACAGGTTACATCAAGTGCCGCACCAAGGGTGGTATGATCGTTGACGTATTCGGCATTGAGTCATTCCTGCCGGGATCACAGATCGATGTCAAGCCCATACGCGATTATGATGTCTATGTAGGCAAGACCATGGAATTCCGCGTTGTCAAGATCAACCAGGAGTTCAAGAATGTGGTTGTATCGCATAAGGCACTTATTGAAGCCGAACTCGAACAGCAGAAGAAAGAAATTATTTCCAAACTTGAAAAAGGCCAGGTTCTTGAAGGAACCGTTAAGAATATCACATCATACGGTGTCTTTATTGACCTCGGAGGTGTTGACGGTCTTATCCATATCACAGACCTGTCATGGGGCAGGGTCAACCATCCGGAGGAGATTGTTCAGCTCGATCAGAAACTGAATGTTGTTATCCTTGATTTCGATGATGACAAGAAGAGAATCGCTCTCGGTCTCAAGCAGCTGACCCCGCATCCGTGGGATTCACTCAGCGAAACCATGAAGGTTGGAGACAAGGTTAAGGGCAAGGTTGTGGTCATGGCTGACTACGGTGCTTTTGTTGAGATAACAACCGGTGTCGAAGGCCTGATCCATGTGTCAGAGATGTCATGGTCACAGCACCTGCGCAGTGCACAGGAATTCATGAAGGTGGGAGACGAAGTTGATGCAGTAGTTCTCACACTTGACCGTGAGGAACGCAAGATGTCTCTTGGCATCAAGCAGCTCAAGCCGGATCCATGGCAGAATATTGAGCAGAAATACAGCCTTAATTCAAGGCACAAAGCCCGCGTACGTAACTTCACAAACTTCGGTGTTTTTGTTGAGATCGAAGAAGGTGTTGACGGCCTGATACATATATCTGACCTCTCATGGACGAAGAAAATCAAGCATCCTGCCGAATTCACAGCTATTGATGCCGAGATCGATGTCGTCGTTCTTGAGATCGACAAGGATAACAGGAGACTGAGCCTCGGCCACAAGCAGCTTGAGGAGAACCCGTGGGATGTGTTCGAAGATCTCTTTACGGTTGATTCAATCCATGAAGGAACAGTGATCGAGGTATTCGACAAGGGAGCGATAGTAGCTTTACCCTACGGTGTTGAAGGCTTTGCCACACCCAAGCATCTTGTCAAGGAAGACGGCACAACGGCAGTGGTTGATGATAAGCTGAATTTCAAAGTCATTGAGTTCAACAAGGGCGCCAAGAAGATTATTGTTTCTCACAGCCGCGTTTATGAGGATGAAAAGAAGGGTTCGGAAACGGCAGCCAAACGGTCGGAAGCTGATACAACCAAGAAAGCAGCCCGTAAGCTGAAGTCAAACCTGGAGAAGACAACTCTTGGTGATATAACCGGACTTCAGGCCCTGAAAGACGAAATGGAAGAAAAAGAAGCCAGAAGTGCAGGAAAAAAGAAAAAATAACTTTATATTTAGAAATCCAAAATAATCAGCAATGGACTTCAACATTGAAAATCGTAAACAATGCACTGTAATCAGCATTGAGACTGAAAAGCTCGATACTCACATTGCACCGTCGCTTAAGTCGGAGCTTGTGCTTATTTCAGGAAAAGGCGAGAAGAATATCATTCTTGATCTGAAGAAGTGTCAATACTGTGATTCCTCAGGCCTTAGCGCGATTCTGGTGGCAAACAGGCTTTGCAAGAACGCCGGCGGCACTTTCGTACTGTGCGGTCTCAATGAAGCTGTTGAGCGTCTGATAACAATCTCACAGCTTGATACCGTGCTCTCCATAACCGCTGATACCGAAGAGGCAGAGAAACTCATTTCCTGAGGACCGGCGGCAGCATGTCTTTCAGGCTGACCATACTTGGAACAAGCTCAGCTCTGCCAACCTCAGACCGATCTCCGACCGCTCATGTGCTTAATGTACATGAGCGGTTGTTTTTAATAGACTGCGGTGAAGGCACGCAGATGCAGATGAGGCGTTACCACATACGCTTCGGCAGGATCAACCATATCTTTATCAGCCATCTTCACGGAGATCATTTTTTCGGGCTCTATCCGCTGCTTTCAACCTATAACCTGATGGGCAGAAAGACTCCGCTGCACATTTATGCTCCTGCCCCGATAAAGGAACTGCTTGACCGCCATCTGGCTGATTTCGACATCAACCTTGCCTACGAACTCATAATACATCCTCTCAGCGGACGTACCCTGAAACTTATCCTCAGTGACAGGCACGTGGAGGTGTTTTGTTTTCCTCTCAGGCACCGTGTCAAAACCTTCGGCTTCCTCTTCCGTGAGAAGATTGCTGACAGAAATATAATAAAGAGTAAGATCAGCGAACACAGGCTGACGATTGCTGAGATTGCCTCGCTTAAGAAGGGGAAGGATGTGGTACGTGAAAGTGGTGAGCTTATTACATGTGATGAGGTGACGCTACCCCCGCCGGCTACGGCTTCGTTCGCCTTCTGCAGTGACACGGGTTATTTTCCTAAGTTGCCCTCATTCGTTGCCGGAGTAGGGCTGCTGTATCACGAGGCAACCTTTGGCGGGGAACACGACGCACTTGCCAGGCAGACAGGGCATTCAACCGCAAGCCATGCTGCGAGGGTAGCCAGCGAAGCAGGTGTGCAACGACTGCTTCTCGGTCATTTCTCTGCCCGCTATAAATCTCCCGAACCGCTTGAAGAGGAGGCCAGAAAAATATTTCCCGCCACCGAAGCTGCCAGGGAAGGGCAAACCTATGATATCTTACCCTCTGAAGAGCAAATCAAAGAATGACTATCTTTGAGCCCGACTTTTAACTTCTAACAATACTCAAGTGCAGGAGAAGATCTTGATCCTCGATTTCGGATCACAATATACGCAATTGATAGCCAGACGAATACGTGAACTTAATGTCTATTGCGAAATATTCCCGTTCAATCATTTCCCGGTCCCTGATCAGACTGTGAAAGGAGTGATCCTTTCCGGCAGTCCTTTCTCGGTTCGCGATTCCGTGGCTCCCTTCCCGGACCTGACAGCCATAAAAGGCAGTATTCCCCTGCTGGGGGTCTGCTACGGAGCACAGCACCTGACCCATAATTTTGGTGGAGAGGTACTGCCTTCGGATACACGCGAATATGGCCGTGCAAGATTGATTTACGCTGATCAGGGTGATCCTCTTTTTAACGGTATTACAACAGGTACACAGGTCTGGATGTCTCATGGCGACACTATATCACGGATACCTGCAGGTTATACAGTTACAGGGTCCACTTCCGATGTAAAAGTTGCAGCATTCAGGATTGAAAGCGAGAAGACCTGGGGGATTCAGTTTCATCCGGAAGTGTATCACACTACTGAAGGCCTGAAGATTCTTGGCAATTTTGTCACCGGTATCTGCGGCTGCCGTGGCGACTGGACACCGGAGTCGTTTATAGATATGACAGTCAGATCGCTCAGGGAGAAGATCGGAACAGACAAGGTCGTTCTCGGTCTCTCCGGGGGTGTCGATTCATCGGTAGCTGCCATTCTGCTTGACAGAGCTATAGGCAGCAACCTGACATCCATATTTGTCGACAACGGTCTGCTTCGCAAGAATGAGTATAATTCTGTGATGGATGCTTACAGGAGAATGGGGTTGAATGTCATCGGAGTTGATGCTTCGTCAGTGTTTACCGGAAGGCTGAGGGGAGTGACAGACCCTGAGACAAAGCGTAAAATAATTGGAGGGGCATTCATTGAGATATTTGATCAGGAAGCACATAAGATTCAGAATGTCAGGTGGCTGGCACAAGGCACAATCTATCCCGATGTCATTGAATCCGTTTCGGTGAACGGTCCTTCTGCCACCATAAAATCGCATCACAATGTAGGCGGCCTGCCTGAGAAAATGAATCTGAAGGTGGTGGAACCCCTGCGTCTGCTGTTCAAGGATGAGGTGCGCAGGGTGGGGAATGCCCTTAACATTCCGGGAGAGATAATCAACAGGCATCCTTTCCCCGGCCCCGGACTGGCTATCAGGATAATAGGTGATGTCACTCCTGAAAAGCTTGAAACCCTTCGCGAAGCGGATAATATTTTCATCACCGGACTGCAAAAGAATGATTTGTATCAGAAGGTCTGGCAGGCTGCGGTAATTCTGCTGCCGGTACAGTCAGTGGGTGTCATGGGCGATGAAAGAACCTATGAAAATGCCGTGGTGCTTCGCGCAGTCACATCAACCGATGGCATGACCGCAGACTGGAGTCACCTGCCTCATGAGTTTCTCGCTGACATATCAAACGAGATAATAAACAAGGTAAAAGGAATAAACCGGGTAGTTTATGATATAAGCTCAAAGCCCCCTTCAACAATAGAATGGGAGTAATCCGAGTTAATAATTAAAACAGCATGACTGAAATGTTTAAAAAATATATTTGCATTCTCTTCCTCGTAATTGCTGCTCATGGTTCAGGACTGAGGGCACAGGGCATCACCCAGGAGACATTCAAAATCGGCAAGACTCTTGCCCTCCTGGAAGCGATGTATGTCGACAGTGTCAACATCGCCTCCATAACCGAGCAGATGATAATAAGCACACTGAAGAATCTTGATCCCCACTCGGTCTATATACCTGCAAAGGATGTACAGTCAGAGAACGAACCGTTGCAGGGGAATTTTGAGGGAGTTGGAATTCAGTTCAACCTTCTCAATGATACCATTATAATTATTTCTCCTACGGCAGGAGGCCCGTCGGAGAAGGTTGGAATACAGGCCGGAGACAGAATAACATCTATTGATGGCGAAAAAGTGACAGGGGTAGGCATGAACACTGCCGGGGTCCAGAAAAGGCTCAGGGGACCCAAGGGCACTTCAGTGACGATCATGGTGTTCCGCAGGGGAGAGAAAGATCTTCTGGAGTTCAACATAACCCGTGACAAGATACCTGTCAACAGTCTTGATGCATCATACATGGTTTCCGGCGATATCGGTTACATCAAACTGAGCAGGTTCTCGGAACAGACGGCAATAGAATTCGATCAGGCAGTTGAAAAACTGCGCAAGGAGAAGATGGCGAACCTTATTATTGACCTGAGGGGAAACTCAGGCGGTTATATGGTTCCTGCTGTTCAGATTGCTGATGAGATGCTCTCGGCACAAGAACTGATTGTGTATCTTGAAGGGAGGCACACCTCAAGACAGGATTACAAGTCTGAACCGTCAGGAACGTTGACCAGATCACGCATAGCAATCCTTATTGATGAAGGATCAGCATCGGCCAGCGAGATCCTTGCGGGTGCGGTGCAGGACTGGGACAGAGGTGTCATAATAGGCAGGAGAAGCTTTGGCAAAGGTCTGGTGCAGAATGGTTTTTCATTACCTGACGGGTCAGAGATAAGACTGACCATAGCCCGGTATTACACTCCGTCAGGCAGATCTATACAGACTCCGTACAATGAAGGATTTGACAAGTATTTCCAGACATATTACAGCAGATATTTCAATGGAGAACGGATCCACCCTGACAGTCTTAATCTGCCGGATTCCCTCAAAGCCTATACGATAACCAACAGAAGGGTTGTGTATGGAGGAGGAGGCATCACTCCAGACATTTTTATCCCCATTGATACTACATATTATTCGGATTATTACCGTGATCTGATCAGGACCTCCACGATTACACAATTTATTGTCGGTTATACTGACCAGAACAGAAAATCATTGTTGCGCAAATACAAGACTTTCGATAGTTTTGACAAAGATTTCACTTTTGACGGCGAGGCTATCAAAGAGCTGCGCGCGGCAGGGGAGAAGAGCAAGGTCATGTTCGACCAGGCGCAGTACGACACCTCCGCTGAAGAGATGCAGAAGGTAATGAAAGGGCTTGTTGCCCGTGACCTGTGGGACATGAATGAGTATTACAGGGTGGTGAACCAGGGTGACTATGCCATTATCAGGGCTGTATCTGTAATAAATGATCCTGTGCTTTACGAGAAAATCCTTGGTTACCGGAAGGAATAACAATGAGACTTACCGTCAAGACACTTTATGGGCTTGAGGAGGTTCTTGCCTCTGAACTGACTGCCCTGGGAGCTGAGAATGTTCAGGTGCTCAACAGGGCTGTTGCCGCAGAGGGGTCGAAGTCAATGTTGTACAAAATCAACTACAACAGCCGTGTTGCTCTCTCTGTTCTGCTGCCCATAACCGAGTTCAGTATCAGTAATCAGAAGGATCTGTATAACAAAGTTGTAAGCTTTGACTGGGATCAGTACCTTGATACTGATAAGACTTATGCAGTGACGGCAGTAGTCAATTCAAAGCATTTTGCGCATTCGGGTTATGCAGGCCTGGTGGTAAAAGATGCCGTTGCAGATTACTTCCGTCACCTGACGAGGAAGAGGCCGTCGGTCGATCAGAAGTCCCCTGACCTGCTGATCAACCTGCATATCAGCAATGACAAGGTAACCATTTCCCTTGATTCTACTGTTTTACCGCTTTACAGAAGAGGATACCGCCGTGAACAGGGGGAGGCACCCCTGAGCGAAGTGCTGGCTGCAGGTATCATCATGCTCACCGGGTGGAAGGCTGAAACAGCGCTCGTTGACAGTATGTGCGGATCAGGAACAATCCCGGCTGAGGCAGGATTGATGGCCTGCAATATTGCACCCGGTAAATTCAGAAAGAGTTTCGGGTTCATGAAGTGGAAGGATTATGATCCGGCCCTCTTCAGGTCGGTGAAGTTCGAGGCTGAGAAGAAGGAAAGAAGGTCACCGGTGAAGTTATATGCGGGAGACATATCTGCCGATGCAGTGAGGATGGCAGCAATAAATATCAGGGAAGCCGGACTCACCGATACGGTTGAGGTATCGGAGAGGGATTTCCTGAAGAGTCCGGCACCTGTACCCGGAGGAACACTGATTATAAACCCGCCGTACGGACACCGTATAGGCGGAGACGAAATGGCAAAGTTTTATGGTGATATAGGCACAGTGCTGAAACATCAGTACGAGGGTTACACTGCCTGGATTCTATCGGGGGACAAGGTAAATATCAAATCAGTTGCTTTAAAACCTTTCAGGAAGTTTGACCTTCTTAACGGAGATATTGAATGCAGGTTACAGGGCTATGAACTGTACCAGGGAACTCACAAGGCATCAGTCGGTCACCCACATTAAACCTACGTTTGCCAATGCCCCTGCAACCTTAGTCAAAAAAAGATAGTCATAGGTTAAAATAATAATATCTGTTTGTCGGGTATTGACAACAAACCTCTATTTTTGTTAATTGTAAAAGCTTTATTTACTTGTACAGAGACGTTATGAGCTTTGATCTGGAAAATCTTGTGAGTGACCTGGACATCAGGGGCGCTATCCTTTATTTTAAGGGTAATGTTGACTCCGAGGTGATAAACAAGGCTCTTGATTCTGTTGAGGGCAAGCTTCTTACGAGCCGCGAAAATCCCAGGCTGAGGAAAAAGGTTTACAATGTGCTTGTGGAAAGCCTCCAGAACCTCTATCATCATGCTGATCTTGTTCCTAAAAGCTACCATGCAGCAAGACCTGACAGGTTTGGTCTGATTATCATGGAAAAGACCGGGAAGGGATACAGGATTACCACCTGTAACTTTGTAATGGCGCTAAGAATTAAAGAGTTAGAGGAAAAACTTACCAGGATAAACAACTCAACGCAGGAGGAGATTAAAGAACTTTACAAGGATATCCTGAATCACCAGGAGATCACTGAAAAGGGGCTTGGCGGACTGGGTTTAATTGATATGGCAAGAAAAACAGGGCACAGACTTGATTATAGATTTAAAAAATACGATAACTTGCACTCCGCTTTCCGCATCAGTGCGGTAATCATAAATGAATGAGTAAATCAAACAAAAGTAAATAGCTATGGAACCGATCATCATTGAGGGAACCCCTAAGACACCATCAATTAAATTTGACGAAAAGGACGGTATTTTTGAGATAAAGGGTAGATCTATTCCTGAGAACTCTGTTGAGTTTTATAAACCGCTTAATGAATGGCTTGACAACTATATGCAGGGGCCGCTTGACAAAACTGTAGTTAATATCAGACTTGAATATTTCAACACCAGCTCATCGAAGTGCATACTGGATGTGTTTAAGCGTCTTGAAGCTATCCACCGGTCAAAGCATGATGTTGAGATAAACTGGTTCTACGAGGAGGATGATGAGGATATGCTCGAAGCAGGAGAGGACTATGATTCAATCATCAAGGTGCCTTTCAAGATGATAGAGATCGTTGAATAATACTTTCAGTAAGGCTGAAAGATACGTTTACAGTAAAAACAGAGGGTGTCAGTCTTTAGACTGGCACCCTTTTCTGTTTGAGTGGTTCGTGTCAGGTCATTCGCTGTTTTCCCTGCGTCTGATCGTCATCTTTATCTTGTTCGAAGACTCGAGTATCTTAAGCAATACCCTGAAGTACAATAACAGGTAAACAATCAGGGTCATAAACCAGATAACACCTGTATTGACAGCCAGAGTACTTGCATAGAATCCGAATACCTGTTTGCGCGGGGCATAGAAGTGAGCTTTTATCAGGCGGTTTTCAGGATCATAAAATATCTGGTCATAATTCTGGTACAGCCTGTTCCGGTACCTTCTGATCTTACTCTTTTCATTTTCATTTTTCACAAACTCTTCAAGCGATTCATTCGTGTACTGCTTTTTCATAAGAATAAACCCGTCCCTGTCGGCACGCTCATATGCCGAAATGGTGTTGTCACGTTTATCCACAGTCTCCCGCGAAACCTCAATATAATATCTGCGTACCCTTTCGATATAGTCGCGTGCGGTATCAAGCGCCCCAAGGGTAATATTGTCCGGATCGAGCAGACTCAGGTTAAAGGTTACGGCAGGGGTGAAGCCAAGCTCTTCTTCTATTTCATTGCGGATAAGCGTCATGTCGTTCCTGCCTTCAGGACCCAGCCTTTCCCTTTCAATATTACTTTCCATCCTTGAGAGGATGCTCTTCATCTCGTTGTACCAAATGTCTTTTTTAAATTTAGCAATACTGATTACCTTATCATACTGGTAAAAATGCTTTTCAAACCTGTTGTTCATATACTGATCCACAGCAAGAGCTTCATACCCCCACCTCGCTGCAATGATCTCACCATAGACGGGTATTGAAACGGGGGATGATATATTCGGATTAAGCTTGTCATAATTGACTATGATGCCGCTCAGGATTATCTGTGGAATAACAAGAAAAGGAATAAGAATATAAATAGTGACGACAGTCTTGAAGCTGTCGGAGATAAGCAGTCCCATCATATTTGATGTAGCCCAGCAGCTGAACAGTACAAGCCAGTATTCAAACCACATTCCCTTTATACCGATAATTGAGTTGCCAACCGCAACAAACATGGCAGCCTGTATTGCAGAGATAAGGAACTGAACACTGATCTTTGAGATAAGATAACTGTTCCAGCTCAGGTTGAGAAAAGCTTCACGCCGGAGTATTTTCCTGTCTTTTATTATCTCCTCGGCACTGACGGTAAGGCCCATGAAAATTGCCACTATCACCGACATGAATATATAAACAGGCAGGTTGCTGTTCTGCATAAGAGTATAGGCCGGATTGCCGGCACTCTCATCAAAATAGCGGATGATGAATGCAAGGAACAGGGCCAGTATGGGAGCTTCCAGAAGCGTGATTACAAGGTACTGTTTGTCTGATAGTTTAGCCAGGATATCACGGGTGACGAACACCAGGAACTGTTTGAACTTGCCTGGTGTCTTAAGCGTGATCTCCGGTATGCCATTACCGTTTTTAGGAGGTGCCGGTACTTCCTCGATTCGTGAATTATAGAAAGCATTCCATTCCGGCGGTGATATTTTCCTTGTTTTTGTCGGGCGCCCGAACTCGTCAAGCACCTTTGACTCAACTATACTGAAGATTTGTTCCGGGTTGACGTTACCGCATGCATGACACTCGCTGTCGTTGTATTTGGGAAGCTGCATCCGGTCTTTAAAGTAACCGATTGACCCTACGGGTATCCCGTAGTAAATCATGTAACCGCCGGTGTCAAGAAAGATGAGCCTGTCAAACATCTTGAAGATATCTGATGAAGGCTGATGTATGACTACAAATATCAGCTTGCCTTTCAGTTTGAGATCATTAAGCAGGTCAAGTATATTCTCCGAGTCAAGTGATGAAAGTCCGGATGTAGGTTCGTCGAGAAAGAGGATCGAAGGTTCCCTGATCAACTCGAGTGAGATATTCAGTCGTTTGCGCTGACCGCCTGAGATTTTTTTATTCAGCGGTGTTCCGACCTTCATATCCTTAATATCAAAAAGCCCGAGACTGTGCAGGACATTCTCCACCCTTGCAGTGATCTCACCATCATTGAGGTTGCCGAAACAGAGTTTTGCATTGTAAAACAGGTTGTCGAACACAGTCAGTTCCTCTATCAGGAGGTCGTCCTGCGAAACAAAACCAATCAGTCCCTTTACCTTATCAGGCTCCTTATGAATATCTACGCCGTTTATCAGCACCTCACCGGCATCCGGCTTATTGATTCCGTTAAGCACACTAAGGAGGGTCGACTTACCGGCTCCCGAGGCACCCATGATCCCGACAAGCCTTCCCGATTCCTCGGCGAAGCTCATCTTGTGGAGTCCCACGTATCCTCCTTTAAACTTGTACTCAAGGTCTTTCACTTCATATACTACCCTGGAAGCCAGGACACTCTCATCAAGGAACTGTCTGATCACTTCTGAGTAGTAGATAGGTTTGCTGCTCAGATATTTCAGTGAGGCGCCCCTCTCAAAGAGATAAACCTTGTCTTCGTGCCTCAGCTGGCCGCTGAGCAGCAATTCGCCCGTACCGAAAGATTTGATAAAGAGCATGTCAGCCTGTGGCAGGTTGAGAACTCTTACCTGGCCTTTGAATGACGTATTGATAATATGCCGGGTCTTTGCATATTTATGCCTGCGTTCGTTGTCAATGATAAGTATCTGTGACGATTCGGGCACCTCAGACCTCTTTGACAGCACAAACTGCTGAATAAGATCGTAATCGTCACGGTTGACATTAAATCCTTCAGCTGCCGTGATGATGAACTCAAGCTCGGTATTGCTCACTACTGCTTCGTCTGACCGGCAGTATTCGAGAAGCTGCACCAGTACAATTATTTTCTGGTTGAGTGTGAGCTGGGCTCCTATATCAAAACAGATTTTGATGATCCTGACGGAGATTGCAGCATTCCTTCTGGCTTCATTTCCTTTCTTAAGCCTCTCCTGTGCCTCATCGTAATAATTGTCAAATATCTTCAGGTAGGCATCGACGCCTTCCTGGTTGAGCTGGGGTTTGAGAAATGCCTCAACCACCTTGCGTCTGTCAGTCTCACTGCCCTGTGCAGGGGCAATGATGGCAAACAGATGCATCAGAGTGTTAAGTATCTTCTCATTCATCCCGGAGGCGTCTTATAACAGCAGTAACAGAGGTACAAAGTATTACAAGAACGTAAAAAGCCGTAAAATATTTGCTAGACGTAAAAAGCCGCAAATTATTTGCTGGCTGCCATTCTGACATGAAATGCACTGAAAAACGCACATGGCAAACAAATTGAACATAATAAGGAAATAGAATTATCATGGATTTTGAAAAATTTACTATCAAAGCCCAGGAATCGATCCAGAAAGCTATCAGCATAGCCGTTGGCAAAGGTCATCAGGCAATTGAATGCGGTCATCTCCTCAAAGGGATAATGACTGAAGCTGAAAGCATCGTTTCATACATCCTCTCCAAGAGCGGTGTGAATGCTGCATCTTTTAACAAATCACTTGACGAGATTATTGACAGATATCCGCGTGTCAGTGGCGGTGAGCCGTACCTGTCGGCGCAAAGCTCTTCAGTACTAAAAAGTGCCGAGGATCATGCAGCAAAGATGCAGGACAAATTCGTGTCAGTGGAGCATATCCTTCTCGCTCTTTCGGAAGGCCCGGACAAAACAGCGGCGCTGATGAAGGAAAATGGACTTACCAGGCAGGGAATGAGTACTGCCATACATGATCTGCGAAAAGGAGCAACCGTCAACAGTCAGACTTCCGAGGAAACATACGATTCGCTGAACCGCTTTGCCATCAATCTGAATGAGAGGGCACAAGCAGGTAAGCTTGACCCCGTAATCGGAAGAGATGAAGAGATACGGCGCGTGTTACAGATACTCTCGCGCCGGTCGAAAAACAATCCTATTCTCATAGGTGAGCCGGGTGTGGGGAAGACAGCCATAGCTGAAGGACTGGCTCAAAGGATTGTGCGTGGTGATGTGCCTGAGGACCTTCTTCAGAAAAGCATATATTCACTTGATATGGGGGCGCTGATCGCAGGTGCCAAATATAAGGGTGAGTTTGAAGAACGACTAAAATCCGTTGTGAATGAGGTAATTGCCTCAAACGGCGATGTGATCCTTTTTATAGATGAGATACACACCCTGGTTGGTGCAGGGAAAGGTGAGGGTGCCATGGATGCGGCAAATATTCTTAAGCCCGCCCTTGCAAAGGGTGAGCTGCGTGCAATAGGTGCCACAACACTGAATGAGTATCAGAAATATTTTGAGACAGATAAGGCATTGCAACGCCGGTTCCAGGTAGTTATGATCAATGAGCCTGACAGGGCTGACGCCATATCCATACTGCGTGGCCTGAGAGAAAAATACGAAACTCATCACAAGGTCATTATCAGGGATGAAGCAATCATCTCCGCCGTGGACCTTTCATACAGGTATATAACCGACAGGTTCCTTCCTGACAAGGCTATCGACCTGATTGATGAGGCAGCTGCACATCTCAGGCTTGAGATGAATTCTGTACCGGAGGAGATCGACACCGCCGACAGGCTTATCAGGCAGCTTGAGATTGAACGTGAGGCAGTGCGCCGTGACAGTGACACTGTCAAGGAAAAAGAACTGTCAAGGGAGATTTCTGAAAAGTCTTCAATGCGCGATGAGCTTAAAGCACGATGGCGCATGGAGAAGGACCTTGTCGATTCCCTGCAGAAGAAAAAGGAGGAGTCTGAAGAACTCAGGTTTGATGCTGAGAAAGCTGAAAGAGCAGGCGACTATGGCAAGGTGGCCGAGATACGATATGGTAAGCTGGTTGAGAACGATAAAGAGATTGCCCGCCTCAACAAAGAGATAGAGGAGAAGCGCAACAAAGGCTCAATGGTGCGTGATGACGTCCGGACAGATGATATTGCCGAGATAGTTGCAAAATGGACAGGCATACCTGTGTCACGCATGCTCGAGAGTGAAAAGGATAAGCTCCTCAGACTTGAGGAGGAGCTCCATAAGAGAGTTGTGGGGCAGGATGAGGCTATCACAGCTGTCTCAGATGCGGTACGCAGGTCAAGGGCAGGTCTTCAGGATGAGAAGCGTCCTGTGGGATCATTCATCTTCCTTGGCACAACAGGAGTGGGTAAAACAGAGCTGGCTCGCGCTCTTGCAGATTACCTCTTTAATAATGAGAACCTTATGACACGTATTGACATGACTGAATACCAGGAGCGCCACAGTGTCTCAAGACTTATCGGAGCACCTCCCGGGTATGTAGGCTATGACGAGGGAGGGCAACTAACTGAGGCAATCAGGCATAAACCGTATTCCGTCGTTTTACTGGATGAGATCGAAAAGGCACACCCTGATGTGTTTAACATCCTTCTCCAGGTGCTTGATGACGGCCGTCTGACAGATAACAAAGGACGGACAGTCAACTTCCGCAACACAATTATTATCATGACTTCCAATCTTGGTTCTTCACTTATCAGGGAGGCCATTGAAGGCAACGATGGCAAGATGACCGATGACCAGGCTGATAAACTCAGGGAGGACCTGGTCCAGTTGCTCAGGACAACGCTGAGACCTGAATTTGTAAACCGTGTGGATGAGATTGTAATGTTCAAGCCACTGACGGTTGAGGAGATACGTGAGATTGTAAGACTTCAGTTCAGGCGTGTCTCACAGATGCTCGAAGAAAAAGGTATTAAGAGTGAGATCACTGACAAGGCAGTAGTTTGGCTGGCTGAGAAGGGATTTGATCCGCTCTTTGGAGCAAGACCTGTTAAACGTCTTATCCAGAAGGAGATAGTCAATGAACTGTCAAAGGCGATCATTGCAGGAACAATCGATAAGAATAAGACAATAAAAATTGATGTACAAACGGGGGAACTGGTAATTATAAATGTCTAAGAAGGTCCTGGCTTTTGAAAGCTGGTGAGGCAGGCTTCCCGGTCAGTATAAATATCCAGAGCCTGATGGAGCTGGAGCATTTCGAAAAGTTCGGCGGCACGCGGGGTAAGTCCGCAGATTCTGTAGGTACAGTAATTTGAGCGTGCTACACGGAGGAGGTGAAGAAACATTGCAAAAGCAGAGCTGTCGAGATAATCGACACCACTGAGATCAACCACCACCCTTGTATAAGGTGTTTCAAATAATTTAAAAATAACAGGCTTGATAACGCCTACATTGTTCGCGCTGAGCCTGTCAACATTGAAACTGATAATCTCTATCCCGTCAAACCTTTCAGAAAGCACCATGTCAGATCACTTTTTTGTGCTGAAGAAATGATCTATCTCTGCCAGTACGTTGGCTGCATCTCTTTCAAAATCAGAAATATAATCTGAATATTTTTCTTTCTGTTCACCTGCTTTTGCCTGAAGCTCAAAAGTCTTCAGCATTTTTGCGGTTTCTTCCATCCCCATGACAGTAACAGAACCCTTTGCCTTATGTGCCAGGAGACCCAGCTCATGGTACTTGGCGTTTCCAAGGAGAGCTTTCATCTCAGTGATGAATTCAGGCAACTGGTTGCGGAATATGGTAACTATCTCTTCCATTATCGCAGTTTCTCCTCCGCTTATGTTCAGCAGGTAGTCGGGATTAAATGCCTTATATTGCATAGGTTCAGGTTTGTCTCCGGTACAAATATAGATATAATGAACTACAGCACGGCAATTAAGTAAAAACGGGCATTGTCAAAAATGATTTATTGCAGGTTTTTATCGGTTGAAATATGATACATTTGTTCAGAATACAAAATCAGTTGCAATGAAAAACACTCCTTTTCTAAAATTTCATGAGGCCCTGGGAGCCAGGATAATACCTTTCGCCGGATACAATATGCCGGTTGAATATGCCGGTATCACTGAGGAGCATATCACGGTAAGGGAAAAGATTGGTGTGTTTGATGTTTCTCACATGGGTGAGTTCTGGGTTAATGGCCCGCATGCCTTCGATTTCATTCAATATGTAACTTCAAATGATGTTTCAGCTTTGACTGATGGTAAGGTTCAGTATACATGTTTCCCTAACGGCAGGGGAGGTATTGTGGATGACCTGCTCGTTTACCGGTTTAGCGCTGAGAAATACCTTCTTGTCGTTAATGCGGCGAACATTGACAAGGACTGGGAATGGTGCGTAAAGAATGCTGCCCGTTTCGGTATTTCTGCCGGTCCTGAGAAAGAAATGAATAACGCCTCAGACGGGACTGCCCAGCTGGCTGTTCAGGGACCATTTGCACTGAAGGCTATGCAAAAGCTTACGCCCGAAAATGTTACCGACATGGAGTACTATACCTTCAAGGTACTGAAATTTGCCGGTATTGATAATGTTATATTCTCGACCACAGGCTACACAGGTGCGGGAGGCTGTGAGATCTATATTAAAAATGCAGACGCTGACCGACTCTGGGAGGCAGTTTTCAAGGCAGGTGAAGAGTTTGGCATCAAACCTGTTGGCCTTGGTGCCAGGGACACACTCCGGCTTGAGATGGGATACTGCCTCTACGGTAATGATATCAATGACAGTACATCACCCATTGAGGCCGGCCTGGGGTGGATAACCAAATTCGTTCCGGGGAAGGAATTCATTGATAAAGCCCTGCTCCTTAAACAGAAGGAGGAAGGTACAGAGAGGCGTCTGAAGGGTTTCGTGATGATCGATAAGGGTATTCCCAGGCAACATTATGAAGTTGTTGACGCCTCGGGAAATGTCATCGGCGAAGTGACTTCCGGTACAATGTCTCCCATGCTTAAACAGGGCATAGGGATGGCTTACCTGAATAAGAACTTCTGGAAAACAGACACTGAAATATTTATTCGTGTCAGGGGTAAGGACCTGAGGGCAAAGGTTTCAAACCTGCCTTTCTTCAGGAAATAGTAACCATCTTCTTTCAACGTTTCAGGTGATGACACAGAATAGCCTTGAGATATGCTTTTCACCCGCAATATTTGAAGCACATTCCGACAGGGAAGCTGTGGTAGTGATAGTTGATATCCTCAGGGCCACGAGCTCGATATGCACCGCTTTTGCCAACGGTGTCCGCGAAATAATACCTGTTTCCACCGTTGAGGAAGCCAGGGAGATGAAAAACAAAGGATACCTGCTTGCCGCTGAGCGTGACGGCTACGTGCTTGACTTTGCCGATTTTGGCAACTCACCCTTCAACTTTACTCCTGAGAAAATAGGGGGGAAGGTTGTAGCTTACAGCACCACCAACGGAACGGGTATCATGAAGATGGCTTCAGAGTGTCATGAGTTGGTAATAGGGGCTTACCTGAACATCACCGCCTTATGCCGCTGGCTTGCAGAGCAGAACAGGAAGGTGATCATTGTCTGCGCAGGGTGGAAGAAGCGTTTCAGTCTTGAGGATGCTCTCTGCTCGGGTGCCATTGCTGAAAGGCTTCTCGGGAGCGGGAGATTTACAACCAGCTGCGACGCGGTCCATGCTGCCACGGATTTGTGGAAAATAGCCGCGGGAGATCTTACAGGTTATATTGAAAAAGCTGCCCAGAGGTCAAGACTGAGAGACAAGGGTCTCGATGATTGTATCGGATACTGCCATACATTTGACGTAACAGAAATAATACCCGTGTTGCGTAACGGCAGCCTGGTCGCTCTTTAGCGAAAAGCAGTACAGCAAAGTTTAACTATATTGTGTAGATTTGGAATAGAATACAGCGCAAACAAAAAATAAAACCGTTAAAAATGAAAAAGCACAACTTTTATGCCGGGCCTTCAATCATGCCTGAATATACTAATGAAAAGGTGATTGAAGCAATAAAGGATTTTGCCGGAACAGGACTCTCGATCATGGAGGTTTCACATCGCAGCAAGGAGTTTGTAGCCGTCATGGAACAGGCTGTCACAATGGTTAAACAGCTGCTCGAAGTACCGTCAGGCTATTCAGTCATATTCCTGGGAGGCGGGGCAAGCCTGCAGTTCGCGATGGTGCCGATGAACATGCTCGAGAAAAAAGCCGCCTACCTTAACACCGGTGAATGGGCAGGAAAAGCCCTGAAAGAGGCTAAACTTTTCGGTGAGGTCATTGAAGTGGCATCATCAAAAGACAGGAATTTCAACTATATTCCTAAGAATTATGTTGTTCCGGCTGATGCAGATTACTTCCACATCACCACCAACAACACCATCTTCGGTACCGAACTGAAGAAAGACCCTGATGTTAAGGTACCACTTGTGGCCGATATGTCATCTGATATTTTCAGCCGTCCGGTTGATGTTGCAAAATATTCGATCATATACGGTGGGGCACAGAAGAACCTGGCACCTGCCGGCGTTACCTTTGCGATCATTAAGGATGATGTACTGGGCAAGGTTACGAGGCCTATACCCACCATGCTGAACTATAAGACGCATATTGAAAAGGAATCAATGTACAATACACCACCGGTGCTGCCGGTCTTTGCTGCTGCCAAGACGCTAGAATGGCTGGTTCAGAAGGGTGGCGTAAGGGCGATGCAAAAGATCAACCAGGAAAAGGCAGCCTTGCTCTATGATGAGATCGAACGCAATAAACTGTTCGTTGCCACCGTGCCTGATCATGAAGACAGGTCGCTGATGAATGTATGTTTCGTTATGGCTGATAATTATAAGGAGCTGGAGAATGAGTTTTCCTCCTTTGCCAAATCAAAGGGCATGGTAGGTATTCCGGGACACCGTTCAGTGGGCGGTTTCCGTGCCTCTCTCTACAACGCAATGCCGCTTGAAAGTGTCAGGGCGCTTGTAGAATGCATGAAGGAATTTGAAAACAAGTACTAAAACAGGTAACATGCAGATATTAGTTGCCACAGACAAACCTTTTGCACCGGTTGCGATCACACAGATCCGCGAGGTGGTTGAGAAAGGTGGCCACACCCTTGCCCTCCTTGAGAAATACAAGACACCACAGGAGCTCCAGGCTGCCGTTGCCGGCGCCGATGCATTGATCGTGCGGTCCGACCTGGTTGATGCCGCCGTCATTGCCGCTGCATCCGGATTGAAGATCGTGGTGAGGGCAGGTGCCGGTTATGACAACCTTGACCTTAATGCCTGCACTGCCCGTAATATAGTTGCTATGAACACACCGGGACAGAATTCAAACGCTGTCGCTGAGCTGGCGTTCGGGATGATGCTCTTTTCAGCCCGTGGCGGTTTCGACGGAAAGACCGGATCCGAGCTGCTGGGCAAGACACTTGGCCTGCATGCCTTTGGTAATGTCGGTAAATGTGTGGCACGGATTTCAGCAGGCTTCGGAATGAAGACATATGCCTTCGATCCGTTCGTTGATAAAAAAGCCATTCTCGACGCAGGCATCATTCCTGTTGATTCTCTCGAAGAGCTTTATTCCTCCTGCCAGTACATCTCACTTCATATTCCGGCAAACGACAAGACCAGGAATTCCATCGGGGAGAAGCTGTTGTCACTGATGCCTAAGGGAGCCGTGCTGGTCAATACCGCCCGCAAGGAGGTTATCAACGAAGATGAGCTTGCTGCAATGATGGAAAAGAGAACTGACATGAAGTATCTTTCAGATATCGCACCTGACAATGCTGAACTCTTTGCTTCGAAATATCCCGGACGGTACTTCTTTACTCCCAAGAAGATGGGAGCGCAGACAGAAGAGGCCAATGTCAATGCCGGCGTTGCTGCAGCACGGCAGATCGTTTCTTTTTTCGCTTCCGGGGACGAAACGTTCAGAGTAAACAAACCTAAATAGAAACTTACACTAACTGTTATAATGGCTGTTGTTAAACCTTTCAGGGGGCTCAGACCGCCGGCCGGACTGGCATCGGAGATCGCCTGCCTCCCCTATGACGTAATGAATTCAGAAGAGGCGGCGGTGATGGCGAAGGGTAAGGAAAAATCGCTGCTGCATATCACCAAATCTGAGATTGATCTGCCGGAAGGCACCGACGTCCATTCGGATGAGGTGTATCGCAAAGCTTTTGAAAACTTTACCTTATGGCAGAGAAACGGCTGGCTCATTCAGGATGACAAACCCTGCTTTTATATCTATGCCCAGACAATGAAGGGCCGCACCCAGTATGGAATTGTTGGTGCAGCAGCAGTGTCCGATTATCTCAACGGGATAATAAAGAAACATGAACTGACACGTCCTGACAAGGAGGAAGACCGGATGGTACATGTCAGAACGAACAATGCCAATATTGAGCCCGTCTTTTTTGCTTATCCTGCAGTGAAAGAGATTGACAGGATTGTCAACCGTATTGTCAAAAAACAAAAGCCTGAATATGACTTTGTGGCTGAAGACGGTATCGGTCACCGGTTCTGGGTTATCAGGGACGAGCCAACGGTTTCACAAATTGAGCAGCTCTTTACTGTTAAAGTACCCTTCATGTATGTTGCCGACGGGCATCATCGCACTGCCGCCGCCGCACTGGTGGGAAAGGAAAGGCGCGATAAGAATCCTTCGCACAGGGGTGATGAAGAGTATAACTATTTCCTTGCTGTAATTTTCCCTGATAACCAGCTTGAGATACTTGACTACAACCGTGTAATCAGGGATCTTAACGGACAGACAGCCGAACAGCTTATTGCCAGGCTTGAGGAGAATTTCATTATAAAAGACAAAGGATCAAAAACATACAGGCCACGCAAGCTGCATAACTTCGCAATGTACCTCAATGGCAGATGGTACAGTCTCACTGCCAGGCAGGGTACATATAATGATGATGACCCTATTGGCATACTTGATGTAACTATACTTACTGAAAAGGTGCTTGGCCCTCTGCTTGACATACAGGATCTGAGACGTTCAAAACGCATTGACTTCATAGGAGGCATCCGCGGTCTGGGTGAACTGAAGAGGCGCGTCGACAGTGGCGAGATGAAAGTGGCATTTGCCCTTTATCCTGTCTCGATGAAGCAGCTGATCACTATAGCCGACACAGGCAACATTATGCCGCCTAAAACGACATGGTTTGAGCCTAAGCTGCGCAGCGGGCTGGTAATACACAAACTGGACTGACAGTCATCTTGTCTGTCAGCTGAATGATGAACAGTATCTCCGGCAACATAAGCTCACTGGTCAGGGATCTTCCCGGTAACGTATCAATCGTTGCCGTCTCAAAAACACGAAGTCCTGAGGAGGTACTTGAAGCCTTTAAGGCAGGTCTTCATACTTTCGGGGAGAACCGTGTTCAGGAACTGACCTCAAAAAAAGCGGTGCTTCCGGAAGGCATAAACTGGCACCTTATCGGGCATCTTCAGTCAAACAAAGTCAAACAGGCAGTTGCTGCAGCCTCAATGATCGAATCGGTTGATTCCGTCAGGCTTCTCGGGATGATTGACAGTGAGGCCGGCAGGCAGCAAAAGATTATTGACTGTCTGCTGCAGGTCCATATAGCACCGGAGGAGACCAAGACGGGTTTCAGCATAAAGGAAATTGAGGAGACAGACTGGGCGACCGTAGCCGGATCACTTTCCGGAGTAAGGATATGCGGCCTTATGGGTATTGCATCATTCACAGACGACAGAGACAGGGTGCGTTCAGAATTCAGGTCCCTTGCCCGGCTGTTTGCTGACACCCGCCAGAGATGCTTCAGCACCAGCAGCCCGTTCAGGGAAATTTCAATGGGAATGTCAGGCGACTGGCGCATTGCTGTTGAAGAAGGCAGCACCATAATCAGGGTAGGAACACTTATATTTGGAGAACGAATAAAAATATAAAATGACGTCAATAGCCACACGATATCTTGGATTGGAACTTAAAAGCCCCGTTATTGCCGGAAGTTCCAATTTTACATCCAGTGTTGATTCAATAAGAGAAGCAGAGGCGGCCGGTGCCGGTGCCGTAGTTCTTAAATCTCTCTTTGAGGAACAGATAGTTTCCCTTGCCTCATCGCTTTCATCAAAGGAATCTTATCCTGAAGCTGATGATTACCTCCTGTATTATACAAGAACAAACAGCGTGGACACATATCTTGACCTGGTGGCCAAGGCACGCAAGAGTGTAAAGATTCCTGTAATAGCCAGCATAAACTGCTTCTCTCCCAAAGGATGGACGGACTTTGCGGTGGAAATAGAAAAAGCAGGCGCAAGTGCTCTTGAAGTCAATATCTTCTTCATGCCCGTTGACATGCATCAGACAGCAACTGAGGCCGAGGCGGTCTATCTTAAGATCATCGACAGTCTTAAAAAGAAACTGACGATACCTGTCAGTGTTAAGATAGGACTTCGCTTTTCAAACCTGCTGAATTTCGCTATGCAGGTCCATAATCACGGTGCAGCGGGAATGGTACTCTTTAACCGGTTCTATGAGCCTGATTTCAATATCGACAATCTCTCCGTCGTCCCGGCAAGCGTTCTCTCCAACCCCGCTGAGCGGCGCTATGTCCTCAGATGGGTGGGCATGGTCAGCGCCCTTAACATCAAGATGGACATTTCTGCATCGACAGGTGTTTATACAGGCGAAGATGCCATTAAATACCTGCTTGCAGGAGCTACAACAGTCCAGGTGTGTTCAGCTCTATACAAGAGAGGCTTCACCGTAATAACTGAAATAAATGAAGCTATACGAAAATGGATGAATGCCAAAGAGTTCAGCAGTATAGACGATTTCAGGGGACTTTTGAACTACCGGAACATTGACAACCCTTCGCTGTTCGAGCGTTCACAGTTCATGAAGCATTACAGTTCTTATATTTAGTCCATTCGCAGAACAGCTATCAGTTCTCTTGCAAGCTTCTGTTTTGCAGTATCATAAGTATTGGTCAGATTCTCAAGCCTGCTTATTATTGATGATTTGTCAGCACCGCTGATCATGCCGGAGCATGTTTCCAGGACAGTGAAACATTCGAGCGAGGTCATATAATCACTGTTGATGAAGATTCCGGCCAGCGCAACGGCATGATCCGAATAATCCAGGCCTGACTGCCAGCATGAGGAGACAAGCATGGCTTTTGAGGCCGGGTTCGTCACTGCAGTAATTGATTCGATCACTTCTGCACGGCAGGATCTCTCCTTCATATCATTAAAGAACTCCGAAATAAGCAGTTTAAGGCTGTCATCCCCCGTTTTGTCGTAGAACTCCGCCAGTAAACTTACTGCTCCTGTAAAGGGTTCTTCGGAGCGGAGTATACTAATCCTGTCATTTATCTCGTTATACTTTCCGTTGGCGAGTATTTTATTAAGCTCGGCCAGCTTCTTTTCAGACTTTAACATGATTGAAAATTTTGAACAAATTTATGTCTAATAATAACTTAAGGGCACAATTGATTAATAAAAAATAATTGGTAATTTGGTCGGATAAAAGCCTGTGAACACTAAAAAAATAATCACTATGAACAGCAAGCGAAAAATTTTGCCACTGATATTGGGAGTGACAGCTCTCCTGATCTGTCTGGCTGCAACATCATGCAAAGGAAGAACAAAGGGGGATGCAGCGAAGGAAAAGGAAGAAAATATCAGCGCTGATGAGCAAACCATGGAGCAAATTAAGAGCGCCGAAAAGGTATTCAACGCCCTTCCGACTCCGCTTGAGGTGGCTCAGCTGATAAAGGAAGCAGGAGCTAAGTTTGATGCTACGCTGCTCAATCCTGTTGAAAACAAAAGTAACTATACCACAAGCAAGAGCATGGCTCTGAACCTCGGTATATATGTCTGTGACCTCAGCTTTGCCAGCATGTATGACGAGACATCTTTGCTTGTCAATTTTATGGAGGCCGCTGAAGATATGGCTACCGGACTGGGAATCATAGATGCCATTGATGAAAATACAATTGAGAAGCTGGAGCAGAACATAAATAACCGCGACGTGATCATGGAGATAGTCTCGGAGACATTCCTTAACTCACAGGCCTATCTTGAGGATGATGAACAGCATGCTGTTGCAGCCACAATAATTGCAGGCGGATTTCTTGAAGGACTATATATATCGACACATATGGTTGATATGAAGAACTTTAAAGGAAATAAACTGGTTGGGACAATTGCTGATCAGAAAATGTCTGTCGACGATCTTATCAGGTTGCTCGAAACCTACAATGACAACACAGCCATTCAGGAGCTCCTGGGGCCTATCCGTGAGCTGAAAACTATTTATGACAAGGTTGAACGCTCAACCATTCCGTCTGCAACAAAATATGATGACAAGACAGGTGTGACGGAGATCACCGGGGCAGCCCTTTCAGAAATGAAGCAAGACACATTCCTGGCGATTAAGGCGAAGGTTGCAGAGATCAGAAACGTATATGTAAAATAGAGTCCGATGAAACAGCTTATACAAATATTACTGGTAACGGTTCTCCTTTCACTGATAACATCAGGGGAAGCGAATGCACAGTGCAAGGGTTTCGCCAAGTCACTATGTAAAAAAGAGCTGGGAGCTTATCTTCACGATGGCAACTACCATGCAGCCGTTCTTGTGGAGGGCGAGGAGGCTGAGTTGTACAAGACTTTTTATTCAGACATGGAATACCGTGTGGCGATATGCGCTGCTGACGGCCTGCCTCCTGTTGAGTTCTCAGTGCTTGATGCAACCGGCAAGCTCCTCTATTCAAACAAGGAAAGCGAAATGAGCGGTATCTGGGATTTCAAGCTGGAAGCCAGCCAGCAGCTTAAGATAATAGTGAAGGTAACAACTTTTGGCGCCAGGAATGAGCTTCCTGCAAGCGGTTGTGTTGCAATAATGTTCGGCTTTAAGACAAATTAAGCCTTGATTTAAGGTACAGAGAGTCCCGCATAATCGGGACTCTTTTTTTTATATCTTATCAAGCGCTTCCCTGCATGCAGGGCAGAAAGTATGACTTTTCTGGTCTATATCTTCAACATACGTGCTTGACCTCATCACACAAGTCTGAACATGGCAATGTATAAGGCCGAAGTTGTGACCAAGCTCATGTATCACCTCCTTGGTTGTGCGTGAAAGAAGCAGTGCCTCATTCTTTTTAAGACCGTACATCTCGTTCCTGAGCCTGTATATCGATGCAACTGCAGACCTCCCGTTAAGCATTGCCTGTCCGAAAATATAAGTAAGAATGGGAATGAAGAGGTCAACCCTGAAGAGGCCAATCACTTTGGCGTCTTCATTCACTGAACAGCTGGAAACAAAAGTCATAAGCTTGTTTCCATCGTATTGCCGTCTTCCCGGATTATAAAAAGGAGTCAGGTCAATGTGATTTTCTTCAAATGTAACAGGGATACGGAACTCTTTCTCAGCCGACTGTGCGATCTTTTTCAGAAAGTCCTTCTCAAAAGGCCCGCATGCTACCAATATTATCGAACACTCTTTCAATCGCAAAGAGCCTTAAGCAATTATTATTGCTGTTTCAGGTTATATTTCTTGATTTTGTTGTAAAGTGTCACTCTGTCAACATTAAGAGCTTTGGCTGAGCGCGAAACATTCCATGAGTATTTATTCAGGATCATTTCAATATGTCTTTTTTCAAGCTCATCAAGGCTCTCCACAGAGCTGTTTATGGCTTCTTTACCCATCGGGAGATCCTTCAGCTTTATCTCCCTTCCGTTGCCTATAACTATTGCCCGTTCAATCATATTCTCAAGCTCACGGACATTTCCGGGGAACTCAAAGTTTTCAAGATGCTTCAGTGCGGCAGGCTCAATGCTGATCATGTCACGGCTCATCGAGGTGCAGTATTTTTCAATAAAATGATTTACCAGCAATGGTATATCCTCGGTTCTTTCACGCAGGGGAGGAATAGCAATATTGACCACATTCAGCCTGTAATATAGGTCTTCCCTGAAGTTCCCGCTTTTTACCATGCTCTTTAAATCCCTGTTTGTGGCGCAAATCACTCTGAAATCTGAGGCGATTTCCTTATTGCCACCTACACGTACGAAGCTTTTTGTTTCAAGGACCCTGAGGAGCTCAACCTGCATTTTGGACGATATTGTAGCTATTTCGTCAAGAAAGATTGTTCCTCCGTCAGCCATTTCAAATCTGCCCTTGCGGTTGAACATGGCACCTGTAAAAGCTCCTTTTTCGTGTCCGAACAACTCGCTTTCAAGGAGGCTTTCAGTCAGGGCGCCGCAATGCACACTTATCAGCGGAAAGTACTTCCTGGCGGAATTGGAATGTATGGCCCTTGCTATCAATTCTTTGCCGGTCCCGCTTTCACCGGTAATTATTACCGAAGAGTTTGATTGTGCAACACTTTCAACCTGCTTCAGCACTTTTCGGATTGCCTCGCTTTGCCCGATAATATCGTCAATATCCTCGAGTGTGGAGACCTTTCTTTTCAGGGCTTCATTCTCTGCTCTCAGCGATATTTGTGTTGCTGCATTACGTATCAGATGGGAGAGATCATCGGGATCAAAGGGTTTTGTTATATAATCAAAAGCGCCATCCTTCAGCGCCTGAACCGCCGTATCAACAGAGGCAAAAGCGGTCATTATAATCACTATTGTATCGCTGTTCAGGGCTCTTATCCTTCTGTGCATCTCCATCCCGTCCATACCCGGCATTTTGATATCTGCCAGGATAATGTCAAATTTTCTGGATTCAAGCATCAGAAGCGCATTTTTTGCATTCTCAGCACGCTCAACATCATAACCGTCTTCTATAAACCAGTTATGCAATGAATCTCTGACCGATTCTTCGTCATCAACTATCAGTATGGAAATTTTCTCTGCCATCATTTTTCAGATTAAGCTTTTCTCAAAGGGAAATTGATTGATATGGTGGTTCCTTTGCCCAAAACCGAGTTCACCTCGATCTTTGCACCATGGTTCTGAATTATGCCGTGTACGATTGCAAGCCCGAGCCCAATTCCCCTGGCATCCCGTTTTGTGGAGAAGAATGGCTCAAATATATGAGGAATGTCGTCAGGAGAGATTCCTGATCCGTTATCGGAAATTTCCAGCCTGACAGTGTCACTGTCAGGATTTTTTGTCCGGATAACTATCTCACCGGATTCTCCAATCGCCTCGGATGCATTGACCAGAAGGGCAACACAGGCCTGTTTAATCTGGCCGGGACTGCAAAAAATCAGGTCCTTGCGGGCGTCAAAATCAGCAATGAAACTTATGTTGGCAATTTTAATGTGATGCGTCATGAATTCATAGGTACCCTTCACGATCTCGTTAAGGTTTTTTTCCTCAAAATCGTCCTGGTCCTTGCGCGAGAAATCGAGAAGCCCCTTCACTATATCACCGCAACGCTTTGTCTCACTCTCAATAAGTTTGAGCTGACGGAGAATGTTTTCTTTCCTTGCAGGTGTGAGATCCTGGCTGTCAAGCTGTTTGTACACAAGCTTCGTATAAACCAGGATGCCGGAGAGTGGGTTATTGATCTCATGAGCCACCGATGATGAAAGCTTACCCAGTGAAGCAATTCTTTCAACGTTAATCAGTTCATTCTGGGCTTCGGAGAGTTCTTCTGACTTCTTCTGCACCTTGTATTCAAGCTGCTTGGACCAGTTCTCGAGCTCATTGGTGGCGTTGTCAATGTGATCAAGCATATTATTGAATGCAAGCGAGACCTTCTGCATATCATCAAGCAGGCCGGGAGACAGGTCAATCCTTGTCTGGAGTTCCCCTGCTGAGACCGCCTCACTTGCCCTGATTAAACTGTTAAGCGGATCCTTGATCCTTTTTCTGGTGAAATAGATGAATGTTGCGACTATTAAAATTGTGGTGAGAAGAGCAACAAGGAGAAACTCAGTCGATGATTTTTTCAGCGCGTTATCGAGCTCATTAAGCGGTAACCTGATAATAAGGGATCCCAGGACCTCGTCATTTTCACTGTGAGCGTGGCATGAGGCAGTGTAGCATGACATTTCATTGAGGACGGGCCTTCTGATCAGCATTTGTCTCTGCCCTTTCCGGTTCGGATTCATGCTGCAGTCGCTCTTTTCATCAATTATCCTGTAACTCCGTTCCTTTCTTGAGAACATTGTCCCGAGATCAGTATGGCAGGCTATACAGTCAGGGTTACTGTGGTAATCTTCTTCGGTTGAATATGATGAATAGGCCAGATTGTCATTTTCATCATAGAGATTGACATCTTCTATCCCCGGCATGGTGTTCATAAGGTCAATTGTACTCTGGAGGGTTCGTTCGTCGTTCGCGAGCATAGAATTGTACAAAGCCCCCTCTACAACCATACCGACATTGTTGCCGCTTTGTTTCAGCACAATGTTGAAATAATTTGCAAAAACTGTTCTGAAGAGTGCAAGGAAGATAACAAACAGAATAACCACAGCAAGGGTGATAATCATAACTACCCTTCCGTAGATGGTTGAACGGAGGCTAAGGTACTGACGGATAGCAGTGAGTAATGAATTCCAGCTGTTCTTCTTCACCTCTGGCTGTGCCATGATTCATAGTTTTACCTGTACGGAAAACAGGTGTAATTATCATCCGGTGGCGGGGATGATAATTACACCGTTGTTTAAATTTTCTACAAAATACAAAAAAACTCTTTTCAGCACAAGGAGGTGCAAGGTCAAAACCTCATTTTAAAAACTCTTCCTGAAAATCGTTCCATACTTCCTCAGGCATTGCGGCCAGTGGATTGTCAATCAGTTCACCTCCATCCTGGAGGTAAACAGGTTGTACCTCCGGTGTATACCTGTTGACTGAGTGCGCAACAAAATCCCTGAACCTGTCAAGCTCTTTACCGGCCCAGGAGCTGGCTTCCGAAGCAAAGTGAAGACCGCTGGCCTCAGCAACCCATTCAGATGGTCTGAGGCTGTATATCCAGCCTTTGCCGTAAGGATCACTGTTGAGTATTGACGGGTCATTTTCCACAATATTGTTGACTGCAACTATCTCACCAGAAACAGGGGATGCAATTATGAGTTTCCTGCCCTCATGACCGATCTCGGTGACAGGCTCTCCCTTTCTCACAGTTGCACCCGCACTTTTAATCATGGTCAGTTTCACAGGTCCGGTAAGATGGAGCAGGAGATCATCAAGTCCAACCCTGGCATCTCCCGATTTTTGCATATGTGCCCAGGTATGATTATTACTGAAAAAGATCCCCTGCGGTATTCGCAGAATGGATGCAGACAGTGTGCTGAATGCGTTTCTGAGCTTTTTGGGAACAGTCAGAGGCTTGTTTAACAGCATCCAGAAGGGAATTATGAGCAGGAGGAATGCGATAATAATGATATACTCGATACCCTTTGTCGCAAACAGGTTATGGTATGTAAATCCGTCCATGATTGTGAAGTTTATTTTGTTAATCAATAATTTCAAAATTCAGTTTTACTGTTGCTTTTCATTACTCCAACCCGGAGCTTCCCGCAATACCGGCATCCTTCTGATGACCCACCTGAAAATCCATAACTCAGTAAAGATCACCGCCAGGGTAACTGTTATTTCCATCCACGAGGGATAGTAATGATGCACGGCATCCCATTTAAATCCTATGACGCTTATATTCAATCTGTTGATGATAATACCAATCATTGTGATGACAGAGGCAATCTTTATGAGCGGGATATTTTGTTTTCTGTAGCTGAGGAAGAACAGGATCATTGGCATTAAAACGAAGCCAATCATTTCTGTGAGATACCAGTATCCCATTGGTGAATTGAGCAGTCCCCAGCGTTTCTCATGAACAAAAACCAGCACATTCAGTGTAAAGTATGCAAACATGGTGACGGCGCATACTTTAGACAGGCTGTGGAGAATGCCGTTGTGAGCCTTATGATTCTTTTCACTTATCTGATCGAAAAAGACTTTCTGGCTGATTGAACCCTCAAAAATCACCATTGACAATCCCGCGAAAATACTTGACACGAAGAACATGATAGGGATGAACTCCGAATACCAGAGCGGATGTATTTTATCCTTCGCCATAAGGAACAGTGCTCCCAGTCCTGACTGATGAAGCGTTGAGAGGGTAATGCCAAAGATGACCGCTCCCAGTGACATGCCTGACAGTATTTTCTGCGCTCTCCTTGCTCCGATCCATTCAGCAATTGCAGGAGAGAATTCGATCAGTTCGGCGATCATGTAAAGCAGAAAATGCCATGCTACCAGGAAGAGCACTGAACTGGTCCCAAAGCTGTTACCGATAATTGGATTGACGACATTCCATGGTCTGCCCAGGTCAAGAAGCAGTGCTCCCGCGTAGAATACGTATGCAAGAAAACCGTTAAGCACTGTAACCCTGACTATGGAGTGATATTTTTTTATGTTCAGGATGTATACCATAAAGGTGATGACGTAGGCACCTCCTGCGAATGCCACGCCGGTGACGACATCAAAGCCTATCCATAGTCCCCATGGTACCTCCTGTGTAAGGTTGGTTATGGAACCTATCCCTTTCCAGAATCGTATTACAATAAGAACCAGGCCTGTAAGGATAACAGGGACAGAGATAATATTGAAAGGAGTCAGCAGCTTTCCTTTTGGCTTGAGCTCGCTCAGAAGAAATTTCCAGGTACTCTGCCTGTTGATCTCGCCTGTTATGGCAGTTGCGTCACTTTTCATCGTCATCATCTTCTTCAGAGTGATTATTCTTTGTTGCCTGTTGCAGTCCCAGCAACATTGCCGGCCAGAGTACGAAAATGGAAGGAACGGCGTAGAGGAAGCCCTTTGTCAGGGCAGGGTAGGAGGATTGTTGTATGCCGGTATTGAAGCCCAGCTCCTCAAAAGGCACGGGTGACAGGTACAGATAACCCGTTCCGCCAGCCTCATGCTCGCCGTAGATGTGATCATAGTAGTTCTCCGGGTTCGTATTTATTCTTCGCCGTGCCTCTGTTATGAGATCACGCCTGGTGCCAAATACCAGAGCCTCTGTTGGACACTGTTCTGCACAGGCAGGTACTTTACCCTCCTGCACCTTGTCAAAGCACATGTCGCATTTTACAATTTTAGGATTGGGACTCAGATATTCAAATTTCGGGACATCAAAGGGACAGGAGACCATGCAGTACCGGCAGCCCATACACTTCTTTCCGCGCCATATCACCGGTCCGTCTTCCGTCTTGTACATCGCTTTGGTAAGGCATGCTGCGGTGCAGGCCGGGTCACTGCAGTGCATGCACTGCCTTTTGACGTATACTTCGCCTTTGCTGGTCTTATAAGCATTAATTACTGTACGGCGGGTTTCGTCAGCCTTGCGTTCTGTGCCAGCAACAGGTACATCCTCAAAACTGGGGGCTGGAAGACCATGGGCTTCAGCGCAGGCAAACTCACATCCCTGGCATCCTGCACAGCGGGTTGAGTCATATAAAATACCGTAAAATTCTTTTTCACTCTCCGGAGCCGGTTCTGCACTGAGACGCTTGCCGGTGGCAAGGGAAACGCCCGTGACTCCCAGCACCTTGAAGAAATCTCTTCTGTCGATACTCATGGTCGAGGTTATATTAATGGATTAATGTTGTCTTATTTAATGAATGTCAATTAGCACCAATCAGTGAAGGGTATCGATAAATTTATTCTGGAATTCTTCCCATATTTCCGGTCCGAATTCCTTCGAGTAAACCGTCTTTCAATTCACCGCCGTCCTGAAGGACTACACTGGCATATCTCTCACTGCTTACACCGGGCAGGGATGCAAGAAAATCCTTGAGTTGTGTAAATTCCCCCTTTATCCGGTCGATATACTTGCCGGCCATTGCCATAAGGTGCGATTCCTGAATCCAGTTATCAGGTTCAATTGTATATACCCAGCCTTCATTAAATGGAGAGCTGTTGATTACGCCGGTGCTGACTGTCAGTTTTTCATTGACTGAAGTTATGGTTCCGCTTACCGGTGATTGTATGTCAAGCTGTTTCCCTTTCTGAACCAGCGAAAGTATATGGTCGCCCTTAAGTACCTTTTCTCCGGGAGATTTCATTCTGACGCGTGTTATTGTGCCTGTGACATGTTGCAGGAAGTCGTCAATTCCTACCCTGACTGCTCCATCCTTCTCCATGAACGCCCAGGTATGGCTCCTGCCAAAAAGCACCCCTCCGGGTACGATGAGCGATTTTTCACTGAATGCTTCCTGATGAATAGTCTCATCAATATTAGCGGCACTTACACCCGATTTCGTATAGCGGTAAATTAGGTATGATACCAGGGATACTCCAAGAATCACAGCCAGGATCCAAAACGCTGACCTTAGCAGGGGAGAGCCATTGTTTGCCGTGGCAACTAATGTCTGATGATCTGACAGCGCCTCTCTTCTGATCAGTCCTTCACCTTCGGCGAGTGCGGTGTATCCGCTGGCGGCAATCGCTGGCTGTCCGTCTGCCAGGATGTATCTCAGCAGGGCCGATCCGGCACCGCCGGCCGGCTGCGATGAAGCCACCGCAAAAATATTATTGCAGAGTGTCTTTGGGTATTTGCCTATATAAACGCCTCTGTTGAAGCTGCTGTAGTCACCGTAAAACTGCTCGAAGTAATCTGACTGACCGTTATTATTAACATCAATCGGGATGACCTGATAACCTGCCAGAAAAGCCTGACCGTTCTTTTCGGTCATGTCAGACAATCTGCAGAAACCAATGGTTCCCGGCTCCCTGCTGATCGCCTCCATAAATGCGGAAGGTGAAGCGGCAGTTGAGATATGAAGGTTTTCAACCTCCGTGTTAGCAAATTGTGCAACATATTTTTTGATATTGTTATCTCCGGACAGAAGGACAGCCATTGGGGTTGTGCTGGTTGTTCCCAGGAGTTTCCCCCAGGTATAGCCCTCTTCAGCCGTCATAAGTGCGGCAAACTTTTCAGGGGAAATGCCTGTACGAAGGACATCAGTCAGATAAGGGTTTGATTTACTGATTACCGGGATGATCACATCACGTCCTACAACTATCTTCCATGCAGATTCATTGTTGCCACGGTGTCAGTGAGCTGCCCGTAACAAATTGTATGTCAGCTTCAGGGGAGCTTGAAAGAGGAAGCACCTCCACCTTCATTCCGGGATTTGCGCTCTCAAATCCATTGATCCAGAGCCTTGTCAGACTCTCTGTTTCAGGAGCAGTTGTCACACTGACACTGTTCAGGCTGCTCTGAGAGGGTTCACCCTGGCTTTTTTGTCCTGTTGTCACACCTGTATGGATCACCATCAGGAAGGCGGCAAAAAGTAATAGGTTTTTCATATTGGCAATTTTGTTTCTGTTCGGCAAAATGATTCGAACTGCTTTTACAATTAATATGCCAATCTATGTAATACACTGAAATACAATATAATAGAATGAATATTCCAATATCTGAAACTAAACAATGCTGTTGAATTAATATACACTTAATAATTTTCAAAATTGTAAACGCAACAAAATCAGCACGATAAACCCTATGTTAATTTTATATACACATGTATATAATAATCAACACTTGAATTTATGAATTATTCTAAGTATCAGAAATTGAGTATAATAAGTCTAGATATTGAAAAGTTTGACCGATTACATTAATCATACCGCTGTTCACAATATTCTCTTTTCTTATATTTGTCTTAACAGCAAGTTTTTCATAAGCAAATCCTATATTTACCGGTAAAGGCCCGATAGTTAATAATCCAGATATCTGTACGGACTGCAATAACACGAAGAATAGTGATGAAAAGACCTGAAAATCAGATTTTTGTTATTTTCGGAGCCAGGGGTGACCTGGCCATGAGGAAGATCATTCCGGCGCTTTATTCGCTCTTCGTCCAGGATCTCCTTCCTGAAAGGTATGCAGTGCTGGCTACAGGCAGGAGCAAGGTCACTGATGATGCTTATCAGGGCGATGTAAGAGCTGCTGTTGACAGTTTTTCGGAAGAAAAGAATAAAAGCAGAATAAAGGATTTCGCAGATACATTCAGGTATATTGATCTCGACCCGACATTAACCGAAACATTTCCACATCTTACTTCATCGCTGGCAAATACCCGGACCCTGCTGGGAATCGGGGGTAACACCCTCTTCTATCTTTCTGTGCCTCCGGAGCTGTACACGGAGATTTCTGATAATCTTGCCATACACGGCTTAAACGGTGAGAGCGACGGGTGGAAGAGAATGATAATTGAAAAGCCTTTCGGACACGATTATGATAGTGCCACTGCGCTGAACACCAGGCTGCTTGAAAAGTGGCAATGAGAACCAGATTTACAGGATAGATCACTATCTGGGTAAGGAAACAGTTCAGAATATTCTTGTGACGCGGTTTTCAAACGGTATTTTCGAACCCTTGTGGAACCGCAATTATGTACATCATGTGGAGATCACCTCTTCGGAGACCCTGGGAGTTGAGAAGCGGGGAGCCTATTATGAAGGTGCCGGTGCCCTCCGTGACATGGTTCAGAATCACCTTCTTCATCTGGCAGGTTTTGTTGCGATGGAGCCTCCCTCCTCAATAGATTCAACGTCTATCAGGAACGAAATAGTAAAAGTCTTTCAGTCGCTGAGACCCATTAAGGCTGAAGACGTTCAGCGGTGGCCATACGTGGACAGTATACGGGTGCCCACGTCAGGGGAGAATGGATCAGGGGATACCGTGAAGAAGAGCATGTGGACCCGTCTTCTGTTACGGAAACCTTTGCTGCCCTTAAGTTCTATATTGACAACTGGAGATGGGGAGGAGTACCATTCTATATCCGGACAGGAAAAAGACTGCCCACCCGGGTCACGGAGGCTGTTGTACATTTCAAGGAGACGCCCCATACTCTCTTCTCTCAGAACAGGGAATGTGAGGGCTGCAACCAGCTTATAATAAGGATACAACCTGACGAAGGCATACTTCTTAAATTCGGAATGAAGATACCCGGCGCCGGGTTTAATGTCAGGAATGTCAACATGGATTTCCACTATTCCGATTTTGCCTCAGAGAGAATTCCTGAGGCTTACGAAAGGCTTCTGTATGACTGCATGAACGGTGACACCACCCTTTACACACGCTCAGACGCGGTGCTGGCTGCCTGGCATTTTCTTGATCCTGTCATTAAAACATGGAATAACAATCACGACATTCCAGTCTACGGTTATCCCGCCGGCACCTGGGGACCTGACAAAGCTGATGAACTCATTGAAGAACCGGAGCTGACATGGAGATACCCGTGTAAAAATCTTGCTGATGATGGTGTATATTGCGAATTATAATTAGTTTTATATTCTGATTAACCCTGTTTATGTCACATTCAGTCAGAGTGTTTTCCGACCTCGATGCCCTGGCTCAGGCAATTGCGGCAATTCTGATCAAAGATCTTGACCGGATCGAACCGGATCACTTTTATACTATAGCACTTTCAGGCGGATCGACACCCGAATATATTTTCAGATACCTGGCAGAGAATTATGCTGAAAGGATCGACTGGGATAAGCTCCTGGTCTTCTGGGGTGATGAGAGATGTGTCGCTCCCGAGAGCAGTAACAGCAACTACCGGATGGCTTATGAAAGCCTTCTGCAGAATGTCCCCATCCCTGATGCGAATATCTTCAGGATAAAAGGTGAGGATGACCCGGCAACAGAAGCCCGTCAGTATTCAGAACTGGTCAGCGAAAATGTGGCTGAGTTTGAAGATACACCGCAGTTTGACCTTATGCTGCTCGGTCTGGGAAGTGACGGACATACAGCTTCAATCTTTCCTGACAGGACAGAACTCTTTAGCTCCTCACGTCTGTTTGAGGTGGCAGTCAAACCCGGAACCGGAGAAAAGAGAATCACTGCTACCGGCAGGCTGATCAACAACTCTTCAAAAATCTGTTTTATTGTCACGGGCAGGGAAAAAGCAAAGATCGTATCTGAAATAGTCGGAAAGAAACCCGGATCGGAACAATATCCCGCCTCAAGGGTTGATCCTGATTCCGGTCTTACAGTCTGGATGCTGGATGCACCCGCTGCCAGCCTGTTGAAGATATAATTCCAGAACTACAAAAACAAAAACCAAAATAATGATCGCAGGAATTCTCAGGGAAAGCGAAAACGAAAACAGGGTTGCATTAATCCCCGGCGAAACAACAGTATTGACAAAACTGGGCATGGAGGTGATGGTTGAGTTCCATGCGGGAGAGAGGGCATACATTTCAGATGACGAATATAAGGCTGCCGGTGCCACCTTGGCTGACAGGAAAGAAATCATCTCCAGGGCTGCCCTGCTGCTTACAGTCAATCCCCCGCTGAATGATGATATAAAATCTTTCACCGACGGACAGATTCTTTGTACAACCCTTAATCCTGTCGGGAATAAGCTGTGGCTTGAGAAAGCACGGCTTCAGGGACTGACGATACTGGCCCTGGACCAGGTTCCGAGAATCACCAGGGCGCAGTCAATGGATATTCTGTCATCCATGGCCACGGTATCAGGTTACAAGGCAGTGCTGGAAGCTGCTTCCATGTTACCCAGGTTTTTCCCTATGTTCATGTCGGCAGCGGGTACAATCAAACCGGCCAGAGTGCTGATCCTGGGAGCGGGTGTGGCAGGTCTGCAGGCAATAGCTGTTGCCAGAAAACTGGGGGCAATAGTTGAAGTATTTGATGTAAGGTCTGCAGTGAAGGAGGAAGTAAAAAGCCTTGGAGGAAAGTTTATCGAGGTAGAGGGCGCGAAGGAGGACGCGGCAGCTGGAGGCTACGCAGTAGAACAGACTGAAGAATTCAGGAAGAAACAACAGGAGCTGATCCAGCAGAGGGCCATTGCGGCTGATGTTGTCATCGCCACGGCAATGATACCCGGTAAAAAAGCTCCGGTATTGCTTTTGAAGGAGACTGTTGGCAGGATGAAACCCGGCTCTGTGATAGTTGACCTCGCAGCTGTGGCAGGAGGTAACTGCGAATTGACACAGAATGGTACCACGGTGGACGTGAACGGGGTCAAAATCATAGGTAAATCTGACTACCCGTCGGAAATGCCGTCTGATGCCAGTAAAATGTTCGGTTGCAACATAATTAACCTCCTGAAGATTATGATTGACAAAAACGGCAATCTCAAGCTTGATATGACCGATGAGATTGTAAACGGAACCACAGCAGTTCATGGTAAAGAGTATATCAGTCAGAGAGTAAAACAAATACTTGAAATAAAACAGACCGTATAATGGAAGGTTTTCTTGAGTTTTTCATGGAGCACAGGGGCACCATTTATATGGTGATACTGTCAGTATTTCTTGGTATCGAGGTGATAAGCCACGTACCTGCAATACTTCACACGCCGCTGATGTCAGGCGCCAATGCCATTCACGGCGTTGTCATAATAGGAGCGATAATCGTCATGGGCCACGCAGAGACAACAGGGGCGATGATACTCGGATTTCTTGCAGTGGTGCTCGGGACACTTAATGTCGTGGGCGGCTTTGTTGTCACTGACAGGATGCTTGAAATGTTCAAGAAAAAAAATAATTGAGTTTACTTATTTCAGCATACCTCCCGACAATGAATGATATCTCTCAGTTTCCCGCCGGCATCTCAGTCCTTGAGATCACGTACATTTTAGCATCGGTACTTTTTATCCTGGGGTTGAAAATGTTAAGCCACCCGCTTACAGCACGGCGTGGTAATATGCTTGCTGCCGTTGGCATGGTCCTGGCTATCGTGGCGACCATCCTTTTTCACCGGAAAGACGGACAACCGATCGGGAACATAGGATGGATTATTGCAGCAATTGGGATCGGAACCGCCATTGGCTGGGTCATCGCCAAACGTGTGAAGATGACGGCCATGCCGCAGCTGGTATCATTTTTTAACGGGATGGGAGGAGCAGCTGCCGCGCTTATTTCGATGATGGAGTTCCCTCATGTGAGCCCTGAGCTTATTGCCCAAAGCGGCATGGCCAACGGCCATGTGCTCGCAATACTCCTTGGTCTGGTCATCGGCACTGTATCATGGGCGGGCAGTATGATCGCCTTTGGAAAGCTTGACGGCCGCATAGGCGATATGCGCATCAAGGCAATGAAGTTCGTAAACCTGGCGATTCTTGCAGTGATTATCGGATTTGTCGTGTTTATAATGACACGTGATGTACAGGCCTCTGCAGAGCTGACACCCTATATAATAATACTGTTTGGGATTGCTGTTGTGTATGGCGTTCTGTTTGTCATGCCCATCGGGGGTGCTGACATGCCGGTGGTAATCTCGCTGCTGAACTCATTTACCGGTGTGGCGGCAGCCATGGGAGGATTCCTTTATCAGAACCAGGCCATGCTCACCGGCGGTATCCTGGTCGGATCTGCCGGAACGATCCTGACAATCCTTATGTGCAAAGCCATGAACCGGTCACTGCTCAATGTAATTGTTGGTGTGTTCGGAGGAGGGGGACAGGCGGTTGCGGGTACGGCTGGAACAGTGAAGGAAATTTCAGTTTCTGATGCAGCTGTCCTTCTGAGTTATTCGAAGAAGGTTGTCATTGTTCCGGGCTACGGGCTGGCAGTAGCGCAGGCACAGCATATATGTCACGAGCTTGATAAGCTTCTCGAGGAGAAGGGGGTAGAGGTGAAGTATGCCATTCATCCGGTCGCCGGCCGTATGCCTGGTCATATGAACGTCCTTCTTGCCGAAGCGGATGTGCCTTATGAGCAGCTCATCGAAAGTGATGAGATCAATCCTGACCTCCCGAATACTGATGTCATTGTCGTTATCGGGGCAAACGATGTAGTCAATCCTGCCGCCGAGGATGACCCCTCAAGTCCAATCTACGGTATGCCCATAGTAAAAGCCCGCGAGGCAAAGAATATAATAGTGATGAAGCGCGGTATGGGTAAGGGTTATGCTGCTATTGAGAACATGCTCTTCTTCAACGATAAGACCCGGATGCTGTTCGGTGACGCAAAAAGCACCCTGCAGAACCTTGTGAATGAGGTTAAGGCACTGTAAACTACTATTGCCTACTGCCTACTGCCTATTGCCTGGATAACTACTCTGCGTTCCGATGAATGACGGCGGAGATGTGCCCCCAGTATTTCTTATGGAATTTGCGGCTCTGGCCGTTTAACATCCGGTGCAGGGTCTCCGGCTTATCTTCAGGGCTGAACCTTACCTCGGCGCGATTTTCATACAGGGCCGAAACCTCAGGATGGAACTGAACAGCGAAAACATTGGGGTATCTTTTATGCACCAGTCCTTCAACCACCTTACCGTCGTTGGAAAGAGCCGTGATTTCAAGGCCACTGCCAAGATCTTTGACAGCCTGGTGGTGACTGCTGTAAACCTGTGGCCTCATCTTTTTGGAAAGCTTAACTGTATTCCCGAAGAAAGTATTCTCTGTAAAATGAATGGGATGCAGGTTAATTCCCATTAGCTTGGGATCATCATTTAAAATCTGCCAGTAATTACGGTGAAGGTCGGGGCGATCTATTTTAACATTTGTCTCAGGGGAGTGGCTGTCATATAACTGCGCAGGAATATCCTGGATTAAAGAGCCTCCGGTAGCCACGTTCATCGACTGCATTCCAAGACAAAAACCTGTTACCATGTAGCCGGGATTCTCATCCAGCAGAGGTTTAAAAGATTCGTTACGTCTGCCGCCAAGAAGATGGAATAAAAAGCTGACTTCGAAAAAATGCCTGCCCGGGTCCGTGGTCTCTGAATACATGTTTTCCTCACCGTAAACTGAGGGTGGGATATCCTGCCCTCCGAAAAAGATTATTCCGACTGAGTTCTCAAATATCTTCCTGAAATCTGCGGTACATTCGTTTTCGCGGAAGAGATCTTCTTCGGGTAGTTGACCTCTGACTTCGTACAGATAATATCCGGTCAGTTTGTTCTTTGCAATGTGCTCAACAGTCTTCGAAAAATCATATTCCTGACTGGAATGGTAAACTCCCACAAAGTTGACCTTATCAAAGTCAATATCAAGCAGTTTATGCGTTACAAGAAAATTCACCACGTCAAGGTTTCCTGCGGTTGGATTAAGAAGGATCACATAGTCCTTCCCTTTATCAAAATCTTCCCTGAAGAAACTTTGGGCACAGAGTGAAGCCACAATGCATAATGCTGCAAGAGATAGCAGAAGCCTTTTCATAGAGCCAATTATTAGTTCAACAGAGGCTAAAGTTATTACTTTTTATGTCTTGGACGCAGCTGACACGTACATGATCCGTCAAGCTGTTCAGAGATATCTTTTTTTAGCGGTAACCCGTCATGTTCCCATTCCACTATTCCACCGGCAAGATTTGCAATGTTTGTAAATCCTTTGCCAAGAAGAAACTCCATCGCTTCATGACTCCTGAGGCCGACTGAATCGGCAATAATAAGCTGTATATCAAGCGGTAAGCCCGTATAATCCTCCGGCAGCCGGCTTTTGGGCATGTAAATCACCCTGGGTACATCGAAGGTCTTATATCCGGTCAGTCTGTCTTCCCTGACATCAATGATTACAGCACCATTGTCTGTTGCTTCTTTGTATGCCTCAGAACCCGACAGATTTAAGAAACCAGAACTGATAAACCCTTTCATTATGGAGGCTGATAATTATTTCATACGACAAAATACTTTCGTTTAAAATATAATGAAAGATTGACCAATGCAATCATGATAGGCACCTCAACCAGGGGACCAATTACAGCGGCAAATGCCTCTCCTGAGTTTATTCCGAATACTGCAATGGCAACTGCAATAGCCAGTTCAAAATTGTTACTTGCAGCAGTAAATGAAAGCGTGGCGGTTTGCTGATAATTTGCCCCTGCTCTTCTGCTCACAAAGAATGAGAACAGAAACATTGTCACGAAATAGATTATAAGCGGTACAGCTATTTTCACGACGTCAAATGGCAACTTTACAATGTATTCTCCTTTTAATGAGAACATTACTATTATCGTGAATAACAATGCAATAAGAGTTATCGGGCTGATTTTCGGAATAAATTTTGTATGGTACCACTCCTTGCTTTTAACCCTGATCAGGATAAAGCGGGTAAGAAAACCTGCAATAAAGGGTATTCCCAGGTAAATAAAAACGCTCTTCGCTATCTGTCCGATTGTTATATTTTCAACAATCGGATTTGTAGGTACTCCGAACAAGCCAGGTAAAACAGCAATAAAAAGCCATGCATAGACAGAAAATAGCAAGACCTGGAAAATAGAATTGAATGCAACTAAACCGGCACAATATTCCGGATCGCCTTTGGCCAGGTCATTCCACACAATTACCATGGCAATGCACCGGGCAAGACCTATCATGATTATGCCATACATATACGGCAGGTTTGCGTTGTCTTTCCCCGGAAATATTTTGAAAAAAAGGATCGCCAGGGCAAACATAAGTACCGGCCCGATTATCCAGTTTTGCACAAGGGAAAGCCCAAGGATTTTATAGTTACGAAAAACACCTCCCAACTCTTCATATTTCACTTTTGCCAGTGGCGGATACATCATGAGAATTAAACCTATGGCAATAGGAATATTGGTTGTGCTCTCAGGAGAAGATTTCAATGAATCCCAGAACTTTGCGATAGCCGGAAAAAAATATCCTGAAAACACGCCGATGAACATTGCAAGAAATATCCAGAGCGTCAGGTATCTGTCAAGGAATTTTAATCTGGGTTTCATAAGATAGTTTTTCGAAGATTAGTAAGGTTTATCTGCATAAACGGTAATACTGTAAATGCCCGTGTCTGATTTTCTGAAATCAGTTAATTCTGACGGATCCAGATATTTAAGCATGATTTCATCCGGTATTTTAATTGATTTCTCCTTTTGAATCAGCAAATTGGTTAATCCTGCTTTCGTCATTAACCCGAGATATTCTTCGATTTCAATTGCACCGGAAACACACCCGGCATACATCTCGGCTGCCTCCCTGATTTTTTCCGGAAGTTCACCGCGTAACACAATGTCAGATACGGATAAATGTCCTCCGGGTTTAAGTATCCGGAAAATTTCAGAGAATGCTTTTCCCTTATCTGGCACAAGGTTCAGCACGCAATTGCTTATCACCACATCAGTACTGTCCGAATCAACAGGCATGTCTTCTATGTCTCCCAGCCGGAATTCAACATTACTGTAACCAAGTTTCTCTGCATTACCTCTTGCCTTTTCAATCATTGGCCCGGTCATGTCAATTCCGATCACTCTTCCTGTCTCACCTGTCAGGGCTCTTGCAACGAAGCAATCGTTGCCTGCACCTGAACCCAGATCAACCACTGTGTTTCCCGTTTTAATTCCGGCAAATTCCGTTGGAATACCGCATCCAAGCCCAAGGTCAGCTTCCGGATTATATCCTTTAAGGTTGGCGTAATCATCATTCATCATGACATAATCAGCTCCGGTACCGCAACATGATGGTCCGCAGCATGATGAGCCTTCAGATAAAGGATTTTGACCCGCAATCTGGCCGTATTTTTCTTTTACAATCTCTTTTGCATCCTTCATAAATGTGACCTTAATCAATTTTTAGTTTGTCATTATAAAACTTAAAAAATTCCGTTTTTATCTCATCCCTGACTCTTCGGAATTCACTCATGATAAATTCTTCCGTGCCGGTAGCCTTTGAGGGATCCTCAAATCCCATGTGTAAACGATGCTTCACTTTACCGATGAAAACAGGACAGGTTTCGTTGGCATCGTCACAGACTGTGATAACATAGTCCCACTGGTCATCCAGATATAAATCAACAGACTTGGGTGAGTTCATGCTGATATCAATTCCAGCCTCAGCCATTACCTTAATTGCTCCCGGGTTGACCGTTGAAGATGGAAATGTACCTGCAGAATGCACTTCAATCTTGTTGTCGAATGATTTCAGGAATCCCTGTGCCATCTGGCTGCGGCAGCTGTTGCCCGTGCATAAAATCAATATTTTCATACTGTTAATACCAATTGCTGTATCTCTCTGTTTAATTATGTGTTAATTGTTTTACCGAATAACTTTAACAAATGGGAAACAAAATCATATTGCAAATATAAAACATTTCGTATATTTGCGAAATTATGAAATATAATTTAACAGATAATAAAATGTCGGACAAAATTGAATTATCAGCTGACGTTTTGAAAGTGGCAAAAATTGCCAAAGCTTTAAGTCACCCGGTAAGGGTACATATAATCAAGAAATTAGCTCTACTTGATTCTTGCTGCTACAGTGGCGACCTGGTGGAAGAACTGCCCATAGGCAGATCAACACTTTCGCAACACCTCAAGGAGTTGAAAATCGCCGGTCTGATTCAGGGCGAAATAAATCCTCCTTTTATAAAATATTGTATTAACAGGGAGAATTGGGCAGAAGCAAAGGTTCTTTTGTCTGACTTTTTGAAATCAGACATGAAAGCCGGCAGATTTTCAGAAATTAAGGAAAACAGTATCACATTTAAATAATCAACAAAATTATTATAACTATCAAACTGGAAAAAATGAACATAAAAATTCTGGGGACAGGTTGCCCTAAATGCAAAACGCTTGAAAAGGTTACACGCCAGGCAGTTGATGAATTAGGCATCGAGGCCACAATCGAGAAAGTCGAAGATATTGTTAAAATTATGGCATACAATGTAATGCACACACCTGTTCTGGTTATTAACGAGAAGATTGTGCTTAAGGGGATTGTCCCCGGTGTGAATCAGGTCAAAGAAATCCTCATCCAAAATAAATAATACCCTATCATGAAAACTTACAGATTAATTATCACGCTGTTTTTGATATCTCAGTTTATTGCATGCAACGGACAGACATCAAATACAGAAGTTAAAGCTTCCGCTGACAGTTCTGATAAAATTGAGGCCTACTACTTTCATTTCACAGCACGGTGTACAACCTGCAGGGCTGTTGAATCCGGCGCAAAAGAAGATCTTGAAACGCTCTATCCCGACCAGGTGAAGAAAGGTCTGATAACATTTCAATCTGTTAACCTTGATGAAGATTCAAGTAAACCGTTGGCCAAAAAGCTTGGTGTAACAGGACAGACTCTTCTGCTGGTTAAGGGCGACCAGAAAATCAACATCACCAACGAAGGATTCATGTACGCTGTGTCAAAACCTGAGAAATTCAAAGAGATAATCAACGAAAAGGTTGACGGCTTACTGATCGATTAACTTTATGGAATTCCTTACGAATCTTCTGGATAACAGCACAATGCCGTGGCTCACGGCATTGTTGCTGGGTCTTATGACTGCCATTAGTCCGTGCCCTTTGGCAACAAATATTACTGCCATAGGATTTATTAGCCGTGACATAGAAAACCGTAACCGGGTATTTATTAATGGTTTGCTGTATACTCTTGGCAGGGCAATCACTTATACCGCCATTGCCTTAGTGATACTCCTCGGCGTTGACCAGTTAAAATTTTCTGGCTTCTTCCAGCGTTACGGGGAAAAGATTGTCGGTCCGCTGTTGATTATAATAGGCCTCTTTATGCTTGATATAATCAAGATTAAGTTTCCAGCGTTTAACTGGCTTACCAACAGGATGCAGAATAAGAAAAAATGGAGTTATCTCGATGCAATACTGCTCGGGTTGCTTTTTGCACTGGCATTTTGTCCATACAGCGGTGTCCTTTATTTCGGTATGCTTGTTCCTCTTACTATTGCCAGTAGCGCTTCAGGACTTTACCTGCCGGTTGTCTATGCGATTGCGACAGGTATACCGGTCATTGTTTTTGCATGGATAATTGCATATACAATATCAAGTATCGGAGGTGTTTACAACAAGATCCGGATTTTCGAACTGTGGTTCCGCCGTGTTATCTCAGTGCTTTTTATCGCAGTCGGGATTTATTATATATTCAGGGCTTATTTATAAAAAAATTTATAAAATTATTTCGTGATTTCGCGAAATAGCAATTTCAGGTTTGCTCATTACTACATTTTTAAATTACCACATTTTCAAATTCTCAAATTAGCAATATGGAACTCAAAAAAGAACTAAAAATACTTGGCTGGATAGCTGCAATATTTGCATTTGCCTTCTTTCTCCCAATAGAAAGTACCCGCTTCAGTACAGCCATTGCAGCCACTCTCGATCTGATAAAATGGTATGCCCGTGAACATGTAATACTATGCCTCTTGCCGGCTTTCTTTATAGCGGGTGTAATTTCAGTTTTTGTAAGCCAGGGTTCGGTTCTCAAGTATTTCGGAGCAAATGCAAAGAAATGGCTGGCATATACAGTTGCTGCCGTTTCAGGAACCATTTTAGCAGTGTGTTCCTGCACCATATTGCCATTATTTTCGAGTATTCATAAGCGTGGTGCTGGCCTGGGTCCGGCTATTGCATTCTTATATTCAGGGCCCGCAATAAGTATTCTTGCAATCATTCTTACAGCCAGGATACTTGGGTTTGAAATGGGTGTTGCAAGGGTTATCGGGGCCGTTTCTTTCAGCGTCATCATTGGATTGATTATGGCATTTATTTACCGTAAAGAGGAGAAAGTCAAAAAGGAAGAGCAGATGAATATAGATGCTGTACCCGAAAAACGCCCGATCTGGCAGACATCGCTGCATTTCTTTACACTTGTCCTTATACTCGTTTTTGCCAACTGGGGAAAACCTGCGGAAGGAGACGCTTCAAGCACATGGTACTACTTATGGGCATATAAATGGTATATAACCGGTTTTTTCAGCCTGGTGCTTGCTTATTCACTGATCAGGATACTGAAGATCAAATGGCAATGGGTGCTGGGGGCAGTAATTGCCACAGTTATTTCAATATTACTTGCCAACAGGTTTATTGAAAATGGAAAAATCAGACCACTTATTCCAATGCTTGTCGGAATTATTTCACTTAGCATCATTACTCTGTCAGATAAAAATGATGAAGATAATCCTGCCTGGACCCTGGCAACATGGGACTTTGCAAAACTGATTTTCCCCATGCTGGCAATTGGTATTGTAATTGCCGGTTTTTTGCTGGGATCAACCCATGATGGGAAAACGATACCAGGTATAATTCCTAATCATTGGATTTCATCATTGGTAGGAGGGAACTCTGTTTTCTCCAACCTGTTTGCCTCAATTGTTGGTGCATTTATGTATTTTGCCACACTCACCGAAGTGCCTATTGTTCAGGGTCTGCTGGCTTCCGGCATGGGTAAAGGACCTGCCCTGGCCCTGTTACTTGCAGGACCTTCGCTGTCATTGCCAAGTATGCTGGTTATCCGGAAAATCATCGGAACTCAAAAGACATTGGTTTATGTTCTTCTGGTAGTAATTTTATCAACTGTCGCTGGGCTGATTTACGGTTCAATATTTTAATATAAGGGTGAATACCTGAAGCTCTATCGTTAAATTTACAGAACTAATCAGGTAAAATCTTGTTTCTGTTATATAGTTATGCGTGAAGCTGAACATCATCAACATGAGGTAAGCGGGAAAAACCTTGGGTTTGCCATAGTGCTTAATGTTGGTATTACTTTAGCCCAGGCAATTGGAGGTATTATTTCCGGAAGTATGGCATTGCTCAGCGATGCGGCGCATAACTTCAGCGATGTGTTGTCAATGGTCATCAGCTACCTTGCGAACAGGCTGGCAAGAAGAGAAGCAACTGAAAAACAAACATTCGGTTTCAGACGCTCAGAAATACTGGCTGCATTAATTAACTCAGCCACACTGATTATAATTTCAGTTATCATTCTTTTTGAAGCTGTTCAGCGATTGATCAATCCGGTTCCGGTTTCAGCCAATACTGTTATTTACCTTGCCATTGCAGGTATACTGGCAAACGGTATCAGTGTTCTTTTCATTCGGAACGATTCTCATGAAAACATGAACATGAGATCTGTATACCTTCACCTTTTCGGCGATATGCTTACATCCGTTGCCGTATTGCTGGGAGGGCTTGCCATGAAATACCTGCAGTGGAACTGGACCGACAGTTTTTTCTCGATAGCCATAGCAATCTACCTCCTGTATATGAGCTGGGGAATTTTGAGATCATCTCTTCGCATTATAATGCAGTTTACTCCTGAAGAAGTTGATATACATAAAATTGCAAAGGGAATTGAGAATATTGCAGGAGTGAAAAACACACATCATGTCCACGTGTGGCAGATAAATGAGCATGACCTGATGTTTGAAGCCCATCTTGACCTGGCGGAAGATATTAAACTGAGCGATTTTGAGGTCATCCTGAAGGAAATAAAACAACTACTGAAACAGAACGGAATAAATCATGCAACCATTCAGCCCGAGTTTTCCGTTGACGATAACAAACAGATAATTTATTAATGTCTGCCGACCCACGGTAAGAATTTCGGTACCGCCTTCTGATAGTTTTTGTACTCAGGATATTTACCGCTGCTGATGCTCTCGGTCATGGCCGAGCTTCCGATGAATAATAATATGAGTAGTATGGGTCCTGCAATTGTGAAATTGAGCCATTTGCCGGAAGCCGCCACACCGAAAAGGTAAAAACTGATCCAGATTGCCTGCTCGGAAGCAAAGTTGGGGTGCCGTACATACTTCCAGAAACCTTCACTCATGAATCCTTTACCCAGTGACTTACCATAAACGGGTGTTCCTTTCTGCAGACCTTTCTTTTCCGACTGGAACCTGAACATCTGGTTATCGGCCAGGCTTTCCAGTACTGTAAACGTAAACATCAGGATGGCAGCGATCAGGTCAATGGCAGTCAATGCAGTTCCCTGATTGACAGCTGCAAGCAAAAGAGGTGTTGAAAACAGGAAGATCAGCATGTTCTGGTAAAAAGAAATAAAGAACAGATTGAACAGGCCAAAACTGATTCTCCCTTTAAGTGCAGGATTTTCCCTGAGGACTTTCCACCGGTAGTCTTCCTCACCTTTCCATGGAATAATATTGTATCCTCCCTTCCGGTAGAAATTATAGCTCAGCCTGAAGCCCCACAGAGTAACAAGTGCAGCCATTATGTAAAGCCGCACTGAAGGGAAAGCTGCCACGGTGATCCAGCTGTAAGCAACCGGCATCAAACTCCACAGCTTATCTACCTGACTGTAGTTCCTTGTCAATTCACTTACCACGAAACAAACTATGGCAACAGTGATCATAACGGTTAGCAATGTTACAACAAGGTCGTGAAAGTGCGGGTCATAGCCTGACATAAATGAGATGGAAAGCAATGCAGATGATAATAGTGTTATCATAATTGAGTAAATTGGCCTTAAAGATGTGAAAAATAATATTTATGAAGAATATATTTATTTTGATAACGACTGCAATGATGCTTTGGCCGATAAGTAGTGATGGATTGGATGCCTCCCCGGGGAGGGTGGACAGACTTACACTGACGCCATCCGGATTAGGGACGGAGAGAAATATTGAGGTATGGCTGCCTGAAGGTTATGACACGACAAGAAAGTATGCGGTAATCTATATGAATGACGGCCAGATGCTTTTCGACAGCACAACAACATGGAACAAGCAGGAGTGGGGTGCAGATGAGGTAGCTGCAAAACTGGTTGCGGAAAATAAGATCAGGCCTTGTATTATTGTAGGTATATGGAACAGGGATCAGTACAGGTACAGCGAGTATTTCCCTGAGAAGGCTCTCTCATTTTACCCCGCACGCCGCAGGGCAAAACTGATCAGTAAGGAGATGATGGGTGAGCCGCTGGGTGATGAATATCTTCATTTTCTTGTCGCTGAGTTGAAGCCATACATTGATTCACACTATTCTACCTCCACAGACAGGGAAAATACAATTATCATGGGATCAAGCATGGGTGGGCTGATATCTCTCTATGCTATTTGCGAGTATCCGGATGTCTTTGGCGGTGCAGGATGCATCTCAACTCATCTTCCTATGATAGGCCTGAATTTTTTCAGAAGGAACGACAACCGCATGGCAAAGGCATTCAGAAAATACCTTTCAGCCAACCTCCCTTCACCAGAAAACCATAAGATATATTTTGACCACGGGACGAAGACTCTTGATGCTGCTTACGGACCTTATCAGAAAAAGGTCGACAAGTTGATGTCAGCAGCCGGATATACGGAAAAGGACTGGATCACAATTAAGTATGAAGGTCATGATCATTCCGAAAGATCATGGAACAAACGGCTTAACATCCCTTTTGAATTCCTTATTGGGCAATAGAGAAACAGAAGGATCTCCGACCACAATCATGGAATTAATGCCGTAAATGTTGGCAATTATTTAAAAATTGGTAATTTTATGAGCCTGCGGCGCATGCCTGTTTATTCTGCAATATGATTTCTGACAAAAGTATTTCTATTTTAATAAAGAGAGCACTCATCATTCTTTCTATCCTTTTTCTTCCTCTGCCTTGCGTTAACGGACAGGGCAGATCAGGCAGCCGCAATCCTGTTGTCCCCGGTGAAACAATCTCCCCGCAGGTATCAGGGATAAGACTGGAGGTGCTTTTTGACGGGATTGCCGATCTATTCTACTACAGCGATAAAGATACGGAACATTACCTGCTGACTGATGAAAATGGCCGTGTATATACACTGAATATTCCAAGGCAGGTCATGCGGTCAGATTCCGAGACGGGATCATCCCCGTACACCGGTGTCTTATCGGTTCTTAAATTGTTCATGGCTGACGCACCTGAGTTTCAGGACAGAATCAATGATATGATCCCTGACCGGGAGTCACTTGTGAAACTGATGCATGACTACCACGAATATCTTGCCGGATCTGATGTCAACATAAGCTATGAAGAGCTTCCGCCTGTACTAGAAGTACAGGCTGGAATATTTGCAGGCTACAGGTCGGAAGTTTTCCGGGTTAATCCGGCCGGAGAACTTGACGGCTTCAACATGGACCCTGCTTCATTTCCTGGCATAGGGTTTTCTCTTTCATCTCCACTCCCCAGGATTACCCGTGATCTCTCGTTGAGACTTAACATTTCAGCTGCAAACAGATATGTTTACGGATTTTATGCGGAGGAAATTATGGAGCCTGAAATAACTACATTCAAAGAACTGCATTTGCATCATGTCATATTGCAGGCTGATTTTCTCGTGAGTTACTCATTCGGATCCGGAAGGATGATCCCCTTCATTTGTACGGGAGTGACAGGTCAGGGTATCATCAGGGATGATTCAAGGCTTGACAGCGATACGGTTGACGAAGGCATTGTCATTTCGGAAAGCAATTCTTTCAGGCTTGAAAGTAAGTTCAGGCCTGGTGTCCTGCTGGGAGCAGGTCTGTCGTACAACCTTTATTCATCTCAAAGCCTCTTTATGAGGTTGGATTACTCCTACCTTTTCGGAGACAACACGTTTTCATCAATACGTTCTGCCGGGATTTCTGCCGGCATAATCTTCTGAGGTTATGGCAGGATCACGCGCAAAAATATTATTGACAGTGTTTATCAGCATATTGCTCACTGCAGCGTGTCAGGAAGAGAAATATACTGAAAAGGGCATTCCTGAGGTGGAAATTACCGGCGTCTTCGTGATTGAAGGGGGAGGAGCACTCTTTGAGGGAAAAATCCTGTCAACAGGATCAGAAGCTGTTATAGAGCATGGCTTTTTGTGGGACACGGATGAAAATCCAACCCTGGGGAAATCAGAAATTGCTGCTATGGGCCCGGGGGCAGGCATTGGTGAATTCTCATGTGAGGCAATGACTGATATTGAAAATGGTAAAACATACTATTCACGGGCATTCCTGAAGACGGAAGACTTGCTTGCTTACAGTGATGTTATCTCATTCGTGGGCGGTGGAAGTCTTAGGCCTGAACTGGTCTCGATTGTCCCGCAGGAAGCAGTATGTGGTGATACTGTAACTATAACGGGTAATTATTTTTCCTGCACCGTAAATAATAACAAAATTTATTTTGATAACATCCAGGCAAAGGTCCTCTATTCCAATTCAGGTGAGCTGCAGGTGATTGTACCGGTTGCAGAGGAGCTCACCGTTAAGGTAAGAGCTACAGTCTCAGGGCTTAACTCTGTCAACGAACTGGACTTTACAATGATGCAACCCATTCTGTCAGATTTTGAACCCCACTCGGGCACATTTGGTGACATCATCACCCTATCCGGCACAAACTTCAGTCTGGACACATTCTATGTAAAAGTCTTTTTTAATAATGCCCAGGCTGAGGTATTGGAAATGTCACGGACACACTATAAAGTTAAAGTACCACCTGAAAACAATATTTCACCGGCTATTGTGCAGATTAAGTACTTTAATTACTTCTCATATAATGCGCAGTTTTCCCTGAGAGCTGCAACCATTAATGATATATCACCGGTCATTGTTAAACCCGGAAATACTATTCATATCATTGGTGAGAACTTCAATCCGGTTTCCAACATGAACAAGGTTAGTATCGGTGGGGTTGCTGCCCAGGTGATAAGCAGCACTGCAACAGAGATTAACGTTCTTGTTCCACCGGGTTTGACAGCCGGTCACCATTTGGTTAAAATAAGTACCATTGAGGGAATCGATCTGCTCTGGAACGGGTCTATTGAAGTCTTGAATCCATGGAGAAAACTTAATGATTTCCCGGGAGTCGCCAGGTCAAGCGCTGCGGTCTTTTCTACAGAAGCAAACGGTTATATGGGGCTTGGCCATGACGATTTCTCAGCGTTGCCTGATTTCTGGAAGTACTCTCCGGAAACAGATAACTGGACCCACGTTAAGGATTTCCCCATTGCGGGCCTTGATTATGCAACAGGGTTTGCAATAGATGGCATGGGTTATATCACTTGCGGAAAAGATGGAGGAACCTGGTATAAAGCCCTTACCCGTTATAATCCCGGCACGGACAGTTGGCAGGCAATGACCCAAAAGCCCGGGGAAGGTTCAAGTATGAAAGCCCCGGCATTCGTTATTAATGGCAGGGCATATGTGCCTGCAGCAGAGGAGATGTATGAATATAACCCACTATCGAATACATGGGTAAAGAAATCATACCCTCCGGCATTGGGCTATTTTGGAAGCGGTGTTGCTTTCTCTTTAGGAGGCAAGGGTTACATGGGAATTGGATGGATTCACCAGGAGGGAAACAATACTCGTATGTTATTTGAATATGATCCTGCGACTGACCAATGGACCAGGAAAGCTGATTTCCCTGGCACGTTGAGAAGCAATACCGTCTTCTTTTCCTTGCCTAACGGAAAGGCTTATGTAGGCCTGGGGACTACGCTCGACTATCAATACCTTAAAGACTTATGGGAGTATAATCCTGTAACGGACTCATGGCTCAGATTAGATGATTTTCCGGGAACGGGGAGGTACAGTGCTGTGGCTTTCACTATAGGAGACAAGGCTTATATTGGTACCGGATATGATGGTACATTTAAAAGTGACTTCTGGGAGTTTTCACCCGGGCTGTAGCTGCACAGGGCAGGCTGCATGGAGCAGGGCATACTGGCGAACGAAGTGAGGCAGTCCCGCGAATCGAAAAGGCAAGGCGAACAAATGAACATTAGAACAAACAAATGTTGAAGCAAGAAGTGTTTCTGAAACTTTGAAATTCCGGAACAAGGAACAAAGAACTTTAACCTTTAACCTTTAACCTTAAATACTTGGCAGTGTACGACTTATCGTACTTTGCCAGCTGCTCGGGTGTTCCCTCAAATACAACATACCCGCCCTTTTCGCCGCCCTCGGGCCCAAGGTCAATTACCCAGTCGGCACATTTGATCACCTCTACATTGTGTTCAATGAGTATCACCGAGTGGCCGTGCTCCACCAGGGCATTGAGCGATTTCATGAGTTTATTTATGTCATGAAAATGCAGCCCGGTCGTCGGCTCGTCGAAGATGAACAGCATTTTTTCATTGCTCTTTTCCTGGCTGAGGAAAAAAGCCAGTTTGACCCTCTGGCTCTCGCCCCCGGAGAGGGTTGATGAGGACTGACCCAGCCGTACGTAACCCAGTCCTACATCAGCTAGCGGCTTAAGCTTTCCGGCGATCTTTTTACATGTCTTGTCACTGCTTCGGCCGAAAAATTCAATTGCCTCATCAATTGTCATCTCCAGCACGTCATGGATGTTCTTTTCCTGGAACCTGACATCCAGAATATCACGTTTAAAGCGCATGCCCTTGCACGCTTCGCACGTCAGCTCAACATCGGCCATGAACTGCATCTCCACCCTGATGACACCTTCGCCCTGGCATTCTTCACACCGACCGCCCTCTACGTTGAAGGAAAAGTGTGCCGGTTTGAATCCGGACTGTACAGAAGCCTGCTGTTCGGCGAACAGTTTGCGTATATCATCAAACGCCTTGAGATAAGTGACAGGGTTCGAGCGGCTTGACTTGCCAATAGGGTTCTGATCGATCAGCTCAATAGCAGTAATGCTCTTTACATCGCCCCCCATCTCAGTGAATCGTCCGGTCTTCATGTTTGTTCCGGCAAGCATATTGGAGACTGAATTGAAGAGTATGTCATGAACGAGGGTGCTTTTTCCAGACCCGCTGACACCGGTCACCGCAGTGATTGTGTGAAGCGGGAACTTTACATCTATCTCCTTCAGGTTATTTTCCCTAGCTCCGGATACACTTATATAACTGTTCCATTTGCGTCGTCTCTCCGGCTCCTCAATGCGCAACGCCCCTGTCATATATGCCGCTGTCAGCGACTTGTTCTTTTCAGAGAAGTCAATGCCACCCTGGTAGATTACCTCCCCGCCGTTGGTGCCTGCCCCTGGTCCCATGTCTATTATCCCGTCAGCCGCCCTGATGATCTCTTCCTCGTGTTCAACAACGATTACAGTATTGCCAAGGTCGCGCAGCTCCTTCAGCACATTCACCAGCAGGTTGGTGTCGCGCGGGTGCAGTCCGATGCTTGGCTCATCTAATATATAGAGTGATCCAACCAGGCTGCTGCCCAGCGAGGTTGCAAGGTTGATGCGCTGAGATTCACCTCCCGAAAGGGTGTTTGACAGCCTGTCGAGAGTAAGATAGGAGAGACCTACATCAACCAGGAAGCCAAGTCTTTGCTGAATTTCCTTCAGCAGCCTGCCGGCTATCTCCCTCTCCTCGCCGTTAAGCATCAGGTGTCCGAAGAAATTATGCGCTTCACTTACTGGCATTGACGAAATCTCGCTTATCGACCTGTCACCCACCTTCACCCATCCTGCTTCCTTGCGCAGTCTTTGACCGCCGCATTCAGGACAGATGCGCTTGCCTCTGTACCTGCTGAGCATGACCCGGTACTGAATCTTGTATTTCTTCTCCTCAAGATGCTGGAAAAACTGTGTCAGGCCGAAGAAATACCTGTTACCGCTCCAGACGAGCGCCTTTTGTTCCGGAGACAGCTTGTACCATGGCTTATGAATGGGGAAGGAGAACTTGTCTGCGCTGAATACAAGCCTCTCCTTCCACAGTTTCATTGTCTCACCTCTCCAACATGCGACGGCATCGTCATATACAGACAGGTTTTCGTCGGGAATGACAAGGTTCTCATCTATGCCGATAATCTTTCCGTATCCTTCGCAGACAGGACAAGCGCCGAGAGGTGAGTTGAAGCTGAAGAGATGCTCCGTGGGCTCCTCGAAGGTGATGCCATCCTCTTCAAATTTATCCGAGAACCGGATGGTTTGTGTCGTCTCCTCATCGGTGACGGTGAGTGTAATATGTCCTCTGCCGGTCATAAAGGCTGTCTGTACAGAATCGGCTGCACGGCTGAGTTCCTCGGGTGTATTTCCTGCTTCCAGTCTGTCTATAATAAGGTCGACGGCAGGAGACAATCTGATAAGGTCAGCGGCTCCGGCCTCGTCAAGACGCACCACGCCCTTTTCAGTGCTAATCCTGTTATAGCCCTGTTTGATCAGGAACTTAATGTATTCCGCCGGTTCGACGTTTTCAGGTATTGCAAGGGGTGCGGTGATTACAACACGTGTTCCTCCGGTAAGTGTCGCCAGGTAGTTTACAACGTCATCAACAGTATGTTTACGCACCTCGCGGCCTGAGACAGGTGATACTGTTCTTCCCACCCTGGCCCATAGGAGCCTCATGTAATCCTGTATCTCAGTTGAGGTGCCTACTGTGGATCTGGGGTTTCTGGAGTTAACCCGCTGCTCGATGGCGATAGCAGGAGGGATGCCGTTAATGAAATCGACATCGGGCTTGTTCATTCGCCCAAGGAACTGCCTGGCGTACGATGACAGGCTCTCGACGTACCGGCGCTGACCCTCAGCATAAATAGTATCGAATGCAAGTGACGACTTGCCTGATCCTGATACCCCTGTTATGACTGTCAGACTGTCTCTCGGGATTGTGAGGGTAATCTCTTTCAGATTATGAACCCGTGCCCCTTTTATCTCTATATTACCCTTCATGCAACCGCCGGAAATCAAAAGTTCAAAAGTAATAATTTTGCATTTAAGAAATTTTGTTTTCTTTGTCTGAAGAATAAATGAAACAAAAGAATATACCTGATCGTATAACCCTACACTTAACCAAAAAAAACGGAGGATCGCCTATAGGATAACTTTACTCGAAACCAACAAGAGAAAGTTATGAAGAGTACAAAGACCGATTATGAACTGATAACAGGTTTCATAAGCGGTGACGAAAGAAGCATTGAGCATCTTATCCTCCGCCATAAAAGCAAAGTTTATTCATACATCAACCTGTACATTCGCAGCCGCGACCTGGCAGATGACATTTTTCAGGATACCTTCCTGAAGGTGGTTCAGTCCATCCGTGCCGGTCGTTACCAGGATGACGGTAAATTTATATCATGGGTGATGCGGATTGCGCACAACCTGATCATTGATCACTTCAGGCACGAGAAGCAGATGGGTATCGTGTACAATGACGACTACGATACTGACCTCTTTAACTCTCGCAGGCTTGCTGACGACAACGTTGAAGATATTATGGTGCGCCGCCAGGTGTTGCGTGATGTACGCAGCCTCATAAACGGCCTGCCGGAAGACCAGCGCGAGGTGGTGATCATGCGTCATTACGCCGGAATGAGTTTCAAGGAGATAGCTGATATGACCGGAGTGAGTATAAATACTGCCCTCGGCCGTATGCGTTATGCGCTGATCAATATGCGGAAGGTGATGACTGAAAAAAATATCACCCTTTCGGTAAGCTGATACAATTTCCGGGGCGGAAGGGGCGTTATTCTCACATGAGAGCAACAACGCCTATGGATAAGAATTCTACCCTTCTGCTTTCTTTTTTTGAGATCACCAATACCCCGTCAGACCTGATAGCAGATGCTTTTGGCATCGATGCCGCCCTGAGCATTCTCCTTCCCGATATGGAAGATATACCGTCTGAAGAGGTCGTTGCCGGATTGTTTGAGAAGATCAGACGAGACGCACAGGTGCACTGAAAAGCTTGATTTGTGCAATAATGAGCTGACAGGTGCGGAGGACAGACAAGTCCGCCGCACCTGTTTTTTATTTTACCCTCCGGAGATCACTGTTTATCTTTATCATTTTTTCTACCTTCGCAAAACCCAATTCCCAAAACAATTAATATGAAAAGACTGATCCTCTATTTAATGGTTATTGTGACCATGTTCTGGTCATGCACTTCAAAACAGGAGAAAATGGAAAACAGAATGAGAGATTTTATCTCTGCCTATGAGGCTGAGATCATACCTTTGTTCAAAGAGGCTAACCTGGCAAACTGGGAAGCCAACGTCAACGGTACCGATGAAGCCTGGGCAAGGAATGAAAAAGCCTCCATCGCATATATCAGCTACTTTACAGACAAACAGGCCTTTGCGGAGCTTAAGGAACTCAAAGAGTCGGAACTGGTTAAAGAACCTCTACTGGCACGTCAGCTTGAACTCATTTATAATATGTATCTGCAGGGCCAGATTGACACAAGCCTCATATCTCAGCAGGTGAAGATGGAGACTGAGATAAACAAGAAGTATGGCAATTTCAGAGCTACTGTAAACGGCAAACAGCTCAGTGACAACGAGGTCGAGGGTGTTCTGCGCAGTTCGACAAACAGCACAGAGCTGCAGGCAGCATGGGAAGGACATAAAATGATCGGTCCCGTGGTTGCCGATGATATTATCAAACTGGTTAAGCACCGCAACAAAATTGCACAACAGCTGGGCTTCAGCAATTACCACCAGATGAGCCTTGAACTGTCGGGACAGAAACCGGAGGATGTCACGAAGATATTTGATGAGCTCGACAGTCTCACGCGTAATAACTTTGCACAGCTGAAGGGTGATATAGATGCCTATTTTTCAAAACGTTACGGTATACCTGTAGCAGACCTGAAACCGTGGCATTACCAGAACCGGTACTTCCAGGAAGCTCCCGAGATTTATCCTGTCGACTTCGACAAATATTATAAAGACAAGGACCCTGCCCAGCTTGCCGCCAGGTATTATGCAAGCCTCGGACTCCCGGTTGATGCAATACTGGCCAAAAGTGACCTTTACGAGAAACCGGGCAAGAACCAGCATGCGTTCTCAACCGACATCGACCGTGCAGGCGATGTACGTACACTTGACAATATTAAACCTGATGCAAACTGGATGAACACAATTCTTCATGAACTGGGTCATGGTGTATACCAGTATTACAATGATATGTCACTACCGTTTACCCTCAGGGATGCGGCTCATACATTTACTACCGAGGCAATTGCAAATTATTTCGGAAGGTTTGCGACCAACCCTGTATGGATGAACTACATGGGCATCATTGATGAGAAGGAAATGAACAGTATCGCCGATGACAGCTTCAAGGCATTAAGACTTCAGCAGCTTGTCTTCAGCCGCTGGGCACAGGTAATGTACCGGTTTGAAAAATCAATGTACGAAAATCCAGACCAGGATCTCAACCAGCTGTGGTGGGATATCGTTGAAAAATACCAGATGGTGAAGGAACCTGAGGGGCGTGACATGCCTGACTGGGCATCCAAAATTCATATTGCCCTATATCCGTGCTATTACCATAATTACCTGCTCGGTGAGCTTCTGGCCTCACAGTTTAATCACTATGTGACAACAAACGTTGTCAGGGGAAACACCGAAGCTGACATGAAAGCCATGGGCGAGTATTTTAAAACCAACGTCTTCATGCCTGGAGCAAGGTATCAGTGGAACGAGATGATAGAGAAAGCTACGGGTGAGAAGCTGACAGCCAAGTATTACGCAATGCAGTTTGTGCAATAAATTAAGCCGGATAAAGAGAATTCACATGAAAAAGTATCTGATACTGATGGTCGCAGTTCTGACAGCCTGCTCAACACCTGATAAAAAGGGAGGAGAGTCCGTTGCAGGTTTCATAGATGAAACCGTAATAAAAAGTTCAATCGAGAAAATCCAGGCAGCCCAGCCTTCGGCAGACTTGCGGCTTCTGGAAAGAGGGTTAAAGCACGCAGCATCACTTTGGAGAGCCGAAGACGGAACCCCGGCGGAGTTCGCGGAGTTCGCAACTGCAAATTATATTGCCAGTCCTGAGAAAAGAAAAGCTGTATTCCTGAAGATCAGTAAATATTTTGAATCGATGAGCGGCAACATGAATGAGATCACCCTTGACCTCAGGAAGGTGCTTGATGAATCAGTCGGAGAGATTGATGAGATTGACCGTATGTTCGGCAACTACTCGGTGGGATCGCATTTACAAACCGACTTCTACAGTAACAAGATCGCGTTTGTGATCGCACTTAACTTCCCCTATTATACCCTTGCCGAAAAGGAAGAGCTGGGTCCGCAGTGGAGCCGTGAGGAGTGGGCTATGGCCCGTCTGGGTGACCAGTTTGTCTCCCGCGTGCCGGCTGAGCTGAACCAGGCAGCTTCTGTTGCGACAGGAAACGCCGAGATGTATATTGCTGAATATAATATACATATGGGCAAGCTCCGCACAGATGACGGACGACAGCTCTTTCCTGAGGATATGGTTCTCCTTTCTCACTGGAACCTGCGTGATGAACTGAAGGCCAACTATGCCGATAAGGTATCAGGACTGGAAAAACAGGAGATGATATACAAGGTGATGGAACGGATCATCAGGCAGGAGATACCGGGAAAAGTGATAAACAGCTCCGACTATGAATGGTCTCCTTTCTCCAATAAGACTGTTAAGGAAGGATCTGTCGTTGAACTGACCGCTGAGCCGGACACGCGCTATGCACATGTAATAAGTATTTTCAATGCCTGGAAAGCCATCGATCCTTACAATCCCGGGATGAACACTGCAATACTCCGCAGCTTCTCCGGCGGAATGGAAATAGCACAGGAAGATGCTGAGAAATTATTTGATGAGTATCTCAGATCACCTCAGCTTAAGGTGCTTGCAGGCATGATAAGGGAGAGGCTCGGGCGCGATCTCAGACCGTATGACATCTGGTATGACGGGTTCAAATCGCGCAGCTCAATACCCGAGAGCCTGCTTACAGCCAAAACCCGTGAGCTGTATCCTGATCCTGCTGCTTTCAAAGCCGGGATGCCAACTATTCTGACAAAACTCGGATGGTCACCTGAAAGGGCAAAATACATAGCAGACAAGGTTGTGGTGGACCCGGCAAGGGGATCAGGCCATGCATGGGGAGCCGCTATGAAAGGTTCCGTTTCTCATCTCAGAACCAGGATCTCAGACAAAGGGATGGACTATAAGGGATACAACATTGCGGTTCATGAGTTCGGACACAATGTGGAACAGACAATATCACTCTATGATGTTGATTATTATATGATGTCAGGTGTGCCTAATACAGGGTTTACAGAAGCCACGGCATTTCTATTCCAGGACAGGGATCTTATGCTTCTTGGCATGAAGGAGGAAAATCCTGACAAAGAGAAGCTGCAGACACTTGACGCAGCCTGGTCGTTAATGGAGATAATGGGTGTCAGCATGGTTGAGATGAAGGTCTGGAAGTGGCTATATGAGAACCCGAAGGCAACGGCAGCACAGCTCAAGGCACAGACAATCTCAACGGCCGTAGAGGTATGGAACCAGTATTTTGCGCCAGTAATGGGAGTCAGTGACTCCCCACTCCTTGCTGTATATTCGCATATGATAGAGGTTCCGCTCTATCTGCCGAACTATGCTTTCGGTCAGATCATTCAGTTCCAGATTGAAGGGTATCTTGAAGGAAAAGATTTTTCTGATGAGATTGACCGCATGTACAGCCAGGGCCGTCTTACTCCGCAGCAGTGGATGCAGAAGGCAGTGGGAGAGAAGTTCTCGGCACTGCCGATTGTCAATGCGCTTGACGAGGCATTGAAATAATATAGTAGCCTGTTGTTGTTATGAAGTTCCGTAAACCAGGAATATTTCCAGGGAACTGAGGCAGCCGGCGGGGCCGGAGACCGAATTTGACTTCAAAATTCGGGTTAATGAACCAGAGGGATTTTTTCAGAATAAGAAATCCCTCTTTTTTTATTACCCTTTCAAACTTTCCGAGATTAAGTCCTGTCTGCTTTATTTCAAGCAGTCCGTCGATCTTTTCAGGACTTTCGCCGGCCGCCCTGAGTAGACCGCGGTAAGCTCCCTGCGGAAGAAGATGAATCCACGGTATCTTTGAAAGTAATCTGCTGTCACACATCTGCTGATGGCCCCCGAAAGGATTATTCCATGGGGGAAATGCTATGAAAAGAACGCCTCCGGGATTAAGAAACCGTTTTACAAAGCCAATGAACTTCTCCTGGTCATGAATGTGTTCCAGCACATCACGCATCATCACCAGGTCAAAGGTGCCGGCAGATCCTGAATCATATATATCAGCAGCAATAAACTCGACTTTTTCGCCCCCGTTGATGGTTGAATAGAACTTCCGGGCATTACCGATTTTGCTTTCTGACAGATCAATACCGACGATACGGTTGCAGCCGGCCTCAAGAAAAGGCAGGAGGTTTCCTCCCTCGCCGCACCCTATTTCCAGGACAGAAAGTGAGCTGTCGACGTGTATTACGCTGTCAATGAACGGAATAACATATTTAACAGTAGTGTGTGCCTGCTCCCTGAAATAACGTTCCCTGTCTGTGTGTCGCTCATGCATGCCCCAAATGTAAATTTTTTTCCGGTTTTCCTTGACTCGTATGATTTATTTTAATATCTTTGTGATATCATTATAATATCATATATCATGAAAGAAGAAAGAATTTTCAAAGCCTCATCGGGATATCTGTTCCTGGTGCTCGGTCTGCTGGTAATTGCAGCCATTATCTTTTCATTCATCAATGAAGTCTTCTGGTTGGGAAGTCTGCTGATAGTTCTGTTGTTCCTGATTCTTCCCGGATTAATGGTCGTCAATCCGAATGAATCTATGGTAATGGTACTTTTTGGTGCTTACAGGGGTACGGTAAAGACTAACGGTTTCTGGTGGGCAGTCCCGTTTTATGTGCGTAAGAAAATTTCGCTCCGCGCACGAAACTTTGACAGTGAGCCTATAAAGGTCAATGACAAGAACGGTAACCCGATAAAGATCGGCCTTGTGCTTGTATGGAAAGTTGAAGACACCTACAAGGCAGCGTTTGATGTTGACAACTACGAACATTTTGTGCTTGTTCAGAGTGATGCCGCACTCCGCAAGCTGGCCGGGCTCTATCCTTACGACGACTGGGAAGGCCATGAATCGGAGATCACTCTCCGCGGTGGCGGCGAAGAAGTAAATGACGAGCTTGAGAAGGAGATCAGTGACAGGCTGAAAATCGCTGGTATAAATGTGATAGAGGCAAGGATCAACTACATTGCTTATGCTGAGGAAATTGCCGGAGCCATGCTTCGCCGCCAGCAGGCAACTGCCGTCGTTGCAGCCCGATTCAAGATAGTTGAAGGAGCCGTGTCGATGGTCGAGATGGCACTGGCCCAGCTCTCGGAGAAAGGTATAATTGACCTTGATGAAGAGAAAAAGGCCGCTATGGTAAGCAATCTTATGGTGGTGCTGTGTGGTGATAAGGACGCAAATCCAATCATCAATGCCGGTACCCTTCACCAATAGTCATGCAGAAGAAGTCATTTGTCATAAGGATCGATCCGGACAAGCTGAGTGCCATTGAGAAATGGGCCTCTGACGAGTTCCGCAGCACCAACGGTCAGATAGAGTGGATCCTTGACCAGGCACTGCGCAAGTCCGGGCGTCAACAGACAAAAAAAGATAACAAAAACGAAAGAAAAGATGAAAAGTGAAACCCCGGTACTGAAGTATGTTTGCCCGAAGTGCAGCGGAAAGAAATATTCTGTGAAAGGAGTGGTTATTCAGCACAGCCAGTTTAGCCAGCTATTTAGTATTCCGGGCACGAGGTATACTGCAGTTATCTGCGAAAGGTGCAAATACACCGAATTCTTTAATCTTCCTGCTAAAAACATCAAAGAAGCATTCGATTTCATTCCCGGAAGAGGTTGATTTCAGATGTTGTCCAGGTAGACAGTGCAGCAGGCGGCAACGCCTGCTGTTTCTGTTCTCAGTCGGCTTTGTCCGATATGGACAGGGATGAACCCGTCTTTAACGGCAAGGATAACCTCTTCAGGGGTAAAATCACCCTCAGGACCTATCAGTATCAGGATATCTTCACCCGGTCCGACCGCGGTAGTTATTGCCTTACGCTCCAGCTGAGTGTCGCAGCATGCTATCAGACGCCTGCCGGTATGCACCTTAGCTATGAACTCCGCGAATTGAACTGGCTCGTTCAATCGTGGCAGGAAGGCTTTCACCGATTGTTTCATGGCTGACAGAATCAGTCCCTCGAGCCTCTCTTTTCTGATCCGTTTCTTTTCTGTACGGCTGCAGATCAGCGGAGTGATCTCATCAATGCCTAACTCCACGGCTTTTTCAATGAACCACTCAAGCCTGTCATCGTTCTTCAGGGGCGAAATCGCTATATGCAGCCTGTATTGTCTTTTTCCATAGTCTTTTGTCACGCCTGTGACAGTGACTTTCATATTATGAGGGTCGTCTTCCGCTATGATGCCCTCGTACATATTGCCGGCACCGTCAGTGAAGTGAAGGGTATCTCCGCGACGCATACGCAGCACCCTGATACAGTGGCCTGATTCCTCGCGGCTGAAGGTGGCAACGCCATCTGAAACATTGTTTGTATAAAATAGCTGCATCCTGTTTGTCTTTGCACAAATTTATTGATTTTAGCATTTATAATATTTATTATTTCACCGGATGAGAATAGGAGTGATATCAGACACACACAGCTGGGTTGACCCCGCTGTCTATGAACATTTTGCAGGAGTCGATGAAATATGGCATGCCGGCGATGCAGGCAGCCTTGATGTCATTACTGAACTTGAAGCTTTCAGACCGCTGAGAGCTGTCTGGGGTAACTGTGACGATTTTAAAACCAGGAGTGCTACCAGAGAGTATCTCAGTTTCATGGCAGGCAGGAAGCGTGTTCTCATTATTCATATCGGCGGGTATCCCGGTCACTATTCACCCAGAGCACTGGAACTTATTAATGAACACAAACCTGACATTTTCGTTTGCGGACATTCACATATACTGAAGGTGATCTTCGACAAAAAATATAATATGCTCTGTGTCAATCCCGGTTCAGCAGGCCGGACAGGCATGCACAGGGTCAAGACCGTCATTCGCTTTTCTGTTGAAGACGACAAAATAAGTGATATGGAGGTTATTGAACTGGGCAGCAGGGGCAGGAGCTTCGATGAAAAACCTTAGTATTCATCTTCAAAACCTTTTCCTCCGCTTTCCATCCTTCGAAGGAACCTGATGAGCCTGTCGCGAGGCCCGATCATATATTCATATTCAACCTGGGAATTCGATTTAGGATCCTTTCTGACCTTATCCTTGATTCCTGCCAGCAGGGCATTGTATGAATCGCTGGATGAATAGCTCATCATGACTCCCCTGAAATAGGAGAACCAGTACCAGACATTGTCGTTTGCCTTAAGGTAGATGTCAAGAATGTCACCCGATCTCTTTCTCTGAAGCTCCACCCATCCGTCAACATAAATATTCAGAGGCTGGTTGCCGATAAACCCGATACCGATCTTTCCCTGTGACATGAACGACATCGTGTTAGGGTTCCATTTAAAATTCACCTCATTAAGCATCAGCTGAAAAGAGAACTGCTTTGGCAGTGTCTTTACCATGCCGAAGAGCTGCAGTTCTTCCGAGAGGGCCTTTGCCGCTTCCGGCCCGATCAGATCACGCATAGCCTTTTTGTTGAATTCCGATGAGAGGTTGACAGCTTTCAGAGTAGGCACGGATCGTATATCGTCGGCCATCATCTGCAGCGCTTCGGGACTGAAATAGAATGAGAGGCCCATCATTGTCTGCATATCCACGTCTGAGCCATCCGTGTTTTGAACCACGCGACCGGAGCTGTTCATAGTGAGCAGATCATAGTTGACCCCGAAGTTGATATTACCCTCGCTGGTCAGTATGCAGTTGAACCTGTCAAATGTTACCATGTTGCCATTCAGCGACAGGTCAGACAGCTTCTCCAGGGAAGCAATGCGGTATCTCCCTGACCCTTTGTCGTGGAAGAGAAATCCTTCTGCATTAAGGAGCGGATTATCGCTCCATGATTGCCTCTCAGACAGGAACGCCGGATATACACCTGCAGAATCAAGCGTTATGAATGTACCTGAAAAAAGGAGGTTGTCGTTAATGTCGCGGGGTTTATCACTGATAGGTATGAGTACGTTCGCAGGGTCAATGGCCGCGCTGAATTTCACGGGACTGTTACGGATTGATTTGCAGTCAGTCACTATCCCGGCAGCCCCGGTAAAAGTCAGGTGATCGTCCTTTGAACGCAGAGTCACATCACCGGTAAAAGTGAAGGCCGGATTGAGGGTAAAGTTTTGTGATACAGGGATATAACCGAGCGCTTTCGTGGCCATTGTATCGACTTTTATCTCCCTCATATTTATCAGCTGAATATTTCCGTCCTCGTCGGTATAATCATATATACCTGAACCGTAATAGTTTGCGCTGCTCTCAATGTTTATTTTCGCTGAATGGATCAGGTGCCTGTTGTTAATTGCTACAAGTGCACTGTCAGTCTGTCTGATAACAGCTCCCCTGGAGATATAAAGAATACCGTCTCCCGGTTGGATCAGTGCATCAGCAACGGGTATATAATTGACATCTTTCACTTTGACATACTCATCCTGCAGGAAGTAGGATGCTGATCCGGACTGGAATTTCACCGTGTCCTTCATATTATTTGTTGAGAGGAAAGTGGCCTTCTCGGTCATGCCGGGCGGCACCTTGAGAAGCTGATCAGCTGTCATGAGGGTGGTAGACTCTCTTCCTCTCTGTGACATGTCGAGCACCTTGGAACCCATGTTATAGTTAAAGTTTGTCATCTTTGAAATGTATTCCAGCTCCGGGAAGACAACAAATGAAGAATCAGTATTAAGGCTGAAGGAAGAGCGCTGCTCAGCAAAGTTCACATGTGTGTTGGCATTGTTTGCCACGAAGCCGTAGCCGTCTCCCCTGAGTGCCTTGAGATAGTAATCCGATGTATCCGCATCAATGGTTACGCGGCCGAAGCTGAAGGTTTCTGAGGTGATACGGGCATCAGCCATATTCACTTCTCCCTTGCCATCGAGGCTTACCGGCTTCAGGATCAGAGTTCCGTCCACAGTGGTTCCGTTCGCAAACATGTTAAATGGTTTGCCGGGATTATTTTCCGCATACCATTCATCGGGTCCCGTCAGCCACTCAATATCTACATCCGAAGCTTTGAGTTCCGGGAACCTGTTCAATGAATCAGGCCGCATGGTGAAGCTCTGGGCCCTGGTGACCATGAATTCAGGATAGAATAAGATTGTATCTGACACGGCCGTGGCAGTAAGATGGTCAATCCTGCCGCTGCCGATAAACCCGGAGTTGTTCATGCTCAGATGTTCATACAGGACCCCTCTTCCGCCATAGACTGGAATGCCTCCCGGAGCAATCGTCATTGAAAAGCCGAGCGAGGTGTCAGGCTGCACCGTAAGTGTCTGCCTCATGGGCTCGGTGATACCTCCGCCGACAAACTCACCCTGGAGGGCCATGTCGGTATTGCTGTAATGGTCTATATTGTTATATGTGAAGGGATCGATCACGGAAGTAAAATTCCTCCTGCGGATAGATGCCTTCCAGGTTAGGTATGTTGTCATAGAAGATATAGGAGTTGGTCAATGAATTAATGATCGGGTACTGCTGCAGTCTTTTCAGTCCTGATTTATTCTTCGGGTCATCGATGTACAGGTTGGCTGAACCCAGTTCAATGATGTTGTCAATTTTCTTTATCACCGGTCTGCCATAAGGGTCTTTTTCATCAGTCTCCACCGCTAAGCGGATGGAATCTATCTTTGCAAGATGCAGATAGAAAGTGTCATAACTGAATGAGAACTGCTTGCCGTAAATAGTGAACAGGCCTGCTTTTACAACACCGTCAAATGACATGGCCCTGTTTTTCCCAATCACGATACGGCCGTCATACGGTGTTATTGACACCTTCTGGGAGTCGCTGAGTGATATATCGTTCACTCCCGCGAGGCGGAGGTCAAATGTTTTCAGGTCAAGGATGGCATTCTCCTCCTTGTCCCTGGCTTCACTGTTGATCCTGATGGCATCGTAGTCCTTCTTTTTGGCGAAGGAGGCGATATAATCATCAACCTTTTTCTTGATAACAACCTCATTGAAGTTACGGTCATAGAAAAGGAAACCGTTGTTGGCAAGTTCAATGCAGAGTGAGGTAGCCTGTTCAACAGGCATTTTCATCCATTTGGCAAATCCTTCCACCGGAAATGCACTCAGCACCGTAAACCTTCGCATAGTCCCTTATACGGTAAAGCGGATGCACATCATCAAGCCGCATAAGCTTAAAAAAGTTTACCTCATTGTAAAATGAAACTGATTCAAACTTTGCGGATCCGATTGATGATCCCCTGGTGCGTGACAGGGTGATGAACGGATCATCCATGTCCCAGGCAAAGTGCTCAAAATAGAGATCAAGGTTATGGAATGAATCAAAATAGGGACTTCGTGACAACGGGCTGGTTGTGCGGAACAGGCTCACCTCCCTGGTATTCGTATTATAGGAGAACCCAAGGTTGGAGTGGTATATTGAATCTTTGCCAAGATAAAGCGTGGATGAGGCTTCGTAGCTGCTAATTGTTTTCTGGGAGAGGATAAAGTTCCTGGAAATCAGTTTCATAGCCAGGGTATCATTCCTGTAGAGTCTTATGCCGGCCGGAAACCAGTTGGAACCTGTCCCCGTGACCACCGCACCTTCAAGCGTCAGTCCCCCCTCATAGTCAACATCTTCATAAATATCTTTAATGAAGAACCTGTTTTCGTACGTCACAAAACGAGGCATAGTGGCTTTGTCAGGTGAGATGATCTTTACCGCCCTGTCAGTCAGTGTACCTTTTACCTGCTCATGGAAGTAAGTTGTGTGGGTCAGGAGCGATGAGTCACATGTAAATTCACTCTTGGTGACATCAATATTAAAATCGGATACTGTTGCAAAGACCGTGGAAGGTCATAACCGGCTTTCTCCCAGGTTATTTTTCCCTTATCACAGTGCATAAGAAAGATGTCAGGAAAGTAAGTGCCTGAGAAGTCATATATTTCAGTGCTGTCTTTTCCGAGGAAACAGGTAAGTGTTACAGTTTTGATGTCAATCTTCAGAACCGTGTCGCGATCGAATTCAACGGTTCCACCCTTGGTCTTCCACCTGACTGACCCTGCTGAATAGATTGTGTTGTCAACCAGCAGCAAACCGGTTACTTCAATGAATTTTTCGATTGAGGCATTGGTGAACCGCGGGTCAAAAGCCATTTCGCTCAGCCCGGCGAGCCATGCACTGACCTCGCCCTTCCCCTGATTGGTTGTGACAAAGTCAGTCAGTGTGCGCACAAAGAAAATAAAACCCGGCACCTGGCTCACCCTTCGCCCCCTGAGCTGGCTTGCAGTGTTTATGATCATGTCCCTGTTTTGGGTCGAAAAACATGTACTGTCGAACAGAGAAATAAAAAGATCAACCTCAGCTTTCTGGGGTTTGCTGACAAGGGTTCCCATAAAAGTTGTTAGTTCAGCGGTGAATTTTGAGGCATCACCTGAAAACTGACCGGAAACCTGGCCGACTACCGGAAGTGAAAGGGCAGCCGTTGTCAGGAGAACTAAGATGATCTTTTTCATCAGGTGTCTACAGTGCTTTCACAATGTTGCAGAATTCTTCGCTGACAAGTGATGCGCCGCCGATCAGTCCGCCGTCGACATCGGGATTGGCGAACAGTTCAGCCGCATTGGATGCCTTGCAGCTTCCGCCGTAAAGTATTGTTGTATCGTCAGCCACTTCCTGGCCGTATTTCGCGGCTATGATACCCCGGATATAACCGTGCATTTCCTGTGCCTGGGCAGGGGTGGCAGTGACACCGGTACCTATGGCCCATACAGGCTCATAAGCTATCACACATTTTCTGAATTCATCAACCGGAAGATTAAAAAGACCTTTCTCAAGCTGTCTCTTCACAACCGTGAAATGGATCTGTTGCTCTCTCTCGGCGAGCACTTCCCCGCAGCAGAAAATTACCCGCAGTCCGTTGCGAAGTGCTTCCAGAGTCTTTGCAGCAAGAAGTGTGTCATCTTCTCCGTAATAGGTACGTCGTTCAGAGTGCCCGATGATGACACTGGTGGCTCCTGTGCTTCGTATCATAGCTGCCGAGGTCTCGCCGGTGAAGGCGCCGGACTTATGATCACTGCAGTTCTGAGCGCCTGCAGTCAGGCCTTTTGCATTCAGCAACCCGCTGACCGCACTGAGGTGAATAAATGGCGTACAAAGTATGGCTTCCTTATCCTTTAGCTGGTGATCCTGAAAATAATCGTTGATAGCTTTGGCAAGTGAAATGCCTTCGTTTAACTCCATATTCATTTTCCAGTTACCTGCCACAATTTTTTTTCTCATAGTTCCTTAGTTTTTTGAATTCCGTTTTCTTACTTATCCCTGTCTGCCAGTCTGAGTGGCAGAGTTATGGCAACAATCAGAATTATTGCCAGCAATGTGCTTATTATAATAAGGTTAATGTTTTCCTGTCTGCTGCTCTTTAGCGCCAGTGCGTTTAGGTCTCCCTTAAATTCTTCCTTTTGAGGAAGTCCATTATATGACCATTCGGCAATAATTGTACCATTGTGAAGGAGAACAAATCCCGGGTCAGATCTGATAATTGTCTTCAGTGTCACTTCATCGGCAAAGAGGGTGCTGAACCCTTTTGTCAGACCCACTGCTTCGTCGGCAGGAGTGGCGGTCACGACGTAAAATTTCTTGCCTTCTTCCCGGAGTTTAGTTCCGAGATCATATCCTTTCGCAAGGCCATCGCTGTCGGACTTATCGAGTTTCCGGGCTATCATCAGCATCACATCACCCTCACTTCCTGTGACCTGTTCAGTCAGATCGGCACCCTGCCTGTCGACCAGCCTGAAATCATGTACCGGAGGAACGTATCCTTCTGAAATAAGAACAGATTTCTGATCCACGAATTTCCATGTTGTATCTTCAGCAGGGTAGTCTTTAAGGGTAAATTCTTTCTGAAGGCCGTCTTTTTCATAGATGAATCTGATATCATACCTGTCTGCCTCCGCATCCGGCGGCACAGACATTGCCTCCGGAAGGTTTGTTCCGACCTTATATGGTCTGAAGTCTATAACCGGCAGATATGCAAGGTTGTACCACATGAAGAGGAGAAAGAGGAAGCTGAATGCCAGGGTTGCAATCAGCCCCGGTCTTATGGATAAGGTACCTGTCCGGTCGTCTCTCCTGATGAAGATAAAAACGACAAGAAGGGTTATTCCGATGTTTTTGAAGAATGTCTCCCAGTTTGTAAGAACTATGGCATCGCCGAAACATCCGCAGTCAGAGACCGGGTTAAAGATGGCAAGGACCAGGGTAAGGGGTGTGAACAGAGCCATGAACAGCGCTGCCATCCATGATGCCAGCCTGGTAAAAGACCCCGTCAGAAGCATCATGCCGGTCATAAACTCAACAAGACAAAGTATTAATGCCAGGGGCAGGGCAAGGTCATCAAGGAAACCAACGCTGAAGGCTTTGAAATAATCCTCGAGCTTGAATGCGGTTCCCATCGGGTCAATCCCCTTGACAAACCCCGAAAAAACAAAGAGAAGACCTGTCAGTATCCTGCCGATTTGAGTTAAGACCTTCATCTGAGAATATTGTTTTCCTTTAGTTTGTCAAGTACCAGATGAAAAATTTCATCAGGAGCAAGCATGATATTGTCTGCATTGTAGCATTTTATTACCTGCAGGTATTTGTCCTCCTCAGCTACTTTCATATATACGTCCCTTACCATCTTTTGAAATTCAAGGCTGCTTTCATGGATGTCGCGGTTGCCCAGAAGATAGCTTCTGTCATCACCCTGCCGCTGGTTGTTAAGTTTCTCTTCCGTGAACCTGAATGGAACATCAAGGAAGATGTTAATGTCAGGTTTCGGAATGGAGAAATGATCAAATTCAAGTTTCAGTATCCAGTCCATGAGTTTGCTTGCCTCTTCGCCTGAACTAATCTTTGCGCACTGGTAAGCTATATTCGAGTATGTATAACGGTCAAGGATCACATAGTATTTTTCTCCCAGCCATGCTTCTATCATCGGGGCGGCATCTTTCCTGTCACCTGCGTAAAGCATCGCGACAAGGTAAGGGTCGACATGACCGATATCGCCAAATTCGCCCCTCAGAAAACGGGCTATAAGTTCTCCGAAATAAGGTGTATCGGTCCGGGGAAAATGAATATACCTGCACTGCAGTTTCCTTTCCGAAAACCATTCCTTAAGCAGCGAAATCTGAGTCGATTTCCCTGCTCCGTCCAGTCCTTCAATAACAATCAGTTTCATTCCGGAACTTCCTTACCATTCGGTCAGTTAATATAAATAGCTACGGTTTTAAAGATAAATATTAATAGGAAGCAGGTATTCAGGTCGATATTGATTTTATCAACACCCGTTGCCATGTAAATATTGATGGTCACCGCCTAGGTACGGACAAAATGGTCCATTTTGGAGGGAATCACCATGGAGAGCTCAACCATGCCGGACAGCCTGCCATTCTCATACCACGGCGCCTGGTAAATGAGTTTCCTGATGCCTTCTTTTTCTATGGTGTAACAATTGACTTCCCGGCTGTTCATTATTGCAAGAATCTTCTCCCATGATTCGGGCAGGTGGCAATCCCTGAGGTTTTTGCCAATGAGTTCCTTCCCGCCGTATTTATCGAATGTCACGGCCGATTTGTCATTCATGTAGAGTATTTTTCCGGAAATATCGGACACGGTGATTGCCACGCAAAGCTCTCCGGCCCAGTTGATTTCATTCATTCAGTTGAAATTTGAAAATTTACAGTATGCACGGCCAAATATAGCCATTTTAAAGGCATTGTCAGGAAGGGTTTCATTCTGATCCGGTGCAATGATTATCTTTATAAAAGTAAAAGTTCTCTCCATGTTCATAAATATTAAAGGCAGGCTTCTTGATCTGCGGCATCCGAGGATAATGGGCATTATCAATGTGACTGAAGATTCATTTTATTCCGGAAGTCGTTATACCTCCGATGACGAGTATACTTGCCATTGCGGGAAAGATGCTTGAGGAAGGAGCTGATATTCTTGACATCGGAGGATGCTCTACGCGTCCCGGGGCACTGGATGTTCCGGAAGAGGATGAAAAGAAACGTGTCTGCCGGGCAACAGAACTAATACTGGGCAGATACCCGGAAGCCATCATTTCTGTAGATACTTACCGGGCATCTGTTGCCGGGGAGGCGGTAATAAATTCAGGAGCAGCTATTATCAATGATATATCGGGAGGGGAGATGGACAAAGATATGTTCCCCATGGTTATCAGGTTAAATGTTCCGTATATCATGATGCACATGCAGGGAACGCCTGAGACAATGCAGTCAGAACCGCATTATGATGATGTTGTTTCAGATATACTGTTCTGGTTCGGTCAGAAGATCGCACAGCTGCAGCAGGCAGGGGTGAAGGATATTATTCTGGACCCGGGCTTTGGCTTCGGTAAAACGGCAAGGCATAATTTTGAGATTTTAGGGAGGTTAAATGAGTTTCAAATTGCCGGTCTGCCGTTGCTTGCAGGACTCTCACGAAAATCGATGATCTGGCGCACACTCAATATTACTCCCGAAAGTGCCCTTAACGGGACTTCCGCATTGAACATGACCGCACTTATGAAAGGAGCCTCTATACTCAGGGTTCATGATGTGCAGGAGGCGAAGGAGGTGATAACCCTTTTTGAAAAGATTTATCCTGACGGCATCCTTTTCGATCATTATTGTTAAATTTGCCCGTCACCGCATTGTGTTGTATGCTGAACTTCTCGATCCTCGATATTATCGATATTGTAATGGTAGCGTTTATCTTCTACCAGCTTTATCGTCTTATAAGAGGAACAGCTGCTTTCAGCATATTTCTTGGAATCTTTTTTGTTTACCTCTTCTGGCTTGTCGTCAAGGCCCTCAACATGGAACTTATCAGTGCCATACTGGGCCAGGTGATAGGTGTAGGGGTAATTGCACTTATCATTGTGTTTCAGCAGGAGCTGAGACGCTTTCTCCTCGCTATCGGTAACAGGTACATAAGCCGGAACAGGTTCTCATTTGACAAGTACTTTCCGTCAGGAACGGTAGATCAGACTACCAACCAGATAGTCGAGGAGATAGTACGGGCGGCCGAGTCAATGGCGCAGTCGCGCACAGGTGCACTTATTGCGGTTGGGAGAACGAGCCTGCTGGATATATATTCAGAGGGCGGTGAGCTGCTTAATGCCCTGGTGACAGATGAACTGCTGAAGACTATATTTTATAAGGGGTCTCCGTTGCATGACGGGGCAGTGCTGATCCAGAACGGGAAGATCTTTGCCGCACGGTGCCCGCTGCCTTCAACCGATCAGACCGGATTGCCTGCAAGGTTTGGCATGAGGCACAGGGCCGGAATTGGCCTGACTGAAGCCACCGATGCGGTGGTGATTATTGTGTCAGAGGAAAGAGGCAGGATAGCTGTTGCCGATGCCGGTAAAGTGCATGAAGACGTGACACCCAACGAACTCCGGCAGATCCTTCTCACACTCAGGATCTGAAAAGAATCCGAATTTTAATAGTACCTGAGTCTCAGGTCAACAATGTCATCATAAAGATAATAACAGGGCTGATCGCAGGTTGATTCGTCGTAGCGGACTTTAGGACAAGCGGCCCCGATTGCCACGTATTTAATGCTGTTCAGAAAGAACTCCAGTTTTATGGTATAGTCTTTATACAATACTGCATCGTAAGTGATGTATGAATAACTCTCATTCACGTTTATGCGGTTGAGAACAATGCTGTCTTCTATCGCACCTTCGTATATTGTGACCAGCGGATTTACGGGTTCATACTCAGAGTTCTCTGATGTAGATCGTCAGCTGCGGCTGGTAAATCACGTCCGGATGGCACTCATTGCAGTCGGTAACGGTGCCCTCCTCACATGAGAACAGCAGAAGCAGGGCCAGGGCCACTATCACAGGGCTATTTCTCATAGTTGTAGATTTTTATCTTTTTCCCTGACACTATCGGAGATTTCTGCATGAGCGTGTATGATAGCTTAAGATTCATCCATATCGGAAACACCTTGAGAAATGGTGTCTGCATATAACTAAGCCCTGTACTTATTCCGAAGTATTTCATCTTCCAGCAAATATCAGCTGATGGAATAATGCAGAATTTGTTTTCGGGCTTCCTGTCAACCCCTTCGTAATCGGAGTAAAAACGATAACCGGCAGACAATGAAGGGATTACTTTCAGTATGTTGCCAGCTGCAGTTTCACCCAGTTCAAATTCCTTAAAGACCCCTGCATAGACCAGGTAAGTATTAACCATGTACTGGTATGTCGCATCACTCTCCTTTACAAGCAGTTTCCAGCTGAAGGGGTTCGTGGCTGCTCCAAGGGTAAACCCGGCTTTCTTCCTTGGTTCGGTAAGTGACACTGACCCGTCCATGAGAAGATAATGCGATGTGAACCTTGCCCCGGCGGAGAATGTCAACTCTTCCAGCGCAAATTTTGGCTCTTCGGCCAATCCATACTGTGTAAGCAATGGAAGCAGCTTGCCCTGACTGTAGTATTCAGCAATATCGACAGGATTTTTTAATCCGTTATTCCTGTAATTCCACCGGTTGCCGTAATGGAGCAGGAAGGAGACCGCTTCAGCTTTGCCGTATCTGACGGCGCAACCAAGGGCATCATAATCATCATCATTGGAGGAATAGAGATTTGCCCCGGCATTGACAAGCATCCTCAGCATAAGGGTGTCACCGTTCTGGGCAGCCACCATCAGGGGTGTAACTCCTTTCTTGTCCGTGGTACTCGGGTCAGCCCCTGCCCTCAGCAGGATGTCAGTGATATCATAATTGCTGAAACTCACACCGAGCATCAACGGGGTATTGCCTTCATAATCATACATTTCAACCGGTGCATCATAGTACAGCAGCATGTCAGTTGTGTAAAAAAATCCCAGCGCTGCAGCATGATGCAGGGGAGAGGAAAGATTATGGTCTGTCTTTGTTAATGAAGCCCCGAACCGTATCAGAAGCTCAGCAATTTCAAGATTGTCTGCCATCACTGCCGCTATCAGAGGCGTATAACCGTATTTATCCGGCATATCCGGCGAAGCGCCGAGGAGCAAAAGAATCTCAACCGCCATTATGCTTTCGGACGAGACAGCATAATGCAGGGGAGTGGCTACACCTCCGACAAAATTATTTACATCGGCCCCTTTGGAAAAATACCTGACTATTTCATTGCATGCACCCATGGATGCCGCTATCTGCAGATTAATATCTTCATTATCATACCCTTCTGTGATAAAACTGGAAGTGTCAACAATTAGTATTTCTTCATTGTAGTCGTCGAGCAGGACCTTTATTCTTTTTACAATGGAATCAATTGCGACAGAATCCTGCTGCGCTTTCACACAAGGTGAAAGGAAAATCAGTACCAGGGATACGATAATGATTCTTTTCAACGTTGTCATAAATACAAATTTAGTCGCAGTTTTCACGAAGAGCTATTTTGTTGATATTTTTTTTCATTGGTTAAGAAAATGAATGGTCAGAGGTGGGATGAGAGGCTTAAAATCATATTTTTGTACGCGGTTAAATAATTTAAAGCACCGTATGATGTCTGAAAAAGGGGGATTTCGCATATTATTAATAGCATTTCTTGTTTTATTTTCTTTTGTTTTACCTGTCGGAACAGAAAGGGCCGGTTTCAGGGATGAGTCTTTGACGCCCTCACATCTCAGGATTGATAACAGTCTCACTGACAGTGAGCTGTTTAACAATGCCGAAAATGGCATTGAATGGTTCCTGAGGAACTATGATATTAAAGGTGCATCCGTCGCTGTTGCCCGCGAGGGGAAGCTTGTATATGCCCGCGGTTTCGGTTATGCCTCCCTGGCTGATTCCGTAACAGCAGAACCCTACCACCGTTTTCGTATTGCAAGCGTTTCAAAGCTTGTTACCGCTGTGGCAATAATGAAACTTCAGGAAGAGGGCAAGCTCTCTGTCAATGACCATGTTTTCGGGCCGACAGGCATACTTGATGACACTCTATTTGCCAACCCGAAAGACAAGCGTGTATTTGATATCACGGTAGCGCATCTGCTTGCACATGAAGGAGGATGGTCGCAAAGGTATGGAGATCAGATGTTTATGCCAGAAGTTATTGCCAGAACACTGAACGTCCCAATGCCTGTGGACACAAAAACCATAATAAGGTTTGCCCTCGATAAAAACCTTCATTTTACTCCCGGCGCAGGACAGTCATATTCAAACCTCGGCTACAGCATCCTGGGACTGGTGATCGAAAAGGCATCAGGCATGGGTTATGAGGAATATTGCCTGACGAAAGTGCTTGAACCCCTCGGCATATATGATATGGCCCTTGGTCACAATTTACCGGACATGGCATTGCCGCTGGAAGTATCCTATTATGAGGTGGCAAATGCTCCGCTGAAGCCTTCTGTCTATGGAACAGGGGAGATGTTGCCGGCAAGCAGGGGAGGAAATGATATTGAGGCTCTGGGAGCGGCGGGAGCATGGGTGGCAACGGCGCCTGACCTGATGAGACTGCTGCTTGCCATTGACGGATTTGACAACCCTAAAGATATTCTTTCGCCCGAGAGCATCCTGTTCATGACTGATGTCTATAACGGCTACGCACCGGTGGGATGGAGGGCGACCATGGTTAACGGTTCATGGTGGCGTACCGGGTCTTTCTCCGGAACAACCGCAATGATGAAACGCTTACCTGACGGGACAGCATGGGTGGTGCTGCTGAACAGCAGCGCATGGAACGGACCTGAACTTTCCAATGATATTGACCAGATGATGTCTAAGTTCCTCAGCAGGGTCAAGGACTGGCCGCAGAATGACCTCTTCAGCTACTCATTACCTGTGCCGCTAAAGCATAAAGGTTAAAGGTTAACGGCGAAGGCCGGACACGGATGTGTTTTACTGTTAATGTAAATATTGTCAGGGAGGAACTTGAAGAGCGCTACGGTGCTGTTCTCATCGACCATGATAAGTACCGTCCCAGTTTTTATTATCATGCATACAGCCTGCCTCTGATGCCTGTTGTTTGCTCAGATGACCCGGCGTCGCTGCGCATGTTCAGATGGGGGCTGATTCCATCATGGGTCGAGGATGAGAGTGAAGCGAACGAGATAATGACGAAGACATTCAACGCCAGGTCTGAGACCATAGATACCAAGCCTGCCTTCAGGGAGTCATTCATTTCGCGAAGGTGCCTCGTACCGGTCAGGGGATTCTTTGAATGGCAGCATGTCGGCGGAAGGAAAATTCCATGGTATATCAGCCTGCGCGATGAAGATATCTTTTCTCTTGCCGGCATATGGGACTCATGGAAAATGAAGGGAGGCGTTTCCGTTAATACATTCTCAGTGGTGACAACACGGGCCAATGAACTTATGTCAGAGATACACAATACCAAAAAGCGGATGCCTGTAATCCTGCCTGCCGGTGTTGAAAAGTTATGGCTGAAGGAAGAGCTCGAAAAAACTCCGGCTGAAGAACTTATGGAGCCTGTAGGCTCAGCGATGCTCGAAGCTCATACCATAAGCCCCCTGATAACAAACACACGTGCCGACCGTAACAGGAAGGAGCTTATCATGCCTTATAACTACCCTGTTCAGGGCCTGCTCTTTTAAGGGCTTACTGCTTTACAAACACAAATGTCAGAAAACCGGCTTGCTTAACCGGGGCATTCGGGTCAGGATTGAATGATGACCTGAGGGCATGATCAACAGCTGTCTCAGTGAGGCATGGGTCTTTAGTGGTCGAGAGGCTCGAGGCAGGTTCTGCTTTTATTACAGTGCCCTGGCGGTCGACTTCGATAGCCAGCGTAATCTGACCTGCTCCCTGGCACTTGTATATGGGAATTGGGAGGAAAACATGGTGCCGGCCCGCAAGATCATAGAAAATACGTGTCGGACCCCTGAATGTGCCCTTTTCTTCAGGTTTCTCCTTTTTTTCCGCTACCTGCGGCTTGATCTTCTCAGTGGGAATATCTATCTCCTCCCTTCCTGCTTCCTCCGCTTTTTTCTGGTCGTCAAGGTAGTTCTTTTCCTTCAGCATGCCGCTTTTAATAAGCTCCTCCTTGACCATGTCCTCATACTCTTTGGGGTCAATATCAATGGGCTTGTCAGCAAGGTTTTTAATTACATTGACGAGGTCCTCAGCTGTCGCACCGGCGAACTTTTCACTTTCCGAAAGCTCTATTGCCTTTTTCATTTCGGCATCAGGCATCTCCTGCTCAACCGCCAGAATGATCTCTGCAGCCAGCTCTTTTTTCATGGCTGACACCTTTACAGACATAAATATCACGGCAACCACCAGATGCACAATGATTGTTGCCATTACAGCCGTGAATATGATTTCAAACCTGCTCATCAGGGTACGAAAATATGAATTATTGTCCGTATGTCATCAGACATTGATCAGAATCGTGCTGCAATCTTAAGGTTAAGACTGCGGCTTGTCAGGTAATTGGGGACGGCATATTCAAGTGATTTGCCCTCACTGTTCCTGACTGTGCTGATCCATGTATATGATATTGTATTCCTTATGTCTGCCAGGTTGAATACCTCAATTCCGGCAACAAGTTCCTTTAAAACTGACCCGGGTCCTCTCTTGTCACCTCCAACGATAACTTTGGAAAACCCGATGTCAATGCGTCTGTAGGGAGGCATTCTGAACCAGACGTCCCACTGCTCTTTTTCAGGCGGAGAGGTTGGTATGCCTGTTCCGAACGCAATGTTTATATGTGCCCGGAAATCGGGGTGCCCTGGCAGATAATCCTGAAAGAAGATGCTGAAATTCACTCTCTGATCGAATGGCGAGGCGTACCACCCGGAATTGTAGGAGGGGATGTTCGTTTCCGATTTCATAAAAGAAAGGCTGAACCATGACTCCACCCCCTTCACGAATTCTCCGTTGACCCTGAGGTCCAGCCCGGCAGAGTAGCCTTCCGCAATGTTTCCGCCGTAATAAATGAGCCTTACATTATCAACCGAATAGGGTATGAGCCTGTCAAAGAACTTGCCGTAGGCTTCTGCAGTGAACCTGAAGGGCCTTTCCCATGCAATGAAATCATAATGCATGCCGGCAATAAAATGCAATGAACGCTGTGCCATCAGTGCGGGTGATGTGTCATCGGTCTGCATCATCATCTCGCGACCTCCGGGAGGCTGATGATATGCTCCTGCGGAAATATATGCGGAGACCCGGTGTGACAGTGCCATGCTGAGTGAAAGACGTGGCGACAGCAGTACTTCGGAATTGTAAGTATCCCAGGCAGCCCTTATCCCGGCGTTAAGCTCGCACGCCCTGCCTGCAAGGCGGAAGTTGCTCCTGTTAATTAGAAAGGCTTCGGTGATGAGACTGTTTACAACACTGCTGTGATCGGTATATGATGTCAGGTTCAGCCCGTCATCGCTATTGCCGACTGTAAAACCTGCCGAATCCACGCGGGTCCACTCATTTACATTTATATCATGGTGCCTGTGCCTGGCGGTGAGCCCCCACTCAAAACTGCTGCCCCATGCAGAGGCGGACCCTTTGTATGAGAGGCTTAACATATCCGTACTGAGCTTGTTGCGTGCATGTGACAGCCAGCTACCCACACCTGCATTCAGCAGAGTGTCAGGATTATTTTCAGAGCCTTCAGTCTTGTCAAGGGCGTTGAGGCTGTAGGCTCCCCGTATATCAAAATTCTCATTCTCCGAAGCAATGTATCCTGAAAGTATGATCTTTGAAGACAGGTTCTCGTTATGCCTGATTTCAAGGGTGACAGCGCCGCCGCCACTGTCATACCTGTCGCGTTCTGCTCCCTCGAACCAGGCGAAAAGTTTATATGCGTCCGTTGTGGTCCCGAATGTTGTTGTCTGACTCTGCGGCATGAATGTGTACCTGTTTGATGAACCCCAGAGCGAGAGTGTGATTTGTGTCCTGGTGCCCGGTTTGTACCCGGCCATAGCCTGGATGTCGGCAAACCTCGGTTCATACTGACCGCTGACATCAAGGCTGTTAAGCATTAAGGCATTAGTACGGTATCTTGCACCGGCAATAATATAGAATTTACCATTCCTGCTCCGGGCTCCGGCATGGGCTGACGAGGTGAGGAGACTGAGAGAGACAGAAGCTTCCCTGGTCTCCGGCTCCCGGTACCTGATATCCAGCACTGACGACATGCGGTCACCGTATGCTGCACTGAAACCTCCCGGTGAAAAGATGACTGAGGAAGCGAGGTCAGGATTGATCCGGCTGAGCCCTTCCTGCTGCCCTGACCGGATGAGGTATGGCCTGTAAACCTCGACATCGTTAATGTAGACCAGGTTCTCATCATAGCTGCCACCCCGGACGGAGTATGAGGAGCTCAGCTCACTGAAAGAGCTTACTCCCGGCAGGGTAGTTATGACAGCCTCAATGCCCCCGGTCACCGACGGAATAACTATTCCTGAAACTACGGGAACAGACACGGAAGTGATGTTATCAGCTCTTTCGGCCTTTACTTCAACGCCGCGAAGCTCCAGCGTATCACTGATCAGGGTGATTTTCAACGGCAGGTCCGCATCTGACCTGCTCAGAAGAAGTGTATCCGGCTTGTACCCGATCAATGAGAAAATAATGGTAAACTGTTGTTTATCTGCAGGTAAGGAAACGGTGAACTGACCGTCACTGTCGGTGAAGGTTCCGCCGCCTGAAGCCGGAATATATACCGTGACGTAGGAAAGAGATACTCCTGCGGTATCGGTGACCCTTCCCGTTATGGCTTTATCCTGTGACAGGATTGGAGAGACAGCCAGTGAAAATAGCAAAACAAGAATTAGGGGAAGCGCTATCCTTGATGAACGTGGCATCAGTCACTCTTTTTTTTCTTCCTGATCTTAGCCTTCTTCTGCTTGGTGGTTGTCGATTTTTCATTCTTCAGCAACCCTCCCTTAACTCCCTGGATGAACTTTTGCCATGCAAAAGGGTTCAGCAGATTACTGGCCGGAGACTGATTATGGCTGTAAAGATTATCAGATACCCGCTGCATTGTGTACCTGTATCCCTGACCAGGTGTTGAACGCATGTCAGACCATGTCTGCTGCTCAACAAGTGCCAGGTTAAACGCCATATTCTCCAGCAGGGGATCAGCAGGCTTGTTTTCAAGTACCGCCCTCTTGAATTCAGAATAGGTCTTCCACGGCAATATAACCACCTCCTCAATCATAATGGTATCTGCAACCAGTATCACATCAGTGATGAAATTGATGCCTGCGATTGTTGACGGTACGGTAAGCAGTGTTGATTTGAATCCTATTGCACTGAAAAAAACGGTATCACCAGGTGTGCTGATGATTGAAAAGATACCCCGGTGATCGCTGGCTGCACCACGCCGGAGTCCTTTTGAATAAATGCTGACATCGGGAATGATAAAGCCTTTGTCATCAGCTGTCACACCGTCAATCTGTATATACTTGTTCTGTTCAACCTGAGCACTTATCCGACAATAAACCGAGACCAGCAACAGGCCTATCACCACAACCTTCTTCAATGGCACATGCTTTTGCGTTACAAAGTAAACAATATTGGAACTTGATTCTTAAATTTAACTTAACTTTAATAAACTGACGGAATGACTGTCGTCCGGCAGACCAGCCAAACATAATGATGACACTGAGTTTCTTATAATGATTTTAGATATTTGTTTATTATCATATTCTTATCATCTTTACTGCCATGAATGTTAAATTACATTAAAGCTTAAATTATATGCAACGTTTATTACTGCTTGGTGATGAGGCAATTGCAAAAGCTGCTCTGGATGCGGGAATGAGTGGCATGTATGCTTATCCCGGTACACCTTCAACGGAGATAATGGAGTATATTCAGTCTTCGCCACAGGCAGTAAAAGAGAATGTACACCGGGAGTGGTCATCAAATGAAAAGACGGCCATGGAAGCTGCACTTGGGATGTCTTATGCAGGGAAAAGGGCCATGGTTGCGATGAAGCATGTTGGCCTTAATGTCGCTGCAGATGCGTTCATCAACTCTGCAGTAACAGGTGTAAACGGTGGACTTATTGTTGTCAGCGCCGATGACCCTTCAATGCATTCGTCACAGAATGAGCAGGATTCACGCTTCTATGGCAAATTTGCAATGGTTCCGGTCTTTGAGCCGCGCAATCAGCAGGAAGCTTATGATATGATTTTTGACTCCTTTGACCTGTCTGAAAAATACAGGTTACCGGTTCTGTTACGCATTACCACGCGCCTGGCACACTCACGTGCATCAGTAACGCTTCGCGAACCGAGACAAAGGAACATGCAGTCATTGCCTTCAAACCCCAGGCAATTTGTGCTTCTGCCGGCTATTGCCCGCAAACAGTATAGGGCTCTTACAAACCTGTTCGCAAGCCTGCCCGCTGATCCAGTCATTTCAGGATGGAACAGGTTAAACAAGGGCAAAGGCAAGACAGGTATAATAACCTGTGGTATAGCTTATAATTATCTTATGGAGAACATCTCCGGCCATCAGGATGACTATCCGATACTGTCGGTTGCTGCCTATCCGGTTGATAAAAATATGGTTGCTCAGCTGGTTGACAGTTGTGAAAAGGTGCTGGTTCTAGAAGAAGGGTATCCTCTGATCGAGGAGCAGCTGCGCGGTCTTCTCGACAGGGATGTCAAGGTAATGGGACGACTTGACGGCACTGTGCCAAGAGACGGGGAGCTTAATCCTGTTATTGTGGCCAGGGCACTGGGAATGAAGACAATACCCGGCAAGGAGGTTCCTGCGATTGTCAGACAGCGCCCGCCGTCATTCTGCAAGGGCTGCAGTCATGCAGACATGTATGCTGCTCTCGCTGTGGTTATGAAGGATTTCGGACCGGGAAGGGTCTTCTCTGATATAGGATGCTATACGCTTGGTGCCCTGCCTCCATATAACATGGTCAATTCGTGTGTAGATATGGGAGCTTCGGTGACCATGGCAATAGGCGCCGCTGATGCAGGCTTGTTTCCTGCTGTAGCTGTCATCGGCGACTCGACTTTCACACACTCAGGAATGACCGGGCTGCTCGATGCGGTGATTAAGGATTCTCCTGTCACGGTTATAATATCAGACAACTCTACCACAGGCATGACGGGAGGACAGCATTCGCAGGCTACCGACAGGCTTGAAAGCATTTGTCTGGGTCTGGGAGTGAGCCGTAATCACCTGAGGGTGATCACACCGCTGAGAAAAAACCATGAAGAGAACATCTCCGTTATCAGGGAGGAGATGATGCATCATGGATTGTCTGTTGTGCTTGCGCGCAGGGAGTGCATTCAGACAGCGTCGAAAAACAAGAAAGCAGAGGCTGCCGGAAAGAATAAAACAAAGGAATAATATGAAATGTGACATAATACTGGCAGGTGTAGGAGGTCAGGGTATCCTCTCCATAGCAGCTACCATAGGACTTGCTGCCGTGGAACAGAACCTTTTCCTGAAACAGTCTGAAGTGCATGGAATGAGCCAGAGAGGAGGCGATGTTCAGTCGCACCTCAGGATTTCAGATACAGAGATACATTCTGATCTCATCGCTGACGGCATGGCTGACCTGATAATAAGTGTCGAGCCGATGGAGGCGCTGCGTTATCTTCCGTGGCTTTCGCCTGAGGGATGGATAGTGACCAACTCGGTGCCATTTATCAACATCCCTGATTATCCTGTTATTGATGATATTATGTCTGAGCTGAAGAAAGCCGGCAACACCATTGTCCTTGATGCTGACGCCATCGCGAAGGACCTGGGCTCGTCGAGGTCAGGCAACATGGTCATTCTGGGGGCCGCATCCTCTTTCATTTCCCTGCCTTTCGAAAGCCTTGAAAATGCTGTCCGGCAGCTTTTCAACCGTAAGGGAGAGGAGGTTGTCGACCTTAATCTTAAAGCGCTGAGGGCCGGAAGGGATGCCGCCGGCAGTCGGAAAGACAGATGAGAACAAAGCCCCGGCTGCTGACCGGGGCTTTTTCACAAGACAATCCATCCACACATGCCTGTCCCTCAGGCAATTTTTTCCTTCGCCTTGCTTTCCCTGACCTTGGGTTCCTTTGGAAAGTCTTCCTTTGCAGTACCGCCTGAGCTGAGAAGCACCAGGTCAGAAGCCACGATCTCCGTGACACTCTTCGGCAGCCCGTTCTTGTCTGTGTAGGAGCGGTAGCTGATACGCCCCTCGATGCATACCTCCCTGCCTTTCTTAAGGTAGTTTGAAGCGAGCTCTGCCAGCCCGTTCCATGCCACGATGCTGTGCCATGTGGTCTCCTCTGTCTTGGTGCCGTCGGCACTCTTGAAGTTCTCGTTGGTGGCCATAGTGAAGTGTGCCACTTTCTTGCCGCTGTCAAGCGTCTTGATGTCCGGGTCCTGACCGAGCCGGCCGATCAGCTGTACTTTGTTTCTTAATGCATTCATGATGTTTTGTTTTTAGTTAATAATGCAGTTAACGATACAAATGTGCACCCTCGCCGGCACATCATTCGGTTATTAATCGTTTCTATTCATTTTGCAGTCGTTTATATCCGATTGTAAACGGGTTTGGTTAACTAAATCAATGAAATAAGCATAATGTATAATTTGTATATTTTGTATCTTTATCAAAACATTACGCTGTGGAAAGAGTATGTCTTGACTGCGGAGCTAAACTTCTCGGACGGTCTGATAAAAAATTCTGTTCCGATCAGTGCCGCAACAATTACAACAATCGTCTTAACCGTGATCAGAACAACTATGTGCGGAATGTGCATTCCCAGCTGAGACGAAACCGGAAGATACTGAGTGATCTTCTTGACTCAGGTCACCATCACATACACCGGGATGCACTTATTGCACAGGGTTATAACTTCACTTTCTTCACCCACCTGGTTGAAACACCGGACGGAGCAAGGTGGTCATACTGTTTCGAGTACGGTTTCAGGGAAGCGGAAAAGGGATACCTGGAGATGCAGATGAGCAGTGCCTACATGGATATCGGGCCTGAGGAGGAGTCCTGAGTAATTAAGAATTCATAGTTAAGAATTCAGACACCGGGCAGACGAAAGCCGATTGTTTTGTATTTTTGAAACCTGGACGAAAGTGGAAATGAAAAGACTGATAGTCATTGCGGCAGCGGCCTTGCTGACAATTACAGCAATTTCACAGGAACAGAAGGTTTATGAGAATGGGTATATTGTCAGGCAAGGAGATATAGCACCTGATTTTACCATAAAGGAGGCAGGCGGGAATACATATAAGCTTTCTGACCTGCACGGGAAGGTGGTCATGCTACAGTTTACAGCCAGCTGGTGCAGTGTCTGCCGCAAGGAAATGCCGTTTATAGAGAGTGAAATCTGGCAGCCAGGCAAAAACAAAGGCCTGGTTGTGATTGGAATAGACCGTGATGAGCCCGAAAAGACGGTGCTGAAGTTTAAAGATGACATGAAGATATCCTACCCGCTGGCCCAGGACCCCGGCGCTGACATCTTTGGCCTTTACGCCCTGAAGGAATCAGGCGTCACCCGTAATATTATCATCGACAGAAAGGGAAAGATTATCTTTCTGACCCGTCTTTTTGATCGCGAGGAATTTGACAGGATGAAGGAGGTAATCTTCTCTGAACTGGCAAAACAGTGAAATAAAGTACCGTTTTTTGCCCCGCCATGCAACCTTTGCATGCATTTTCCCGTTAATCTGTATAGAATCCTGTACTATTAACTAAATCGGGAAAAAATGAAAAAGATCTTTATTGTTCTTTTCACACTTTTACTTGCTGCACCGCTTTATTCACAGGTACAATTTGGAATAAAGGCAGGTGTGAGCACAGACTTTACCTACACGGATCAAACAATCCAGGATGCCGATATTGATGTAATTATTCAAAGCGCGGAAGCCGCTGAGTGGGGTTTCCAGGGCGGGGTATTCATGAAAGCCGGCTTTGGTGGATTTTACCTTCAGCCGGAACTAATCCTTGCCACAGCCACCAACTCTGTCACTTACGAAGATGTCGAGGCCGGAGGAGCTCCGGTTGTGTACAACCAGAAGTTCACTAAACTCAATATTCCTCTTCTTTTAGGATTTAAAGTCGCTTTCCTGAGAATAAATGCCGGCCCGGCTGCGGCTGTAATGATAGGCGAACCATCGGATATAATTGACGGAGCCACATACAAGGGTGCCACTTTCGGTTACCAGGCAGGCGTAGGATTTGATCTGTTCAAAAAACTGACTTTTGATATTCGTTATGAGGGTAACCTTAACCAGTTTGGTGATGAGATCACTATAGGCGGTGAGACTTTTACCCTTGATGACAGAACCGGAGCACTTTTGCTTCAGGTAGGACTGGTATTCTGAGTGTAAAATGCCATAAAAGAACTCTTTCGTTGTCAAGCGGAAGAGTTTTTTTATTTTTACATGCAAGTAAGGCGAAATTATGTTCCTGGCAGGACAAACAGTAATAGTGCTTCTGGACGTGCTGGCAATCTTATATGTGATCACGGTCTTCTCCATTTGCCTTATGATTGTGTTTGAGAACAGAAATCCTGTCAAAACCCTGTCATGGCTGCTTGTAATTTTGTTTGTGCCTGTTGCAGGACTGGTCATCTACATAATATTCGGCCGCTATTACCGCAAACAGAAAATTTACACCCGCAAAAGCCTGACTGACAGTAACAGGTTGTCAGACAACGCTGACAGTCAGGTGACATCACTCCCTTTCGTGCTGGCAGAGGAGAGTGAAGCTGTCAGGTCGAAAGCACATCTTATCCGTCTGTTGCTGAATAACAACCGGTCACTGCTCACTGTCGACAACAGGATAAAGCTGTTAATCAACGGTGATGAAACGTTTTCCGCCATGAAGCAGGCAATAGTTGCGGCGAAGGATTTCATTCACCTCGAGTTTTACCGCATTGAGCCGGACAAACTTGGCACAGAGTTTAAGGTGCTGCTCAAGCGCAAAGCTGCTGAGGGGGTTAAGGTGAGGGTCATATATGACGATGTGGGGAGCTGGAACATTCACAGGAGCTATCTCAGGGAGATGCGCGCTGCCGGAGTGCAGATCTTTCCCTTCATGCCGGTTCGCTTCCCCAGTTTCTCAAGCAAAATTAACTACCGCAACCACCGCAAGATTATTGTGGTGGATGGCACAACAGGTTTTGTCGGAGGTATAAACATTGCAGACAAATATATCGATGGTCTGCCTTTTCTCGGACCATGGATAGATACTCACCTGAAACTTGAGGGTGAGTCTGTTGCAGCTCTTGACAGGGTGTTTGTCTCAGACTGGGATTTTGTCAGTGGCGAAGAACTGCCGCCAGATACCTCCCTGGCGAACTACACCAAAACGGGTAACCGTACACTGGTACAGGTTGCTTCAAGCGGCCCTGATACCGACTGGGCAACAATAATGCAGGTTTATTTTGCAGCAATTGCAACGGCAAAATCATCAATTTACCTCACCTCGCCATACTTCAGTCCTGACGAAAGCATGCTCACAGCCCTTAAAACAGCAGCCCTGAGCGGTGTTGATGTGAGAATCATCTTTCCCGAAAAGGCTGATTCAATCATCACCAACTGGAATACCCGCTCATATATTGCTGAACTTCTTGATGCCGGCATCAGAGTCTTTCTTTATGAAAAGGGATTCATACACTCAAAGTACCTCCTGGTGGATGGAGTATTTTCATCGGTAGGTTCGCCAAACGTTGATGTACGCAGTTTCGACCTTGATTTTGAAGTCACGGCACTTGTTTATGACGAGGATTTTGCGGCCTCCCTGGGTAAAGTGTTTTCCAATGATCTGAAGAACTGCAAAGAGATCATGAAATCTGAATGGGAGACAAGACGCCGAAGAGACAGATACAGGGAATCCCTGGCCCGTATTTTTGGTCCTCTCTACTAACCACTTCAATGATGAGAAAAATATCCAAGTATTTGTTTTATATATTCCTGACCGGATGCCTGGCAGTAACCGCTTTATTGTGGATCGTGGTTTTAAGACCCAACGTAAAATCAGATGCCGCAGTGAGGATCTATTTACCTTCAGGTTCCTCCTTTGAAAATCTCCTGGACACACTGAAAAGCTCAGGAGCTCTCAGGAGTGAACGCAACTTCCTTATCACGGCAAGAATAAAGTCCTTCCACCGCTCATTGAAATCAGGATCTTATTTAATTGAGCCTGGAATGAATAACTATAATATTGTGAATATGTTAAGGTCAGGAAGGCAGGCTCCGGTGAATGTGACATTCAACAATATCCGTACACTTGATGAGCTTGCTGCGAGAGTGGGATCTCAGATTGAGGCCGGCCCGGAATCCCTGTCGCAGTTCTTCGCGGATGAAAACAATTATTCAGCAGACGGGTTTACGCGTCAGACGCTCATATCCGTCTTCTTACCTGATACCTACCAGATTTACTGGAACCTGGATCCGAAGGGTTTCTACCGCCGGATGCTGAAGGAGTATAAGGTATTCTGGAACGATGAACGCCTGGCATCTGCCAAAGCCCTGAACCTTACACCTGTGGAAGTGTCGACGCTTGCATCCATCATAGAAGAAGAATCGACAAAATATGACGAGATGCCCAGGATAGCCGGTGTTTATCTCAACAGGCTCCGTGAGGGTATCCCCCTGCAGGCCGATCCCACGGTGAAATTTGCAGTTAATGATTTCACCATCAGGAGAGTACTGAATGAGCACCTTGAAGTTGACTCACCGTATAACACCTACAAATACAGTGGTTTACCTCCGGGACCGGTGCGCTGCGCCTCCAAACCGGCTCTTGAAGCTGTGCTGAAGGCTGAAAAACATGATTATTTATTCTTTGTAGCCAAAGCCGACTTTTCAGGTTACCACCACTTTTCACGCACGCTGTCTGAACATAACAGATATGCTGCTGCCTACAGGCGTGAGCTTAACAGGCGCAGGATTTATCAGTAGACCGCAAAAATCTCAGAGAGGTGAATTATTATTTTCGATAGACTCGACTATCTTTCTGGCATTTAGACTGTTATCTGCAATTTCACTCAATAGCAATTTTCGCTTTTCTTTCATCCCGGCGGTGAAATCCTCCTTCATGAGTCTGTCTGTCAGGTTTATCCATTCTTCAGGACTTCCAGCTACATTGCAAAGACTTTCGAGGTGTGTACCGGCAACAACAGAATCGGATGTTATCACATGTCGTCCCTGGCAGAGTGCGTTGACAAGTTTGAGCTTCATCCCTGAAGGCTGCGATGCATTCAGCAGGCATACCTGAGCATTGCTGATAAGGTCATTCATCTGCACCAGGGAAGGATTGGGGATGACTTTGACATGTTTCAATCCTGAAGCTGTATGCATCATCTCATCAGACGGTCTTTTGCCGGCGATGACAGTTTTATATTTCCACCGGGGCGCCACCTCATGCAGTATGAACCTTGCAGCGGCATTATTTTCGGAGGTCGAGAAATCGCCGTGAAGCAGAACATAATCACCCTTGCCCTCCCGGGAACCGCACTCATTCGCCGGATGGAAAGGACCGACGAAAAGGGCATTGCCGTACCTGGAGTTGAAATATTCCGTATCGCCCGGCGAAATTGTCAGAAGAAGCGATGCCTTTGACAATTTTGGTTCGTACCGCTCCAGCTTGCGGGCTTCTGAATTGAAAAAATATTTCCTGAAGGGATTTTTTTCATTGACGGCCAGGTTACGGTAGTAGATATGCTCGATATTATGCGTTCTGACCATGATCATGCGACCTGACAGGGAAGGGTGACCCAGAAGGTGTGTCGTGTGCAATCCCTCAAAGATTATCGGGTACTTATCAGCAAGGAGGTGCTTAAGCAGCGAATCGCTGTGCCGGGAAAGAACTATGAAAGGCTCCTTGCTGAAGAGATGAAAAAGGTTAAGGTCACGCCGGTAATAATGTACCCTGAGGCACTCGCGCTCAAGGGTTCTGGAACGGGTTCGCCCGTAACTGAAGCAGTGAAGAATCACATCCGCACCCTGCTTTTTCAATGAGCATATCTTATAAAAGACATCCATTACACCTCCGTAGTCGGGAGGGTAAGGGATATTGAAGCTGACAAGGTGAACTGTCCTGCTATTCCGGGTATCCATTCAAAGTCCTTAAAAAATCTACGCAAACTTAGCTAAAAAAATCTTTCGTATCTTTCAGATCCTAAATCTGGAGGAGACAATCTTTCTTTGGGTGCAACAAATTGAAGATGAGAGCTACCATAGCCGTTATCAGTGATCTCTCAACAGATATGAGAGTTCAGAAACAGGCTTTGCTTCTCACCGAAATGGGATACACTGTGACACTCATCGGAAGAAATTGCGGAAAATCTCCGTCTCTCTTCCTTCCCCGCATAAAAATCATAAGGCTGACGGTGCTTTTCAGACGGGGTCCCATGATGTATATATTTTTCAATGCAGCCCTGTTATTGCGTCTGTTCACCAGAAGATCAGAACTCTATATTGCCAATGACCTCGATACCCTCATTCCCTGTTATTATGTATCGCGTCTCTTCGGCAAACCCCTTGTTTACGATGCTCATGAATACTTCACCGGCCAGTACGGGCTGGAGGAAAGAAAATTCAAATATTCAGCCTGGAAAAAGGCAGAGAGAAGGTTTGTGCCAAAGGTCCGTCACATGATCACAGTCAGCAACTCAATTGCTGATCTCTACAGGAAGGAATACGGGGTGGACCCCGTGGTAATCATGAATGTTGCTCCTTCTACTGATGAGCTTATCCCGTACAACCGGAATAATCTGGGAGTCGGAGCGGACGATCTGCTGGTCATCTACCAGGGGTCCGGCATTAATCCGGGAAGGGGCATCATGGAACTGGTCAACGCCATGACCATGCTTGAGAGAGTCCGGCTGATTATAGCAGGGTCAGGAGATTTGATAGAGGAAGTAAAGCAGGCTGTTTCGGTTAAAGGGCTCAGGAATAATGTAATCTTCCTGCCAAGGATGAAATGGGAAGAGATGATGCAATTTACAATGATCTCTGATGTTGGCCTTTCTCTTGATCCTGACAATTGCATCAATCAACGTTTCAGTCTGCCAAATAAATTATTCGATTATATTGCAGCAGGCATACCTGCGATTGTTTCCCCGTTGCCTGAGGTTTCAGCTGTTGTCAGGCGGCATGCATGCGGTCTTATCCTCAGCCATGTGACACCTTATACAATTGCAGGCGCCCTTGAGCGACTGAGGGATGACAGGGAGCTTCTTGCAGAGCTGAAGGAGCAGGCACTGGAAGCCCGGAAGGTGCTGAACTGGGAAAATGAAAGAGTGAAAGAACAAGAATTCTTCAGAAATGTTATTGAAACAAAACTGCATAAATGAATAAAGACTTCCTCAAAAAATATCTGCCTGAGATAACAGGCGCTGTGATTGGTACAATCGGCGGGTTTCTGTACTGGAAATATGTGGGTTGTGCCTCCGGAACCTGCACCATAAAATCAAACTGGTACCTGATGATCCCCTGGGGTATGGTAATGGGTTTCCTTGTTGGATCAGTCGCCGGTGATCTTATCAGGAAGAGAAAATCCGCCGCAGCAAAGAAAGACAATTAGCCTTCCGGGGTGTTTTCGCAATCAGGAAGTTTGTATATTGCATACATGACACAATTACAAACCTAATCTGATTTTTATGAAAACCAACCGCCGGAATTTCCTCCGTACCGCTACAGTCGCCGGTGCAGGCGCAATTGCAGCAGGCACTGTTTCATCATGCTCGCGTCAGAAGGAGACAACGGAATTGATGCCTGAGGTCAGGAAAGCAGTCCTGGCCGGCCACACCCAGAAATTTAACATGACAGGTTACGGCGCACCGCCCCTGGAAAAAATCAGGATAGGGTTCATCGGCCTTGGTCAGCGCGGTCCCGGAGCTGTGGAACGTATGGTCCACATTGATGGAGTGGAAATATCAGCCCTCTGTGATAAGTATCCAGACAGGGTTGATAAGATGCAGGCCATGATCGCCGGCTTCGGCCTGCCTGCGGCGAAGTCATTCAGCGGCTCCGAAGAGGTATGGAAAGGACTTTGCGATGACCCTGAAATTGACCTGGTTTATATATGTACCCCATGGGCATGGCATACCCCCATGGCTGTACATGCGATGGAAAGCGGGAAGCATGTGGCGGTGGAAGTGCCGGCAGCAAAGACTGTTGATGAGTGCTGGCAGCTGGTGGAGACTTCCGAACGGACAAAGAAGCATTGCATGCAGCTTGAGAACTGCTGCTATGATTTTTTTGAGCTGCTGACGCTGAACATGGCACGGCAGGGCTTGTTCGGAGAGATAATACACGGCGAAGGAGCATATATACATGATCTCCGCTGGGATTACACCTATGACAAGAACGGCTATGCCGACATGTGGCGCCTGAAGGAAAATGTCCGCAACGGCAATCTGTATCCTACTCACGGACTTGGTCCGGTATGCCAGATCATGAATATTAACCGCGGCGACAGGATGGACTACCTGACCTCGATGTCATCAAACGATTTTTCGATGGCAGCCGATCTTAGGTCAGCTGGCTAAGGAAGATCCGTTCTACCAGCCTTTCGCAGCCAAAAAATACAGGGGCAATATGAACACCTCCGTCGTCAAAACCCATGGCGGGAGAACCATCATGATACAACATGATGTTTCAAGCACGAGGCCATATTCGAGAATTCACCTGATCAGCGGCACTAAGGGAATGGCATGCAAATACCCGGAACCTGAAAGAATAGCCCTTGGCCATTCATGGCTCTCACCTGAAGAATTTAAGGTTCTTGAAGAAAAGTATACTCCAGAAATCGTTAAAAGAGTGGGAGCGATGGCGAAAGAAATAGGAGGTCACGGGGGGATGGATTTCATTATGGACTGGAGGCTAATAGACTGCCTGCGCAACGGATTGCCCGTCGATCAGGACGTTTACGATGCCGCCCTGTGGAGCGTCATCACCCCGCTTAGCGAATGGTCCGTGGCTAACAGGTCAAATTCCATTGACGTTCCGGACTTTACATGCGGGTCGTGGAGCTCAAACAAGCAGGTTGACCCGAACCTGCCAAACGGGGGCAATACCAAGGTGCTCAGTATCAAAGGCAGCTCAAACCAGCTGGAAGTATAGCAGATTCATAAGCTATTCCGTTTATTACAATTCTGTAAGGGAATTTATTTTACTTTTGCGGGCGTAATTGTTTTGTTTATTCCTGATAATGAACGGCAGCCTGTTTCTGGCAATAATTATTCTGTCAATACTGGTCTTCTTTATCCCCAGATCACTTAAATATTTTTATTCCCTGTTCCTCCTGGCAGTTGCAGTCGCATTGACTTCCGTATGGAGTTATAAATTGCTTTCCGGCAGTGTTCAGGTACTTTATATACCGCTGACCCTTCCATTCCTGCAAAGCAGTTTCATACTGACAATCGACAGGCTATCCGCATTTTTTATCATCGTTGTAAACTTAACCGTCCTCATCGGATTTCTGTATGCAAAAGGCTACCTCGAACCTTATTACAGAAGCAAAAACGCCCTTCGTTTTTCGATTCACTATTTCTCTTACATCTGGCTGTATCTTTCAATGATTATGGTGGTGATGTTCCGCGACGGGTTGTCTTTTCTGATCGCATGGGAGATAATGGCTCTTTCATCCTTCTTTCTCGTGATTTTTGATGCGGAAGACAGGACTATCCTGAAAACAGGCATCAGTTACCTGATACAGATGCACGTTGGCATGTTCTTTATCCTGATAGCCTTTTTACTTGTTGAGAAGGCCACAGGACAAATGGGTTTTGATGCTCTCGGAGCATATTTCTCCACTCACTCGAATCTGCCCCTTTTCATCCTCTTTTTTATCGGTTTCGGAATAAAAGCCGGATTCATTCCGCTTCATACCTGGCTTCCTGAAGCGCATCCTGCAGCTCCGTCACATGTGTCAGGCGTAATGTCGGGAGTAATGATCAAGATGGGCATTTACGGAATAGTTAGAGTGCTGATGTCAGTGCAGTCCGATTTGCTTCTTATCGGCATTATAATACTCATCATTTCAATGATATCCGGTGTATTGGGAGTAATGATGGCAATAGTTCAGCATGACCTTAAACGGTTGCTGGCCTATCACAGTATTGAGAATATCGGTATTATCGGCATTGGAATTGGCCTTGGCGTGATAGGCCTGGCATCGGGAAATACACCGTTGGCCCTGCTGGGTTTCGCAGGGGGACTGCTTCATGTATTAAATCATTCACTGTTCAAATCGCTCCTCTTTTTTAATGCCGGATCAGTTTATAAGGCCACACATACACGTAATATCGAACACCTCGGCGGACTGATGAAGAAAATGCCTTATACGGCGTTTCTTTTTCTGGCCGGGTCGCTTGCCATTTGCGGATTGCCTCCGTTTAACGGGTTTATCTCCGAATACCTTATCTACATGGGTATGTTTAAAAGCCTGTCAGCAGCCAATTTATCTCAATCAATACTTATCCTGGGAACTATTGTCGGGCTTTCACTTATTGGCGGTCTTGCAATCTTTTGTTTTACAAAGGCATTCGGCATTGCATTTCTTGGCCAGCCCCGTTCGGAGCATGCCTCCAATGCCAGGGAAGTGGGTAAAAGCATGATCTTCCCGCAGTACATAACTGTGTTTCTTATGTTGCTTGTAGGCCTGGGCTCGGGACTGATCGTGAAGCCGGTTTTCAGCATTGTGGCACAGACATTCAGATTGTCAGATGTGGCGTTAACCACGGGACCTTTCATAACGAATCTTTCTCAGATCAGCATTCTTGCAGGTATATTTATTGTCACCGTTATACTGTTGCTTGTTTACAGGTATTATCATCTTAAAGGCAAACTGATTGAAACAGGTCCTACATGGGGATGCGGATATACAGCAGGCACATCAAGGCAACAGTATACTGCAACATCCTATGCCTACAATTACAATCATATAGCAAAACCTCTGTTGCAGGGAAGTAAAATCATGGAGGAAATCAGGGAGGATGAGATTTTCCCGCATAAAAGGACTTTTGTATCACATAATGACGATGTCTTCAGGAAACTGCTGATTGATAAACCAATAGACTGGATCTCCAGCCTTCTGAAAAAGATTGCCGTCATGCAGACCGGGCAGATACAACACTATATTCTGTATGCATTTGTCTTTATGCTGCTGGTACTTCTGCTTACTATCTTAAATATTATCTGAGGATGGCAGGATTTATTCTGATAGTAATTGCAGCCTTCTTCTTTCCGGGAGTGATACTGAGAACCAAAAGTCTTTCATCAGGACGGAGAGGCCCGGGATTTTTTCAGCCGATAAAAGATATATCGGTTCTGATGAAGAAGGGCAGCGTTTTCAGCACTACAACCGGGTTGATCTTTCAGATTGCTCCGGTTATCACACTGGCAAGCATCATCTGTGCCATACTGGTTATTCCTTTCGCTGAACAGAGGGCCATTCTGTCTTTTGAGGGCGATTTTATCTTTTTCTCTTACATGCTGGCTTTCGGAAAGTTCTTTACGGTCATTGCCGCTCTCGATACCGGCAGCAGCTTTGAAGGCATGGGAGCCAGTCGCGAAGCCTTTTTTTCAATGCTTGTTGAACCGGCGTTTTTTATCCTGCTTGCCACCTTTGCAATGTTTACCGGCCATACTTCCTTCTCTGATATCTTTAATAATTTCTTTATCACCGGGAATGATTATGTGATGATCTACAGCATAATAGGAGTGTACCTGCTCATTCAGATCACCCTGGTCGAAAACAGCAGGGTTCCGGTTGACGATCCGAAAACACACCTTGAGCTTACGATGATCCATGAGGTGATGATCCTGGATTACAGCGGGTTTGACAAAGCGTTGATCCATATCGGGTCATACCTGAAATTCGCACTTTACGGTTCCCTTATCTACAATCTGATCGTACCGGCAGGATGGAATATATTCCTTCAGACATTTTTGTTTTTTGCCGTGCAGGCTTTTTTTGCCGTGATAATAGGGCTGACTGAATCGTTCCGTGCAAGAAACAAGATGAATAAAAATCCAAAATTCATCCTGACGCTGTCTGCAATTGCATGGATAGCTTTTGTGGTAATTATAATACTGACAGATAAACTGGTTTAGGAATATGGTGAATTACCTGATAGTTTTTTTTGCAGTTACCCTGATGTATTTTTCGTCGGCGGACCGGCTTACGACATACATCAAGCTGATAGGTATTCAGGGGTTGTTGCTGTGTGGGATTGCCATATTCGAGCTGAAGGAAGTCAACACTGCAAACCTTCTGTTCATCGTTTCCGAGACTTTGATTTTCAAAACCATTGTGCTGCCATATCTTCTTACCAGGATCATTCACCGTTCCGGGGTGACCAAAGTGCACAGGCTGGCGATGCCCGGATTTTATCTGCTCATCTTCTCGATTTTCGGGTTGCTGATCAGCGTTATTCTTGCACAGATTCTAATAAACCCCTTTATCAACACGATATATACAGCAATAGCTCTTTTTACACTGTTCACCGGCATGTTGCTCATTGTAACTCATAAACTTATAATCTCTCACCTGATCGGTTTCCTGATCATTGAGAACGCGGTGTTCATGTTTTCACTTGCAATCGGAAATGAAATGCCAATGATGATAAATGTCGGAATACTGCTCGATATTTTTGTCGGAGTGCTGATTTTCGGATTCTTCGGGCTGCGCCTTAAGCCGCATACTAACGAATTGACCATGTTAAAGGATTAGAAATGATGCTGTTATTATTTTTGATCGTATCCATATTAATCAGTGCCCTGATTGTTCTGTTCAGAAACAAAACCTTAACCAGGATTTTGACGATCGCTTTCGCTTTACTTCTTATCTGGTTTACAGTATTTGCATGGGTTAATTTAAACAGAACAGAGCTGACCTATTTTACTTTTGACAGCACCGGAGTTCTGTTGCTTTCAGTATTGGCGTTACTGGCCATACCTACCATCTATCACGGATTTATCTACACAGGAGGTGACGATGCATCAAAGCACAGTATTTACCATGCTTCACTGGTTGCACTCATGACTTTCATGTCAGGTGCATATCTGGCGAACACTATGACAGTACTGTGGATTTTTGTCGAAGCCACCACACTTGCAGTTGCAGTTCTTATCTATCATGACCGCACTGAGATGGCTCTTGAGGCAACATGGAAATATGTTTTTATCTGCTCAACAGGTATTGCCCTGGCATACCTTGGTATATTATTTCTGGGGTTTATATACGGCCGGGGTGACGCTCCAAACCTCTCCTTTTCCTCTTTTGCCGATGTCATCAACAATGCCAGTCCGCTCTATCTGAAAATAGCTTTTGTATTTGTACTGGTTGGGTTCAGCACAAAGATGGGTCTCTTCCCGATGCACACTGTCACAATTGATGCACATTCTGTTGCACCGCCTCCTATAAGCGCTTTAATTTCCACCACCCTGATGAATGTCGGTTTCCTGGCAATATTCCGCGTCTACACTATATTCTCCTCAACATCTATCCTGCCTTTTATGAATCATGTCCTTATCCTGGCCGGACTGTTGTCATTATTAATAGCTGCGGGATACATGCTTAAGGCCAAGCACCTGAAACGCATGCTGGCATATTCGAGTCTTGAAAATATGGGCCTGGTAGCTATAGCAATCGGTGTCGGTGGCGCGGGTTATTATGCTGCCCTGCTTCTGCTCGTATTACATTCATTCACGAAATCAGGTCTCTTCTACCAGATGGGGCAACTTTCAAGGGTGCTTCATACATTTAAGCTTGACGAATGCGGCAGGTACATGAACCTGTACCCCGCAGGCGCAATGGTGCTCTTAACGGGGATGGTCTGTATACTTGCCATCCCGCCATCCGGAATGTTTATCTCCGAACTTATGATCTTCAGGGGACTGATCTGGAATGGTCAGTGGTTTGTCCTGATCGCCACCATTGTATTGCTTTGCTTTATTATTTATGCGATGAGCATCAGGATCATGCATATTACTTTTTCCGGACCCAGGATTGAAACCGGTCTGGTACTGCCGGGTAAAGTAAACCCTGTTGAGACAATAAGCCAGTTTGTATTTTTTAGTATAGTAATCGTGATGTGCTTTTATCAGCCTCCTTTCCTGGTTGACCTCATAAATCAAAGTTTTGCATTGTTACCTAAATAGGAATGACGATGATTCGGTTATATTCAGAAGTAAGAAACAATTCAACTCCGCTTGATATTCAGGACATCCCGGTGTTGGAGTACCATGTTTTTTACGATCAGATAGCAGAACATCTGAAATCAGAGACCAATCACTGCCTTGCATATTACCTTCATGGAATGGCTGACAATCAGAGACTTTACTGCTGCACAGCGGATGACCTCACCGGAATAATAAAGATATTCTGCCATGAGCTCAATAAAGGAACAACAGTGCTGAAATCATTGACTCCTGCCTGCCCGCAGCTTCATATTTTCGAACGTGAGATACATGAGAATTCCGGAATTGAATTTGAAGGCCATCCCTGGATGAAGCCTGTCAGATATCCGCATGACCGTGCTGACAATCTCAGCAAGATGGATAATTACCCGTTCTATGAGATTGAAAGCGAAGAGCTGCATGAAGTGGGAGTAGGGCCAATACATGCGGGAGTAATAGAACCTGGCCATTTCAGGTTTATCTGCAACGGTGAAAAGGTCCTCCATCTTGAGATACAACTAGGGTATCAGCACCGGGGCATAGAAAAACTATTCCTTGAGAAGAAGGACCCCTTGCAAAGGTGTATCATGTCAGAAAGTATTGCCGGGGATACCTCTGCAGGACATGCACTGGCTCACGCTCAACTGATTGAGTCATTAGCCGTCATGGAAGTCAGTGACGCATTGCAGATAGAGCGGTGCATTGCCCTTGAAATGGAACGGATCGCGATGCATATCGGAGATACCGCGGCTCTGTGCGGCGACGTCGCTTACCAGCTTGGCCAGGCTGTGTGCGAAGCGCTCAGAACAACGATTATCAATACCACACAGTACTGGTGCGGCAATCGCTTTGGAAAAGGCCTTATACGGCCCGGCGGCACTAACTATCCAATGACTGACGATATTGCCGATGAGATTTTCCGGGTGCTTGATGAATCCGGCAGACGATTTTCTGAAATAACTGACCGCATATATTCACTGCAGACTGTTCTTGGAAGGTTTGAAGATATCGGGATCGTTACCCGGCAGCAGGCTATCAGTACAGGTGCGGTTGGCATGGCAGCACGTTCATGCGGTATCTTTCGCGATATGCGGGAGACTCATCCTTTCCAGTACTATAAAAACCACCAGGTCAACACAGTTATGCTTGAAACTGGTGATGTGCTGGCGCGCGGGATGCTGCGTAAGCAGGAGGTCATGGAGTCGGTTAAAACCATCCATGAGCTGATCGGACTATGGAGACATAAAGACAAAAACTCAGCAAAACCGGTATATGATTATGTGCTTAAACCGGAAAGCTTCGCAATTTCAATTTCAGAAGGATGGAGGGGCGAAATATGCCACATTGCTCACACCGACCGTGATAGCAATATATGTCATTATAAAATCAAGGATCCTTCACTGCATAACTGGATGTCGCTGGCTCTGGCGGTTCGTAACGAGGAAATTTCGGATTTCCCGGTATGCAATAAAAGCTTTAACCTTTCTTACTGCGGTCATGATCTGTAAGATATAATCGACACCTGCAAATGATTAAAGAATTGAAGATACTTTCCGGGCACGGCAAACAGTTTATACCTGACCTGCGGAAACAGCCGGTATCTGAAAGGTTCAGAGGACTTCCCGTGATCACAGATGATATAACCGGGAACGAGATCAAAGTGGTTTCCGCAATGTGCCCTGTCAATGCGATTGACCGGCAAAGCGGAGCAATTGACCTTGGAAAGTGTGCCTTCTGTAATGAGTGTGCACTATTACTTCCAGGGAAGATCAGGTTCACGAATGATTACCGTATTGCGTCAAACAAAAGAGAAGATCTGATGATCAGCCCCGGTCAGGCAGGACCCCTGAGGATAGATGACACCCTGATACGTAAGGATGTACGGCGATTATTTAAGAAAGCCCTCAAACTGAGAGAAGTATCAGCTGGCGGCGATAATTCATGCGAGATGGAGCTTGCTGCAACGGGCAATGTCAATTTTGATTTCGGACGTTATGGTATCGAGTTTGTTGCATCACCCCGCCATGCTGACGGAATTGTAATCACCGGTCCCATAACTGAAAATATGGCCAGGGCCCTGGAGATTTGCTATGATGCTGTGCCCTCACCTAAGATTATCATCCTTGCAGGCACCGATGCCATCAGCGGAGGTATTTTTGAAGGGAGCCCGGCGCTGAACAGAAGCTTCATCAGCGATCATCACATTGATCTTTATGTCCCGGGGAACCCGGCCCATCCACTGACGTTCATCAACGGCGTGATGGATCTTCTCGGCCTCTGATTATTTCTTCTGCAGGAGGTCTATCATAGCCCTGCTCATGGCATTTACACCCGTCAGATATGCCGGGCGGAAATCAGGACTGAACGTACTGCTGTGAAGAGAAGGTAGCATGATATCTTTTTCCTTACTTTCCGAGTATTTTAACGGATTGACACCACCCAGCCAGAACAAACCGATCTTCACCTTCTCAGGTGTCCGTCCGTAGCTTCCAAAGTCCTCTGCCACCGTCGACGGGTCGACCCTGATGACATTCTCACCTCCAAGTATCCTGCCCATGGAGGCTGAAACATTCGTGACCAGATCCGGGTCGTTTACCACAGGAGGGGTATAATCGTCAGCGACGGTTATCACCGGCATCTGGTCTTCATTCAGCCCTGCAGAGTAAGCAAGCCCGTTTGCAATGCGCTTAAGCGCCGAGAGGATCTGCCGGTAGACATCATCGGAAAAGAACCTGATTGTCAGCTGAAGATCGACCTCCTGCGGAATGATATTATGTTTTATGCCTCCGTGTATCGACCCGACAGTGACAACAGCAGGAGAGACGGGGTTTATTTCACGGCTGACGATAGTCTGATAATCGAGTATGATCCTGGCTGCCAGCACAATAGGGTCAATGGTTTTGTGAGGCATTGCCCCGTGGCCACCGACACCGAAGACCTTTATGTCAACAGAATTCACGCCCGCAAAGATGGGACCGGGACAATAGCCTATGGTCCCTGCCGGCAGATCGGGACTTACGTGGAAGCAAAGGGCATAATCAGGGACCGGAAACCTTTTGAAAAGGCCGTCATCTATCATCTGTTGCGAGCCTCCGCTGACCTCTTCTGCCGGTTGTGCAACAGCCACAATGGTGCCATGCCATTTGTTCTTCAATGATGTAAGGGTGGAAAGGGTCCCGTACCATACTGTCATGTGAAGGTCGTGCCCGCAGGCATGCATGACCGGAGTGTCTGTCCCGTGACTGTCCTGCGAAACAACGCAGCTGGCATAGGAAAGGCCTGTATTCTCCTTTACCGGAAGCGCATCCATGTCAGTCCTGAGCATTACAACAGGTCCTGAGCCATTCTTAAATACACCTACCACACCGTTGCCTCCTATCCCTGTCGTCACCTCAAACCCAAGTCCCTTCAGGGCTTCAGCCATCCTGGCTGAGGTTTTGAATTCCTGCAGTGAGAGCTCGGGGTTTTGATGCAGCTGCCTGTACATCGCTTCCGCACCTGTTACAGAGGCTGATGCCTCTTTTTTAATAAGTGCGTTTATATCCTGTCCTGTTACCGGAAGCGTAACAAGAAAAATATAAATTGATGCTATTTCAAACAGTTTTTTCAGGGTTACAGCCTAAATGCTCTCAAATTTAAGAATATATTTGGACCGGTATCTGACACTCTGAAAATTATAAAAGAGGGCCGGTGTGCCACAGCATTTTGTAACTTAGTTACGTCCTTAAATCAAATGTCAGTTATGCAGACGAAGTTATTAATCGGAACAATTGCAGCTATGGGAATTGCGCTTTTTACCTCATGCGGACAGGCCGGGAAAGAGACTGCCAAAGCAGATGAATTCACTTACCAGGTTGACAGGTTTGAAGATATCAGTGTCCTTAAATACCGTCTCCCGGGTTTTGAGCAACTCACAACCGGAGAGAAGGAGTTCATATATTATTTGTCCGAGGCTGCACTCTGCGGCAGGGATATCCTGTGGGACCAGAATTTCAGGTACAATCTTGTCATAAGAAAGACCATAGAGGCAATCATTGCCTCGTACAGCGGGGACAAACAAGCGAAAGAATATTCCTCATTTATAATATGGGCAAAGAAGGTCTTCTTCGCCAATGGTATTCACCATCATTATTCGAATGATAAGTTTATCCCGGGTTTTTCTGAAGAGTATTTCGCAACTCTGGTGAGCAGCAGTGACCCATCGCTTCTTCCGCTTAAGGACGGACAGAAACCCGCTGATCTGATTACAATGCTTACACCCGTGATCTTTGATCCTGTTCTGTACGCCAAAAGGGTAGACCAGACGGAGGGTACAGATATGATCACTTCATCGGCAAATAATTTTTACGAAGGTGTGACGCAGGCGGAAGTGGAAAGGTATTATGCTGCCATTGCTGACCCGGCTGATCCCAGGCCTGTCTCCTGGGGACTGAATTCAAAGGTCGTAAAGACTGAAGGGAAGGTAACGGAAGTACCTTACAGGAGTGGCGGCCTCTATGGTGCAGCCATAGATCAGATTATCTATTGGCTTGAGAAAGCAAAGGAAGTCGCCCTAAGTGAAGACCAGAAAAAAGAACTTGAGCTGCTGATTGACTATTATAAGACAGGAAATCTCAAAACATGGGATGATTACAATGTTTTGTGGGCGGGCAACACCGGTCTCTCGGTTGACTATATTAACGGATTTATCGAAACTTACGGAGATCCTCTGGGAATGAAGGCCACCTGGGAATCGGTTGTCGATTATAAGGATATGGAAGCCTCAAAACGAACATCCATTATCACTGAGAATGCCCAGTGGTTTGAGGATCATTCGCCTGTGGATCCTCAGTACAGAAAGGAAAAGGTGACGGGTGTGGCAGCAAGCGTGATTAACGTGGCCATGCTTGGCGGCGACTGTTTCCCTGCCTCTCCGCTTGGAATCAACCTCCCCAACTCGAACTGGATCAGGACCGAAGCCGGATCCAAATCAGTAACCCTGGCAAATATCACCGATGCAAAGGATATAGTGTCGAGAGGCAGCGGTTTCCTTGAAGAATTTGCCTTTGACCAGGCGGAGATTGACAGGGCTGTTAAGTACGGCTCTGTATCTGATGCCCTTCATACGGATATGCATGAGTGCATAGGTCATGCCAGTGGCAAACTGGCTCCGGGAACCGATCCCAACTCCTTGAAAAACTATGCCTCTCCGCTCGAGGAGGCAAGGGCTGATCTTTTCGCACTATATTACATGATGGACCCTAAAATGATTGAAATCGGACTGATGCAGTCAGATGAGCCGGCAAAGGCAATGTACGACAGTTATATCCGTAACGGTCTTATCACCCAGATAGTGAGGATAAAACCAGGCAAGGATATTGAACAGGCTCACATGAGAAACCGTTCAGCCATAGCCCACTGGGTATACGAGAAGGGGAGTAGGGACAATGTCATCGAGACGGTGTCGCGTGACGGCAAGACCTTTGTTAAGATCAATGACTATGAGAAGTTGAGGGATCTCTTCGGCGAGATGCTGAAGGAGGTACAGAGGATAAAATCCGAGGGTGATTTTGAAGCAGGGAAGAAAATGATTGAAAACTACGGAGTGAAGATTGATCCTGCCCTCCATGCCGGGATACTTGCACGGTATGAAAAGCTGAATATGGCGCCTTACAGCGGCTTCGTCAATCCTGTCCTGGTGCCGGTTGTTGACGCCCAGGGTAAAATTACTGATGTGAAGGTCGAATATTGCTCAGACTTCCTTGGCCAGATGATGGAGTACGGTAAGAAATATTCATTTTTGAATTAGCATATACCCTCGCAATTAATAATATTTCTTATTTAACCGGTCGGTTTTTTTCTTCTCTGCAAGCAGGAGATAAACGAGGTAGACAGCTGTTATTACAAGCAGAATAACGATGCTGTATTTTATTATCTGTGCAACGTTCATTTCTCCGGCAATACCGGCAGAAGGTCTCACTGAATGACCCACATCGATCCCGAACAGGTTCTTAACGAAGAAGAGAAGGATGAATGAGAGCAGTCCTGCCGCCACCGGTGTTGTTATCCATCCTGATGCGATACTCCCCAGAACTTTCATATTGATATTTCTTACTCCCTTGTAAAGTCCGATGCCTATTACTGAACCTACAACTACCTGCGTGCTTGACACCGGCACGAGGGGTATTGCCGGAAGTCCGATCCTTACCAGAAGGCCAGAGAGTGAGGACGATGAGAATATGAACAGCACCAGCGCCTGGGAAAGAACAACCACAAAAGCAGCTTCTGAAGTAAGCTCGAGAAGGTTTGCGCCTACGGTCTGCATGACCTTTTTTGAGTAGGTAAGTATGCCTGCTGCGATGGCGATCCCGCCAAGGAAGAAAAGCTGCTGGGCACCGGTGAGGACGAAAATGCCAAAGTCTGCATCGCCGAGAGAAATGCTGGGCACAAACACCCCCATCACGTTGGCAATATTATTGGCTCCGAGACTGTATGCCCCGAAAGCCCCAACTATCATTAATCCGGTCCTGATATAAGACTCATATTGCAGCAGGTGTATCTTGATTCTTTTCCTGGTGATCCTTACAAGATGATAGAGCGCATAAGCGAAAAGAGCACCGAGAACCGGGCCTGATATCCATGTTGAGACAATCTGTACCAGCGACTTCGTATCTATTGCATTGTCTGTGAAGAAGTTCCATCCGACTATTGCACCTACTATTGCCTGTGTGGTCGATACCGGCAGTCCTGCTTTAGTCATGAAATAGACAGTCACACCGGCGGCGAGGGCGACGGTGAAGGCACCGCCGATGGCATTTACTGAACCGAGACGGCCCAGGGTATCAGACGCGCCTGCTCCCTGTACCACAGCTCCCAGGATGACAAAAACCGAAGCAATGACAGCAGCCCTCGTGAAAGACAGCATCCTCGAACCCACAGCTGATCCGAAAATATTGGCAGCATCGTTGGCTCCAAGGGTCCATCCGAGAAAAAGTCCGCTCGAAATAAACAGAATGATCATAAATCAGAGCATTAGCCTGATAGCCAGTGAAGCGAGAAGATCTGCCGCATCCTGTGCGGTGTCGGAGATACTTTCAATATGATGGGTTATGTAACGTATATGAGCCTTCTCCGCCAGCGAAAGATCATTCATCTCATGAAATACCTTTTTCTTCATCTGAAAAGCTGCCTTATCAGTCTCACGTTCAAAGAAATAGACCTTAATGAGCTTCTCCCTTACAACATATGGCTCCCTGAAGAAAGCCCGTGCTGCCGGCATCAGTTCTTCTGCTGCATTAGCCGATACCTCAGCCAGCGAGGTGAAATCCTGTGCCAGTGAATGTGGTATATGAGGCATCTCTATGTAAAATTCATTCAACGTACTTTTGGCAGTATCAATGATCTCATCAAGCTGCCACAGAAGCTTCACTATCTCACTCCTCTGCTGAGGCAGTATCGAATGCACCATCATGTCATTCTCAATGCTTCGCTGCAGGTTGTCTGCCTTATTTTCAAGCTCATCTATCCTGGTCAGATGATTCTGAAATGCATCATGGTCTCTGTTGACATAAGCTTTGACGCCTTCCTTGAAGATCAGTATACCGATCTCAATAGTGTCAAAGAATTCATCTATTTTGACCGTAAGTTCTTTTGTAGTACGTGTAAAAAGTGACATTTGCCTGAATTGTGTAGGTTAAACAAATATATTAAGAAAACATTTGTTTCCGGCCCTTTCAGAAATCAATAATTTTCTCCACGCGGTGATTCTTAAGATAACCCTTGATGATAACCTGGATGTCACGGTTATCGCTTGCATTTCTTATACAGTCGTGAATTGCGGTTAATCCAAAGCCCATATCATTGATATTAAAATAACCGTAACCGGCATACTTGCCGTTTATGATTTTGACAGCTGATCTCTCCTCACTGTCTCTTCCATGGTCAATAATGAAGAAATTTCTTTCCCTGAAGACAAATTCATCAATGGCCTGCAGGGCTCTTTCATTGTATGCCCCCGACTGCTTCTTCTCCGCAGCAGGCTCCCCGGCACAGGCTCACCTGTCTGTGGAAGCACTGGCCTGTTGTTTCATACATGCCGCATAACTTCTGGCAAAGATTGTATTCACCGATAACCTGCTCAAGCTTGGCCCTGACATTTTCCTTGGAGCTGAAAAGAGCAAGGGGAATGGCGTCATCCTTTACATTCCGGTACTCCAACCTGATATATCCGTTTTCATCAGTAAAACTGTAAATACCCCAGCGGAACCCCGTACGTCGCTGAGCCCTGTTGTAGAGCGGTTTTCTGGTCTTGATTTCGGCCGATTCAAGCAGAAGAGCGACCAGCTCACTCCCTGTCCGTTCCCAGCTGATGTCAGCGATCATCGATCGCATCTCCATCTCTCTTGATGAGGTGTTGTTTGAAAGGTGGGTGTTAACCCTCTGGTAGAGATTGCGGCTTTTTCCGACGTAAATTATGTCGCCTGATTCATTGTGAAAGTAATATATCCCAGGCTCTTCGGGCAAACCGGCTATCTTTTGCATATCGAGTGCCGGATGCAGCCTGGATGCCTTGCGGTTTTTGACAAGACCGCCATTTTTCTGTTCACTGTTTTTCTCCAGGAGAAGCTCCATCAGTCTGACAGTGGCCAGTGCATCGCCCGACGCCCTGTGCCTTCCCTTTATCTCAATGCCCAGGTCCTTGCAGAGATTTCCCAGGCTGTACGACTTGTGTCCGGGGAGCAGCTTCCTGCTAAGTGAAACAGTATCAAGCAACGGCCGCTTGAAATTGTAACCAAGCATGCTGAATTCCTGTCTTATGAATGAGTAATCGAAGCGTGCGTTATGCGCCACAAAAACATTTCCTTCAGTGATCTCAACTATCTTTTTCGCAACCTCAAAGAACCTGGGGGCGTCCTCGACCATTTCATTGCTGATGCCTGTAAGAGCGGTGATGAAGTACGGAATGTTACGTTCAGGATTGATAAGCGTTGAGTACTCGTCGACAATGCTTTTCCCGTCGTGTACGTAAACGGCTATTTCGGTTATTCTTTCAAGCCTGGCGCTTCCTCCGGTGGTCTCTATGTCAACGATAGCGTACATTTTTGCAGGAAAATACTAAGATAATTACTTTTATGCCCGGTCCGATTTATTCATACATTTGTGTAATCAAGTCCTGCCATGGAATGTTTCGGTAAATATTATTTTCTGGATGGCAATGTGCTTCCCGCTAACCCCGAAGAAGAGATTCCTTCCGGTGACGTCTCCTTCTATGAAGTGATAAGGACAAGGAAAGGAGTTCCTCTCTTTTTCGATGATCATATGGCACGCCTGAAAGCAGGGATTTCAACAAGATATGATCTGAGGGATGATATCACTGACCTGATAACCGAAGGTCTTGACGCCCTGGTCAGGCAGGAGACCTTTACGGAGATAAATGTCAGGGTCACCGTTTCGTTTACAGGACAGGAGTATTCGGTGCATATCTGTTATATCAAATCCTCTTATCCGGATGATGAAACGGTTCGTACTGGCGTACCTTTGATATTCTACCGTGCCGAGCGTTTTGACCCCGCAGTGAAGCTGCTGAACAACCGTTTACGCCTGTCAGTTAATGATGCGCTCGTAAAGAATAAAGCCTACGAAGCCCTGCTGGTCAACAAAGAGGGATTTATCACAGAGGGAAGCAGATCTAACGTGTTCTTCGTGGACTCTAAAGGAATATTGTACACGGCTCCTGACCGCATGGTGCTCTCAGGAATAACACGGAAATATGTAATTGATATCTGCCGTGGACAGGGATACAATATTGTCCTTAAAGCGGTCAAAGCAACGGAGTTACATGACTTTCAATCAGCCTTTATTACCGGAACATCGCCTATGGTTCTTCCTGTGAAAAGCATTGAAAAATATCATTTCACGACTGACAATGACATCATAAAGCGGCTTATCATTCTCTATCGTCAACTTGCTGATGACAGTATAATCAAGTATCAGAGAAGGAAGAAAGAAGATTAATTTTTATCTTTACAACAAAATATACAGTCATGGCCAGCGTAAAAAACCTTAAAAAAGATATCGACTTCCTTTTCTTTGAGTTTATCTCAGACTGCTTTCTGTTCACCAGTATCCACACGGGTGAGAAACGTAATGAGGTCCAGAATCTGATAGAGGAAGCTGTCGCCATGCGTAATGAATTTATAGACAGGGTCAATCATCCTGCCGGCAAAGACAATCCCGCCCTGGTAAAGGCATATTACCAGACAGTGAGTAAGGATCTTCTTGAAAAAGTTGACGGTTACTTTGAAAAACTGAGCGAGATTTCTAAATCAAAATAGGGGTCAGCGGGAAGCTACCCTAAATCCATTTTATTATCACCTCATTGCATTTAAGGCATCTCCCTTCACCGGATAGGCCGGTAATTGAAGTGTGATAACCATGTCGTCTGATTACTGTGGAATGGCATGCGGGACATAAGGTATCAGAACCGGATTCAGTCCCTGACATGTTCCCGGTATAAACAAAGTCGAGATATTCAGATGCTGTTTCTTTCAGCCTCAGGATTGTCTCCTCCGGGGTGGGAGGGTCATTACGCTTATACATAGGAAAATACCGGCTAAGGTGTAAGGGCACGCGACTGCCGGCATTGGCCGCAATCCATTCAGCTTCCTGTCTCATCGAATCAACTGAATCATTCAGCCCCGGCAGGATAAGTGTTGTTATTTCAAGATGCTTTCCTGAAGCCGCAATATCCCGGATAGTGTCCATAACGGGTTTTAAAGAAGCCCCGGTGTACTTTCTGTAAAATTCATTCCCGAAAGCCTTCAGGTCGACATTGAATGCGTCTATTACCTCTGTGAGATGTGTCAGGGGCTCGTGGTTAACATATCCGTTGGTCACCATCACGCTTTTCAGGTTTTCGGATGATGCCAGCCTGGCGCAGTCAACGACGTACTCGTACCATATCACCGGTTCGTTGTACGTAAAAGCAATACCTATATTATCGGAAGCATTGTGTGCGCGACTTACCAGCTCTTCAGGTGAGAAATGATAATTGCCTTCCTTTCCGATATGCTGCGAAATATGGTAGTTCTGGCAGAAATCGCATTTCATGTTACAGCCGTAAGATCCAACGGACAAGATATGTTTTCCCGGATAAAAATGATAAAGCGGTTTTTTTTCGACAGGATCAAGGGCACACCCTGAGATAACTCCGTAGGTGGTGAGAGTGATATCACTGCCGGTATTTTCCCTTACTCCGCATAATCCCCGTTCTCCAGGCCTCAGGTGACATGAATGAGGGCAGAGGAGACAGGTCAGACTGTCGCTGTTGTCATACTTTTTACTTAGCTTCACCGTCCGGAGCATTTCATCATATAAAATTAATGCTATTTTTGCTATTCGCGGGTAATTGAAACTGCCTTCGCACTTTTTTGAGAACAACTAACCTATTAATCGCCCACTATGACCACAAGAAGAAACTTCGTAAGACAATCAGCTCTTGTTATGGCTGCATTACCATTGATTAACAACGAATTAATGGCATCGTCCAGGCAGTCTAAAAAAACAGGTCTGGCTTTATATACAATCCGCGATGCCATGGGCAAGGACCCGGCCGCATCACTGGCTGAGGCTGCTGCAATCGGCTATGACTGGGTTGAAGCAGCGGGTTATGGCGACAGAAAATTCTACGGTCTCAAGCCTAAAGAATACGGGAAACTTGTAAAGAAGTCGGGAATGGTGCCGTTGAGTACTCACAGTGCTATCAGGCCGGATGTTGAGGACCAGATGATTGATGATACCGCTGAAGCGGGAATTAAATATCTTTTTCTTCCTTCCCTGCCGGAGGAGTGGAGCAATTCAACAGACAGCTACCGGAAGACAGCAGATTATTTAAACAAAGTGGGCGAGAAGTGCAAAAAGGCGGGTCTGATTTTCGGGTTCCACAATCACCAGATTGAGTTTAAGGAGATGAATGGCATTATACCTTATGACATACTTGTCGAAAATACTGACCCGAAGCTGGTGACTTTTGAGCTTGACCTTGCCTGGATAACAGCCGCCGGCAAAGATCCGCTGGTTTACTTCAGCAAATATCCGGGCCGTTTCCAGGTATGGCACATGAAGGATCTGAGCCCTGAACTGCATGATGCAACCCTTGGTGAAGGCATCATTGATTTTAAGCCCATCATTGCCCAGGCAAAAACTGCAGGGATGAAATACTGGTTCCTGGAGCAGGATAACTGCCTCACCCATACACCTATGGAGAGTATCAGGATAAGCCGTGACTATTACCTGAAGCTTTTAAAATAGGTTATTATAACCACCGATACTGCCTTTCATACCCGTTATCAGCTTCATGACTCAGGGTTATTGTCCTTAGATTCTAACCCTATGATTTTAATGCTGTTGCTTACACAAAACTTCTCTATTGCCTCCATGATGGTTGCAGTATGCCCGGGATAGTAGGTTCCAAGCCTTAAGGTCACCTTTCCTGCATCTGTATGGAATTCCAGGGCCAGCGGCTTGAATTCAATATATTTGAGCATTGATGCGGTAAAGACAACCGGAGGTTTCATAAAATCCTGTCGCAATATGATCCTGTCGTCTCCCACCGTGACATACCTGTCGGTGATACCAAGGCCTGAGCCAATCAGCCAGAGTGAAAAAAAGAAAAGAAACGCTACTGCTATCCACGCTGTGGCGATTGAGGCTGCTGTGCCAATGATAGTGAAAAGGAACCATACGGTTGCTGTGAGGCAGATGACGCCGAGAATTATCCGCAGGATCTTTCCGGCCTTTGTAGTCTCTTTTAAATCAATATTATATCGTTCCTGTTTCATCCTGGTGCCTTTTATGCAATTTAATGTTTTTTAAGAACAGTCCGGCGGATTTTAATATTGCCACGGCGTTTTATTTTACGGATGAATTATATACTTTTAAGGTTTCAATACAATATTAACCTTCCGTAAAATGAAAGAGGAAACAAACAAAATCACAAGAAGGTCATTTGTGGGCACCACCGGTGCTGCAATAGCCGGTCTTACTATTCTTCCCAGCAGTGTTATCAGCGGTCTTGGCTACCGTGCCCCGAGCGATAAACTGAACATTGCGGGAATAGGAATTGGAGGCGTGGGTAGCCACCAACATCAGAAACGTAGCAGGCTCAGAGAACATCGTCGCTTTGTGTGACGTCGACTGGGGTTATTGCAAGACAAAGGGTCTTTGATGCATATCCCGCTGCGCAAAAAATTCTGGGATTACAGGAAGATGTATGATGAGATGGGCAAATCAATCGACGCCGTGATTATTGCGACTGCAGACCACACTCATGCCCTTGCTGCATCACAGGCAATGACCATGGGCAAGCATGTTTACCTCCAGAAACCTCTCACACACAGTGTTTATGAGTCAAGGCTTCTGACCAAAGCTGGCTGCAAAGCACAAGGTTGCCACACAGATGGGAAACCAGGGTGCTTCCGGTGAAGGTGTCAACCTGATAATGGAATGGATACAAAACGGTGAGATAGGTGATGTGAGCAAAGTGGAGACATTCACCGACAGGCCTATATGGCCCCAGGGTCTAAACAGACCGGCAAAAGGTGAATGGGTGCCTGAAACCCTAAATTGGGATCTCTTCATCGGTCCTGCTCCGATGCGTCCTTTCCACAGCATCTACACTCCCTGGAACTGGAGAGGATGGTGGGATTTCGGAACAGGTGCGCTTGGGTGATATGGCATGCCATATTCTTCATCCGGTCTTCAAGGGACTTAAACTGAAATATCCAACGAAGGCAGAGGGCACATCAACTCTTCTTGCTGACCGACTGTGCACCCAATGCACGAAATGGTCAAGCTGGTATTCCCGGAGCGTCAGGCTCACCAAAGAGATCAAAGATCAAATATCCTGAGGTGGAAGTGACATGGATCGATGGCGGATCTCCAGCCCATGAAACCGGAAGGATGGCCGGCCGGAAAGGCCTATGACCCTGACGGCGGCTGTATATTCCACGGCACCAAAGACACGCTTATCTGCGGATGCTACGGCCGCGATCCATGGCTGCTCTCAGGCCGCGTGCCCGTTTCACCTAAAACGGAACGTCGTGTCACTACAAGCCATGAAATGGACTGGGTGCGTGCATGCAAGGAAACACCCGAATCGAGGTTAATGACCAAGTCAGACTTCTCGGAGGCAGGACCGTTCAACGAAATGGTCGTTATGGGTGTTCTGGCAGTCAGACTCCAGGGACTGAATAAAACCCTGAGTGGGATGGTGACAAGATGGAGTTTACAAATATCAATGACTCTGAAACCATTAAGATATGCGTAGAAGATCATTTCAGCATCACTTGACGGGGATCCCACTTTTGACAGGAAGATGACTGATCCGATCAATGCAAAACAGTTCTCACAGGAGATGATAAAGCATAACTACCGCGCCGGATGGACGCTGCCGGAAATGCCTGCTTAAATAAGTAAATGTAATCCAATCACTTAAAACCTATACTTTATGAAAGTAATTAGAATGATGTTTGTACTTGTACTTGCAGCATCTTTTGTTTCCTGCGGGTCAGGCAAAGAAAAGAAGAACGCTGAAAAGAAAACCACCGAGGCTGAGGTCTGGACATATCTGTTCGACGGTTCCTCGACCCAGGGATGGCGCGGATATAACAAAACCGCATTCCCTGAACAGGGTTGGGAAATTGTTGACGGCACGCTTCACTGCATTGGCTCTGGCAAGGGCGAAGCAGGAGGTGGTGGCGGTGACCTCATTTATGATAAGAAATTCACGAACTTCCACCTGAAGCTTGAATGGAAGATATCAGAAGGAGGGAACAGCGGTATATTCTATCTCGCACAGGAAGTGCCGGGACTGGGAAATTTACAGGACTGCGCCGGAAATGCAGGTTCTTGACAATGAAAGACACCCCGATGCCCAGGCAGGCAAGGATGGCAACCGTCAGGCCGGATCACTTTATGACCTGATCCCTGCTGTCCCTCAGAATGCCAAACCGGCAGGCGAATGGAATACTGCTGAGGTTAAAGTCTACAAAGGTTCGGTATGGCATATTCAGAACGGAGAAACTGTTCTTGAGTATCACCTCTGGACTCCTGAATGGAACACGCTTGTTGCCGGCAGCAAATTCCCGTCACTGAATCCGGACTGGGCAAATGTTGCCGCAGAAGGTTATGTCGGTGTTCAGGACCATGGCGATGATGTCTGGTACCGTAACATCCAGATAAGGGAACTATAAATCTGACTGAATTATTAAAGGGCGTCACGATTTCTTTCGGAGACGCCCTTTTTTATTTGCGATTTGCGATTTGCTATTCATTCGAAAATCGAAAATTGAAATCGAAAATCTTAAGACTGGGGATTGCCTTTTAGCCCGATCTCTTCTGCCACCTCACGCATTCCCATTATGGTGTCTGAGATAAGGTCATTCAGATCGACACCAAGGTTTGCAGCTCCTCTTTCAATTACACTGCGGTCGACACCGGCGGCAAACCTTTTGTCGGTCCATTTTTTACGCACTGACCTTGCCTCCATGTCAAGTACACTTTTCGAAGGCCTCACAAGGGCGCTGGTGGTGACCAGTCCTGTCAGCTCATCGATGGCAAAGAGGGTCTTCTCAAGCAAAGTCCGTGGCTCAGCATCGGAGCAGATGCCATAACCGTGACTTATTACGGCCCTGATATAATCTTCAGGCCAGTTCTCTTCCCTCATGATGACTTCAGTCATTTTGCAGTGCTGATCAGGATACATCTCATAATCCAGATCATGAACAAGGCCTATCACACCCCACATTTCCTCATCTTCACCATGTTTTCGGGCCATATATCTCATCACTGCCTCCACTGACAGTGCATGCTTGTACAGACTTTCTGATTTGTTGTATTTCTTGAACAGCGTTAAGCCGTCTTCACGGGTTGGTTTGTTGTTCATGTTTATAGGTGTCTGTGATCTGAAAGTCTAGGTCTGAGGATCTGGACAATTTGCGATTGGCAATTTATCTGATTTTCAAATTCTTAATTCCCAACTGCTGCCCTGCAGTCTGACAGCTCCCTAGAATGTCCCCGGATCATTTTTTTACGGTCGCTTCTCTATTGCCCTTACTACTGCCTCACCTTATCCTGACAACCTTCCGGGTCATGCTCTTGTTCCCGTCGTAACACTTAGCATATATGCCCCTCCTGCCAGCCGGCTGCCGTCAACGGTAATCCTGTTGGTACCCGGTACAAGCCCTTCCGAAGATCTGAGCACGATCCTGCCGGAAAGATCCGTGAGTGTGATATCTGCCATGTCTGCATCCGTGGCGTCAATCTCAATGGTAAACGTCTCCCTGAACGGATTGGGCAGCAACCTGACAGATTCTTCATTCAGGTCAGGTCCTGCATCTGACCTGATAAAAGAAGTGTATGCTGTATCGTTTCCTGCATAACCGTCTTCGGGCAACTGGCTTAGAATATAAATAAGGTAACTGTGGTCAGCAAGGAGGATGCATTTCTTTGTGAAGGACACATCGACGGTATCACCCGGGTCGATCTTCAGAAAGAAGGTTTCGCTTACAGGCTCTGAGTCATTTATCCTGTATGCCAGCGGGAAGCTGGTAAGGGTTGTTCTCCCGAGGTTGACTACCCTGCCTTTCACAGTGATACTGTTAAGCTGTTCAGTAGCAAGCGGAGGAAATACCGTATCTATCTTCAGATCAGCTTCAAGGAATGAAATATCAGGAAATGAAACCTGATCAATCCATGCGGCGTCCAGTCCTCCGGTGAGTGAAACGTCCTTCTTATAGACCCATTCGAGGTAATGAACTCCGGGCTTGAGCACCGACTCTCTTTTAGTCCACGGAATGTCACCGGAAAGCTCAAACACGTTGACACTGTCAACCCTGAAAACCAATGTATCAAAGTTGGCTTCTGATGAGACAAGTGAAAAGAATGATATCGTGTCTCTGACAGGGTTGTTTACAAAAATAGACAGGACCGATTCAGCCTTGTTGGGTATAATGGCTGATCTTGCCGACTTAACGTTTTCGAATGATGTTGAAGAGGTAATCGTCCATGGGTAATTCCTCCTTCTGTATCCACGGGAAGACATCAAACCTTTCAAATTCCCAGGTTTCGCGTGTTTTACCGGTGCTTATGTACCATCTTCCCTGTGTTTCATATTTGCCGCAGACGAATTTTACATCGTAAGGAATTATTGTGCCCGGCAGTGCCTGGTCTGAAATAGTTACCTCAAAACCCAGAACTTTTTCGGCGCCAGGTTCAAGTATTCCCGTCTCAATATCAGGAATTTGCAGGAACCGTCCCGGATCCGGGATTTGTGACCGATACAATACCGCTGGTGGCTGATGATCCCTCGTTCTTTACCCTGACATTCAGAATGATTGTTTCACCTGCGTCTGGCAGGAAATTTGAATTGCCGGTCATTGAAATCATCATGCACCGATGATATTATCCTCAGTTCAGGTGCCCGAAGCATCATGTCGATACCGAAAAGATAATCATCACTGATATCACTCAGGCTGAGCAACAGGGATGCAAGTTCGCCATCCGTTACATCATCAGAGACATTGAAGTACAAAGTATTAATTGTATATGATGCTCCCGGAGCCAGGACCCCGATCATAGCCGAGCTGTTTTCAAGCGTTATCTGACCTGAAAGAACAGAAATGTCTGCACTCAGATCCGATGATGCTCCCTGCCCGAGGTTTCTGACAGTTATTTTAAGCCTGATCCTTTCTCCGTAATCCGGTGCACCGTTGTTGTTACCATCGGAATCGTCGAATACAATATCCTTGACCGTGATGAAAGCTCCGTCAACAGGTCCGAAGTGGATGACCTTGTGGTAAGGAACCATATTCTGCCCGGTAATAATCAGAAGGCATAGAATCTTTCACTCCTGTCGGTATTTTAAGGGAGATGGCTCCTGAAGGGCTCACGAACTTTGCATCCCACAAGGTATCGAAGTCAGACAAAGCCGCATATGCAAAAGGTGTGGTAAAGAAGCTGAGTGTATTAAGGAACTGCGGAAGGGTGTCGGGCAGATCAATATTAAAGGTGTCCGGTCTGCCAATAAGAGGAGTCATTGACGGGTCACCAAGGAGCATATATGTCTCCCAGTAATACTTTTTTCTCTGGCTGGTGCTGGCTGAGACTGCCATGTTACCGGCAAAGTTGATCTGTCCCATTGTATAATACCACTCTCCGGGAAGTTCACCGTGAGTGTGAAAGAGCCTGTCAAAAGCACCGGCACCGGTATTTTCATAGGTGACATCAGTTCCCGGGATTGCCGGGTCCGACAGCCCAGAAAAAATCCTCTACCCAGTACGAGTCATTTGTACATCCGATATATCCAACCGCACCCTTTTCAGAGGCATTTACCATTGCAGTACCGAAACATGAAGCAACATTTATCTGTGCCGTGCGGCATGCATTTGCAATTATCAGAGGGTACTCATTTTTATTGGTCAGCTCGCTGACGTTCGGAACCTTGAACACCGGATCACTGAAGCCTGATGCTTCCCCGTGCCCGGTATAGTTCAGGATACTGAGACCCTGGTTGAACAGCAATTTAAGAGAATCATCCTTCACGGCAGATTCAGGATATTTCCACCTGTAGGCATTCAGGGAAGCATCCTTACTCAGGTAATTATTATATATATAGCCAACCTGGCCGTTCATGTAGTTCTCAAATCCCGGTGCGTTTCCTGCGGTGACCAATGCTCCTGACCAGAAATTATTTCCCGGGGCATAGTTTAAAGTTTCATAATCAATGATCTTTTTAACGACTGCCTTCAGCTGGGTAGTGTCAGAAACGGGTAGTCTCCCGATGAAGAGCTCAGGGATATAGTCGCCTTCTCCGTCAAATTCCCCGTAATAAAGATCCGTCACGTTTGAAATACCGCGTGCTGTCGGAATAAGCGCGGGGTCGCCTACAATAAGCAGGTATTGTGGCGGATTACCGTTAGCCATCATACTGGTATAGGCGGTGGAGATCCTGGTCTTAAGATCTGAATAGACGGTATCAGCCGGCCCGGCTCTTTTGTATATTACGGTTGTCTTGATACCCTTGAGCAGCTTCCACCGTATCAGGGGCTGGAGCTGCCTGATGAATATTGAATCCGCAACAATAATCATGTTTACCGGCCGGTCAGTATAACCGGTTATAAACGAGTCAGAGGAATAACCGCTCTTATCATCAGTGCCGGTGCTTTCAGTGATACCCTTGGTGTCCGACGGTATGTAACTGATGTTTACATTCATTGACGAGATTAGATCGACATAGCCGCCGGCAGGGTCATAGAATGCCGGATATATGGCAATGTTAACCAACTCATGACCCCGGAAGGTGCCCACAGTGCTTATGACTACCGTGTCATGACTGATGGTGCCTTTCAACTCGTATGTTTTCCTGTCCTTGACAACCACTTTTTGATCCTGAGCCTCATTTTTTGTTCTGGCCGGTTGCGATGGATATATCTGGGCATCACCAAGACCCTGTTCAGCAAACCTGATCTTGCTGACAAGAATATCTGAGAGGACAACTTTTACTTTCATTCCCTGAGGTACTTCCACCAGGCGGCTGTAAACGGGCAATTCAGGCTTACCTGTCTCTGAAGTGTAATGATGTCCGGGAAGGACTATGCTGCAGTATTCGCCTGACGGATCTTCGATTTTCCTGAGACGGGGTGTATGGCCACGGTATGATATAGCATCAGGATGACGTGATACGCCGGCATCTGATTCGTACGGTTGATCAGTCAGTGTCGCCGGCAGTGAACTGTGCCTGTAACTGGCACAAAACCATAAGTCCTGCAGTCAGCAGGACTACCCCTTTGTGATTTACACTCATTACCCTCATTACCAAACGCCAAGATAATTAAAAATGTCTCAAATAGAATGCCAAATTGACCAACGACTTCTATTATCAAATGAATTCGTATATTTATCACTTTAAACGGGGGTAATCTGAATGGGAATGAGGAACGGACTGCTTCTTTCTGTATTTCTGCTTTTCTTTTCAATTGTAGTCAACTCGCAGGTCAACAGGACCGGTGCGCCCGTTGTCACATGGTATGATGCCATGGAAATTCCCGGTGATCTCCAGAACTGGAGTATCACAATGGATAAGCGCGGTGTTATGTATTTCGGAAACCAGGCAAAGGGAATAGTGACATATGACGGCCTCGGATGGGATCTCATCAAGATGGGAAGCGAACAGCGCGTAAATGCCCTTGCAGCGGACTACAGAGGCATCGTGTATGTCGGAGGCGAGAGAGATTTTGGTTTTATCCAGCCTGATGACAGAGGGGTACCCCTCTTCCGCTCACTTGCTGACCGCTTCAGTGATCCGGAGGTCAGACACGAGATTAAAATGATTTCTTCAATCGGCACTGACAGCAGTACAGTTTTCTTTACCGACAGGAAGAAACTTTTTCTCTATGACCTTAATGAAGATTCACTGACCTTCATTGATATGGGCAATGATTTTAACCTGAACAATGCAGGTACTATCCTTGTCATGGAAGGCAAGGTCATCATCGCTGATGACAAGGAGGGGTTGTTTGAATATACTGAAGGAAAACTGATACAGATACCCGGTGGCAACAAGTTAAGAATGAGACGCGTGGTTGCCCTTCTTCCATTTGACAGGGAAAGCATTATAGTTGCAACAGCCAGAAACGGCATATTTCTGTTCAATATGAGAACCGGGGAACTGAAGAATGACCTTGTCCCTGCAGTTATCAATAACAGTCTCAGGAAAAATACAATTTCCGGTGCTGTAAATATTCCAGATAACAGATTTGCAGTTGGCACGGCAGGCGGGGAGGGCGTTTACATTTTCAGCCACGATGGCACACTCCTTCAGCAGGTATCAGCAAAGACAACCGGAATTCAGGAATCCACTGTTACAGCCATGTACTGCGACTATGCTTCCAACTCGCAGCTGTGGTTCTGTACAATGGGATATATCAACAGGGCATATGTGTCCCTCCCGGTATCCGAATTCGGCATTGAGACCGGGATCAGAACAACTATCGCTGATATCAGGGAATATAACGGCTCTGCCTTTGTCTCGGACAACAACGGTCTTTTCGGGTACAGCGTCAATGATTCGGGCAGGGTACAGTTTACAAGGGTTGAGGGCATGGATTTGCAGATATTTGATCTCGATACAATTACGGTAGAAGATGAACATGTGCTGATTGCAGCTACAGAAAAGGGATTGTATCAGATGGATTCAATGGGGAATGTTAACAGTTTTCTTGAAAGGGAGCATTTCACAGCAATAAAGGCTGACATGTATGATCCGTCAGCTTTGCTCGCCGGATCAACTGAAGGAACTATCATGACTCTCAGAAATTCATCAGGTGAGTGGAATGTAGTCAACAGGAGCAACAGAGATGTGGCCCGTGGCACTATAATGGCAATTGAACAGTCTTCTGAACACGACTGGTGGGTGCTGAGCAGCGGACCATCCTCTTTGTACCGGCTGCTCTGTACTCCCTCAGATACGACCTGGATCGTCTATGACAGGTCAAAGGGACTGGACTGCGATACGCTCAACCATGTGGTCACCATCGATCATAAACTGTATGTCAGCACCGGAAGAGGGATCTTTTGCTATAATCCCGGAACGGACCGGTTTGAGAAGGACGACGAGCTTATTGGTGATACATTCAGTAATGTTTTTATTGACAAAATATTCAGGACACCTGAGGGTGATATCTGCGTATCCGGTTATGATTCTCACCACTTTTTCGCACTGGTCACGCCAACACGGCAGGGACATGTCGTTTTCAGAAAACAGTTCGATTTCCTTCCTGACATATCCACAGCGTCAATTGACTATATCAATAATAATATATGGCTGGCAAGAGGGCGCAGCATATTTGTCATCGATAAATCGAAGCTGGGTTACAGCTACGGCTCATTCAGCACTTTCTTTACGGATATCAGGGCAGGAGGTGACAAGGTCCTTCTTAAGGGATTGTTTTATACCTCAACGCCTGAGGGCATCAGGATCCCGTCAGGGGTTCAACCTGAAGGGAATATACCTTCTCTGAAACATTCCGCCAGCGACATCTCATTTAGCTGGACAACAACCTCTTACGTGGGTGAGGATAAGACGGAATACCGCTATATGCTTGAAGGATATGACAGCGACTGGTCAAAATGGGAGAAGCGCAATTCCAAGGACTTCACCAATCTTCCTTCCGGAGATTACAAATTCAGGCTTATCGCCAAAACCCTCACCGGCCTTGACAGCGAAGAGACCAGTTACAGGTTTGAGGTGAAGAAACCATTATACGCAACTTTACCTGCACTGCTGCTTTATTTTCTGCTTGGTGCCATGCTCATCTACTCACTATTGAAATTTTTCACACGGCGCTTAAACAGGGAAAAATCTCATCTTGAAAACTTGTTGATGGAGAACAGTGCAGCAGCCGGTCAGGCAGAAGGAAGAACTTGAAGCGAGTGTCCGCTACGCAAGCCGGATACAGTGCGCTCTGCTGCCGTCGGAAAAGCTGATGGCCGATTTTACGTCAAACTACTTCATTTTCTTCAAACCACGCGATGTTGTCAGCGGCGACTTTTACTGGATGGCCCGCAGGAGTGACAGATTGTTTGTTGCGGTGGCAGACTGCACCGGTCACGGTGTACCTGGGGCATTTATGAGTCTTCTTGGAATCTCTCTCCTTGATGAGATTGTCAACAGAATGCCTTCCGCAAAGGCCGGCACCATACTTGGTGAACTTCGCAGGCAGGTAGTCTCTTCACTGAAACAGCCGGGGGAGACGGATGAACAAAAAGATTCCATGGATCTGGCACTGATGGTTATAGATTATAAAAACAGTACAGCGGAGTTCTGCGGTGCATATATACCCTGCTTTAAGGTAAGGGTAATGAAAGATGACGAGATACTGAAGTGGGCAAGCGGGGAGATGGAGATGGAGGAGGGCGCCTTATCAAACGGCAAGTACCTGCTCGAGACAATCGATGCAAACATGATGCCTGTCGGCATCTCGACAAAGATGGACAAGGAGTTTGCCCAGGCAGAATGGAAACTCGAAAAGGATATATCATATTACCTTTTCACCGACGGATATATAGACCAGTTCAACGGTAACACTGGCAAGAAGTTCATGAAAAGGAATTTCAAGAAGCTGATCCTTGATATACAGAGCTACCCGATGAGTAAGCAGAAGGAGATACTCGAGGAGAGGTTAATGAGCTGGAAGGGATCATCACAACAGGTGGATGATATCCTTGTCGTCGGCCTGAAAGCCGAATGATGTTCTATTCTGCAGCTCCGAATTCTTCACTCAGACGGTAGAAGAGCCCTTTCTCACTCGCTGCACAGACAATAATCCCGCAGAGGATAAAATCACTCAGTATCTTTTCGGCTGTTTTGCTGTTTATTCCGGCCATTTTTCGGAATGCTGCCACAGTGATCTGTTCTCCTCCGCGGAGATGATTCAGAAGAAGGTTTTCTTTTTCATCGAACCTTAGCAGGAGACCCCGGTTGCTGCCTCTTCGCCTCCATACCTGCTGTATGACCCTGTCAGCCATGAAATTCTGATCGCCCTGCCTGAAATAGGCTATCCATCTTCCTTCCTCATCCTTTGCTTTTACCGGTATCCTGGCACTTCTCGGAACATCGACCTCAAGTATGCTTTTACCGTTGACTGTGTGGTTGCTGGTCATGATCCTGACCTCAGGGTTGCAATACAACCTGGCCGCCGAGTCAATCATATAGTATTCCTCATCTGACCTCACCCCTGCAAGTGAACCGTTATCCCTTACCCCGATAAGCAGCTTGCCACCTTCACTGTTCGAAAAAGCAGAGAGAGTACGGGCTATCTTCTGCGGATCGGAAATGCAGTACTTGAAGTCAAGATTTATCCCTTCCCCTTTTAAAATCAGGTTGTGAATGTAACGGCTCATAACATTTCCGATTTTTTATGCTGCAGGAAGCACCACTAAAATAATACAAAATATTTGTATATTGGCTCAGACACTTTGAACAATAAGACAAGAAACGATGAAACGAAGAACCTTTCTCAGGTCGGGTCTTGCAGGAGCTGCAGGACTTGCTGTTTTGGATAAAACAGCCCTTGCGGCCACCTCACCCGGAGGTAATGAGATCATTTACAGGACACTGGGCAAAACAGGTCTGAAAATCCCTGTTGTCAGCTTCGGGGTCATGAGATCAGATAACAGTGGCCTTGTTAAAGCGGCTTACGACGGCGGCATAAAAATGTTCGATACCGCTCATGGTTATCAGAATGGCCGGAACGAAGAGATGCTCGGTAATTTCTTTACCGACATACCACGGGATTCATTTATTATTGCAACAAAAATCGGCCCGGCAGGTGTGGATCGTCAGACCGGGAAACCATCAGCTGAGACTACTGCCGCGGATTTTCTGTCAAGATTTGATATCAGTCTTTCAAGACTGAAGATGAACTATGTGGATATTCTTTATATGCATGGAATTGACAGCCTTGATGTGTTGAGACATAAGGAGATAGTGGACGCGATGCTGGATCTGAAAAGAAAGGGAAAAGTAAGGTTCATCGGCGTCTCCACCCACAAGAATGAGCCTGTCATCATGAAGGCGATGGCAGAAGATGGCATATGGGATGTTGTACTTACTGCCTATAACTTTAAACAGACATACCTTGATGAAATGGACATCGCATTGCAGGCAGCAGCCGACGCAGGTATAGGCATTGTTGCAATGAAAACTATGGCAGGAGGGTTTCTTGACAAGGAAAGGACAAAGCCTGTAAATACCAAGGCAGCACTGAAATGGGCTCTTTCCAATCCCAATATACACACAACTATTCCCGGAATAACTGCGTTTGAGCATCTTACGGCCGACCTGGAGGTAATGACTGATATTACTCTTTCATCCGCAGAGAAGGAAGAGCTACTTGCTGCAGGAGCGAATCAGGGCCTCTATTGCAATGCGTGCAGTAACTGTTTGCCCGGCTGCCGGAACGGTCTGCCTATCCCGGAAATAATGCGTGCATATATGTACGCTTACGGTTATGGTAACCTGCCGATGGCATCAGAGCTCCTGTCACAGACTGCTGTTGAAGCTGATCCCTGCACCGGTTGCGATGTCTGTTCGGCGGAATGTGTCAAAGGATTTAACTTAAGGAACAAAATCACTGATATTACGCGGCTGAGAAATGTTCCCTGCGACTTAATTGCTTAATTACAAGATTAAAAAAATGATCCGCAAATCGACAATAACCATTTTCATTACTGTGTTATCCCTTTCAGGTCTTTACGGACAGGAGGGATTGTTTCCCCCGCTGAAGGGGTATAAGACGGTCAATGAATATCCTGTTTATACCCCTGATGATCTCTGGAACTATATAGACGGAGCTGCTGATGCCTACCTTGCGCTTGGTTTTCTTGATCTTAATATAACAGAATATAAGAAAGGGAAGAGAGCCATCAAGGCTGAGATATACAGGTTTGGCGATGATGCGATGGCATTCGGGATGTATTCACTGGAGCGATCGCCGGGATATGATTTTATACAGGTCGGCGTACAGGGTTATAATGAAGACGGTGTCGTTTTCTTCTATAAGGACCGCTACTATATAAAAATTATGACCCAATCCGAATCCAAGAAAGTGAATGAGTCGATGAAGGAACTGGCAGGACTTATTGCTGCCCGCATTGACGGGAAAAATGAGTTCCCGGCATTGCTGAAGCTTTATCCTTCCGAAGGGCTCATCAGAAATCAGGAAACCTATATCCTGGAGAGCGTACTGGGGCATGAATTTCTCCGCGGTGCGTTCAGGGCTTCATATGAAATTGACAATGACCGTTTTGATGTCTATTTATTCAACTGTAAAAGCTCTGAGGAAGCGTCAGCGATGGCCGCCAGGCTGGCGGGCGATGCTTACACACCGGGTGATGATGTCTTTAAATATGTTTTTGAAGACGGCTTTAACGGGATGCTTCACATGGCTCAGCAGCGTGAGCGGATAGTGATTGTAAGCGGTCTTGGCACTGACAAGACCCCTCTGGCAGACCGGTATATAAACTCATTGCTTAGACCATAGCATCAGGTGCCGGTACAAAAAAAGGTGTCCTGTTTGAGACACCTTTTTTATTATCAGAATTTTGGTTTACTTAAGCTGGAAGCTGATCGGAACGCTGTACCAGACGTTCACTGGTTTACCGCCCTGTTTGCCGGGTTTCCACAGCGGCAGGAGCTTGATAACCCTTACAGCCTCATCATCGAGAGCCGGGTCAACGCCTCTGACAACGGAAACCTGGTCAACAGTGCCCTTGTAAGTCACGCAGAAGCGGAGAATGACCTTGCCCTGGATATTGTTCTCCTTGGCAAGCTCGGGGTATTTGATGTTGTCGTAGATGAACTTGAAGAGTTCCGTATCCCCACCCGGGAACGAAGGCATCTCTTCAACCACAACAAACACTTCTGCCGGAGCTTCATACTCAACCTCTTCCTGAGCCAGTTCAACAACCTCAACAACCTCTTCATCAACAACCGTCTCAGATACGTCGTCAGCGGTCATAAACTTTGACTCATCTTCAGGTTTGACAGAGTCAACAACTACCGGCGCCACATACTTAACAACGACCTGCTGTTCTGACGGTGGCGGGGGTGGAGGCGGTGGAGGGGGTGCGGCTTCTTCCTGCTGGATGTCGTTAGCCATTTCAGCAATGACCTCATTTGCATCCCTCATCTTAATCTGTGCTATGTTCCTGGCCTTTATGTAAGGTATAATCACAGCTGCAAGGACTATAACCAGACCAATGATCAGGGAAATGGTCATCGTTCTGGAATACTTCCTGCGAAGGTCATAGGCACCGTATTCCTTATTCCTGCCTTCGAAGACTATGTCATCGAGGCTGGGGTAATGTTTCTTTTCTTTTGCCATATCAGTTCCCTTCTATTTTGCCGGAGCCTGAGCGACCGGTGCAATCCCGAGGGCGGTATTGACCAGGTTCTCCTCAATCCAGGTGATGTCAGTAAATGTGTAACGGGCAATGCCTACAATTGACATCTCGTCAATTATATCAACAAAGTTCTTATACTTTGATGTCTTGTAAGCTTTGATAAGAACGATTGGCCCTGTATCATCATCCTTCTTGAGCTGTTTGATGGCATTCGCCAGGGAGTCCTGCTTGATATTGATCTCTCCCCTTATAACTTGTTGTTCGAAATCGTCAATCTTACGGAAGAGGGCTCTGTTTCTGTCAAGCAATACCTGGCGAATACCAGTGGGGCTGAAGTCGGTCTCCTGGAGCACGGTGACAGCCGGGTCGGCTTTTCCGGGGTACCAGTAGACTTTGTCTTGCGGACCAAGGATAATATTTAGAGTACGGCTCTCGGCAATCTTCGGAGGTTCAACTATCTCATCCTTCTTGATCTTCTCAGGGAGGACGATTTCCATTACCTTCGGTTTGCTGAAAGCTGCTGTGAGCATGAAGAAAGTGATGAGCAAGCTCATAAGGTCCACCATGGGGGTCATATCCACATGGGCGTCACCTTTTTTCGGTTTCTTCTTCCCGCCTTTGCCTTTTTCTTCTTGAATTATCTCTGCCATCTTACTCGGTTGTTTCCTCAGTTACAATAATTTCTCCCGCTCCTCTAAGATTTGTGATCAGGTTAAACCTGTTCACGTTCTTATCCTGCAGAATATCAAGTACTTCCCTTATTATCAGGGAAATCAGAGTCTGCATCACCTTTGATCATCGTCTGCACAGCAGGGTTCACCTGGCGTGCGAAGAGTATCCATAATGCAAGCTGATTGTCTGCAGAATCGATGGGAATACCCTTTTCAAGGGCTATCCTCTCATCTGAGTTTTTGGCAGCAAGGTATGCTTTCATATCCTGAATGGATACGCCGAATGATGAGCCGCTCTTCTCGAATTTACGGAGTTCATCCTGGGTAAATTCAATGTTGTATCTCTTGCCCATTTCGGCAAGGATCTTCGGCCTGAATTTCAGAATGGTATCAGGTCCGTTGTCAACATTGAAAAATATCCGGTTGTCTTTCGCGATGAGAACTGTCATAACGTTGGCATCCATCATCGGTTTTTCCGATACAGAAAAAGGTGTATCAACAGGAGCAGCTTCCTGGGGCCTGAACGTTGCTGTAAGAATGAAGAATGTAAGCAGCAGCGTAAACAGGTCAACCATCGGCGTCATGTCGATGCGGGGTGATTTGGTCGCTAGTTTAATCTTTGGCATGTTTTAAATCCTTTCTTTTTTAACCAAAAGAATAAATTTGGCGAATTATTTTCTCACTGATGCAGCAAAAGTCTGAGTCAGGCTGAAGCCTGCTTCGTCGATTTTGAAGACATAATTGTCAATCTGTGTTGAGAACATGTTAAAGAAAATAATTGCGAGGGTTGATCCTGTGATACCGAATGCAGTATTGACAAGGGCTTCGGATATACCTGTTGAAAGGGCCAGTGCATCAGGAGCGCCTGACTGTGCCAGAGCTGCAAATGCCCGGATCATTCCGAGAACTGTACCAATAAGACCGATAAGCACCGAGATGGAGGCGATGGTTGAAAGAAAAACCATATTCCTTGAGAGGACCGGAAGCTCAAGAGCTGTTGCCTCTTCAATTGCCTGTTTCATCGAGGTGATCTTCTGGTCTTTTTCAAGTTCCTTGTCACTCTCCAGGGCGCGATAGCGCGAGAGACCTGCTTTCATAACGTTGGCAAGCGAACCCTTCTGCTTGTCACATGCAACAATAGCGTCTTCAATCCTGTCTTCTGCAAGCATCTGCTGAAGATTGGTTACAAATACGTTGAGTCTTGCCTTTCCTTTTACTCTTGAAAGAGTAATGGCTCTTTCGCAAACAAACACTATCAGTGTAATAATGACTGTCAGAAGCACGGGAACAATTATACCACCCCTGTACAACAATCCAAGAAGGTTACCCTGAAGTGGATGTCCTTTATTATTGCCACCTTCAAAGTTTATCGGGATCACCAAAGATTTTCGTGAAGATAATGTAAGCAACAATGAATGCAATAACAATTACAAGAGGTGCAAAAATCGACTGCAACAGTCCGCTGGACGATTTGGAATTTTTACTCATTTTAGTATTCTTTAGTTGGTTTAGTGAACAGATGACAAAAATAATTATTCTCTCGTTCTTTTACAATAGGTTCAATTAATTACATATAAATAAAGGCAAATTTCTCCTCCGTGTTTATCTTTCCAGAGATGCATTATATACTCTCTTCTTTGTTACCGTAACCTCAATGCTCTTGAAGCCCTTGGCGCTTATAACAAGTATCTCTGAAGCTTCCGGCATCACGAACTTGTACTCGCCCTTGGCATTGGTCCATGCTTCGGCAGCTGTATCCTTAACCCTTACCGATGCTCCCGGTATAGGTGTACCTGATGCATCACTTATGACACCGGTGATCTCATTCGGATGCGCCTTTGGAATAGCATTCTTCTGAGCAGCCTGGATATATGTTATTGTTGCTTTGGCATTCTCATTGGAAGGATCAATTGCCAGTATCCTGTTGTTTTCCTCAATAGCCCTGGGATAATCACCCATTGTGATGAACATGGTGCTGAGGGAACTGTGAGCCTTGATCTTATAATCATTATTGTTAGGGGCGAGATCCATCATCCTGTTGTAGTATGACCTCGCCTCATCATATCTTTTGTTCTGAAGAGCGTCATATCCGAGGAACCTTATCGCATCAAAAATCTCATTCACATTCTTTACAGAGTCAACTGATGCTTTCTTAAGCAGAGTCACAAACTTGGGTCTTGCGAGGCCAAGCTCTGAATCGGGATCCTTGGCAGATGCAGTGTTGGCGATCCAGAGGTATCCCTGCAGGTTATCAGGATATTTGGCTACCATTTTATTAAAGATTGCATCGGCATGGTCAAAATCCTTTGCCTGGTAAAAAGCTCTTCCGACCTGGATGAAATCACTTTCGCTGTCTCTGCCCTTATCAAGAAGGCGCGACCAGGTTGCTGCTGCATCCTTATACCTGTGGGCAGCATACTGTACGGAACCTTTTTCATATATCATGGTGAGGTCTTCATCTCCAAAGTAAGCAGCCTTTTCATATGCTTCAACAGCCTTGTCAATCTCAACTTCCGCCTTTGCAATCTTTGCCTTTGAATTGGCTATCTTTGCTTTCAGGGCTTCAATATCGGCTAAAATCTTCGTCTTCTCAGCACCTGGCTTAAGGGTATTATACCTCAACTGCATCGATGCGAGGTCACCCTCATCATTGTCAGTCTCAATTACCAGTTTAGGGTAATTCTGGTTCTTCTTCGCATTGATCCTGGCATAATAGATATAGTCTTTCTTTATTAAACGTTCCGGATCGAGGGAAGCAAAGAGTTTATCCATATACTTCTGAGCCTGTTCGTAATTCCCTTCTTCATATGCTGAGTAACCGGCAATACGGTTCATGTATGTCCTTGAGTCATCAATCGCAAAGATCTCTTCCACATTCTTGATCACCTCTTCATACTCTTTTGCATAGAACAGCGCGTTCACATACCTGATCTTGGCAGGAATATTTCCCTGGGTAAGTTCAAGGTATTTTTCAAAGTATTTTTTTGATTCTTTGAACTTTCCCGCCATAGAGTAGAGCTGTCCAAGCTCGCGGTACGCCGGTGCATAGTTCTGGTCAAGTGCGATTGCCTGCTCATAGAACGGAATGGCGGCCATAAGGTTACGGCCCTTGACATATATACTCCCGATTTTCATGTTGGCAGTAGGGGATTTCAGATCCCAGTCCTGTGCCAGGTTGTAGTTCTTAATAGCTTTTGAACCGTCGTTGACCAGGATATAGATATCACCTGCAATGATATAAACCTCACTGTTCCTTGGATCGATCTGCAGTGCCTGCCTGATGAAAGGCAATGCCTTGCTGGTATCAACCTGCTCAAAACGGATATATGATTCGGCTATCTTGGCCAGAGTATAAGCATAGTCCTTGGGATTGGCAATTTTGGTTACCTTCTTATAAGGAGGAAGCAGTCCTTTGGCTTTAACCCTGAGTTCTTCAGCCTTTGCGTTTTCGCCATTGTAAAACGAAACCTTGGCAAGCCCCACATAATTCAAAGGGTCACTGGCATTGGCAGTCACCCCTTTGTTGAAGATGTCCGCAGCTTCCTTGGTTGCTATCGTGAGTGAGTTAGAAATAGTGTCAGAAAAATAATTCAGCAGAGCATTCTCCCCGTAGTGAAAATAGACCTTGCTGTTTCCGGGCTCACTTTTGATCAGTTGCTGGAACATTGCTTCAGCCTTATCATACTGTTCATTCTTCGTGAAGGTAATGGCTTCCTGAAGTGTTTGAGCCTTCAGTCCCGTGCCACTAATCATGCAGATTAATGCTGCAGGCAGCACCGCCAGTTTAAATCTTCTCATAATCATCGCTATCAATTTTAGTTACTCATTTTTTACTTGAATGATCCTTATCGGCATAGTCGCGGGCACAAGACCCGACTTTAATATTATTCTTTGTCCTTTCTCTCCTGATACAAAGCTTACAAATCCCGAGCCAAGTCCTGTAAATGATTCTCTTGAATTCATATTTACCTCTCTGACAAAGGGATAAGTCTTATCATAGATTGATCCCTGTACCGGCAGATAGAATGTTGACTGATCAAGATGGGGAAGTGAAATGGCAGCAACTTTGATTTTGCTCAGCAAACTGAAGCTGAGGGAATCATCCTTGTCACTGATCCAGTTAACGCTGACGATACCCATTGCACCCGGGCTCTTTGAGACGTAATCGATCACTTCCGGGTTATTGTTCACCGCAAAAAAGTTCTGGCCCAGCATTGACGGCATCTCAAATTTTTCTCTGAAATACCTGAAATTGCCTGAGTTTGTATTGTCAAAGACTATGTTTATTGCACCTAGTTTTGAATGGGAATTAATCTGATTCCAGTCGGTGATCTTGCCTGTCATGATATCTTTTACGTTATCATATGTCAGAAGAGAATCAAGGTTGCTTTTGTTCAGCACCAGGGCGAGAGCGTCATAAGCTACAACACTGGTGCGGACAACAGTCTGCATATCAAGCAGAACCTTCCTCTGTTCATCCGACGGAGCCCAGGAGGAGACGATAACCTTTACGGAGTCATTAAGAAAATCAGCTACCATCTCATTCTCGGGTTTATATACAGGCTCTGATGTGAGCGTATTTGTAAAGAGTTGTAAAGGTTGCCACCTCAGCGTCAACGATGGGCTGAAATGATTCATCCGCTTCGATTTTAATATCTCCTGATGTGGGCGTTTCCTTCAGAGCAGCCGTACCCTGGTTCTTACATGATACCAGGGCTATGGCGGCAATAATCAGGAATAACCATGAACTTATTGTCTTTTTATATTTTGAAACTGTTATCATCCTCCCGTGCAATTTAACTGACTATGATCCACAATATTAATAATTATCTCATTACCTTGTTTTATGCGGGCGCGTTAATTTTCATTTTAACCCTTATCCGGTAAGATACAAAGCATGTGCCATTATTTAATAAGACCGCCATGACAGGCTGTAACCCTCATGAAAAAGGTATGAATTATTCTTCGTCATCATCGTTGCTGAAAAAACTCTTTTTTATCTTCTCGTATGAGTCCAGCATTCTGTAAATACCGTAAACGATCAATGGAATTCCGAATACTATCCTGAGGGCTTTATTGAGATTGTAACTGTCAAGAAGGGGTGAAAAAATAATAAAGAAACCGAGCGCAAAATAAAAGAAAACCATAAACGTCCCGAAAATGGCGAAGACCTTGTCATACATTTTGCTGCTGCTCATTGCTTACTTGTTAGGATTGACAAATATATAATTTAAATTATTTTTTGATGCTGATATGTCCGGTCATTGAATAAAAAAAAGAGAGCCGTCGTCACGGCCCTCTCTATTTCATTTCAGTTTGTTCTATTTTGTGGCACTTTCAAGCCTTTTCATTATTGAGAAAATGAAAGCAGCGGCGAGGATGCAACAGGTAATGAGCACTGCCCATAACTGCCAGAGTTCAACGCTGTCCCAAAGTTTGGTTCCGACGAAGAGAAGCTTATTCCCCATGGCGGTGGCAAGCAGCCATCCCGCCTGCATCATGCCCTGGAAGCGCGACGGTGCAACCTTGGAAACAAATGAGAGCCCCATCGGGCTGAGAAAGAGTTCAGCAACAGTAAGTATCAGGTAGCTGCTCATCAGCCAGTATGGCGTAACCCTCATTCCTTCAGAAACAGGTGCACCATTCAATGATGACGGAGAGGGCAGTCCGAACGAAGCCACGAGCACAATAATGAAACCGATGGCGGCAATGATCATTCCTATACCTATCTTCTTAGGTGTTGAGGGCTCAATATTTTTCTTGCTCATCCATGCGAAGAGCCCCATGACAGGGAAAGTAAGTGCGACGATGAACAGCGGATTGAACGACTGGAATACCTCCGGAGCTATTGAGTTCAGGGGCTCGGCTTTGATAACAAAGAAGTAAGCTGCGACTAACGCTGCAAGGAAGAGAGTTCCGCCTGCAAGTCGTGCGGACAGTTTCATTTTCTGCCTGAGGAGCATGACGAGGCCGGCAATTGAAATTATCACTGCGAGCATCGAAGGCAACGTGAAGAAAAGATTAGTGAACGGACCTACCTGCTTAGCAGTGTAATCCCTGGCAAAAAGCGTGAGTGTCAGACCGTTCTGATGGAAGGACATCCAGAAGAAAACGACTACTATAAACACCAGTATCAGTGATGAAACGCGTGCATATTCATCTTTTCTGGCGCTCGTAAGTATCCAGGTGATAAAGCCTGCAAACAGACCGAAGGCAAGACCGTCAGCAAGACCAACGACAAACTGCAGCCCGGCGGCAAAGATGCCCATGGCTATCATGGCGTATATCAGCGGTCTGAACTCGAATTTGATACCCTCAGCAGCTGATGCTGAATCTTTTATTGCTTTTTCCTTGTTCGGCAGGAGTTTGTTGAAAATGACATATACAAGCAGGGAAATCACCATTGCGGACGCTGCTATCCCGAAAGCATAATTATATCCTTTTGAGAAGACTTCGAGGTAACTGTTTGAAAAGGCTCCCAGATCGGTCACCGGACCGGCAAGGCTGACCTTGTCAGCCAGTTGCTGCAGTGTGGTGGTATCGGTCAGAGTGCCATTATTAAACTGATGACACAGTGAGGGCAGGCTTCCATCATGGAGAAAACCGTTGGTCTTCAGCCACCAGTTTCTGATTCCGTTTGCAGCATAGGGAGCGAAGAATGCGCCCACATTGATACCCATGTAGAATATCATGAAGGCTGTATCGCGCAGTTTTGAATACCTGGGATCATCATACATCTGGCCGACAACAGCCTGGAGATTTCCCTTGAACAAGCCGTTGCCAAAGGCAATGGTGAAAAGTGCTATAACAGTAAATGTGAGTGACATACCCGGAATCGCCATCAGCAGGTAACCTGCAAACATTATGATGATTCCGAACAGTATTACCGTCTTGTACTTTTTCGTTGTATCGGCAAGTATACCTCCAACGAGGGCAAGTGCATAAATGCTGAAATAAAACCAGCTGTAAATTTTTCCTGCCTCTGCAGCAGCCAGACCGTACTTTGCCTGAAGGAAAAGCACCAGTATTGCCATCATGGTGTAGAATCCAAACCTTTCTCCCATATTGGCAAAAAAGGCGACTATTAGTCCTTTCGGGTGATTTTTAAGCATAACTCTTCGTGTTTATCGATTTGGTTGTTTCTGGTAACGGCAAATATATTAATCTTTTTTAATAGGTGATAAATACAATAAAAAGGCTCTGTGACATTTTTTCCTCATCTATATTTTTAAATTTGTGTCATTCTTATCAACACAGAAGTGTATGAAGATCTTTACCTCCGGCGAGATCAGGGAGATTGACGCCGCCACAATGCGTCTCGAGCCGGTAACGGCGGCAGGATTAATGGAGCGTGCAGCCACCGCCCTGTCCCATCGCCTGAAAGATATTGTGCCTCCCGAGAAAAGGGTAAATGTGTTTTGCGGACCGGGAAACAACGGGGGCGATGGCCTCGTGATTGCCAGACTGCTGCATGATGATAACTTTAATGTCAGGGTGTTTATAGTGGAGACGGGCTCTTCCCACAGTAATGAATTCAGAATGAATGCAGACCGTCTGACCAGGGCAGGTATTTCCCCCTTCACCCTGGCAGATCCTGATCTGTTCCCGTCTATTGGCCGCGACGAAGTGATCATCGATGCCATTTTCGGCACGGGGCTCAACAAACCTCCGTCCGGCGGAGCAGCTGAGATAATACACAGAATTAATCTGACAGGTGCCAATGTAATATCTGTGGATGTCCCGTCAGGCCTCTTCTGTGAAGATAACTCCGGCACCAACCGGAATACCATTGTAAAAGCCTCACTCACCCTTGCCATCCAGTTCCCCAGGCTCTCTTTCATGTTTGCAGGCAATGATGATTATGTAGGCAAATGGGAGATCATAGATATCGGATTGCATGCAGAGACCATCTCGAAGATGCCTTCCAATTATCATTATATAATGAAAGAGGATGTCAAACCGCTGCTGCGCAGGAGAAGGAAATTTGATCACAAGGGTACATACGGCCATGCACTGTTAATGGCCGGGTCATATGGCAAAGCGGGTGCTGCCACACTATCGGCCTGTGCAGCCCTGCGGTCCGGGGCCGGACTAGTGACTGTTCATACCCCTGTGACCGCAGTGACACCTGTTCAGGCAGCATTACCTGAAGCAATGGTTTCACCTGACGCCGGCACAGAATATATTACATCAGTGCCTGAACTTACCAGATATGATGCAGTGGGAGTGGGCCCCGGAATAGGTACTGACCCTGATACCCGGAAAGCGTTGAAGACATTGCTTGAATCTGTCAGTGTACCGCTTGTGCTCGACGCCGATGCACTGAATATAATCGCGCAGGACAAAGAAATGCTGGCACTCATCCCCCCGAACTCTGTGCTGACACCGCACCCGGGGGAATTCAGACGGCTGACCTCTGAGGAACGGAGTGATTATCAGCTAATGGAGTTGCAGATCGATTTTGCCGCCAGATACAAATGTATCGTTGTTCTCAAGGGGGCACATACATCCGTGGCACTGCCTGACGGCAGGATCTGGTTTAACAGCACAGGCAATCCGGGAATGGCCACAGGTGGCTGCGGGGATGTTCTGACGGGAATAATAACCGCACTTCTTGCACAGGGATATGAGCCGGCCAGTGCTGCAATAGCCGGAGTTTATCTTCATGGTGTGGCCGGCGATGTTGCTCTCAGGGTCCATTCTGAAGAATCCGTGATCGCAGGTGATGTCCTTATGAATATAGGAAGAGCATTTCGCGAAACGCAGTTTAATAACTTCAGCCTTTATCTGTAAAATAAGGAGAAACAATGAAAAGAAATTTTAATGCTGTTACTTCTGGTATTGTTGCTCATTTCATCCGGATGTAATACCCTGCAGAAGGGGAACGTCATCTGATATTGTCATCCTGCCGCTGGGTGGTGAGGTAAAGGTCACTGAAGGCAGCATAGTGTATGCTTTGCCACAGACAGTCTTTGTGTTTGACATCACTGCCCGGAAGACAATTGAAGTGCCGGGGCCTTACGCCCGGTTTGCAGGGGAGATGCTGGGACTGAATGATGTAATCACAGAAGAAAATGAAACCTGGTCACTGGGTGATGTGTCTGTGAGTTGCGTCGAAGAGCTCGACCCTTCGCAGTTTTATATCATCCAGGGCACTACATTGATGCAGACGAACCTCCTGTCACTGAAAAAAAGCGGACTGGTGCTTGACATTAACCCTGAGATATATTCAGAGACAAACTCTGTTGATAACCGGGGAGGATCTGATGTTTCCGGCCTCATGTTTCCCGATATGGGGGCACAGGAATATGTCTCAACCGTTTCAGACACGGCATACAGGGTTGTACATGCCGATACGGTATTTATCCGGGTACCTTACCTCATTGAGAAGAAAAAGGGAATGACACTGGAAGCGCAGGCATCTGACGCTGCAGACAGACTGCTGGAGCTGCGTGAGGGCAAACACATGATCCTTGACGGGAGAGACCAATATATTTCCACAGGACGACGCTGCAATCAATGAAATCAACAGGCTTGACCGCGAATATACTGCACTCTTTGCCGGCAAGAGCATGACAGAGATCAAGCATTTTCGCGTTTGGTTTACACCTGTCCTCCCAATGGCAGGGGAGAAGAGAACAATTTTCAGGTTCTCGGAGACCGGCGGTGTATTACCTGCTGGAAACAGCAGCGGCACTGCAGTGCTGATCGAAATGACACCGTCGAACAAGACCAAAAACCTCAACCTGGTAACCAGTCCGGTCTCTTCGGAAAAGGAGGCTGACACTCCTGATAAGCTGTATTACAGGGTGCCTGATGTGGTTGACATAAAGATTTCTTCAGGCAATGAAACGCTGTATTCCGGCCGCAAACTGATCTACCAGTTCGGAACTGTGGTTACACTGCCGTCAAACTTCATAATAGGAAAATAAAAGTACCGGTTAAAATTAAAAGCGACGCCCGGACAGGACGTCGCTGCATTATCACTTTTAGACCGAGCTTTAAGACCTTAGACTTTAAGACTGCATGACTTATTGTACCTTCCCGGTAAATGTCTTGAGGTACTCCTCGTAGCTCTGCTTCTGCCAGCTTGTTCCGCCGAAATATTCCAGCATAGGTTCAAAGTCTTTTGCGCCTTTGTAACCTGACACGGGTGTTATCAGCTCACTTTTAGCGGTAAGGAACACCACGGTAGGATAGCCAAGCTTGCCTTGAAGGAGTGCATATGCCAGCTGGTGCGTGGCTCCCATGGAACCGTCATTGACAAAAGTCCTGCCCTGAAAAATGACAGGCTCTTTTGATTCAGCGTTGAATTTTACGGCGTAAAACTTCGTATTCAGTATCTCAGCAATGACAGGGTGAGAGAAGGTATCCTTATCGAGCTTCTTGCACCATCCGCACCAGTCAGTGTAGGCGTCAACAAAAATCGGCCGGGGACTGGTAGCTGCCAGGGCAACTGCTTCCTCTATAGAATACCACTTTACAGGGGTAGTCTGTCCGGAAGCAAGCAAAGCCGGAACAAAAATTAACAATACAAGAATTGCTTTCTTCATGATATTTTGATTAGTCAATTTTATTATTTCAAATCTTTGAACGGACAAATTTAATATTTCAAACTCATAACCAAAATTATGCCAGAAAGTTCAGTTGTATTGTTTTTGCCATGGTTATTCGAATGTTTTTTTTATACATTTACACACCTTATTATTATAAAATACAATCACTGAAGATGGAAAAATTACGAAAAACACTTGCGGATTCCAAGGCTGCAAGATGGACTGCCCTGGCAGTTGTAGCATTTACAATGTTATGCGGCTATTACCTGACAGACGTAATGGCGCCTCTGAAAGGCCTTCTCGAGGGTCAGCTTGGCTGGGATAGTTCTGAGTTTGGCTTCTTTACAAGTGCTTACGGTTGGTTCAATGTGTTTCTTTTAATGCTTATTGTCGGCGGTATCATTCTCGACAAAAAGGGTGTGCGCTTTACCGGCTTGATGGCAGCTTCCATAATGGTTACCGGAACAGCAATAAAATACTGGGCAATTTCAACCCATATGCTCGATGGACAGACATGGCATGTTCTGTTCTGGGACGTAAATGCCCAGGTATTTATGGCTGGTCTGGGATATGCGATATTTGGCGTAGGTGTAGAGACAGCAGGTATTACTGTTTCAAAAATCATTGTGAAATGGTTCAAGGGAAAAGAACTTGCCCTTGCTATGGGACTTGAAATGGCAACAGCAAGGCTGGGTACCGGCCTGGCCCTTTCCACTTCGGTTCCGATCGCCAAGGCATTTAATACAGTTTCAGCTCCTGTCCTTGTTGGCCTGATTATGCTGTGTATCGGACTGATATCTTTCTTTATCTATACTTTCATGGATAAGAAGCTTGATGTATCGCAGGCCGCGTATGACAAGGCAACTAACAAAGTGAGTGATGAAGAAGCTTTCCGCATTAAGGATATCCTGACCATTATTACAAATAAAGGCTGGTGGTACCTGGCAATTCTTTGTGTTCTTTTCTATTCAGCAGTCTTCCCCTTCCTGAAATATGCAACGGACCTTATGGTTCAGAAATTCCATATAAATGAAGACTGGGCAGGCATAATACCGGCATTGCTGCCTTTTGGAACGATATTGCTCACTCCTCTGTTTGGTAATCTTTACGACAGAAAGGGCAAGGGCGCAACTATCATGATTATCGGAGCACTTCTTCTCATCTTCGTGCATGTCCTCTTTACCATCCCGTTCCTGAATCACTGGATCATAGCAATACTGCTTATTCTAGTTCTTGGTATCGGATTTTCCCTGGTGCCATCAGCAATGTGGCCTTCTGTACCGAAGATTATACCTGAGAAGCAACTAGGTACTGCCTATTCACTTGTTTTCTGGGTTCAGAACTGGGGATTAATGGGTGTTCCTGCTCTTATAGGGTGGGTACTGAAAAAATATTGTTTCATTGGTTATTTTGCTGTTGTAGGCACAGGGTTTGTCACCACCAAGGGGGACCAGATTACTCAGGTTGCCGTTTCTGACCAGAACTTCTATCCGTTAACTGTGGTAGGGTCAATGAGCAGAAAGAATGAAGATGTCAAAATCTCTCAGTTCATAAAGAAGGATGACGGTACTGTCACAGCTGTTGTTACAGTTGCAAACGATACAATTAGTTCTGAGTTTATTACCCAGAAATCACTGAAAAAAGCAATCAAAAAGAACGAGGTTAAGGTTACCCGTTATTCCTACTCTGACAAAGAGGGAACTTCAATGGGTAACATTGACAGCTTTATCACCGCAGATGGCAAGAGGACATCGAAGTACAGCAATGTTTTTTCTTTCTATAATTACACATTGCCAATGATGATATTTACTGCCCTTGGCATCCTTGGATTAATTTTTGCTTTCCTGCTGAAGGCAGAGAACAAGAAAAAGGGTTATGGCCTTGAGATGCCCAATATTGTGAAAGAATAATCAAAAACTATTTAGTTATGAGTGATATAAAGAATCTTGAACCGAAACTGGTGTGGAAGTATTTCCACGAGATAACACAGATCCCCCGTCCTTCGAAGAATGAGAAGGCGATGACTGAGTACATGAAAAAATTTGGCAAGGAGCATGGTCTTGAAACCATCACTGACAAGACCGGCAATGTCATCCTGCGCAAGCCTGCCACCAAAGGCATGGAGAAATGCAAAGGGATCATAATGCAGGGTCACCTCGATATGGTACCGCAGAAAAACTCCGATAAGAAGTTTGACTTCACCAAAGACCCAATTGAGACACGCATCGAACAGGGATGGGTAAAGGCCAACGGCACAACGCTGGGAGCTGATAACGGCATCGGTGTTGCAGCGGCAATGGCTGCCCTGACCGACCCGAAAGTTGTTCACGGGCCACTCGAGGCACTGTTTACAGTCGATGAAGAAACAGGCATGACCGGCGCCAATAACCTTAAAAAAGGCATACTCAGGGGAGAGATTCTGATCAATATGGACTCAGAGGATGAAGGTGAACTTTATGTGGGTTGTGCCGGTGGGGTGGATGTCAGCGCTTTGCGCGACTACAAACAGGAAAAAACGCCCAAAGGGGTTACTGCTTATGAGATGACAATCAAAGGATTGCATGGAGGTCACTCCGGTGTCGACATTCACCTGGGCAGAGCAAATGCAAACAAGCTTATGTTCCGCTTCTTCCAGCAGGCTGAGCATGATTTCGGAATGCGTATTTCATCATACAGAGGCGGAGACCTTCGCAACGCCATACCTCGTGAGGCTTTTGCAACCATAGTCATTCCGACCATTAAAAAAGCCCAGTTTGAAAAGTTCGTGAAGGGCTATGAGAAGATGTACAGGAGCGAATTCAAGGATGTTGACCCTGACATAAAAGTTATCATCAAGGCATGCGATGCCCCGGCAAAGGTCATGAATGAAGGCGATCAGTACCGGATAATCAGATGTGTCTTCGTCTGCCCTAATGGAGTGCAGAGGATGAGCCACAGCATGAGCGGGCTGGTTGAGACATCAAATAACCTTGCTATTGTCAGGATAAATGAAGGTAAATTCGAGGCTTACTGTCTGACCCGCAGCTCCGTCGATACAGCCAAAGAGGCTACCGCGTGGAAGATTGCTGCAGGTTTCCAGCTTGCAGACTGCGACGTGAAACTCTCAGGAAGCTATCCGGGATGGAACCCCAATATGGAGAGTGCTATATTAGGCACTATGCAGGATACATACAAGAAACTGTACGGCAAGATACCTGAGATAAAAGCTATTCATGCAGGTCTCGAGTGCGGAATAATCATGGGAGCATACCCGAAACTTGACTCTATCAGCTTCGGACCGACGATTCGTTATCCCCACAGTCCGGATGAAAAAGTTGAAATTGAGTCCGTCGGCAAATTCTGGAATTTCCTGGTGGCAACCCTCAGGAACGCACCGGTAACCAAATAATTAAACCGCGATTCGTTTACATAGATGTCGAAGAGACAGGTCCGAGACCTGTCTCTTCGTGCATTATATGCGGATTTGATTATTTAACGGTTATTTCTGCGAGTATATCATCCTTCATGACATTCTGGCCGGGTTTGACACCTATCCGTGTGACGGTGCCATTGACCAGCGACTGGATCTCATTCTGCATTTTCATTGCTTCGAGTATCACCAGAGCTTCTCCGCGGATCACCTCGCTATTTTCCCGGACAATAACATCGATAATCTTACCCGGCATGGGAGCACGTACGATATGATTCTCATTGCCGGCCTGAGTGCTGCCAAGCACTTTCCTGCGCTGCAGTGAAATAGGTGTTTCTATCGAGAAAGTGTGGCTGATGTCATTAAAAAGGATCTCATACCTGTTCTGCTTGGTACGGACTATTTCGACCGGATAGCGTCTGTTCTTCCATAGCACGTGAATACCGTACTTTTCATCTTCGCACAGCTCGATTTTATATTCCCGGCCGTTGACCTTAATGATATTCTTCAGCGGCATTGTGAAAGGGAATTTATGACCGTCACTTGACAGCGCATAGAGCTTTTTTATCTCGGGTTTGCCAGGTTTCATCCGATGGAATATTAAAATTGTGTAAGTCTCTTTCTCAGCAGCCAGGGCGTCATTTCCTTTCCCTGGTCGAAGCTGATATTGTTTTTTTTCTCTGTCAGGTTCTCCTCAATGAAGAGTTTTGTTGCGAGCCATGCGGCTATCATCTCTTCATACTCGCTTGTGCAGTGATATCTTTCGAGATCCTTTTCGATGAATGCTGTTGTAAAACTGCCCGACTGGAACAGGCTGTTGCGCATCAGCATGCGGAAAAACGGCAGGGTGGTTTTAGTTCCCTTGATCCACACCTTATCGAGCGCCAGTTTGGTGTTTGTGACAGCCTGTCTGCGATCGCTGCCTGTGACTATAAGTTTGGCGATCATTGAGTCATAGGAAGCGACAATTGAAGATCCTGCGCTGACGCCTGTATCAACCCTGATACCCGGGCCGTCAGGGAAGCTAATCTTCTCTATCCTGCCCGGTGAAGGCGCAAATCCTGCCTGTACATCCTCAGCGTTGATCCTGCATTCGATAGCCCAGCCGGTAAGTCTGACATCTTCCTGGCGGATCGAGAGTTCTTCGCCCATGGCAACACGTATCTGCTGCTCTATCAGATCAATGCCCGTAATCATCTCAGTAACCGGATGTTCCACCTGGATCCGGGTGTTCATCTCCATGAAATAGAAATTACGGTCCGAATCAAGCAGGAATTCAACCGTTCCGGCAGAGTAGTATCCGACAGCCCTGGCTATCTCCACTGCAAGGGAGCCCATCCTTTCACGCAGTTCTTCATCGAGGGCGGGAGAAGGAGCTTCCTCAAGCAGCTTCTGGTGTTTTCTCTGGATGGAGCACTCCCTTTCACCGAGGTGGATGATGTTCCCATGCATATCGCCCAGGATCTGGAATTCAATATGTTTTGGGTTTTCGATATATTTCTCGATGAAGACGCTCGGGTCGTTGAAGGCTTTTTCTGCTTCACGGCTTGCAAGGGTAAACATCTTCTCCATCTCTGATGCCTGTCTTACAATGCGCATTCCGCGGCCGCCGCCGCCCGATGCGGCCTTGATGATCACCGGGTAGCCTATTCTTGTCGCGTGCTTCAGAGCCTCATCCTCATTGGCGATGCTGCCAGGACTTCCCATGGCCATGGGTATCCCGTGCTTCAGGGCAATCTGTTTTGCTACGGTCTTGTTACCCATCTTATAAATAGAGTCAGGTGACGGGCCGATGAAAATAATCTTGTTATCCCTGCATTGATCGGCAAAGTATGCGTTCTCGGCAAGAAAGCCATATCCGGGATGAAGAGCATCGCACTTTGTTTCCCGGGCAATGGTGATGAGTTTTTCAATATCCAGAAAGACCGGTATTTCTGCTGTCTCTTCAACTTCATCATAGATTAGGTCAGCTGAAGAAAGATACAATGCATTTGGTTCCACTGCTGTGCGCACAGCCACGCATTTTATTCCCATGGCATGCGCCGTTCTCATTATACGCACTGCAATCTCACCCCTGTTGGCAATCAATATCCGCTTTATCTTCTTCATAGGTTGCTTTAATATGAATTCTTCCCCGTAAATCTTGCCGGTCTGAGACCGGCAACTACTTTTGAATTTAGACTTTCAGACTATCAGACTTTCGGCTTAAAGTGGCATATTACCGTGTTTACGCGACGGCACCTTAACACTCTTGTTGCTCAGGGCTGAGAATGCTGACAGCACTTTCATACGTGTCATCGCCGGATCAATCACCTCATCGATATAACCCTTTTCATCTGCTATGAACGGGTTGGCAACTTTGTCGCGGTACTTCTTTACAAGTTCTTTTTTCAACGCTGCCGGATCTTTCGCCTCAGCCAGTTCACGCCGGTAGAGGATAGCAACTGCGCCGTCGGGACCCATAACGGCAATCTCTGCTGAAGGCCATGCATAGTTAAAGTCTCCGCCCAGGCCACGGCTGTTCATCACGATATAAGCGCCGCCGTAGGCCTTGCGCAGGATGACAGTAATGCGCGGAACAGTCGCCTCAGCATATGCAAACAGCAGCTTGGCGCCGTGCCTTATGATACCTGCATGTTCCTGATCTTTTCCCGGAAGGAAACCCGGTACATCTTCAAGAGTGAGAATGGGTATGTTGAATGCATCACAGAATCTGATAAACCGTGCACCCTTTGTCGATGAATCTATATCCAGCACACCGGCAAGCACTTTAGGCTGGTTGGCCACGATGCCGATTGTCCTGCCCTCCATGCGGCAGAAGCCTGTGACAATATTGGCGGCAAAAAGCTCAGAAGTCTCAAAGAAGCTGTTACGGTCTGCGATGAGATTGATAACGTCACGGACATCATATGCTTTATTCGGATCATCAGGTACAATGTCGCGAAGCTTCTCATTCACTTCAGGTGTATCGTTTTCCCGGGCGATCACCGGAGGATTCTCGAGGTTATTGGAGGGTAGATAGGAGAGGAGCTTCCTGACACCAATTATGGTGTTTTCCTCATCGTCATAGATCATGTTGGCAACACCGCTCTTGCGTGCATGTACCTCTGCGCCTCCGAGTTCTTCACTGCTGATCTCCTCATTGAGTACTTCCTTAACCACATTCGGTCCGGTAACGAACATGTAACTGGTATGGCTGGTCATGAAAACCCAGTCGGTCAGGGCCGGTGAATAAACGGCGCCTCCGGCTGCCGGGCCCATTACCACCGAGATCTGCGGGATGATGCCGGACGATTGTATAATGTTGTTGAAAATTACAGCGTAACCGCTGAGGCTTGCGATGCCTTCCTGTATCCGTGCGCCTCCGGAATCATTTATACCGATGAACGGAGCACCCATTTTCAGCGCCATCTCCTGTACCTTGGCGATCTTGCGGGCATGCACTATACCGAGTGAGCCTCCCATGATTGTGAAATCCTGGGCAAAGGCGAAGACGAGGCGTCCGTCGATCTTGCCATGGCCGGTGACTACACCGTCGCCGTATGACTTTTCAACCTTCCCGAAATCAACGCCCAGGTCAAGAGGTGTCACATAGGCATCTATCTCCTCAAAGGTGCCGGCATCGAACAGAAGAGCTATTCTTTCATGTGCCGTCAGTTTGCCCTTGGAGTGCTGCTTTTTTATGCGGTCGGCATTGTACTGCTTTTTAAAGGCATCCTCGCGTTCAAGGTACGATTTGAAATACTTTCCGTTTATGTCCATTCCTCCTGGGATAAAATAAATGATCATCATGCCGTTCTGAACGGCATGACAAAAGTCATTAATTTGCGGCAGATATCCAAACCTGTTTTCGAACGCAACAGGGGGTGATGATGCAGTATTCAGATAATTAAGCAGGTACAGTCAGACCAAAGTCACTTTATGTACTGTCGCAAAATCCCTGCCCAGACACTGTATCCCTCATAGGAGAGATGCAGGCCATCGATGCTGTACTTCCTGGGAAGTAGATTGTTGCTGTCGGCGAGAGGTGTGAAGAGGTCAATATAGGTCATCCCGAATTCTTTCGCTAAAGCTTGCAGGCGGCCGTTGAGTTCAATTATCAGGTCAGTCTTCCCTATAATTCCCTTATACCCTCCTGAGGCCGGGTTAACAGGCATTACGCTCTGCACATAGACCCTGGTTTTTGGCGTTTCGTTTTGTATCCGCTGAAGAATCTCCCTGTACCTCCCGGTAATCTCATCTACGGAAATATTACGCGAAAGGTCATTTATTCCAATTAAAATAAAGATGGCTGAGGGTTTTAACCTGGTAACACCGTCGAGACGGAGCAGTATCCCTTCTGTAACATCGCCGCTGATGCCACGGTTACGGCATCTTTTGTTCTGCAGTAATTCAAACCATTCAGCCCCGTCAGTTATACTGTTTCCGAGAAAGACAATCTCATTCCTGGTGTCGGGCAGATGATCAAACATATCCTTGCTGTGCCAGTAGTAGGCGGGGAATTTTGAGCTGTCGGATACTGTCACTGGCTGCTGCCCGTAAGAATAATAAAAAACTGCAGCTACGAGAATACATACAAGGAACAATCTTTTCATTTCGTGATATTATGAATTATCTGCTGCATCTTTTTATAATTTACCTCCATGCTTCGCAGCAAGGTTATCTGAACCCTGTTTCTCTGCAGATTATGCAGAGGGTACTTGATCTTGTAATATTTGTCACCGTCAAGATAATCAGTAAGAAATCTGGTGGCCATAATGTAGGTGAGTAGCTTTGGCGCGAAAGCGAGATATTCTTTTTCTGTACTATTCAACGTCCCTTTTGTCTCAGCCAGGTATCCCTTTGCATACGCTTCATAGATGCCGGTATCCATTGATACCGAGGAAAGGTCATGACTGTCTTCGTCGGCAGTATTTGAGGCCGTCCGTATGGCATCACCGAAGTCATAGTGAACATATCCCGGCATCACGGTGTCGAGGTCAATAATGCACAGGGCCTTGTCGTTGCTGTCGAAGAGTATATTGTTGAATTTAGTGTCATTATGGGTGATCCTGAGAGGTATCTTTCCCTCTTCACCAAGCCTTATTATGACTTTCATCTCCTCCTCACGCTTCGTTATCTCAGCAATCTCCTTTCCGGAAGAGGAAACCCTCCCGGCAGGGTCATCGGAAATAACCCTGTGAAAAGTCTCAAGCCTCTTTACAATATTATGAAAGTCCGGAATGGTCTCGTGCAGAGGGTCTCCAGGAAGATCCGAAAGCAAAGCCTGGAACCTTCCTACCGCCTTTCCGCCTTCAAAAGCTTTATGATGTGAGTCAACCCTTTCATACGAGCGATGATCGGAAATAAAAATGAACATCCGCCAGAAATTTCCCTGCTCATCAATATGCCATGAGCGGCCGGTGTCCCGGTCCTCCAAAAGTGTCAGGCATTCTCTCTTCAGGTCACTGCCCGGGATGGCTGATAATTTGTTTCGCAGGTGCGCCGTGACCCTTTCTATGTTCTCCTGCAGCCTGGGTATGTCCTTGAATATGCTGTTGTTAAGCCGTTGCAGGATATAATCGTCGCAATGCTTTTCAGCAGTTTCTATCCTGTATGTATCATGGATATGGCCCGGACCGAACGGTTGGCCTGAAAGGAAGGTGCCTTCCGCCTTGAAACAGCCGTAAATCTTTCTGAGGCCGGTGTCGGATGTCATAACGATTGTAAATTACCTGCCTTTCAGCCTGTAACCGTGCAGAGAGTAATAAAGCAGAATGAGGTAACAGGGCAGGCACACCCAATAGGCTGACTGTGTTGTGAAGATATCTGCAAGCTTTCCGTATGCCAGGGGTATGAGAGCTCCACCCACGACTGACATGATCAGAAGTGCTGATGCAGTTTTTGTAAACTTGCCGACACCGTTCAGTGCCAGCGGCCACATCGCAGGCCATACCAGAGCATTGGCAAGGCCCATCAGAGCCACAAACAACACAGTGACAGGAATGGTAAGGGTCACAGCGTCAAATGTTACAAGGTCTCTGAAAGGCATCGTAATTTGTGTGGCAACAGGAGTAAAGACCGCCCCTATGGTAAATAATATGCCCAGAAGGGCTGAAATCCGTAAGGCGTTGATCTGACTCAGGGCTTTGGGTATTAAAATTATACCCATAACGTATCCTATTATCATTCCAAGCATTGTCAGTGACGTAAAATACTTTGCGGAGGACATGTCTATGTTCAGCGACTGGCCGTACCGTATGATTGTATCACCGGCGATGACTTCCACTCCGACATAAAAGAAAAGAGCGATAGCGCCGATAATCATGTGGGGGAAATGCCATATGCTGGATTTATTAACATTTGTTTCGCCCACCGAAGGTTCCTCAGCCTCAGTGTCGACCTCGGGCAGATGAGCCAGGCTCAGGAGAAAGCCCAGCGCCACCAGCACAACAGCCATAATTATATACGGATTAATCACCCTTGTTGCGAGCTGATCAAGGAGGCCGCCGCGAACGGCAGCATCTGTTATTGTTGCAAGCTGCTGATCAAGGATATGGGAGTTTTTCATTATGTGTGCACCTATAATAATAGGGGCGATGGCGCCGGCAAACTTATTTGCTATCCCCATCATGCTGATCCTCTTTGCTGCGCTCTCCCTCGGTCCGATGATAGTGACGTACGGATTTACAGCTGTCTGAAGCAGCGCCATCCCGGTGCCCTGAACGAAAAGTCCGAGAAGAAATATTCCATAATTACGTGAAAGAGCGGCAGGAATGAATATCAATGCGCCAAATGCCATTACCCAAAGTCCGATAGACATTCCCTTCCTGAAACCTGTCTTTTTTAGAAGCGCAGATGACGGGAGAGACATGACGAAATACGAGATATAGAAGGCTGTGGTCACAAAGTAGGCCTGGAAGTTGGTCAGCTCACATGCAGTCCTGAGAAAAGGAATCAGTATGCCGTTGAGCCATGTAAGAAATCCGAAGATGAAATAAAAAACGGCTATTACCGCCAGTCCTACGATATAATTCCTGCGGCTCATCGGTGCCGCTGTTTCTCCAGTTTTCATTTATTTTTCGGTTAGTGGTGATTTATCAGGTCATACCCCGTTTCAAAAGGGTGTCAGGTTCCAAAACTACAATTTTCCTGATCAAACTGCAAAAATCAGGGGATTGCCACTTTTCTTTTTGAATGATAGGTAATTCTTTACTTAGTGTTAATTTTGCGCCATAAAGTTACAGGATGAAAAACAGAGAGTTAATTGACAAGATACGGAGCAAGAAGGCTTTTATCAGTGATATGGACGGTGTTATATACCATGGCAACAAACTTCTGCCGGGTGTACCTGAGTTTGTGGAATGGCTCAAGAAGGAGGGTAAGAAGTATCTCTTCCTAACCAACTCGAGCGAAAGAACAGCGAAGGAGCTCCAGGAGAAGATGCTGCGTCTGGGCATTGATCTGGATGAAAGCGCTTTTTACACAAGCGCCCTCGCCACTGCGCATTTTCTGGCAATGCAGAAGCCAGGCGGGTCAGCTTATATCATAGGGGAAGCAGGACTTATAAATGCAATGTACAATGCAGGCTATTCAATGAATAATTATAATCCTGATTACGTGGTTGTCGGGGACACACGCAGCTACAGTTTTGAAAAGCTCGAGCAGGCAGTCAATCTTGTACTTAAAGGTGCCAAGCTTATCGGCACCAACCCTGATGTCACCGGTCCTGTTGAAGGCGGAATTATACCAGCAACCAAAGCCCTTCTCGCTCCCATAGAACTTGCGACAGGCAGGCACGCTTACTATGTGGGCAAGCCCAATCCCCTGATGATGAGGATTGCCCTGAAGAGGATAGGATGCTCAAATGAAGAGACTATCATCATTGGAGACAGGATGGATACGGATATAATTGCCGGGATAGAGTCTGAAATTGATACTCTTCTGGTACTGACAGGTATCTCAACCCTGAAGACGGTTGACAAGTTCCCTTACCGGCCAACCTATATACTTGACGGTGTGGCAAACCTTATTCAGGGGTAGTCACCAACTCTTAATTCTTCATTCCTTAGTAGGTGCGGGTCATGTTAGCGGGGATTACCACTATAAAATCTGCAACTCCGCTGTTTTCCGGCAGGAGGGACTCAATGTCATCCTGAAGGACTGTTGTGATTGTGGCCACCCTGATGTCTGGCCGGTAGCGTTTGAGATAGTAGATGATTCCAAGGTAATTATCTGAGTGATATGAGCCGTTGTAATGGATAAACAGCTTACCCGGTTCCAGGTTTTTCAGGATAAAGTGAGCCATGGTGGCATCCTTGATTGCCTGAGCCTTTGGCATGTTCTCATTGGGTTTGCCTCCCATGCCAGGCATTCCGTGCATATCCATCATATCCTTGTAGCATTTGACTTCCGGATCATAATAAACCGGCAGTGGTGCTATATACTCTTTGGCCTGGGCAGAGAGACTGTCAAGCACCTCCAGTCCCTTCTTTGAAACCATTGATGCATACCTGCGCGGGACATTTGTTGCAATGAAAGGCAGACTGTTAGTTCTGGCAAACTCCAGGAGCGGCTTATAGTCAGTTTTATAATTCTTCCAGAGCTTGACTTCAGCCTCAAACTTGTCTGCCTCATAAACTGATGAAAGATATTCGTCAAGTAACAGCTGGTTGTCGGTTTCAAACATTTCCGCTCCCATAATCAGTTTGTCAGCTGCAATCTCATAAAGGTTTGCAGTGACTTCATATTCAAGCCAATGGGCAATTGGATTATCATGCAGCTCTCCGAAGAAAACGACATCGGCAGAGCTGATAGTTTCAATCATTTTCTGGTACTTTACATTTTTGCCATCTGAAGTATAGAGCAGGTAGGCCGGCTTATCAGACCTGAACGAAGCAAGGCTCAGGAATGCGATGATAAGTATTGTTATGTTTGTTTTCATATCTGTTTGTAATAAGAATGGGGTTTGTTTTCTGTTGTGCTGCGGTTTTTACTAACCGAAGACCCTGAAGAACCGTTTTACCAGACTGCTTCCCGCATAGGATGTCAGATAGTACAGTGAGGTCTTCAGTCCCGGACCTGATTTTCTCAAATATTTGCGTGCCAGCACCATATCCCCGACGACGTAATGATATCTCGCCCTTGTCCCGTTGATACGGTAAAAAGCTTCGGTGGCTTCATCTGGATATTTCACCCGGTATGATTCGGCTGTCCGGGCCGACAGGTCGTATTCCTTCCCTCGGTAGCCCGACTGCAGGGAAAGGTTCTCTCCGAGGATATACCTTGTTGCCAGGGCTCTGTTACAGTGCACTGATGGGCGTCCTTCAAAAAGCCTTAGCAGCCAGTCGTAGTCCACGCAGCCATATTCCTCCTCAAAGAGTATGGAAGACAGCTCCCTGGTGATCATGACTGTGCTCATGTAGACAGGTTGTCCGCTTCTTTTCCTCGCCAGTCTGTCACGGAAAGTGACGTTCTTTTCGAAAAACCTGAATTCCGGTTCGCCAGTTCCGATTGAAGAGGTGGTTTTTCTTAGCCTGTCAATGACCCGGTAGCCGGTAGTTATTATGGGGGCCCGGTATGCCACCGAGAGCTGGGTCTTTATCTTTGAGGGATGCCAGGTATCGTCGTGGTCAATCAGCGCGATATAATCGCCAGTGGATTTCTGCAATCCTATATTCCGGCCCCTGTTGGGACCACCACTGGGAGACCCTGTTGAAAGGGGTTGTAATCCCATTGACCTGAGTATTTCAACAGTATTGTCGGTTGAGCAGTCATCGATTGTCAGAAGTTCGATCTCAAAATCGCTGCCATTGCCTTCCTGGGAAAGCACCGACTGCACTGTACGTTCTATGAACGCGGCGGAATTAAATGTGCCGAGAATTACTGATACCCTGATCATACAGGGAACAAATTAAATCAATATTTTTTGTACCCCGCAGATTTTTACATTATTTGCAAATGAGATTTCAGATACAAAAATGATCGCCGGGGGCTGTCATACCGTTGGCGGAAATTAAATGAGGCATAAAAAAATGGTCGCAGGCCATCGAATTATTTATTCTAACTTTGTTATGGCAAATGACCTATTCAGATAGTAGTCACGAAAACATTCAGGAAACCTGAGAAATATGAAAAGAGGAATTATTTTGCTTATGATATTTTCTCTGATAATCTCAGAAGATGTTGATGGTCATAAGAATAATAAAAAAAATATTGTATCAGGGTATGTCACGGACGTGAACAATCAGCCCGTTGCCGGTGCATTGATCCTTTTGGACGGACAGGAGACAGATATTGTTACGAACAGAAAAGGCTTCTTTAAAGTCAGAATAACAACCGACACCAGAATGATAGGGGCCTATTCAGACGAGAAGGGCTCAGCTGAGACACCGGCAGAAGGAAGTCAGGAAATAAATATTGTACTCTACGGCTCTTTTGCCATCGAGGGCTTCATACCTGCGATCGCGGAAGAAGAAGAGATGGTAAATATTGGTTATGGTAAAGTCCGGAAGAAAGACCTTACGACACCCACGGGCCAGGTCGACACAAAAGAGCATAAGTACGATTCCTATACAAACATTTATGATATGATCAGGGGGGAAGTACCCGGTGTGCAGGTCGTTGGCACACAGATCCTGATCAGGGGTGCGAGCTCATTAAATTCAAGTAATGATCCCCTGCTGGTTGTCGATGGGATGGCAGTTTCATCGATTGAACATATAAATCCGCGTGAAGTGAAATCCATCTCAGTGCTTAAGGGTTCTGATGCTTCCATTTACGGGTCAAGGGCTGCCGGCGGAGTCATACTGATTGACCTTAAGGGCGCAGCTGACAGATGATGGGCATGGATTGAGGAAATGCAATAAAAAATCCTGCTGGCGCAGGATTTCTTGTGATACCTTTTAAAAGCAGCGTGAATTGTCGTGTTTCGCTGCAGTTTACGGAAATGAAGAGTTTTAAAGTTTCTCTTCCGGCCTTAACTTGTCTCTTTCCAGTCTCCGGGCAATTGCCTCGTTGTCTTCCCTGGCGCGTTTATCCCTCAGAAGGGAGTACTCTTCACTACGCCTGGTCACAGCTTTTATAGTTTCCTCCTTTGCCTCAGGAAACAGGTCTTGTGATGTTATTTCAGTTTGCATGGCGCAAAGATACTACAAAATGCCGCTCAATTTACATTTACACCCGTGTTTATTCCTGAACAGGGGAGGCGTGACCGCTGAAGCCGGGTTGCGGCGGTCGTTTCTTAATAATGTTTACCTTTGTGTCTGTCGGATATTTATGATATGAAAAAAGGACTGACCTGGGGTATTTTGTCAACTGTTATGATACTGACTTTCATATCATGCAACGGTGATCCCGAGCCCGATTATGCCAGTATTATTGCAGGTACGTATACCGGAACCGTAACAACGGAATCAGGCGCTGCCGCCGGAGTCACAATAATTACAAAAAGGTCGGAAGCAAAAGTAGATATGGATATAACCGCCGGCTCGCATAACCTGAATATTCCGGGGATCAGGGTAAGCATTACCGAAGACAATGTTTATACGCTGTCGTTTTCTGTTGCAGGCAATTCCCTGGCGGGTGAGGTTGAAGGAAACACCCTGACCTATACACTTTCTTCGGGTACCCTTGACGGGACTTTTATCGGCACCAGGTAAGTCTTAATACTTTCTTTGACTTTGGCTTCGGCTTGGCGTATCTTGCATCAGGATACTTATTTCAAATACTGACTTATCAGACCTGCCTTTATGTCCTTATGTGTTTACTTCTGTTTGCTATATATACAATCTGCCCGCCAAAATAGAAACAAAAAACCAAGATGATGAAAACATTTCGCAGTGATTTATCAAACACAGAGTTTCCTGTTTCCGAAAAAGTTTCAGCCAGAACAATCAGACATTCTGTTTTGAATCTAATTCAAAAAGATAATCCTCAATTTTCACATGAAAGCCATCTTTCCAGGAGCGAGTTAAACAAATACAGAGAAAAAGCAATTTCGGATTATCTGGTAAAAGAAGTCGGAGAATTATCAGAACTGGAAAAAACCGTGTTAAATTCCGTGAATAATAATAAAACCCTGACAGATAAAGTAGACGGTGAAGAAAAACAAATACCTACTACCGGGCAAAGAATTGCTGACAAAGTTGCGTCATTTGGTGGCAGCTGGACATTTATTATTTCATTTGGAGTGTTTATTTTTATTTGGGTCTCTGTCAATGTATTCTGGCTTGTTAATAAAGGATTTGACCCTTATCCGTTTATACTTCTGAATCTGATTTTATCAACTCTGGCAGCTTTGCAGGCGCCGGTGATTATGATGAGTCAGAACCGGCAGGAAGAAAAAGACAGGGACAGATCCAGGAAAGACTATATGATTAACCTTAAATCAGAACTGGAAATAAGGACCTTGCATGAAAAAATCGATCATTTCATTATGGATCAGCAACAAGAGCTACTGGAGTTACAGAAAGTTCAAATTGAAATGATGAATGACATACTTAAAAGAATCGATAAATAGAACTTCCTGCCGTTGATCCGAGTCTGTGATCAGAGTTCCGATCAGTTAAATGAACTTTCATAAGCTATAGCAATTTGGCACAAAAAGAACAATGTTTGGGACGCTGAGCAACATGAGTTTGCCGGATGTGGCCGAACTTTGCATGCGTATCAGGTCCAAAACTTAACACGAAAGATTTATATCGAAAAGTTCTGAGTACTAACTAAACTCAATCAGTTATGAAAACAATGCGCATTATTGTTTCCCTGTCATTACTGCTGGCTATCGTTTCCTGCGAAAAACAGGATAGTGATTTCCGTCAGGCTCCCTTGATAGGAGGTATTAAGGATCACTACAATTTTAATCCCGGTGAACTGAAAATTGCAGTGCTGTCTGATTTGCACTACATGGACCCTTCATTGCTCAGGAAAGATGGTTCTGCATTTCAGATGTATCTGATGCAGGACCGCAAATTGCTGGCAGAAAGCAGTGCGATCCTTCAGGAGATTATAAAAGAGCTTTTGATTGAAAAGCCTGATCTGGTACTTATTTCAGGCGACCTTACTAAAGACGGAGAGCTTGTCAGTCATCAGGCAGTCATAAAACAACTGAGAATCCTGGAGGCAAACCGAATCAAGGTACTTGTAGTGCCTGGCAATCACGACATAAACAATCCGGATGCAGTATTATTCGATGGTGAGAACACCGAACCTGTTCCGAACATTTCCCCGGAAAAGTTCAGTTCCCTGTATGCGGAATACGGATACGGCAGTGCCATTGCCAGGGATCCAAACTCACTGAGTTATATTTCAGAGCCGTTCAAGAACTTTTTTGTACTCGCTATCGATGCAAATGAATATTATGACAACACATCGGAATACAGCGTAACTGCAGGAAAAATAAAGGATGCCACCATGGATTGGATTACGGCACAGCTTGCCAGTCTCAAATCAAAAAAAGGAAAAACCGTAATTGGAATGATGCACCATGGGGTTATTGAACATTTTATGGGAGAATCGGTAATATTCCCGGATTACCTGGTTGATGACCGGTTTACCAGGGCCGATGAACTGATGCAGGCAGGTCTGAAAGTAATATTCACGGGGCATTTTCACGGCAATGATGCAGTGCAGGGTAGATCCGGCAGCCTGTCACTGACTGATATAGAAACAGGTTCACCGGTCAGCTATAATTCTCCGTACCGGATTATTAAACTTATCGATAACAAAATGTATGTAACGACGAAGCATGTTACAACAATAGACTATCCCGGGTTAAACGGTGTCCCGTTTCCTGAATATGAAGCAGCTATTTCATTTGATGCATTTAAAGTTCTTGCATACTATATGCTCATGGGCGAGCCGTACAATGTCCCTGAATTCTATGCGGCCATGGTTGCACCTGCTTTTTCAAGAGCCATGATGGCTCATTTTGCGGGCGATGAAACTATTTCAGCTGAAACAGATGCCGACTTCCAGCTTGCAAACATGATTTCAGAGGATCTGGCAAACATTTTATATGGCTTTTATACCGATCTGCCACCCTCTGACAATAACCTTGTTATCGATCTGAATTAATTCCAGTTCTCCTTCCTGGATATTTTTCAATAAAAACGGCCCCCGGAAATCATATCCGGGGGCCGTTTTTTTAATTTTGGTATGCAGAGAACAAGCTTTGGGACGCTGAGCCACCTGTAATCGAAAATCTGACTGTTAACCCGGTAATCATCTGGCCTTCTGACCACAAGATGGTGCTGGTGACGGTAGATTATACCGCGTCGGACAATTGCAGCGGGCAGATTGTTTCAGTCCTTTTTGACGGCAGACGCATAGTAAACCTGGCGAAGGCCATTAAAAAAAGTTCATCAGGACAATCATTACAGGGACTGTCAACAGCCAGGCCCGTTTTTTTATAAAAAAGGAGATATCTTTGACTATGCGTGTATAATATATTCAGAAGGTTTTATGGCAACAATGAAACTTGAACAAAGGAGGCAGGAAGTTGCCTCATTAAGCCAATTCTTCCTGAGACTTGGCAGCTACGGGTTATTTTCTTTATTTCTGATTGCCTTTTCAATTGGATTAGGGATTTCGGGGTACCATTATTTTGGACAGCTGAACTGGATTGACAGTTTTCATATGTCATGTATGATTTTGACAGGAATGGGACCTGTTGCTGAAATGACAACTAAAAGTGCAAAGCTCTTTTCATCAATCTATGCTTTGTACAGCGGGGTGGCATTTTTGAGTATTACAGCTGTTTTCCTTACCCCGATAATTCACAGGCTATTGCACATATTGCACGTGGAAAAGGATAATGACGGGATGTGATGAGATTTAATGAAATCATATTGCCTGCAGGGATGGTCGGATGTGAAATACCTTATATCTCCCGCTTTATTGGAAGACATCCCTGATCTGGCCGGTGGTTGAAAACCATCGAATAATTGGAAAATCTAAAGGTGTTCCGCGAGATGAGCCTGGGTCTTTTTTGATTTTGGCACACAGAGAACAATCTTTGGGACGCATAGAACAATCTGTTACAAAACTTTGGTCGAGCTTTGTTTTAAAACTTAGTATTAACTAAAACAGCTCAGCATGAAAACAAAGACATTAATTATGGTATGCCTGCTATTAGGCATTGGATTAACTCAACTATCTGCCCAAAATGGCAAAAATGGGAATGGAACTTTTACTAGTGATTTTGTCTGGGATGGATATTATATTCCGGTCTTTTCATCGAACGGGGAACAAATCGATTGGCTAGTTGGGTTAGTAACCGTCCACCATTTGGAACACTTTAAAAATGGCGTTCTGGTTTGGAGAAAAGAGTTTTTTAATGGGGAAGTTGAAAGTGTAGGATTAGATGGGCAAAGTGGAACAGGTGAGGTTTTTTTAATATCGGACCACTGGTCGTGCATGTTTACATCTGCACCACCTTATATCTCGGGAGGTCATTTCAATGCACAAGGTAACATGGGGACCCATTACATCATTTTTTATGAAATGGTCTTTGATCCGGTAACCTATGATGAAACCTGGTCACTTGTCAAGGCTGTTTACCCTGGGAATAATTAGAAGGATGCAACGATACAAGAAATTCAGCCCTCAGACATCAGCTCCGGGGGCTTTTCATTTGATTTTGGCACACAGAGAACAATCTTTGGGACGATTAGAACAATCTGTTATTAAAAGAAGGTCGAACTTGGTACAAGGATTTTGTATTAACTAAAACAGTTCAGCATGAAAACAAAGACATTTATTATGGTATGCCTGCTATTAGGCATTGGATTAAAGCAGCTCTCTGCACAGGCATGGCCGCCACCGCCTCCGGATAACAAAAATGGCACAGGATCAGTTGTAACATTGGAAACATTTGAATCTTCTGAGCCGGTGTTCTCATCAGATGGACAGATTATTGATAATCTTGCAGGTTCTTTTACCACCCACTATGTAAGGCATTATAAAAATGGCGTTTGGATCTCGGAGATAGCAGATTTTTATGGTGAACTCGAAAGTGTTGGTTTAGATTTCGAAAGCGGGACCGGTGAAGTATTTTGGTTAAAAGACCAATACAAAACCCGGGAAGTTGGTGTCAATGGTGATGGACATTACATAGCCAAAGGAAACCAGGGCACAGATTTAATTATATTTTATCACATCGAGATATACTGGTCTGGTGTACCACTATATTCAGAATTTCTTGGGATGGATTTTATATTGGTCAAAGCTGTCAAACAATAAAATAAAACTGCCAATACAAACAAGATCAGCCCTCGGAAATCAGCTCCGGGGGCTTACTAGAAAAAACCTATCACATTTTGCGATAAGGGATTACGCCTCCTGCGTCGGCGTGATCCGCAGTGGGGGCTCTGCACAAAAAACATCCGCCTGCGGCGGTTATTTTTTATTTTTCATAAGCTATCAGAAGCGAGCTTCTTCAGCTTATTCAAATAAAAAATCCTGCTTGCGCAGGATGTTCTTTGTGATCCCGAAGGGATTCAAACCCCCAACCTTCTGATCCGTAGTCAGATGCTCTATTCAGTTAAGCTACGGGACCTTTTTGCTTCGGATCCGCAGTCACCAGCCGGCTGGCGGACTAGTTAACAACGGGACCTTTGCGGGTGCAAAGATAAAATAATTTCCGGTTTTTATTGTTTAATTTTAAAGCCTGATTTCTGCAGGGATTTTGGCGTGCCGGCAGGGATGTCCCAGGGAATTTCTCTGCGGGATAAAATCAATTAAATCGAAAGGAATGAAAAAAGGATTAAAAATATTCGGGATAGTAATTGCCACACTTCTGGCCATCATTGTCGCAGCTGCAATTATAATCCCTGTCGCATTCAAAGACAAAATCAGGGCCAGAATTGAGTCTGAGATCAACGGAATGCTCAATGCAAAGGTTGCCTTCACTGATTATAAGCTTAGCCTCTTCAAGGCATTCCCCGATGCCGCCTTCTCGCTTGATAACCTGTCCGTAACAGGCACAGGTTTGTTCGAGGGCGACACCCTCGCAGCCGTGAAATCGATGGACATCGTGTTCAACCTCAAAAGCCTGTTCGGCGATAAAGCATACGAGATTAAATCAGTCTCCGTCAAACAGCCTCTCCTGAATGCAATAGTCCTAGAAGACGGGACAGCCAACTGGGATATAATAAAAGAGACCCCGGAGGATATCGAAGCCGATACGTTGCCTGAAGCACCTTTTAAAGTGCAGTTGAGGGAGGTCAGCATGAGTGAAGGACGCCTCTTTTATACTGACAGGGAATCGGATATGGCCGCTTCACTGGAAGATATGCAATTCAACCTCTCCGGTAACATGAGCGCATCACGGACTGACCTTGAAATGGATATCTCTGCCGGCAGTGTGGATTTTATAATGGACAAGATAAAGTACCTGACAGATGCAAAAGTGAACTATCGTGCCGGCATTGACGCAAATCTTGATTCAATGATCTTTGTTCTGAAGGACAATGCATTGACAATTAATGGCATACTTCTGAACCTGGCAGGCAGTGTGGCAATGCCGGGTGATGATATATCTACTGACCTAACGTTCAATGCCCCGGAGACATCATTCAAATCGCTTCTTTCACTCATTCCTGCCTTTTATATGACAGGCTATGAGGAATTAAAGGCTTCAGGCACATTTTCCCTTGACGGTACACTGAAAGGCATATACAGCTCCTCCGACAGCACTATGCCGGACGTCACAGTCAGACTCCTCGTCAGTGACGGCATCATCAGCTATCCTGACCTGCCTGAGAAAATTACCGCAATCAACATCAAAGGAGAGGTCAAAACCGGGGGGAAAGACATGGACAATACCACTGTCGATCTGAGCAGGTTCCATTTTGAGCTTGCCGGTAACCCGTTTGACATGACCATGAAGCTTTCCACGCCGCTGAGTGACCCTGCCGTAATTGCGGACGTAAAGGGAAAGATAGACCTGGCAAAGCTGCAGCAGGCAATGCCTCTCGACAGCATTTCGCTGAACGGGTTGATTGACGTATCTCTTGCACTGGCCGGAAGGATGTCAATGCTTGAAAACAAAAAATATGACCAGTTCAAGGCAGAGGGCGCTCTCGTCATCTCCGATATGGCAGTTGAAATGACTGACATGCCCGACATAAAGATCAGCACTGCCGCCTTCAATTTTAATCCTGCCTTTGCTGAGCTTAAGCAGCTGCAGATGACAGTGGGAGAGAAGAGCGACTTTACAGCTTCAGGCAGGTTAGAGAACTACATACCTTATCTTTTCTCCGGTGACACGATAAGGGGCCATCTGTCGATGGCATCAAACAACCTTGATCTGAACGAGATACTTGATATAATGCCGTCAGACACCACTGAAAATGATACTGCCCCGCTGGCTGTCATCCAGATACCGAAAGACATCGATTTCATGTTTGATGCGGCAGTGAAACGGCTGGTCTTTGACAAGCTGGAAGGGAATGACGTGAGAGGAAAGGTTAAAGTCAAGGATGGGGTGGTTACTGTCAGCGAAGCAGTCATGAAAGCGCTGGGTGGCACACTGACAGCCAACGCAGTCTATGATACAAGAGATACGCTAAGGCCAGCTGTCAGTGCAGACCTGCTTATAAGCATGGTGACCATCAAAGATGCGTTCAACGCATTCAACACCGTTCAAAAGCTCGCTCCGGCTGCTGCCGGACTGGGCGGTAATGTTACAGTCGGCATGAAGTATAAAAGCCTGCTCGGCAGCAATATGATGCCTGTCATCAGCACAATAACAGGAAGTGGTGAGATGCATTCAGAATCGGTGCAGATACTCGAATCAAAAACGTTTGACCAGATAAAGAATGTGCTTAAGCTCAATCAGAAATATACCAACATAATAAAGGATTTCACCGCTACTTTTGCAATAAATGATGGAAGACTCTTTATAAAGCCTTTTGATACGAAGATAGGCAATATCAAGCTGAACATAAGCGGTGACCAGGGCCTTGACCAGACGCTTAATTTTGTTGTCAGGACCGAGATACCGCGTTCAGAGCTGGGAGATGCTGCCGGAGCACTTATGGGCGCACTTGCCGCTCAGGCTGCAACAATGGGTATGAATCTTACGCCACCCGAAATCATTAAGGTCAACCTTAAGATCGGAGGCACTTTCCTTAAGCCTGTGATTACCCCGTCATTCGCAGGAAGTGAGGGAGTTAATCCTGTAACCACAGTGACCGAGGCCGTAAAGGAGGTAGTTACGGAAAAGGTGAATGAGGAAGCAAAGGCGCAAGCTGACAAAATACTGAAAGAGGCGGAGGAACAGGCTAAGGTTCTTCGCGAGGAAGCAGCCTCCTCGGCTAAGGCAATACGATCGGAAGCAGACCTGCAGGGGAAAAAGCTCATAAAGGATGCAGAACCCAAGGGCACCATTGCTGTCATGGTGGCAAAGAAGGGCGCAGAATCTCTTAATAAGGAGGCAGACAAGAGAGCCACACAGCTCGAGACGGAGGCAAATACCCGGGCCGACAAGATGCTTGCTGATGCGAAGGCAAAGGCTGACGAGCTGCTGAAATAAAAAAAAAGCCACTTTGCAGTGGCTTTTCTTATATTCGTAATATCTGTTAATATATTTTTTCCCTTATACGCGCTTTCTTGCCTGTGAGATTTCTCAGGTAGAATATTTTCGCTCTGCGTACTTTACCGAATTTATTGACTTCAACCTTGTCAATGAACGGAGATGCCACAGGGAAAATCCTTTCAACGCCAATGTTGCCTGACATTTTACGAACCGTAAAGGTTGCTGTAAGGCCCGCGCCTCCTGATCTCTGCATTACCACACCGCGATACTGCTGTATCCTCTCTTTGTTACCTTCCTTGATTTTATAGTGTACCGTCACAGTGTCTCCGGCTTTAAATTTCGGAAGATCAATGCCTGAAGCGTACTCCTTCTCAACTACTTTCATTAAGTCCATCGCGCAAATAAATTTATAATCTCAACTCTTTTAAAACAGGTCGCAAATGTACAAAAAATATTTTGAAAACTGCAAAATAATTAATTGTTCATTTCCACGGGCTCAATGACCCGCACCGGCAGGCGCTTTAAGTTTTTCTCCTGCATCCTCAACTATCCTCCGGTACCATTCTTCAGGGTAGCCTGGCTGACTGACGCTTGGCATAACATATTTATAGCCTGCCTTAGGCCCGTTCGGGGTCTTTACATTTCCGTCCATGTATTTGGTAAAGAGGAATTTATACAGTTCGCGCCACTGGCTGACTGTATAGTCGCCGGCTTTCACCGAATAGTCTGTAAGATAGGCTACAGCCTTTTTGGGGGATTTATTATACAGTGCTGCAGCTGTTTTATCAACCTCAGTTACCTCAGCCATATATTTCTGTTCAAGCTCTTTTTGCTTTGCCTGCAGGTCGGGTGTCATGACACTGGCCCTCGTGTAAACAAAATTAGTAACCTCATTGAAGGTCCAGAAACCGGAGGTTGCGCTGTAGGTCATTATATCTCCGTTGCCCACTGCGAATGAATGCGGTACGGCAGTCATGCCGCAATACATCGGCGTGTAGACTGTATAAAATGTGTCATCAACACCGAACCAGAATATTCCGCCGACAGGATCAGGCAGCCAGCTGCGTGACTGTGCCACAAAAGAGAAGCCTGTCTGCTGTGTTGAGATAGCCCTTTCATGAACATATCCGACACTGTCAACGGACCAGGTCATTGGTCTCCAGCGGACAGTACACTGATAGGGCCCTGCGCCTACATCCTTTGTCATATCCAGGGGAGTGTTCTGGTAGTAGTCCCGCATCATACTCTTGACATCATCAACGGTGAGTTTTCTGTCAGGCTTGATCCAGAGAGGCATCCTGTTTGAGAGGTTGTGTCCCTCAGCATAATCCAGATACTGTCCCATTGAGCTGTTGACCTGGTTGAAACCTGCCCACACACGTGCTTCACAAAAACGTGCGCCACCGAATGTGATAGGAGCATAGGCATCACTGAAGCTGAAATCGGCATCAGCCCCGCTGTACCATCCGAAGCCGCGTGCAACGTCAACAACATCATCAGCATATACAGTCTCAACCTCAGGGTTGTAAATCTTGTCTATTTCACTCGATTTGATTGAAGTCTTTCCGTCTGCCTGCGGGAAGGTGGTAATTCTTGCCTGGTTGGCATGGCCTGATATGTATCCGTCAGGTATCCTGCGGGCAACGAATGCCATCCCTTTTTTGCCGGGTCCCTTGGCGATAAGATCCATTATCCATACTTCGTTTGGATCAGATATGGAGAATGATTCGCCTGTACTGGCATATCCGTATTTTTCTGTCAGTTTCACCATCGTATAAATGGCTTCACGGGCGTTTTTTGCACGCTGAAGAGAGAGATAGATAAGGCTGCCGTAATCAATTATGGCATCAGGATTTACAGTTTCCTCCCTGCCCGTATAGGTTGTTTCCCCGATAGCCAGCTGGTGCTGGTTCATGTTACCGACAACTGAATAAGTGACAGCTGCCTGTTCAATCTTACCCATGTATTTTCCCGTATCCCATTCGTATACGTCCATCATTGTACCTGCTTTGTATTTCATCGCCGGCCAGTAATACAGTTCACCGTACAGAACGTGTGAGTCTGCCGAATAGGTGATCATTGTTGAACCGTCTTTGGTTGCCCCTTTTGTTATAAGGAAGTTTGTGCAGGCTATGCTCTTCTCCGAAATTATCATCAGCGGGAGGAGCAGGGTCAGCATAAGTGAAGTGATTCTTTTCATGCTTATCTTATTAATTTAAGTTTCTGAATAATAAACAAATAATGTTTCAGGAATGTTCCCGTATTACCGGAACAAGCCCCAAAAATAACATCTTTAATTATAAAACAACACCCCCAAGAATCATAATTACTGATCTGATCCTGTCAGCATCGGCAATTTTCCCGGAATATTCAGCCTGGAGCCGGGGGTCACCCATATAGATTCCCTTCCTGCGGAATGTCATCAGGCTTTCTGCCTCGCGGCGGCCTGACAGATGATATTCCCTGGCTCCGGTGGTGGTGGCAAGAAGAGCGATATTGTATTCGGTTATGCCGCCTCCCGGCATAATTATTACCCGCCCGCCGGCCGTCGTAATAAGGTCCTTTATCACTGAGGCGCCTTCAATGGCTGTGCGGGCTTGTCCTGATGTGAGGACTCTTGCGGCACCGGTAAGAATTATATCCTCCAGTGCTTTCTTCGGCTCCCGGCACAGATCGAACGCCCTGTGGAAAGTCACCTGCATAGGGGCTGCATATTCGACGAGCAGTGCTGTACGTTCAACATCCACAGTGCCATCCCTGTTGAGTATTCCGGTGACAATACCGTCTGCACCCGCTTCCCCTGCTCTTTCGACATCACGGCGCATCACGCTGAAATCGTGGTCACTGTAGAGAAAATCGCCCCCCCGCGGTCTGATGATGACATTTACATCGATGCTGATATTATTCCGCACAGCCTCAATCAAACCGGCACTTGGTGTAATGCCGCCCTCAGAAAGAGCGGAGCATAATTCAATCCTGCCAGCTCCGGAAGCCTCGGCAATAGTGGCGGACTCAAGTGAGTCAACACATATTTCGACCAGAAAGGACAAATCTTTGGTTTGAGGTTTTGAAAGTACATAATATTTAGGTATAATTGTGTGACCTAAACATAAAATCAGATGAAACCTACATTATTGGTACTCGCTGCTGGTATGGGCAGCAGATATGGCGGAAACAAACAGCTTGACCAGGTCGGCCCGTCGGGTGAGACCATCATCGATTATTCAATTTTCGATGCAAAGAGGGCAGGGTTCGGGAAAGTGGTCTTTGTTATCAGGCGTGATATTGAGGAACAGTTCAAAGAGACATTTGTAAAACGTCTTAAGGATGTAATCGAAATTGATTATGTGTTCCAGGAACTGGGTAATCTGCCGGCCGGCTATCATCTGCCGGAAGGGCGTCAGAAACCCTGGGGTACAAGTCATGCCATCCTGGTTACCGAGCACAAGATCCACGAGCCGTTCGGTGTGATTAACGCCGATGATTATTACGGAGTCGATTCCTTCAATGTGCTTTACGACTTCCTTACAAAGGACAAGTCAGACACTAATTTCTGTATTGTCGGATACAGGCTCGGGAATACACTTTCAGATCATGGCCAGGTGAACCGTGGTATCTGCAAGGTCAATAAAGACGGCTTCCTTGAGACAATGGTTGAAACACGCGGGATTGAAAAGAGACCTGACGGCGTTTTTGCACCTGATGCCCAGGGCGTTGTGCATCAGTACACAGGTGAAGAGATTGTCTCGATGAACCTTTTCGGCTTCAAACCGTCGTGCTATAAGTATCTTAATATGGAGTTCAAAAACTTCCTGCAGGAGAAGATCAGCGATCCGAAGGCAGAGCTTGACATACCGACTTCGCTGGACAAATTTGTGAAGAAGGGCGAAATAACAATTCAGATACTGAGGAGCAACAGCCGATGGTTTGGCGTCACCTACCGCGAGGACAAGCCATTTGTCGTTGAGAGCATCCGCAAAATGGTTGACCAGGGTATTTACCCCGAGAAACTGTTCTGATCAGGGATTTACCATTTGAATTCACTCTTCACGACGGACCTGTTACCACGGTTATCGGTGACAGTAAGTTCCATCTGATGAAGGGTGTTTTCTTTCAATAACGGTGTCTCAGGTCTGTATATGAGAATGTTGTTCTTTGCATCATACTCCGCCAGCACCCACACTCCGTCGATCACGGTGTCATAGTCTTTAATGCCTGAGAATTCATCAGTTATGGTCACAGTGAATAATTGTTTTCCTGTCAGGTTTGCTCCTGAAGCAAAGGAAGGTTTTATCGTCGGAGGCAGGGTATCAATTGTGACAACATAATCACCAAGCCTGTTGACATCTGCACTTACATACCCATATCGCAGATCCCCTCCTGCGTATGACAAATTCCCTTTCTTGCCCAGCATTGCCAGGCACATCTTTCCTTCCCTTCCTGCCAGCACTGTATCAGGCCGTATTGAAAGCCTGTACTTGTCGTGCACTGCTACTGTCTCATTATGAACAGAGTGTACCGGAGAAAGGAAGGTGCGGATATCCCTTCTGATATTATATACGAGGAACAGTGTGTCATAAAGAGCCCCTGCAGGAAAGTGCACCCTGATGCCGTCAGCCGTGAAATCGGAAGCCCTGTTGTAAGGAATTACCTTGCTGCAGATGACCTCCAGCGGTGGGACAGGCGGCTCTGATAATGATTTTAGTCTGAATGAGGCCGATGACCTGTTGCCTGCAGCATCACGAACAATAATACTGACACGGTGCTCGCGGTCATCCCTGAAGTTCAGCGTACCGCTGTTAACCCGGCAGTCGTACATTGACAGCCTGTTGCCCGGTTCGATAAACAGCTTATGGATATATTCATTATCAGTCACTTTAGCCCTGTAGTCAACATGGCTGTTAAGGTATCTCGATTCGCTGAACGAAAAACGGTCTGCGGTGAAGCAGTACACCTTAACGGAATCAACCAGCATTTCAATGGAATAGATACCGCACTTGTTTGAACTGTTGTCAAAACTATCCCAGCATTTTATGCCGATGCCTGTCTGGCCGTAAATTACCGGAACACTGCCTGCAGGAAGAGTATAAGAGCCGTTTGCAGCAACAGTTTTAAGAGTCAGCCGGTTATGGCTCTTGTTCACCGATGAGTTTTTGTAAACAGGGTAGAGGAATATTTTATCGATCACCGGCCTGGTTCTGTCAGCCACCCCCATGTCAAAGTTCAGCGGATTAAGTGTTTCCTCGGTTGCTGAATCACGCACTTCAAAGTGCAGGTGGGGACCTGACGATCCTCCGCTGTTGCCTGACCAGGCTATCACCTCGCCCTTACTGACCTTAAACTGTTCCCCGGAAGGGAAAAGAGAGACACTGAAGCTCTTCTGTTCGTACTGTTTCTTCTTCACATACTCCTCGATATCAGGCCGGAAGCTTTTGAGGTGGGCGTAAACCGTTGAATAACCTGAGGGATGACGTATGTAAACAGCCCTGCCGAATCCGGACGGACTGACGGCAATACGATATACATATCCGTCTGCGGCACTCAGCACCTCCTTGCCGGTCACTCCGCCGGTCCTGTAATCCAGCCCGGAATGAAAATGATCATTTCTCAGCTCTGCAAAACTTGCTGAGAGCGACGGCGCATCCTTCAACGGGCTGAGGAAAAGCTTTTCCTTCGGATTCTGTGAACTTATGTTCAGTGCAAATGTTATACCGGCAGCGAGGAGTAGTATTCTTTTGTTCATTATTTCGTACAGATCTGCAAAACTAAGTTTCCGCATCAAAAGGGCAAACTTAATGCCGTTATTTTTTTGAAAAGAGTAAAAAAAATGTTATTTTTGCCATTATAGTTGTCAGTTATGAACGCAAAGGGATATGAGGAATATCTTTTGCTCAGAAGATCAGTGGAAGCCCTGGTTTCAGAGCATGAAAAACTGAGAGAGCTGGCAGCGGATCTTAAAAATGAACTGTCAGATGTCAGGCGACAGCTGGCGGAAAAAAATGAAGAAGTAAAGGAGCTTCAGACAAGATATGAAAGAGCGAAGTTCACGGGGGCTGTCCTCGGGAACGGAGACGATGCCGCGAAGGCAAGGAAGAGAGTAAGTGAACTTGTGCGGGAGATAGATAAATGTATTGCTCTTTTAGACAGATAATATATAGCAATGGATGATAAACTTTCGATCAGGGTTAATGTGGCCGACAGATATTATCCGTTGAAGGTGGAAGGTGAAAATGAAGAACGTATCCGGAAGGCGGCCCGGCTGATCAATGAAAAAGTGCTGCAGTATAAACAGCGCTATATTGATAAGGACGCACAGGATTTTCTGGCGATGGCCGCCCTGCAATACGTCATCAGGCTCATAGAGATTGAAGAGAAGGAGGAAGATTCAACTGTGGTGGAAGGACTGAAGGAGTTGTATGATAAAATCGACCTCTGTCTGTCAAAAAGATAATACGCGTTCTTTAAAATAGCAGGATATTGCCCGCATTGTTTCTCTATTTCATTTTGAAAACTCAACAATTTGTACTTTGAAGAGGGTCTTGGGTTGCCAAGGACAGGCCTCATCCCGATTCGTCGGGACTCCTTCGGGAGCAGTGGACGTTCAAAGTAATTCGGCCACTTCAGCCATGTAGATATGGGGTTTTTTTAAAAGTTGGAGAAACTTTGCGGGTTTTTTTATATAATTAATTTAAACTTTATGATCACAGGAGCTATATTAACCGGGATAAACATCGCCATCGGCGGAATTGCCCTTATCGCAGGAACAGGACTGTCATATTACCTGTGGCAGGTGGTTCTGCGTACAAGAAGAAAGAAGATCATCGCTGAAGCTGAGGCTGAAGCCGAGGTTATCAAGAAGGAGAAAATACTTCAGGCTAAAGAGCGTTTTCTGCAGCTTAAGGCTGAGCATGAGAAGGTTATCAATGAGAAAAATAACCGTATAAACCAGGCAGAGAACAGAACAAAACAGAAAGAGCTTGCCCTCTCACAGAAGCTTGAAGAGGCTCAGCGGAAGAAAAATGAAGCTGATGCCATCAGGGACAGTCTGTCGCAGCAGATGGAACTGCTTGACAAGAAATCAGAGGAGGTTTCAAAGCTTCACCGCCAGCAGGTTGAACAGCTCGAGGCCATCTCAGGACTGTCGGCTGAGGATGCCAGGAACCAGCTGATGGAATCACTCAAGGAAGAGGCACGTACCGGTGCCATGTCTTACATCAATGAGATACTTGATGACGCTAAGATGACTGCCACCAAAGAGGCCAAGCGTGTTGTTGTAATGGCCATTCAGAGAGTGGCTGCCGAGACAGCTATTGAAAATGCAGTAACGGTTTTTCATATTGACTCTGACGAAATTAAAGGCCGCATCATTGGCAGGGAAGGCCGTAATATAAGGGCTCTCGAGGCAGCGACAGGTGTTGAGATAATCGTTGATGACACACCGGAGGCCATTGTGCTGTCAGGCTTTGATCCCGTCCGCCGTGAAATTGCACGTCTGTCCCTTCATCAGCTCGTTACTGACGGCAGGATACACCCGGCCCGCATTGAAGAGATAGTCGAGAAAACGCGTAAACAGGTAGAAGAAGAAATTATCGAGATCGGAAAACGCACTACTATAGACCTTGGAATTCATGGCCTTCATCCTGAGCTTATAAGACTGGTAGGCAAGATGAAGTACCGTTCTTCATATGGTCAGAACCTTCTTCAGCACTCACGCGAGGTTGCCAATCTTTGCGCTATCATGGCTTCAGAACTCGGCCTCAACCCGAAGCTGGCAAAAAGGGCAGGTCTTTTGCATGACATTGGTAAAGTGCCTGATGATGAGCCTGAACTTCCGCATGCAATACTTGGCATGAAGCTGGCTGAGAAATACAAGGAAAAACCTGAAGTAATCAACGCAATCGGATCACACCACGACGAATCCGAGATGACCACCCTCATTGCTCCCATAGTGCAGGTTTGTGACGCCATTTCAGGCGCACGTCCCGGAGCAAGACGTGAAGTGATTGAATCATACATTAAAAGACTTAATGAGCTCGAGTCCCTGGCCCTCAATTATCCCGGCGTTACAAAGTCGTATGCCATACAGGCCGGAAGAGAACTCAGAGTGATAGTAGGAGCAGACAAGGTATCAGACAAGGATACAGAGAACCTCTCTTTTGAAATTGCACGTAAGATACAGGATGAAATGACTTACCCGGGACAGATTAAGATCACTGTCATCAGGGAGACAAGAGCTGTAAATTACGCGAAATGAAAAAACTGAAGATACTGAATATTGTCGGCGCCAGGCCGCAAATAATAAAGGCATCAGCGATAAGCCGTGCCGTTGCCGGTGAGTTTGCCGACAGAATAGATGAAGTAATTATCCATACGGGCCAGCACTATGACAGGGAACTTTCGGAAGTCTTCTTCGATGAGCTGGAGATAAGGAAGCCTGACCATAATCTTCAGGTGGGGTCTGGAAGACATGGCCGTCAGACAGGTCTGATACTGGAGCGTATTGAAGAAGTGATCCTGAATGAAAAGCCGGGCTGTATAGTCATCTACGGAGATACCAATTCAACTCTTGCCGCGGCTCTTGCCGCCTCCAAACAGCACTACCCGGTAGTTCATATTGAAGCAGGCATGAGATCTTTCAACAAAACAATGCCTGAAGAACTTAACCGTATCGTTGCAGATCATGCCTCCACATTGCTGTTCGCATCCACAAACACGGCTTTCAAGAATTTGATGGCCGAAGGCTTCCGTCCCGAGAATGTTGCGCCCTACAGCATCAACAACCCCAGGATGGTTCTTACCGGCGACATCATGTACGACAACAGCCTCTTCTATGCCGGTCTGGCAGAGAGGAAGAAACATGATTTTATTGAAAAGATGGATCTCTCCGGGGACGAGTTTGTGCTGGTCACTATTCACCGTGAAATAAATACTGACGACATTGGCCGGCTTACAGCCATCTTCAGTACACTATTGGATCTGGCCGAAAAGAACCGGATGACAATGGTTATGCCCCTCCATCCGAGAACACTCATAGCTCTGCGCGATAAGGTGCCTGTACTTTACGGGAAGCTTTCCGGAAATCAGTTGACAAGAGTCATACGTCCTGTCTCATTCCTGGAGATGATACTGCTGGAAAAAAATGCTGCGATGGTCATCACGGATTCAGGCGGTGTGCAGAAAGAGAGCCATTTCTTTTCAAAACCGTCTGTCGTGCTGAGAAAGGAAACGGAGTGGGTCGAGCTTGTGAAGAACGGTACCGTTATGCTTGCTGACGCTGACCCCGGAAAGATAACTGAGGCATGGGAATACTTCATGCATAATAAGGAATCCCTGAAATTCCCGGGCTTTTACGGAGACGGAAAGGCAGCAGTTACAATTCTGCAGGAAATAATTGAAGTATTCAGGAGCTGAGGGCGTCAAGCACGTGCTGCGCAAGCGTCTTCATAGCTGGTTTGTAATCTGAGAGAAACTCGCCGGTAACCCTGTTGGCTATCACCACACAAATTGTGAGCGCCTTGTGATTTAAAAGTTTTGCGAGACCGTATATCGCAGAACTCTCCATCTCATAGTTAGTTATGCATTCTCCCCTGAAACGGAAAGTGCCGATATTATCATTTATCTCGCTATCAAATGGTTCCAGTCTCAGCCTTCGTCCCTGCGGGCCATAAAAGCCGGGAGAGGAGATGGTAATGCCTTTTCGCATTCCGGATGCGACCTTGTCAAGCAGGGCTCCGTCAGCCTCCACGGCGTACGGGTAAGCAAGGGTATCAGGCCACTCAAGGTGACTGGCAAGAGCATCGGCAAGCATGTGGTCAATGCACCATTCGTATCCTTCATAGAAATGAAGCACCCCGTCAAAGCCTACAGCTTTGCCGGTGGCGATAAATGAACCGGCAGGTATGTCTCCCTGCAGTCCGCCGGTGGTACCTATTCTGACGAAGTTTAATGAGCGAGGCTCATTGACAGCTACACCTGTCGCCAGATCAATATTGGCGAGAGCGTCAAGCTCATTCAGAACTATGTCTATATTGTCACAACCGATCCCTGAAGAAATTACGGTTACCTCGCAGTCGTGATAGCTGCCGGTAACTGTCCTGAACTCCCTGTTGCTCTTCCTTACGCGCACAGAATCAAGCATTCCGCCTATCATTTCCACCCGATCCTGATCACCGACAATAATTATATTGTCTGCAATATCGCCCGGAAGAAGGTGCAGGTGAAAAATTGATCCGTTAGGGTTCACTATGAGTTCAGTCTGTTTCATGTCGCTATGAATAAGTTGCAAAAATACAAAAAATGTTATCCCTAAAACAACCGGATTTCTTCCTTGGCGTGCTCTTTCGTTCAGTTGATGAATCTGTGCGGAACTCCGGTGATATACCTTGTAAGTTACGGGCAAATTATTCCCTTTTGAAAATTTTGTATTACCTTGACTTACGGAATTTCAAAGATATTATTTTAATTATTTAAGTGAATATTAACATGATACAGAGGATTCAGACTTTATTTCTGATTGCCATTCTTGTCTTATCAGGACTGATGTTTACAGGTGACCTGGTTAAGATGGATAACGGTACCGGTACAGTGTTCACGATCAGCTTTATTGGTCTCGGAGAAAAAGGAGGTGAGATCATTCAGCATCTCTGGCCTCTTTCCGTGATTCTGGTCATTGTACCGCTGCTGGCGCTTATTGCTGTATTTCTGTTTAAGAGGAGGCCGCTTCAGATGCGGGTCACGATGCTGGTGTTGCTTTTTTCACTCGGCACACTCATTCTCGGAGCGTTTTATATCCTCATGTTTGACAGGAAGATGGATATAACGGTTTTATGGCAGGTTAAGGCTGTCTTTCCCCTGGTTTCAGCCATCCTTGCCTGGCTGGCTTACCGTTCAATACTCAAGGATGATCTGATGGTCAAATCATATGACCGTCTCAGATGATCTCCATCCTTTCCTGGTCGGTGATCTTTTCACAGTAATGGCATTTCAGAGCCACAGGCTTCTTTGAGACGACCCTGAACCGTGTGGTTACCTTCTCAAAGTTGGTGATACATTTGGGATTCATGCACTTGGCTATGGCTGTGATAGTGTCAGGAACGGCTACAACCCGTTTTTCGATGACCTGATAATCTCTTATGATATTGAGTTTTGCGTTGGGTGCCACTAGGGCTATCCGGTTAATATCGTCGTCCTCAAAAAACTTGCCTGCTATCTTGATAATGGCCTTCTTGCCGTCAGTCTTGCTGTCAAGGTTAGTTCCGAAGGTAATCTGATTTCTTATTCTGTCCAGTCCAAGAATCTTTATTACCTTAAAGAGTGTGCTGGCAGGTATATGATCGATGACAGTACCGCTCTCGATTGCACTGACAAGCAGTTGCTTCGGATCATTTAAGTTCTTCATGACTTTCTTATTTTAGTCCCAGTAATGTGCAGATGATTGCCTGTCTTGTGTAGACCCCGTTGAGTGCCTGCTCAAAGTAATAAGCCTTGGCGTTTGAATCGACATCGGGGTTGATCTCGTTCACACGTGGGAGGGGATGGAGTATCTTCATTCCCGGCTTGGTGCCTGAAAGCATGTGATCATGAAGCACATAGGCATTCTTGACTTTCTCGTATTCTATCGGATCTGAGAACCGCTCTTTCTGCACGCGCGTCATATAAATGATATCAGCCTGGTTGATCACATCCTGGAGGTCAGCAGTCTCATTGTATTTCAGTCCCAGGTTATCAAGATAGAGTTTATACTCATCAGGCATTTTAAGTTCCTCGGGCGCAACAAAATTGAAAGAGGTGTGCCACCGCGACATTGCCATCAGAAGTGAGTGCACTGTTCTGCCGTATTTCAGGTCCCCGACCATGCAAATGTTCAGGTTATCGAGACTACCCCTGAGTCTTGAGGATGGAATAAAGATCGAGTAAAGTCTGGGTAGGGTGCTGGTTGGCACCGTCGCCGGCGTTTATGACGGGTACGGTCGATATTTCACTTGCATAACGTGCACTGCCCTCGATAGGATGACGCATGACTATCATGTCGACGTAATTGTTTACCGTCCTGATTGTGTCATTGAGCGTCTCCCCCTTGCTGACACTCGAGGTCGAGGAGTCGGTAAAACCTATGACTTTTCCTCCGAGCTTGCTTACAGCACTTTCAAAACTTAGACGCGTTCGCGTTGAAGGCTCAAAAAAGAGTGTTGCCACAACTTTGCCGTGAAGGATCTCCTGAACGGGGTCCTTTTCAAATTCCGCGGCAAGCTTCAGTATCTTCATGATCTCACCGGTGGTCAGATCATCAATTGAAACTAAGCTTCTGGTTTTCATTAAGATATGTTTTACTTACTGAGTTCAGGCAAATTTATTACAACTATTGCGCTTTTATCAGTCCTGTTTAAAAGTATTTAAAAATAACTCTTTCATTCCGTCCGGAGCCATAACAGGGTGACTCCTGTAATTTTGCGCAGGCGACCGGTTACTTTGTCCATGATTGAAGCCCTGAATGAAATCTCAGCAGAACATTCCTCCCCGCTGTAATTATGGGATTGCTGACTGCAGCCCTCATCCTTCATCACTTTCATCACATCGTTCATGGCGCTGTAAGGGAAGGTTACCAGCCAACTCTCCATCACCTGTTTTTCAATGATCCGGGCATTTGACAAAGCATCCTCCGCGGCGGAGCGGTATGCATTGATAAGCCCGCTGACACCGAGCAGTGTTCCGCCGAAATATCTTATAACCACAACCAGTATATTCGTCAGTTCACGCGAGTTTATCTGTCCCATGATAGGCCTGCCGGCAGTACCGGACGGCTCACCGTCATCGTTGACACGCCATGCCTGACGGTCAGGCGTGAGCATCCAGGCATAGCAGTGGTGTCTTGCATCATGGTATTCCCTGCGAAGCTCTTCAAGAATGGTTTTAATTTCTTCCTGGGAAGACACAGGCCTGGCAATTGCTATGAACCTGCTGCCCCGATCCTTGAAAAGACCTTTCGATTCAGCTGCAATTGTCTTATAGGTGTCAGAGAATAACATTTCTTATCCGAAGCGGTGCTGAATTAAAAAACAAAGAGTGACTTCGCACCCTTGTATAATGTTATAATTCCCATGATAACCAGAACGATGTATACTACCGTGGTAAAAGTTTTCTGGCTAATTCGTGACACCAGCCGGTCGCCGGTATAAAGGCCTGCCAGAAGGGCCGGAACGGAGCAGAGGGCAAGCAAAATGACCTCTTTGCGGATCAGCCCGCTGATCAGGTAGAACAGGAGAGCGTAAGAAACTGCAAAGAGTATGAATATGGAAATAATTGCATTGAATTTTTCCTTCGGCGTTTTTATGGAAGAAAGAATAACAGCTACCGGCGGGCCAGTGATACCTGTTGCACCGGCGAGCAGTCCGCCGAACAGCCCCCCGAATTTCAGCGCTGCCTTTTCCGAACTGATATGAAGGTTCAGCCCGCGCACCAGTGAGAAAACAATGAGTATTATCAGCACACCCCATATAAGCTGAATATAAGCAGGATTTACAAACTTGAGCACCACAGTACCTGCGGCAACGCCTGCTCCGGTCCAGGCAGCCATCGCACCCAGGGGCTGGCCTTTCACAATTTCCCTTGACTTGCGGAAATAGAGCACTGAAAAGATCACATTGATCATCGCAATGAAGACAGCAGTGTCAGTGACTGGCATAAAAAACTGTATAAGAGGCACTGCAACAAGTGCAAGACCGAAACCGGTAAATCCTCTTACTACAGAAGCAATGAAAATTATAATCGACAGTGCAATAATATTACCTGCTGTAATCATTCTATTCGGAATATAATGTCATTTGACTGAATTCATTATTGAATGATTCAATTGAGGCATCCCATCTTGAGATCTCATCTTCTATCGACAGTCCTTTTTCAAGCACCTCGCGCATGCGGCTGTCTCCTGAGAGTATGTCAAAGGGCATCAGCCTGTATTCATATTCATATGGAGGGGGGTTAAATGTAAGAGAGCCGGCAGGTGAAGTCTTTATTACAGCATCGAAGAGATGGAGGGCTGTTGCCACCGGCCTGAAAATTGACGCATCAGTAACGTGGATCTGTATACCGTGGCAATCGAGGCCTGCATATTTATTAAACGTAGGAATGAAGTCATGAATGCGGAAACTGCAGCCCTGAATGTTCCTGCTTCTCAGTTCATAGAGCAAACGGAAGCCATTAATGAAAGGTGCGCCGATCAGTTCGAATGGTATGACCGTACCGCGTCCCTCGGAAATATTAAGCGCTTCTGCCAGTACTGTCCCCGGGTAGACGAGTGCGGTCTCCGGTGACGGCATATTAGGCGATGGGATGACCCATGGGAGGCCTGTTTCACGGTAGAGTGAATTGCGGTTCCATCCCTCGGCCCTGATGACATGAAGGTCACATCCGGGTATATATTTCTCCTTTATCCATAGAGCCATCTCGCCGATGGTCATACGGTGGCATAATGGTATTGAGGCTCCACCGACGAAAGTAAAAAACTCTTCCAGGAGAACCGGCCCGTCTGCCTGCACGCGGCCTATCGGGTTTGGCCTGTCAAGAATATAAACGGGAATGCCTGCCTCAGCGCATGCTTCCATGCACAGCCTGACAGTCCAGATATAAGTATATAATCTTGCACCAACATCCTGCAGGTCAACCACTAAAACGTCAAGGCCGTTGAGCATTGCCGGTGTGGGTTTCCGGTGTTCACCATAGAGACTGTACACAGGTATGCCCAGCACCGGGTCAGTCCTGCCTTCCCACTCGATCATATTATCCTGTGTCTGCCCGGAAATACCATGCTGCGGACCGAAGAGAGCAGCAATCTCGCACCCGCTGCCACTCCCGAACACTTCGGTTATATATCTGAAATCAGATGTGATGCTTGAAGCATGGCAAAGAATGCCGGCCTTCCTGCCGCGCAAGCCTGACGGCATGTGCATCGAGACTACATCCAGCCCTGAGAGTGTTTTCATAGTCATACAAAAATATTAAAAAACAGAACTGCCTGCGCAACAGTTCCGGATATCTCATTGTTATTGTTAATGGTTATATTTGGAAACCCAAAAAAACATTCAGATGAGGATCAGACCGCTGTCACTGTTCATACTTGTTTTGTGTTTGCTCACCGGGTGCACCGCACCGAAGGGATTAAACATTTATGTCACCACTGACCTTCACGGAATGTTACTTCCGTTTGACAACACTGACGGAAAGGCTACTGACCATTCACTTGCCAACCTCGCATCCCTGGTCAGGTCGGAGGGCAGTGAGAATATCCTCCTGCTTGATAACGGAGACATTATCCAGGGAGACCCGCTGGCATATTATTACAATTTTGTCGATACCACCAGGGAACATGTCGTTGCTGATATTCTTAACTACCTGCACTATGATGCTGCAACAGCAGGCAATCATGATATTGAGGCAGGTCATGCCGTCTATGACAGGCTGAAACGGGAATACAATTTTCCGATGCTGGCTGCAAATGCAATTGACATCAGAACAGGCGAACCATATTTTGAGCCATATACAGTCATCAGGAAGAAAGGGTTGAAGATCATTGTTTTCGGATTGATCACCCCGTCTGTGCCCAACTGGTTGCCTGAGTCCCTCTATTCCGGCATCAGGTTCGAGGATATGGTAAAAACTGCAGAAAAATGGATGCCTGTAATGCAAAAGGAGAATCCCGACCTGATAGTAGGGTTGTTTCACTCAGGCATGGGTGATGAGAATGAGAAGGGTGACGATGAAAACAGTTCGATTGCGGTGGCAGCCAATGTGCCGGGCTTCGATCTGATCTTTTGCGGACATGATCACAGGCAGGACATAAAGGAAATAACAAATACTGCCGGAGATGATGTGCTTCTGCTTGATGGCGGCAGCAGAGCCGAAGCGCTTATGAATGCAAATATTTCCCGGCGGAAAAAAACTGAAGGAAAAGGAAAATATGAAATCACCGGCAGGCTGATTGAGATGAACACCCTTCCGGCTTCATCCGACTTCATTAAGAAATATAAAGGCGTATCCGACACTCTGAAAAATTATACCGCCGAAGTAATAGGAAGATCTACTGCTACTGTGACTACACGTGACGCTTTCTTCAGACCTTCAGCGTTTGTTGACCTGATACACCGTATACAGCTGGATATCAGTGGAGCAGATATATCTCTTGCTGCTCCTCTTTCTTTTGACGAACAGATCAGTGAAGGTCCGATCAGGATCAGGGATATGTTCAGGCTATACCGGTTTGAAAATTTCCTTTATACTGTGAAAATGACTGGCAGTGAGATTGATCGTCACCTTGAACATTCATACGGATTATGGTTTGATAAAATGGACAACCGAAAGGACTACCTGCTGAGGTACCGTTATACCGAAAGCGGAGAACCTGTAATGGTAAACGGAACTATGCGGTTGCGAAGTGCCTCCTATAATTTTGACTCTGCAATGGGCATCCGTTACACTGTTGATGTTACCAAACCGGAAGGAAAAAGGGTAACAATCACATCCATGAGTGACGGCTCTCCTTTCCATCCTGACAGTACTTACACAGTGGCAGTTAATTCTTACAGGGCCAACGGTGGCGGCGGTCACTTCGCGGCAGCTGGCATCACTCATGAAATGCTTGACCAGCGTGTGATCTCGGCAACCGCACGTGACCTGAGATACTATATGACGGAATGGATAAAGGAAAAAGGTGAGATAACCCCCGTACCACAGTCTGAATGGAAAATCATTCCTGAAGAGTGGGCAACAGAGGCTGAAAAACGTGAAAAGAAACTGCTTTTTGGAAATAATTAATTAAACATAATATGAAGAAGTTACTTTATCTGAGTACTATTCTATTGATAGTTATAACTTTGACAGCCGCGGGAAGCGACAGGAAGCAGCCAAAAAACCTTATTATTTTTATTGGTGACGGCATGGGGGTGGCACAGGTATATGCCGGGATGACATCCTCGGGATTTACAATGACATTCCCCGCCTTCCCAGTCACGGGTTTCAGCATCACATATTCGGCGAACAGTTATATTACTGACTCAGCTGCCGGTGGCACTGCTATATCGGCAGGAGAGAAGACAAATAACGGAATGCTGGCTGTTCGTCCCGACAGCACTGTATTGCAAACATTAATGGAAGTTGCAAAATCAGCAGGGCTGTCTGCCGGAGTCATTAGCACCAGCACTGTGACTCATGCCACCCCGGCCTCATTCATAGCTCATGACGCGTCAAGGGGAAGTTATGAAGACATAGCCCGGTGGTTCCTCAAAGGCACAGCAGATGTTTTTATCGGCGGCGGGGTAAACCATTTCAGGGTACGGAAAGATTCAACCGACCTGACTGTTGACCTTAAGAAAATGGGTTATGATGTTGTATATAATCTCACTGACCTCAGGAAATCCTCGTCACTTCGTATTGCAGGGCTTATGGCCGATGGTGATATGCCTTACATTGATACGGGCCGTGATCCCGAATACCTTGCCGCTGCCACTGCAAAAGCCATTGAAGTGCTTTCGCGCAATAAAAACGGTTTCGTGCTCATGGTTGAAGGTTCACAGATCGACTGGGCGTGTCATGACAATAATTTAAAAAGATCCGTTGAGGAGACTCTTGATATGGACAGGGCGGTAAAGGTGGCCTGGGAATATGCAAAAAAGAACGGAAACACTCTTATTGTCGTTACTGCAGACCACGAGACGGGCGGTTTAAGTATAACCGGAGGAGAGCTTAAAGACAGTACCGTGTCCGGCTCATTCAGCACCAAAGGCCACACCGCTGTAATGGTGCCGGTCTTTGCATTCGGTCCGGGTGCAGGTGCCTTTTCCGGAGTACAGCAAAACACTGAGCTTTTCAGCGACTTTGTCAGGCTCCTTTCCCTGGATAAGAAATAAAGAATGGGTAAGCTGCTGGAGAATAATGACGGGCTTTACCTTCCCCTTGCGGAAGAGTTTTATTCTATCCAGGGTGAAGGATGCAATACAGGCAGGGCTGCGTATTTCATAAGGATAGGCGGCTGTGATATCGGGTGCAGCTGGTGTGATACTAAATTCGCATGGAACGCTGACATGCATCCCGAAGCAGATATAAATATGATTGCAGCCAATGTTGTTGCAGCAGGAGCTGATTCTGTGGTTGTTACAGGAGGTGAACCGCTGATGTGGAACCTGACGCCACTGTGTGAACTCCTTAAAAAGAACGGTATCAGGACTTACCTCGAAACTTCGGGGGCCTTTGCTCTTTCCGGCAAATGGGACTGGATCACACTGTCACCAAAAATAGGCTCACCGCCCATGCCGGATATATGGCTCATGGCAGATGAGCTGAAGGTCATCGTCACTGATGGCACTGATTTTGATGCAGCAGAATCGTACTGTTCCAGGGTCAGCCCCCAATGCAGACTGCTGTTGCAGCCTGAATGGAGCCGTTATACCGAAATGATTGCAGAAATAACTGAATATGTAAAGAGAAACACAAAATGGGCTGTTTCATTGCAGGCACATAAATTCATGCATATTCCCTGAATGAGATTCAGAAACATCATAATTGTGCTGTCATTGCTGCTGCTGAACCAGTGTTCGGTCACAGGCCAGAGCCTTCACACCCGTTCAGGAAGGGCACTGAAGTACTATGACCTTGGCAAGCGGGATTATGAAATGCTTTATCTTGACCGTGCAGAGACAAACCTGAAGATAGCTGTCGCTGAAGACGGGCAGTTCTACGAAGCCCAGATCCTTCTCGGTCAGCTGTACAGTGATCAGGGTGAATGGGAAAAAGCAGTGACGCACTACAGCAAGGCTGTTTCTGTCGATTCTCTGTATTTCACACCGGCGCTCTTTAATCTTGGCAAGGCCGAGATGCGCACAGGGCGGTATCAGGAGGCAAAAAACCACCTTGAAGCCTACCTCCGCCAGCCAAAGACAACCCCAAAGCTGCGTTCTGACGCAGAGATGTTTATCTCCAACTGTATCTTTGCCCTTTCATTTCCCGGAGCACTCTTTCAGACCGAACCTCTTAGTGCAGGTGATTCGGTCAACACTGAATCAGATGAATACTGGCCTTCGGTAACAGGTGACGGCTCAGAACTGTTCTTCACCCGAGAGGTCAGGCGTGCAAGCGCATACGGTCGCGACAGGCAGGAGGATTTTTATATAAGCAGATGGACTTCCGGCGGTTACTGGGGCCTGGCGCGGAACGCCGGCGCCCCGCTAAACACTGCAGGCAACGAAGGGGCACAGTCAATAGCCTCAGACGGCCACTCAATGTACTTTACTGCCTGTGACCGGAATGACGGCCAGGGCCGGTGCGATTTATATTACACGGTATTCGACGGCAAAAGATGGTCACCGGGCACCAACTTAGGGCAACCGGTGAATTCGACTTACTGGGAGTCACAGCCATCAATAAGCCCCAACGGCAGAATGCTGTTCTTCGTAAGCAACAGGCCGGGAGGGATGGGAGGAATGGATATCTGGTACTCAATCCTCGGCAGCGACGGCAAATGGAGTAAGCCTGTCAATCCCGGGAAGGCAATCAACACTGCCGGTAATGAATTCTCCCCGTTTATATATTTCAACAGCAAAACACTCTATTTCTCCTCTGACGGCAGAGAATCGTTCGGAGGTCACGATATCTACCAGACAAAACTCAACGCAGATTCATCATGGACTGAGCCTGAGAACCTTGGCCCCTCAGTAAACACACCTGCGGATGAAACAGGACTGATTATAGAATCTTCCGGAAAGCGGGCTTTTTTCTCTTCTGTCAGGGAAAAGTCAAAAGGCAAAGACATTTATTATATTAATCTTCCGGAATCCGTTCAGCCTGAGCCCGTTTCATACCTGAAGGGCTCGGTAATTGACAGGGAAAACGGCAGGCCGCTTAAAGCCAGGTTTGAACTGACAGATCTTACAAACAAAAGCAAGGTGATAGGCTCTGCTACGGATAACGAGGGCGGCTTTTTTGTCTGTTTGCCGTCAGGCTTCAGGTACGGTCTCAATGTGACTGCTGACGGATACATGATCTATTCGGAGAACTTTGATTTTGAAGAAGGGTACACTACCACTGAACCGTACAGAAAGACTATCGGGCTTAACAAAGTCAGAAAGGGAGAATATATGAGGATGTATAACGTCTTCTACAATACTGATTCATGGGAATTGCTTGAAGAATCAATGCCTGAGCTTGAGAAACTCCTGGAATTCCTCACGATCAATCAAACAGTGGTTGTCGAGATTGGCGGTCACACCGATGCCGACGGCACTGATGAACATAACAACCAGCTGTCGGAACGGAGAGCCAATTCAGTTAAGGAATATCTCGTAAAAAGAGGTGTGAAAGCTGACCGTCTCTTTACACACGGTTACGGAGAGAGTACACCTGTATCTGACAATGAAACACCTGCAGGGAAAAAACTGAACAGGCGCACTGAGATAACCATTCTTTCAGAGGGTGTAAATAAATAAGGGGGGAACAGGTGCCCCCCCTCATGCCGACTTTTATCAGACTGTAAAAACTTCAGAAAAATCAGATAGCAATCCTGTTTTCTGAAGAAGAACCGGTTAGTATTTTTAACCCAGAACTTTCTTTTGCCGGTAATGAAACATACACGGAAGTGCCGCCGGCATCGTTGGTCTCAACCCTGATTTTGCCATCCAATGCTAAAATAAGATTTCTGGCCAGGATTAAATTCATAGCGGAATAGGTATCCTGACTGTCGGAATATTGGATCTCAGGATTATCGGAAAGCAGCAGGAGACTGCTGTTTGAAAAACCCTGGCCAGAATCTATGACATAATAGGTTATAATTTCATCATGGAAGGTGCACCCGAGCTTTATAAACCCTGAGAAAGTATTGTCGAGCGCGTTCCTGAAGAGGTTACTGAGTATTCTGACTGTCCGAGCCTTGTCAATTCTCAGCATCAGCTTATCCGGAAGATTATCCTCCTGGATGAGAATAATATTGTCTTTGCCCTTTTTCCTCATTAGAACCCTGAATTCTGAGGCAAGTGACTCGAACAGTTTTCCGGCGTCCGTTTCACGGAGGCTGGCTTTTGAGGAGCCGGACTCAAGCACAGCCGTATCAAAGAAATTTTCAAACAGACCTATCAGTTGTTCACATGAGGTAATTATCTGTTCAGAGAACTCCTGCCTTTCATTTTCACTGAACCTGGTGTTGTTCAGGAGATATGAAAACGCAACTATTGAGTTCATCTGTGTCCGCACCTCATGCGATACGCCTGCTATTATTTTAGGTTTGTTTATCATCTGAGCGCCTGAAAGATTCGCAATTTATTTCAGTCTGCGTGCAAGTTTTGCTGCCTCTTTACTGTACCTGCTCCCTGATGCCGATATAGCGCTGAACTGTTTAACGGCTTTATCCGTTTCATCAGTCATCATATAACAGAGGCCGAGATACCACGCTGCATCTTCAAGATACAGGTTATCATTATGCTCTATCACCTTTGAGAATGACCCGCTTGCCACAGGGTAGTTCTTCACTTCCATATTGGCCATGCCATGCATAAACACTGATTCCATATTGCCCTGTTCTGCACTGATGACCTGCTCAAGATATCCGATCGCCTTATCGTACTCCTTGGCAGTGTATGAAGCTATGGCGTTCTCCATAAGGGTGTTGCCGGAACTGACAACAGACCTGACAGCACCTGGAGATTCATACCGTGCATAATACTTGTCAAAAAGCGAATCATTCGAACCTGGCCTGAGGGCAAGGTACAATGCTGAAGAAATGAAGACGGCAAGAAATATTACCGCCGCATAGCTGGCTGCCCTGACAGCTGTCCTGCGGAAGGTTCCTCCCGAGCGCTTTTTCATCTCTATTACACCGAGTTTAGTCCTCAGGTCAATGATACTTCTGTCAGCCAGAATTGCATCCGTCCTTTGCCTGAGAGTAACCTCCCTGGCAAGGTCAGGATCCCTGTGCATCTCCTCTTTCAGCCATTTCTCTTCAGCCTTGCCTGCAGAACCGCTGAGGTAATTCTCGATTGTGTTGTTGACATTAATCGTTTTCATATTATATCTATTATATCATTATATCTCATAATAAACTGTCAAACAGCATATTACAATTTTCAACACTTTTCAGTGCACCTTTCGGGCAATGATGCCTGCACCAAGGCATGTTGAGTATCGTCACCGGGCGGAATGCCAATGGCATCATCGCCCTTGATATATATAGTCAGGCCGTTAAAACGGCTGTCGTCTCAGAATTATAACTCAATTATAATAGGAGGTTTGGTAGGGTCCTTATCAACCATTACCGGGCCACCAAGACCACCACGTACATTTATCAGCTCCTCATTTGAAAGAACATACTCAGCGAAGTTTTCAGTTTTCAGGGTATTCATCTCTTTAGATCTTTATTAATAATTCAGGGTTTCTGTTCGTTTTATACCGTACATGTCAGAATGTGGTCATTTGTGACACAAAAAAATCAACTATTTTTAAAAAAAATTATATCTGGTTCATTATCAGTTATGTAAAAAGCCGGAAAAACTTCATGAAAGGGTATGGAATAGTTTTCTAATTTTACATCCGGAAAGAAAGAAGAACCAGCCTGATGAATCTGCCAAACCATATAATATGTCTGGCATTGTTGTTATTTACTTCATTTTCGTCCGCGATTTCTTCAGAATACCGTTATGAAAATGGGCTTCTGGGAGGAGAGGATGACCGGGATACTGTTGCCATCCATCTGGCAAACCTGAACAGCAAACTGAAGGGAGAACTTGAATCAGGTGAGGTAACAGGCAGGACAGAGGCCCTGGCCGGAGAGATTAATAAGATACTCAGCGAGGAGAAGATTGCAGACACTTTGCTGGTTTCGGATTCACACTACCTGACAGGTTATTATTATCTGAGTGTGAACAGGTATTCCCAGGCAATTTCGAGCTTTGACCTTTCAGCCGGATTAAGGGAGAGTGCCCGTATTTACGACATGCGTTATTCCTTGTGTCTGAACAATATGGCTGCCACACTTTTCAGGATCGGAAATTATTCTCGTGCATATGACATAGGATTAACTGCACTGGATGCCAGGAGGATGGTCATGGGAAGTGATTCTTCATCTCTTGCCAACAACTACCTTAACCTGGCAAGCATCTGTCTTGAAATGAATGATTCCGGCAATGCGATCTCTCTCGCGGAGGCGGGACTAACGCTTGCCAGGCTGTATCCCGGCAAGGTAACCCCGGCGGTAACTGCCGACCTTTATCAGGTCATCGGCCTCAGCCTTTACCGTAATTCAGAGTATACCAAATCACTTGTTTACTGCAGTGAAGCGCTTAAGCTTTATGACAGGTACGGTACGGGGAACAGCGGGTCGAAGCAGCTGGTTATTAATACCATGTCACAGTTGTACAGACGTCTTGATCAGCCTGAGGAAGCAGAAGAATTCTTTAAGAAAGGACTTTCTCTCTCAGGTGATGCTGATAACAGGGAAAAGTATCTTGTATATATTAATTATGCAGCTTTTCTCGCAGAGAATGGAAGGACGGTTGAAGGCGAAAGAGTTTTGCAGGATGGCCTCGAAGGTGTCAGAAGAGTTTTTGGTCCCGACAGTCGCGAATATTGTATGATGCTGGCCTCAAGGGCTGAATTTGCCCGTAATAAGTCCGGTGAAGGTCACAAAGCCATTGAAATTTATAAAAGTTGCCTCCCTTATATTGAAGCCCATCCCTGGGATATCGCAATGAAGAAGTACCTCCTGACTGATTATGCCACGACCCTGTTTGATGTCGGCCAGTACGCGAAAGCACTTGAGATTACTGACACTTTAATTCATGTCCGAGAAAATTTATCAGGTGGCACAGGCCAGGCAACGGGAGGAAGTTCCCTGACTTCTGATGACCTGCAGGTACTCATGCTGAGATATAAAGCATTAAATGCACTGGGAACAGAAACCGGGAATATAAATCTTATCAGGGAGGCAGTTGAAACAGGAAAGATCATAATGTCATTGTTTGACCGTCAGAGACTGGAAATGAGTGAGGAAGAGAGCCGCACAAGCCTGAGCGCATACTCCAGGAAGTTTTACACGGGAATTATTGACAATTACGTTCAGCTGTACTCAGTGAACCATGACAGGGCTTATCTTGAAGGGGCTTTTGATGCCTCTGAAAGGAGCAAGGTGGCAGGATTCCTCGCGTCGATGAGGGAGCTTAATGCCGCAAAATTCTCACTGCCCGAAGACCTGGTAAGGCAGGACAATGATATCAGGAAAAGGATCGGGCTTTACAAAGAACTCATTGTCAATGAAAAAAATACAGCTGCTCCTGACTCTCAGAAAATTGCAACCTGGGAGAGCGTTTCCTTCGGACTTCTTCGAACACGTGATTCACTGATTCAGATCTTTGAAAATAATTACCCCTCTTACTACAATCTTAAATTCAGGAGCAATGTAACCTCCCTGGGCAATGTCAATGATGTTATCAGCAAGAAAGCGAACCTCCTGAGTTATGTGCTGACGGAAGAAAAACTTTATATAATTGTTACCAACAGGCATCGCACAGAGATCATTGCAAGGGATATTGATTCGACCTTCTACTCAACCCTCAGCCGATTCAGGAGTATGCTCTCAGTCATGCCTGCCACAAGCAATGTCCGCCAGCCTTTCAACGAGTTTATGGATCTCGCCTTCGAGTTGTACAGCGTCCTTCTTGAGCCTGCCGTGCCCTATCTGAAAGGGGATAAGATAGTCATCTCGCCTGACAATATCCTTTCATATATTCCTTTTGAAACCCTGATAACAGAGGAGTTCCGAAGCCCGGAGCTGCTGTACCGTGAGGCTCCATTTGCCCTGAAGAAGTACCGTTTCTCGTATATCTACAGCGTGACGCTATCCTCTGAGACCCAGGAACGAAGCCGCAGCCTGAGCAATGCTCTTATTGCCTTTGCCCCGACCTATGAGGGAATGGAGATTAATGATTCTCTCTTCAATGCTTTTCCAAACCTCAGGGGGGAGATCCGCAGTCTTCCTTATGCTGTCGTTGAAGCAGAGAATGCAGTGGATCAGTGCGGAGGCAAGGCGTTTATTGCCGCGAATGCCACTGAGGAAGCTTATAAGACAGAAGCACGTAACTATAAAATTATTCACCTGGCAATGCATACCCTGGTTGACGATGATCATCCGGCGTTTTCCAAAATGATCTTTTCTGCCCCGGCCGGCAGCGGGGAAGACGGTATGCTGAACACCTACGAAGTCTATAATGTGCCTGTCAATGCAATGATGGTAGTCCTGAGCTCCTGTAACACCGGTACAGGGAAGCTGGTGACCGGAGAAGGAATACTAAGCCTGGCCAGGGGATTTCTCTTCGCCGGCAGCCACTCGGTAGTGATGTCGATGTGGGCTGTGGAAGATTTTTCTTCTTCCGCGGTAATCAAATCGTTCTACAGGAACCTGAGAAGCGGTCAGACTAAAAGCTCGGCCTTGCGCGACGCACGCCTTAAATTTCTCAGGACAGCTGACCAGGAGCGTTCGCATCCATATTACTGGGCAACACTTGTCATTTATGGTGATGATACGCCTTTATGGTTCAACAGAATTAAGCTCTATTCCGCACTTTTACTGTTTCTGCTGGCATCCGCCATTCTTGTTGCAGCTGTCTACAGAGGTCCAAGATCCTGATATTCCGGATCTGTCTTAATGATCTCCATCAGGGCTTCCTTGCACAAATATTTCTTTCTCCTGGCGTATGCCTCATTCTTCATACCCATTTTTCGGGCAATATCTTCGTAGCTGTAACCATCGCTGAATAGTCTGAGAACCATCTGACAGTCCTCCTTCAGAAGTGCAAATGACCTCGTTACTATTCTCTCGAGGGCTGCTTTGGTTAAATCATCTGCTTCATCCGGATTGGCCGGTTCGGTTGTCATGGCGGTGACACGCGAGCGGTACCTGAGCTGGGTGTTCCACAGGTTCCTTGCAATTCCGAAAAAGTAGCCCTTGAGATCGGTTGTGAGTTTAAACCCTTCACCGGTGACCTGCTTATAAAGGATAACCACTGATTCCTGAAGCACGTCATAGACATCGTCATCTGATCCGTTGTTCTTTTTCAAATGGTCCCGGATAACCTCATAGTAAGCTTCATAGAGATAGGTTAGAATCTTATTGTCCTGTCTCCTGATGCCATCAATGATGTCACTGTCCGGGTACTTCTTAAATAGGCCCAATCAAGCAGTATAATTGGCAAATATAATGTTTCCGTGGCCGAAAATACTAATACGGTTCTGCGGTACTTAAGTTGCAGAAGGCCGGAAGAGGTCAGAAAATAATGGATATATTTACATCACTGTTAATGCGATAGGCTGCTGTAGTATGAAATATCCCTTTGTCAGGCAATATGATGCAATGGACTGTGGTCCGGCCTGCATCAGCATGGTAGCAAGGTGGCATGGTAAACGCATCTCGCTGGAGACAATCCGCAAACGTGCCTATATTACAAGGGAGGGAGTTTCGTTTCTCGGTATGAAAACCGCTGCCGAGAGCATGGGGTTTAAGGTAGTCGGGGTGAAGATACCTTTTGTGGAGCTGGCTGCAAAAGCTCCTTTGCCATGCATAGTCCACTGGCAGCAGAACCACTTCATCGTGGTTAATAAGGTTTCCGGCACAAAAGTATGGGTGAGCGATCCGGCTCTGGGCAGGCTCCGGATGACCACGGACGAATTTCTTAAAGGGTGGGCTGTGAACGGTAACGGTGATAAAAGTAACGGCATGGCGCTCTTTCTTGAGCCAGGAAATCAGTTTGCTGAGATTCAGGATGATCCGCCCTCCGGAGGAGGATTTTCTTTTCTGCTTCCTTATTTAAGACCTTACCACCGTCAGATCATCCTGCTATTAGCCGGGCTGATAGCAGGCAGCGCGATACAGCTTGTCTTTCCTTTCCTCACCCAGGCGATAATTGACAGGGGTATTAAAAACAGTGATCTCAGGCTCATTTACCTGATTCTTGCCGGCCAGCTGGCTCTCATTGCAGGGCGGATGGCAGTCGAGTTTACCCGCGGATGGCTTTTGCTGCATGTGGGAACAAGGCTGAACATTACAATAGTGTCCGATTTCCTTGCCAGGCTAATGAAACTGCCGATCGCATATTTCGATTCAAAGCTGAACGGAGATATCCTGCAGAGGATTGACGACAACAGCAGGATTGAGAGCTATCTCACCTCATCAAGTCTTGCAATCCTTTTCTCCTTCTTTAATTTCCTGGTCTTTGGTGTGGTTCTCGGACTTTACAGCATTCCTGTACTTCTCGTTTTTCTCGGAGGGACGATATTATATTTGCTTTATGTGACTCTTTTCATGCCTTCGCGTGAGAGGCTTGACAACTTAAGATTCAGGCAGATGGCTGAATCTGGCAACAAGATGATAAACATCGTTAACGGGATGCAGGAGATCAAGCTGGCTGGCAACGAAGCGGCCAACAGGAGAGAATGGGAAGCACAGCAGAGGGATATCTTTCGCACGAGGGTTAAAGGCCTGAAGATACTTCAGTTCCAGACGGCAGGCGGGACACTCATACATGAATCGGCCAATATCCTCATTACGGTTATTTCTGCCACATCTGTTGTGAACGGTACCATGACGCTCGGGATGATGCTTGCTGTGCAGTTTATAACAGGACAATTGAACGGACCAGTGTCACAGATCATTAATTTCATGCGTTCAACCCAGGATGCCCGGATAAGCCTTGAACGCCTTGCCGAAGTGCATGCTATGGAGCCGGAAGAAAATGAGGCAGACAAAGGAAAAATCAATGCCCCTGATAAAATGCAGATCGACGTTGATGGCCTCTCTTTCAGGTATGAGGGTCCCGGTTCACGATGGGTAATAGAAGATCTTAATCTTCAGATTCCTGCCGGCAAAATTACCGCCATTGTAGGAGAAAGCGGATCGGGTAAAACGACCCTTCTTAAGCTGCTGATGGGCTTTTACCGTCCGGAAAAGGGCACCATAATGATAGACGGGAAAAAGCTTGAGGAGATAAGCATATCCTCACTGAGAAGGAAAACAGGTGTTGTGATGCAGGAAGGGTATATCTTTCCGGACACGATCCTGGCAAATATCGCCCCGGGTATTGACAACCCTGATATGGAAAGTGTCAGGCGCGCCATCAGTATTGCCAGCCTGCAGCCCCTGATCGACACACTGCCGGCCGGAATACAGACACGGATCGGCCAGGGCGGCCACGGTCTGAGCCAGGGACAGAAACAGCGAATACTCATTGCACGCGTCATCTTCAAGGAACCCTCACTGCTGCTCCTTGATGAAGCAACCAGCGCCCTGGACGCGTCAAATGAAAGAATGATAGTGGAGAACCTGGCCGGCTTTTATGCAGGGAGAACTGTGGTCATTGTAGCGCACCGCCTGAGTACTGTTCGCAATGCTGATATGATAGTAGTGCTTGGTAAAGGCACTGTTCAGGAGTTTGGAACCCACCAGGCGCTGGTTCAGAAAAAAGGCGACTATTACAGGCTTATAAGAGATCAGCTGGAACTGGGACAGTGACCCTTAACTTGCTATCTCTTTGAATAGGGCTCATAATCATCAGGTAACCCTGAGATACCACCTTTCTTTTCAATCTTTCCCGCACCGGTGGCCGCTGCAGCTTTCTTCTTCCTTGCATTGCGCATATAAAGGTTAAACGCAAGGGCAACAACAACGAGCACCAGAATAATAATATCCTTCTTTTCCATGGTATATTTGACTGATCCAGAAGTAACAAAGTTAATTCATTTGATCATTTAGTGAAAGCACTGTCTCATTTAATTGATGTATTGGTTTGAGTTTTACCAATAATCCATTATTTTCGTGCTTTGAAAAATGGGGAGTAAGGCTTTGCCCTCCATTGTAAACTGCACTGATCTAACAGGATTAACGATGACTACCAAAAATCCGGTAAACTCTGTTCATGATGAACAATTCGATGCTGACAAAAAAGCATCAGAATCTACGGGAGAAGAAATTACTGAAACGACAAAACAGGAACAACCCGCCGAGGATATCGAGGTTGAAAATGAGCCTGTTGTGTCTGAGAATGCTGAGCCGGTAACTGAAGAGCCGGTCGAAGAATTATCTGCTGCTGAAGAAATTCCGGCCGTGGAAGAAGTGGCTGAAGAAATTCCGGCCGAAAAAGAAACAGCTGAAGAAATTCCGGGCGATGAAGGGTCGCATGAAGAAATGCCAGCCACGGATGAATTGCCGGATGAAACACCGGAGACAGATGCTGCGCCTGAAACCGGTGATGCAGATCTGCCAGCCGGAGAGACGGCAAACTATGACGACATCACGCTGCCGCCTGTAGACTATAGCGGCCTCTCAAGAAAAGACCTCGTTGCAACGCTGGCGCTCATAGTTGAGAACAGGCCTCCTTCCGAGATACTTGAGGATGTTACCCGCATAAAGGAATTCTTTTATAAGAGAACCAAAGTTGAGTTCAATGAGAAAAGACTCAATTTTGCAAAAGAGGGCGGTAATATTGAAGATTACAAGCCTGAACCGGATGAGCTTGAAAACAGGATCAAGGTGATACTTGAGACCTACCGGAACAAAAAGAGCGATTATAACAGGATACAGGAGAGTGAGAAACAGGAAAACCTGCACCGGAAAACAGAGATAATTGAGAAGATAAAAGACCTCGTCAACAGGGAAGAGGCAATCAACAAGACTTTCCAGGAATTCAGGAACCTTCAGAATGAATGGCATTCCATCGGAATAGTGCCCCAGGGAAACCTGAAGGACCTGTGGGAAAACTACCATCACAGTGTGGAGATGTTTTATGATTATATCAAGATTAACCGTGAGCTAAGGGACCTCGATCTTAAAAAGAACATGGAGGCAAAGATTGCACTGTGCGAAAAGGCTGAGGAACTTCTTCTTGAACCCAACGCAGTCAATGCCTTTAAGCTTCTGCAGGACTATCACAACCAGTGGCGTGAAATAGGTCCGGTGACTCACGAAACCAAAAATGATATCTGGGAGCGCTTCCGTGAGGCAACATCACAGGTCAACAAAAGGCATCACGAATTCTTTGAGAAGCAGAAAGACGAACAGAAGAAAAACTTTGACGCTAAGGTTGCCCTGTGCGAGAAGGCTGAAGAGATAGCAAACGGAGAAATACTGACATTTGCTGATTTCAGGGAGAAATCCGATGCAATTATTGAATGCCAGAAGCTATGGAGAACACTCGGGTTTGCTCCAAAGAAAAACAATAACAAAATATACCTCAGGTTCAGGGCTGCATGCGACAAATTCTTTGAAAAGAAGCGTGCCTTCTTTGCGGAGAGTAAGGAAGTGCAGGTTAAAAACCTGCAGCTGAAGACCGAGCTCTGCCTGAAGGCCGAAGCGCTCCAGGAGAACACTGACTGGAAAGAGACTTCCGAAATGCTTATAAGGCTGCAGAAAGAGTGGAAAGAAATAGGTCCTGTGCCGAAGAAATATTCCGAGAAAATATGGAAACGCTTCCGCAAGGCATGCGATACTTTCTTTACCCATAAGTCGGAGTTCTTTGCCGGCAGGGATACTTCATACGAAGATAACCTTAACGCCAAGCTGGCATTGATTGCCGAGCTTGAGGCCGTTGACCCCGGTGAAGATGTCAGGGCCGGCTTTGAGCAGCTTAAGGACATACAAAGACGCTGGACCGACATTGGATACGTTCCGTTCAACAAAAAGGAAGAGATAGCGCGCAAATACAAGGATGCACTGAACAAGCAGTTCGATAAGCTCAAGCTGGATGACGAGGATAAGAACATTCTCAGGTTCAGGAGTAAGGTAGACAGCGCCAAATCAAACCCGCGTGCTGCACGCAAAGTTCAGAATGAACGTGAAAAATTCTACAGCAAAATCAAACAGCTTGAGAGCGACATCGTGTTGTGGGAAAACAATATCGGCTTCTTTGCCAAGTCAACCAATGCCGATAAAATGATCCTGGAAGTGCAGGAGAAAATCGCCGACGCCAAGAGGAATATAAAGGCCCTTGAAGAGAAGGTAAAGCTGATCGACAGCTCAATGTCGGAAGAGTAAATTGCACATCTCCGTCGAAAATAAATAACAGTGACTGAAGTAAAATACATTTTTGTGACAGGGGGAGTTACCTCGTCGCTGGGAAAAGGAATTATTTCCTCATCACTCGCCATGCTCCTTCAGGCGCGCGGCTATTCCGTTACCATACAGAAACTGGATCCTTATATTAATATAGACCCGGGAACACTTAACCCATATGAGCACGGCGAATGTTATGTGACATCCGATGGCGCAGAGACTGACCTTGACCTTGGTCATTATGAACGTTTCCTGAATGTGCCTACTTCACAGGCTAATAACATCACCACCGGAAGAATATACCAGTCGGTTATAAATAAGGAACGGAAGGGTGATTACCTCGGAAAGACCGTGCAGGTAATCCCTCATATTACCGATGAGATCAAGCGCAGGATCAGGATCGTCGGATCAGAAGGCAAGTTTGATATTGTGATCACAGAGATTGGCGGAACTGTCGGCGATATTGAATCACTCCCATATATCGAAGCTGTAAGACAGTTGCGCTGGGAACTCGGTCCCCAGAACTGTATCGTGGTCCATTTAACGCTGGTCCCGTTCCTTCATGCTTCGGGCGAACTTAAGACAAAACCCACCCAGCATTCTGTCAAGATGCTCCTTGAAGAGGGTATTCAGCCTGACGTTCTGGTGCTAAGGACTGAAAAGAGCCTGAGCGAGGACCTGAGAAAGAAAGTGGCTCTCTTTTGTAATGTCGAGGCCAGTGCAGTGGTTGAATCCATAGACGTATCAACCATTTACGAAGTGCCCGTCAGGATGCAAAAGGAGAGACTTGACACTACTGTGCTTCGAAAGCTTGGGCTGCCACCGGGCAATGAGCCTGCCCTTGAAGAGTGGAAAATGTTCCTGCATAAGCTTCATAACCCGGTTCATCAGGTGAAGATAGCACTCGTAGGAAAATATGTCGAGCTGGCTGATGCCTATAAGTCAATTTCCGAATCATTTGTTCATGCAGGTGTTGCCAATGAAGCACATGTTGATCTGAAATATATTCAATCAGAGGATATTACTGAAACCAATTACAAAGAAGTTCTTGGATCTTACGACGGTATCCTTGTTGCTCCCGGGTTTGGCTCGAGAGGCATTGAAGGGAAGATCCTTGCTGCCAATTATGCCCGCACCCATGATATCCCGTTTTTTGGGATATGCCTTGGAATGCAGTGTGCTGTGATTGAGTATGCCCGGAATGTTCTCGGGCTTGAAGGTGCCCATTCTACGGAAATAAATCCAAAGGCCAGGTACCCTGTTATTGACCTGATGGAAGAACAGAAGAGTGTGACTGAAAAGGGCGGAACCATGAGGCTGGGAAGCTACAAATGCGAGTTATTGCATGGCTCCGAAGCCTGGAGATGCTATAAAAAAGAGGAAATCAGCGAGCGCCATCGCCACAGGTACGAATTAAACAACAAATACCTCACCGATTTCAGGAACGCAGGTTTAATAGCATGCGGAACTAATCCTCAGTCGGGTCTCGTGGAAATAGTTGAGATACCGTCGCACAGCTGGTTTGTGGGTGTGCAGTTTCACCCGGAATACAGCAGTACCGTCCTCAAACCGCACCCTCTGTTCGTTGGATTTGTAAAGGCATGCGTTAACAAAAATAAAGCCTCATTATAATAACGGAAACCATATATGGATAAAAATACAATAACCGGAATTGCTCTCATTTTTCTGATTTTTCTGGGATTTAGTTTATACAACAGCCAGAAGACCAAAAAGCTTTTCGAAGCGGAGACTGAGTATGCGGATTCTCTTTATTCAGCAGGCAGTTATGATCAGGCAAGAGAATCATATATCAGGGCTCTCAATTTAAGACCTAAAGACCAGACTACTGTAAGCAGAGTTATTGAGCTTAACAATAAACTGGGGCAAAATACCCAGACCGGGCAGTCAGAAACAATACAGACAGCCGGAGATACTATTGCTTCCAGGGTACAGGTTCAGCAAACTGCAATACCCGACAGTACCGCGCTCGGTGTTTTTTCAGCCAGGGCTAAGGGTGATAATGAGTTTTACACTATTGAAAATGACCTGATCATTCTTACCATATCATCCAAAGGAGGACGACCTTATTCAGCGCTTCTGAAGGAATATAAGACACACGATTCGCGGCCTGTCGTACTGTTCAACGGAGACTCTACCGTATTCGGTTACAAATTCTTCACTGTTGATAATAAGCTGATCAATACAAATGACCTGTATTTCAAAGCCGAGGACTATGCAGGCCCCGTAGTTGTTTCTTCTCAGCCTTCAAGCCTGACAATGAGGCTCCCGGCAGAGAACGGTGCCTTCATGGAATATGTTTATACCCTTCAGCCGGGCGAATACATGGTTGACTTTGAAACCCGGTTCTCCGGTATGGGCTCGGTGATCCCGGCAAATGTTACCTCCCTCGCTCTTGACTGGAAAATGTTTATCCCGCAACAGGAGAAAGGCAAGCTCAATGAGGATACTTACACCGGACTTAAATACAAGGTTTACCAGGAAAGCGTAGAGGGCCTTACAGGAGGAAATCAGAAACAGAAAAAGGATATTGTGACAGCTAACCTGATGAAGACTGACTGGATAGCTTACAAGGATCAGTTCTTTTCAACGGTGCTCATTGCGAATGATTTTTTCCCTAATGCATTTGTTTCCTCAACCAACGCAGATCCCACCTCAAGGTTCCTGCGATTTTTTGAATCAGAAATTGGTGTGCCCTATGCGAACGGGGAGACATCTCAGGTAAAGATGAGGATGTACTTCGGGCCTAACAAATTCACCACCCTGAAGAAATATAACCTTGAACTGGAAGAACTTGTCTACCTGGGGAAAAACATTATCAGATGGATCAACCAGTATATCATTATCCCGATATTTAACCTGCTTGAAAAATTCATAGGAAACTACGGCATCATTATTCTCATCCTTACCTTGTTAATCAAGATAGTCCTCTTTCCCCTGACACATAAATCGTTCCTGTCACAGGCGAAAATGAAGGTAATGAAACCCATGGTTGACGAGCTTGCCAAAAAGTTTCCCAACAAGGATGATGCGATGAAAAAGCAGCAGGCGACGATGGAGCTCTATAAGAAGGCCGGTGTCAGCCCGATGGGAGGCTGTCTGCCGATGATGCTGCAGATGCCTATACTGTTTGCCATGTTCCGCTTCTTTCCGGCATCCATTGAGCTCAGGCAGCAGTCTTTCCTATGGGCCAAGGACCTCTCAACATATGATTCCATATTCAATCTTCCCTTTACAATCCCGATGTACGGTGATCATGTCAGTCTCTTCACTCTGCTGATGACAGCCTCGACAATCATTACAACAAAGATAAGCAGCCCCGCCGGTGGGCAGGAACAGATGCCGGGTATGAAGACAATGATGTACATGATGCCTGTTATGTTTATGCTAATTCTGAATAACTTCTCGGCAGGCCTGACATATTACTATTTTCTCGCTAACGTGATCTCAATTATTCAGACCCAGGTTTCACAACGATTTGTCAGTGAAAAGGATCTTCTAAAGAAAATTGAGGAGAACAAGAAAAAACCCGTAAAAAAATCCAAATGGCAGCAACGGCTCGATGCCGCAGCTAAACAGGGCGGTTACAAGGGCCTAAAGAAATAGAAGAGAATCCCGCGCACGGCGGGATTTTTTTTAACATAAATTGTCTAAACCGGCCCATGTTCTAATAGTTTTATTTCTAAATTAGCCTTTTAATCTTTTAAATATGGGGAAGAAAGTAAAGAACAAAGACATTGCCGCAAGACTTGGTCTTTCAGGCACTTTAGTATCATTAGTGCTGAATAATAAAGCTGATCAGCACGGAATCAAGAAAGAAACGCAGGAGAGGGTCCTTGCTGTTGCAAGACAGATGGGATATTTTAATGCTGTAAGCGGGAAAGGGGAGGCTGCCCCGGTAGAAGAGAAACCGGGTGTCATTGGTATGGTTGTACCATCCATGAATGATCCGTTTATCTATGAGATAACACCTTTTCTTCAGAAAGCTTTCGCAAGCATCGGCCTCGGATTCTCTGTTTTTACACGTGATCCGGACGACATGCGTTTTACACGGCTGACAGCATCACTCAAGAAATTCTTCAGCGGGATGATCCTGATGGGCAGCGCCGCCGATGATACAGTGGTCAGGTCACTGAACAGGGATTCTTATCCGCTGGTGCTTCTTGAAAAAAGCGTCAAGAGGATGAGGCTTAACACTGTATGTACAGACAGGGTAGCCGGTGCGAGTATTATGACCGCGCACCTTATGTCCCTTGGCCTTAGAAATCTCCTTATAATTTCAGGCGAGGACACAGCCTCCTATGATAAGGAAATGCTCGAGGAGCTCAAGGCGGCTACAAAGAAATCCAAAGGGTTCGATTCTGTTCATTTTGCAGTGGGAAGTCTTCCCAAAGCAGGGGAGAAGTTTGATTTCGCACAGATTGAAAACTTCCTGAGACCGCCTCACCGCAGTGATGCCATAATTGTAATCAACTCTCCGCTGGTATTTCCGCTTTATCAGTCGTTGCAGGAAAAAAACATCCGCATTCCGCAGGATGTTGCCCTTGTGTCGATGGAAGACGGCATCGGTTTCGACCTTCTGACTACCCCGGTGACAAGACTCCGCAGACCTCTCGCTGCTATGTCGCTGAAGGTGGCTAACATAGTCTGGTCTGAAGTGAAAAACCAGGGTAAGAGCAAGTACAAGCGCCAGGTAAACATGGTTCCCGAACTTGTTATCAGGAGCAGTTGCGGCTCTTATTTAAAATAGTTGTTAATGACACGGATATTCAGGCTGCCGGCGGTTATGTTCATGGCAGTGTTGCTCTCTTGCAGCAACAGCCATCTTATTGTTGACAAATCAACAAGAAACGAAATCAGAAATGATTACATGACCCGTGCGGAAGTATATTCGCCGGCCAGGCCTGATCTCTTTGCCCTTGCAGATACATTAAAAAGTGATACGCGCCGGGAAGCAGTTCAGTTCCTCCTTGCATATATGCCACTGAGTGACATTGCTGTCTGTGAGCCGGATTTCCTGCTGGCAAACATTGATGCTGCTATTAAAACAAGATCTGAAATGCCTTGGGGACCAGCAGTGCCCCCGGATCTTTTCCTGAACTTTGTCCTGCCTCCCAGGGTAAACAATGAGAACCTTGACAGCTTCAGATTAGTTTATTATGACGAGATAAAAAATCGTATTGACGGACTTGATGCTGAGGAGGCTGCGCTTGAGATCAACCACTGGTGTCATGAAAAAGTCGCCTATCAGCCCGCTGACAGCCGCACTTCATCACCCATGGCCACCATACTCTCAGCAAGGGGGCGATGCGGTGAGGAATCAACTTTCACTGTCGCTGCACTGCGGACGGCAGGACTGCCCGCAAGGCAGGTCTATACACCACGCTGGGCACACAGTGATGACAACCATGCATGGGTAGAGGTATGGATAGATGGTCAATGGCACTATATGGGTGCCTGCGAACCGGAACCCGTTACCGACAGGGGGTGGTTCACCGAACCTGCAAGGCGGGCAATGCTGGTGCATACGAAAGCGTTCGGCTTGTACCTGGGCGATGAGCCTGTTATAAGGAGTGAGAAACTCTTTTCTGAAATCAATACACTGGACAGATATAGCATTACAAAGAATATCGAAGTTACTGTGGTCGATACGGCAGGTGTACCGGTTCCGGAAGCCAATGTCAGTTACCTCTTATACAATTATGCAGAGTTCTACCCGCTCACCTCGCTGAAAAGCGGCAACAATGGTATAAGCCGTTTCACCACAGGGTTGGGTTCACTGCTGATATGGGCAGATGACGGATCGCGATACGGTTTTACCTTTTCATCTCCGGCGGACACTGCCGTTCTGGTTACCATTACGGCCGTCCCGCCTGCCGGCACCCTGAATGCTGACCTGCTTGCACCGCCTGCGTTGCCGGCTTTTCCGCGAATTGACACCAGCCTGGTGATGCGGAACAACATTTTGCTCGCAAGAGAGGACAGTATCAGACAGTCGTACATCAGCTCATGGATGCAAAATGTTTCTGCCGGCGAGATTGCTTCATCAACAGGGATAGCAGAAGAGCGGATCACGAAAATACTGGTCACATCTATGGGTAATTACGGTGCCATTGTCGTCATTCCTGTCAGGGGCAGGCGATAAGGCTGACCTGGCAATCAGACTGCTCGAAAATGTATCGGAGAAAGACCTCCGTGACACTCCGAAAGAAGTTCTCGATGACCATCTGGCCTATGCACCTGAGAAACCTGCAACGATGGATGAAAAGTTTTATGATTTGTGGATTCTGTCGCCTAGGGTTGACAATGAACTGCTTACTCCCTTCAGGAGCGCTTTAAAAAAGCTACCGGAAGAGCTTTATGGAAGCTTTGTCGCCCGGCCGGAAGCAATTGCCGCCTGGATTGATACCGCAATTACTGTCAATGAAACGGATAATTACTACGGTACACCGGTGGTTCCTGCAGGCGTATTGAAGCTCCGGACAGCCGACAGACATTCACGCGACATATTTTTTGTGGCACTTTGCCGGACTGCGGGACACGCATCACGACTGGCCCCGGGAACGGGAAGACCGCAGTACTTTGAGTCAGGCGAATGGCATGATGTCCTCTTCTCTGATGATATCAGGCCAACAGGAGAGAAAGCGTTTGTGACATTTTTTTCCACAGAGAAATCCCCTGTTCCTCAATACCATACCCATTTCACACTCGCCGTGCTTGATGATGGCAAGTACAAAACCCTTGATTACGGATATGAGGTAAAAATCAATGACCTCCCGGAAAGGCTTCCTCTTGCGCCGGGCAAATATATGCTTACCACCGGCAACAGGGACGAAAACGGCAACGTGCTCGCCTCAGTTTCCTTCTTTGAGCTATTGCCTGGGGAAGATGCCAGGGTAGAGGTTAAACTTCGTCATAAGGAAGATGAAACCCTTTCAGCTGGCAAGATTGACATTGAAAGAATAATAACCTCAGTCAGGGGAGAAGGATTTGATCTAAAACCCCTTGCAGAAAAGGGCACTGTGCTGATATGGATTGAACCCGGCAAGGAACCTACCCGCCATCTCCTTAATGATCTGCCAAAGCTTAAGAAAGAATTCGACGACTGGGGCGGGAACTTCATATTCTTTTTTAATCCCGCCACTGGCTCAGCATCGTTTAAACCGGAAGAGATAAATGGAATGCCGGGGAAAAACATTTTTGCCAGGGACAAGAATCTGGCGTTGTTGCTGTCATCGTTTGGTGGCAGTGCGGCAGATCATCCTCTGCCCGTTGTTGTTTGCTGTGACAGCGTCGGAAACATCCTTTTCTTTTCGGAGGGATACAGAATAGGTACCGGGGAACAAATTCTTAAAAACATCAGATAGCAATTTGTCATGAGGATTATTCAACCTGCAGCTGCAGTAATTGCAGCCATTGTCATCTCTTGCAGTGCACCTGCCGACAAAGATGTGACGTGCTATGTTGATCCGTTCATCGGAACGGCTGCGCACGGTCATGTGTTTCCCGGAGCAACAACACCCTTCGGGATGGTGCAGATCAGTCCCGATAACGGAACGTCAGGGTGGGACTGGTGCTCTGGCTATAACTATTCTGACTCTGTCATTGCAGGCTTCAGTCATACTCATCTTAGCGGTACAGGCATTGGTGATCTTTGCGATATACTTTTCCTCCCGTCGATGAATGAATTCAGTCTTGCTTTGCCTGACAGCACTTCTTCACTGGCAAAGATGAACCGAAGCTGGTTTTCACATGAGGCAGAGCTGGCACGACCAGGTTACTACGCAGTGGCTCTTGCGAACGGAGTTGATGTGGAACTTACTGCCACACCCCGATGCGGTATCCAGAGATATACTGCGGCAGCGGATGGCATGATGGGTGTACTGGTTGACCTCGGCTTTGCAATTAACTGGGACAGGCCTGTTGATTGCAGTCTTGAATGGGATGGTAACTCCCTTTCCGGCAGGCGTATCTCATCCGGATGGGCTGAAAAACAATACCTGTACTTTTCATCGCTATTCTCAGCCATACCAACCAGTGTCACCTTAATAAAAAATGGAAAGCAAACGAATGGCGGGTCCGTCGAAGGTGCAAACATTGCCTGTGTCCTTGGATTTGATCTCAGGAAAGGAGAGGAGCTGATTGTTAAGACAGGCATTTCTGCCGTTGATGCATCCGGTGCGGCAAATAACCTTGCCAGGGAGATGCCGGGATGGGATTTCGACTCTGTGGCTGCGGCAGCATCACAGTCATGGCAGGAAAAGCTCAGCGTCATCCGGGCCGGTTCTGCTGATTCAGCCACGCTAAGGGTTTTTTACACTGCTCTTTACCATACAATGATTGCACCGAATCTGTACACTGATGCAGACAACCGGTACCGCGGGACTGATAAGGAAATACACACAGCCTCTGACTTTACAAATTACACTGTCTTCTCGCTGTGGGACACCTACCGTGCAGCACACCCGCTTTTCACCATCACAGTACCGGAACTGGTGCCTGACTTTATAAACACCATGCTCACTGTCAGCGATCAGCAGGGTAAGCTGCCTGTGTGGTCGCTTGCCGGTAATGAGACCAATTGCATGATAGGATATCATGCCGTGCCGGTAATAGCTGATGCCGTACATAAGAAGTTCACAGGGTTTGATTACAACAAAGCCCTGAGTACATCAGTACAGTCAGCCGGTCTTGACTTCAGAGGCCTCGATCATTATCGCAAATACGGTTATATCCCATCTGAACTTGAGAATGAGTCAGTGGCAAAAACGCTTGAATATGCCATTGACGACTGGTGCATTTCGCAGATGGCCGGGGACCTGGGCGACAGTGTTCTGGCTGCTTCCTTTCTTGCCAGATCCGGGAACTATCGGAATGTTTTTGATACCTCGCTTTCATTTGTACGCGGCAGGATGAGCGATGGCAGCTGGCGCCCGGATTTCGATCCGCTCTATTCGCACCACACCAATTCAGATTTCACTGAAGGAAACGCTTGGCAGTACACCTGGCTTGTTCCTCATGACGTTGAAGGACTGATATCACTGTTCGGTGGCAGAGACCTGTTTATCAGAAGGTTGGATTCACTCTTCAGCATAACGGAAGCTGTGAAAGGCGAAAACGCTTCTGCAGACATAAGCGGGCTTATTGGGCAGTATGCACATGGCAACGAGCCATCGCATCATATTTCATATCTCTTTTCTATTGCCGGTGCTCCTGCAAAGACAGAGACCATGGTAAGAAGGATCATGAGTGAGATGTACACCTCTGAAAAGGATGGGCTGTGCGGAAATGAGGACTGCGGTCAGATGTCGGCATGGTACGTCTTCTCAGCTATGGGCTTCTATCCCGTCAACCCTGCTGACGGCAAATTCATCCTCGGCAGTCCCTCTCTTGACAGAGCTGAGATCAGGACAGGCATTGGAAAAACATTTACAATAATTGCTGAAAATAACTCTGCTGACCATGTCAATGTCAGTGAGATCTTTCTTAACGGACAAAAGCTTGATCGTAACTATATCACCTACAGTGAGATAATGGCAGGAGGTGAGCTCAGGTTCATTATGAAATGAACATTCACTGCCGGTTCTGTTGATAATTATCGTAGTCCGTCTATCTGATTATTACTACATTTGTTTCATTCTGGTGCTGCCGGTTTATTACCGTCAGTGAAAAGGGAACCCTGTGAAAATCAGGGACAGTTCCCGCTGCTGTGAAGCCTGTTCTGCCTTGTTGGCGGATCATTACAGCCGAAAATCCCGCCACTGTCATATTTTATGACGGGAAGGCCCGGCTGTAAGGGATGAGTCAGAAGACCTGCCAGAACGTATCCTGTTGAAGGAGCTTTCGGGAAGAAAAGTATGGTTAAGAGGTCATTTACCTATATCATCCCGTACGTATTGCGCCGGTCTGTTATCCCGGCAGCGGTATTCGCATTGCAGTTTATTCTGCTGTCATCCGCCGCGGCTCAGGATATGTTTATTGACGATACGGTGAATATTTCTGCTGTCACTGTTACTGCTCCTGCTCCTGTGAGACACTCAGCCTGGAGCGTCACAAGGATAGACTCTGCAACCCTTATGCATTACCAGGAAGATGATCTTGCCGTCCTGCTTAAGTCAGTAAGTTCGATCCCGGTAAAGCGTTACGGCATTAACGGCCTCGCTTCCGTCTCCATGCGCGGTTTGTCAGGTAATCACACGCTGGTCACATGGAACGGCCTCTCTGTTACCGCGCCCGGCCCCGGGCAGATTGACCTTGCCATTATTCCTGTCTTTGCAGCTTCATCGGTGCTGATAACAGAAGGCGGATCCGACCTTCAGGATATCACCGGGTCAATAGGAGGAAAGATAGACCTGTTATCAGAACCGTCTTTCCGTGGTGGCACTGAAGGATCACTTACCCTGAGTGCCGGCAGTTACGGTGAATATGCCTCATCGCTGGTCTTACGGTCTGGCAATGAGAAAGTCTCTGCAAACCTGTGCCTCTGGGGCAGTAAAGCTGAAAATGATTTTCTTTTTGTATTACCGGGTTCTTCTGACGGATCTGAAATGGAAAAAAGAACCAACTCCGCCTCAGCCTCCGGCGGCATCATGACCGACCTTGCACTTCGTTTCACCCGCTCAGCGCTGACGGCACATTTCTGGTATAATGACACTGACCGTGAACTGCCGGGACCTGTGACAACCGAACAACAGAATTACGGAGAGACACAGAGGGACAAATCGGTCAGGGGCGTAATAAAATATTCTGCCTCACCCGGAAGAGTGACAACAGACATTACTGCAGGCGGATCCTACGACATCAATATTTATAATAATGAGGCTTTTAGCATGACCGGCGACAACAGGTCGGAAATTTACATGCTGAAGACTCAACTCGGATACCGGGTCAATGATAAGGCGGAAATCATTTTCATTGCCGGCGATGAGTACCAGAGAGCGCGCGCATTAAATTATGAAACAAGCTATCTGCGAAATGTTTTCTCATCATCACTGGCTGGCAGGTACAATCCTGTCAGGAGACTGAAACTCATCGTTCAGGCAAGACAGACATTCGTTACCGGAACAATCACCAAGCCGGAATTTACTGCCGGGGCCACATACATGCTTTCAGAAAACGGCAGGCATGTAATAAAAGCCAGCATGAGCCGGAACTCCAAACTGGCCTGTCTGAATGACCTGTACTGGGTTCCGGGGGGAAACCCTGAACTCATGCCTGAGAGAGCGACGGGAGGCGAGGCCGGATACTCTTTCCTGGCTGTTGCACGGTCAGGCTTGCGTAACAGCATCGACATCACAGTGCACGCTTCCAGGGTAAATGATCTGATACAGTGGGTGCCGGGAGAAACAGGGCTCTGGTCTGCGGAGAATGTAAGCAGTGTGAATGTTACAGGAATAGAGGGAAGGGCAGGTGCTGAACTCCCTGTGAACAACGGGAATATAAATGCTTATATAAACTATGCCTTTACCCGGTCCGTTGTTGCCTCATCTGATCTGCCGGATGACCCGTCGAAGGGAAAACAACTGATCTACATCCCCCTTCACGTTCTTAATATCAATATGAATGGCGGCTGGAAATTTATCAGAGCCGGTATCACCGCGGCATACGAAAGCAGGAGATATACAACCTCGGACAACAGTGAATGGCTGCCTGAGTCTTTCCTTGCCGACGGAAACCTGGGTGCAGTGCTGAAAATCAACAAATCACTGATAACTGTTGATCTGAAAGTGAATAATATTTTCAATACATCCGCTGAAAGCGTTCAGTATTACCCGATGCCGCTGAGAACGTACACCCTGAAAATGAAATTAACTTTCTCAGGCAGAAGCAGTAACTGATGAATGATCTTTTAAGACTTTACGTCCGTTTTACACGTTATCTGATCTGAAGCACATTTTGACTAATTTTAGCACGCTAACGATAGAAGATTGAAAGTCAAATTCATTATATCAATTCTGATTTTGCTTGTATCCGTCTCATTGAAGGGTCAGACAGAGTATGAGGCCGGAGAACCTCTCTTCCCCGGAATTGTTTCGTGGCATGAGTTAAATATTGATCCGGCACAGGTTGAGATCATGCGTTCGCTTGACCAGCCCAAGGACCAGCCTCTTCAGTTCGCCATACCTGTGCAGGTCAACCTTACTCCTGAAAAGGACGGTTTTACGGTCAGACAAGGAAGCGAAACCGTCTGGGTCATGCCTGTCTCATCAAAGGGAGCACTTTCGCTGAACATGATCCTTTCGCCGTTCAATCTGCCGGAAGGGGCTTACGTATATGTCTATGATTTTGATCAACAGGTGCTCAGGGGGGCTTATACAAACGACAGTGGCGGAGAAACGGGCACCATGCCGTTGCTGCCAGTACCCGGTGACAGGATGATACTTGAGTGTCATTTCCCCGGGAAGGTCATTCCATCCGGGGCAATAGGAGTGAAGCAGGTAGCTCATGATTTTGCCGGTTTTTTTGGCCTTACAGACACGAAGGATACATATTTTGGCCGCTCAGGCGATTGTGAAGTTGACATTAAATGCTCTACCAATTCCAACTACCTGAAAGCATCACGGTCAGTGGTGCGCCTTCTGGTAGCAGGCGCTGAACTGTGTACCGGAGTGCTCGTGAATAACACCGGCAGCGATTATAAAGCCTATGTTCTTACAGCTCAGCATTGCATTGGCAATACATCAGACGCTTCCAATACCATCTTTGTATTTAATTACCAGAGCCCCTGGTGTGAGGGACAGGATCTTACCAATATGCACTCACTGAGCGGTTCCCTCCTGAGAGCAACCAATCCTGATATTGACTTTACGTCTGGTGGAGCTGAATCAGTTTCCTTCATTGGTTTTCAAACCTTATCTTTCAGGATGGGACGTGACAACAGTTGTTCCATCCAATACATTTACGCTGCATCACCCGGAAGGTGATGTAATGAAAATATCCATCGACAATAACCAGCCTGTATCTGCCACCTACCCGGTAACAGGTTTTGTGGATAACGGATTCTGGCGGATACTCAGATGGGATACCGGCACAACCGAGCATGGATCATCCGGAGGGCCTCTCTTTGACCAGAACGGGAGGTTAAGGGGCACACTCACCGGAGGAGCTGCAACATGCGCGAGTCCCACAAACGATTATTATGCCAAACTGAGCATGATGTTCAGCATTACCGCTATTACCGGGTCACACCTCAGACCCTGGCTTGACCCGACATCATCCGGTGCGACAATCGCCAACGGACGTGATCCCTACGGATACAACCTTTCGAGATCCGATACCTTGCATAATATCCCGTCAGGTGATGCAGGCAGGACAGACGGGTATGTTTCTCCGGGATTTGGTTATTCAACAGGGCATAACTCCGACAGCCTGGTAAGATATGCTGAGTATTTCAGTTTTACCGGGACCGGTGAAATAGCCTGGGTGCACCTCCGGGTTGCTGTTTCGTCATATCTTTCGGAGACTGATTCAATCAGGGTTTTTGTCTGGAACGGAGGAGCACAGCCCGGGACCGTCATCGCCTCGCGGATGATAAAACTGAGGGAAGTTAAGAATGATTTTGACCTGGAGGTTGACTTCGGGAAAACGGTCGCTGTTTCAGGCTCATACTATGTCGGTTATGTAATTTACTACAGGAACAATCTTTCCCAGCCCCAACCTCAGTTTGCTGTAGAACACTCAGCCCCGTACGCTCTCCCTGACCAGAACACAGCATGGTTCCATGACGGAAACAGTTGGAAACCATTCACTCAGCACCCTTCCTTTCCTGCTTCGGTCTCCCTGGGAATAAGCGTCATCATGGTCGAGAATTCAATACTGAACGGGATAGATGATCCCGGGACGGGTCAGACACAACTGAATGTGTTTCCCAACCCATTCAGCAACAGCATATCATTCAGCATTTCAGATACAAGCGTGACATCATCGTCACTGACCATGTATGATCACTCCGGGCGTGTGGTGTATGCGGCACTTTACAGAAACATCTTTCCGGGCATTCTGACCCCGGAACTTCCGGGTCTTGCTCCGGGGATATATCATTACAGCCTGGTCAATGATTCTCTTACATACACAGGGACACTGATAAAAATGGATACCAGGTGATGAGACTTTGTGTAATTCTTCTTACATCGGTTTTATTACTTTGTTCTTGCGGTAACGGTAATCGCCAGTCAGGCGGCAGGCCGGATGAAACGGCCGTTTCACCTTACACCGCATCACACTTCCGTATTGACAATTTTCAGGGTTTCAGGAAGCTTACAGTTTTTGATCCGTGGCAGAACTCGAGCGGTAATGAACTGGTATACTATCTGGTACCTCACGATGTGAAGCTGCCGGACACAATTCCTGAATCACAGGTTATAAGAGTCCCGGTGAGGAGAATTGTTTGCATGTCAACAACGCATACGGCAATGCTGAGCGCTCTGGGTGAAGCAGCCATCATCGTCGGCATTTCAGGAACAGGACTCGTATATGATTCCCTCATTCTGGGCGCTGTTGCCGGCGGAGCTATACGTGATGTGGGTTATGAAAGCAATCTCGACAAGGAGCTGATAGTATCACTCAATCCTGATCTGCTCATGGCTTACGGTGTGGAAGCTTCTTCAGCTGAGTACCTTCGCAAGTTGACAGAGATGGGGGTGAAGGTAATGTATAATGCTGATTACCTTGAAGAACACCCTCTGGCGAGATGCTGAATGGATTAAGGTCTTCGGGCTGCTGACAGGCAGGGAAGAAAAAGCTGACAGCCTCTTCCGGCAGGTCTCCGCAGCCTATTTCAGTCTCGCTGAGGAGGTCCGGACTACTGCAAAGAACCAGGCGAATGTATTGCTCGGAGCTCCCTGGCAGGATGTCTGGTACATCTCGCCTGCCAATTCGTACATGGGCAGGTTGATATCTGATGCCGGAGGCAAGTATCTCTTTGATGACCTTGCCGAACCTAATTCTGTGCCTTACGCCGTGGAGGCAGTCTTCAGGCGTGCCACAGAGGCAGATATATGGCTCAATCCGGGTACAGCAGAAAGTCTGAGCGATATAGCCGTTTCAGACCGCCGGATGACCAAATTGCCTGTCTTCACATCCGGATGCATATGGAACAACAGGAACAGGATGACTCCCACAGGAGGGAATGACTATTGGGAAAGTGCCGTGGTTCACCCCGACCTTCTCCTGAGAGATCTGGTGTCAATACTTCATCCGGAACTGCTGCCCGATTACAAACAACTCTATTTCAGGAGGCTGGAATGAGTAAAAAAACCTCCCCGTTGTTGCTTAGACTGATCATGGCAGGGTTGTTCGTCTTCATGATCCTTCTCTTCGTGGCAGACCTGTTGCTTGGAAGCACCCATCTTGCAGCCGGCGATGTCTTACGGTCGCTATTCGGTCATGGAACCCCGCACGGCGAGATTATTGTTATGCAGTTCCGCCTTCCCAAGGCGCTGACAGCGGTCATCGCAGGCGCTGCCATGTCAGTCAGCGGCCTGCTGATGCAGACTCTCTTCCGCAACCCCCTTGCCGGTCCTGATGTTCTTGGTGTCAGCTCCGGCGCCGGCCTGGGCGTTGCCCTCACGGTACTCACAATCACACCTCTCTTCAACCTTGCCCCGGGCAGCCCTTTGCAGGACTGGAGCCTCATTCTGGCTGCATGGTCCGGCGCCGGAGCGGTGATGATGATCATCATGGCCGTCTCGGCACGGATGCGCGATATAATGACCGTTCTTATCGTCGGTTTGTTGCTTGCAAGCGCCATCTCGGCAGTGGTGAGCCTGCTGCAATATTTCAGCAACGAGACAATGCTCAAGACGTATGTGATATGGACGATGGGTAACCTGGGAAATATGTCATATACTCAGATCAGAACGCTCACTCTTGCAACACTGGCTGGAATGGCGCTGGCCGTTGTAATGATCAAGCCCCTGAATGCCATGCTGATGGGCGAGACCTTCTCACGGACGGTAGGCGTTAACATGAAAATGACGAGGATCATTCTGCTTGCGGCGGCAAGCATACTGGCTGGAAGCGTGACTGCATTCTGCGGCCCGCTGGCGTTCATAGGCGTGGCCGTACCTCATGTGGCCCGAATTATCTTCGGGACCACCGATCACCGCACACTTATGCCCGGCGTGGCTCTCTCCGGAGCCGTGATCCTCCTCATAAGTGACATGATATCGACATTGCCCGGAGGAGGCCAGATAATACCTGTCAACACCGTAACCTCACTTATCGGAATACCTGTGGTGCTCTGGATAATTATCGGCAGGACCGGATTAGGGAGGAAATTCTGATGCGTACGGGTAATGTCATAGCAGAGACAGCTGACCTGGCCATCGGTTATATGGCCGGAGGCAGGAGCACTACTGTGATGGACCACATGTCGCTTACAGCCCACCGCGGTGAACTGGTGGCTCTCATAGGCCGTAACGGCACAGGAAAAAGCACCCTTCTCAGAACTATGGTGGCTTTGCAGCCCTCCCTGCATGGCACCGTAAGACTGCTTGGGCAGGAAATCAATACTCTGAAAAGCCCCGATCTCCCCAGGATAGTAAGTTTCACTTCAACCGAGCCAATTTCGTTGCGCAATATAAAAGTGCGGGAGGTGGTTGCACTCGGACGCTTTCCCTACACCAACTGGATTGGATCACTCACAGAAGAAGATGAAAGGTCAGTAGGTGAAGCCCTTGAGGTAACGGACATGCTGGCGCTGGCAGACCGTAACATTGACAATATTTCCGATGGCGAGCGGCAGCGGACACTTATAGCACGATCCCTGGCGCAGGATACTGACCTGCTGGTAATGGACGAGCCTACTGCATTTCTTGATCTTCCGTCACGTTACAGCATCGTCGGTCTCCTCAGGAAGCTGACCCGGGAGAAGGATAAATGCGTTATATACTCGACCCACGACCTCGATACAGCGATCAATGAGGCCGACAGGATATGGCTGATGACAGATACGGGCATATGCGAGGGTGCGCCGGAAGACCTGATGCTCTCCGGGATGCTTGCGAAAGCCTTCGAAAGCCCCCGGCTGACTTTCAGCCAGACGGGTGGCACTTTCAGCTTTGTGAGGGAAAAACTGGCACCTATAGCTCTTGAGGGAACAGGCATTGTCAGAAAACTGACGGAAAGGGCATTGCGCAGATGCGGTTACAGGATAGAGCAGGACGCTGCTATGAGGGTGACAGTGAATGTGTCCGAAGGCGGTGCGGAATGGATAATCATAAACGGCTTATATAAAGAGCATTATACTTCTTTATATAACCTGATAAATCATCTTCCGGCCGAAGCCCTTGACTGATCCTCGAATTTTCTGTAGTTGTCGATGAACGGACCAATATCCGCCACCGCAAGCCGTTTGGCGATTATTCGTTTGTTCCTGTCGAGAATATAAACCAAGGGGGTGGACTCAACATTATAGAAGTAATCAAACCGGCTAAGGCGCTGAGGGTCCCAGCCGTTTATCCAGCTCAGACCGTGATCAGCAATGTATTTCTCCCACTTTTCCCTGTCAGGCTGAGTGCAGACAGCAAAAACCTCTATTCCCTTACCTCGGTTTTCTTCATAGTATGTTTTCAGAAGAGGGGTTGCCTCCTTGCAGTGGCCGCAGTCCGGTTCCCAGAAATAGACAATAGTGAAGTCTGCCTTCACATCATAGAGTGAGACATACTGACCTGCAAATGAGCTCATGACCATTTCAGCGGCTTTTTTGCCAATCAGGTTGGGACGCAATCTTTCAACCCTCTTTGCAAGATCTGACAGATACTCTTCGTTCGCCCACGGGGCTTTGCCGGCCAGGTATACACTGTCAGCAAGGTGCACGACCACGGCGTCATGGCCCATGATCTCGCTTGTTGCATACCTGTTCAGAAGCCATACGGCAACATACTGGAACATGTCCTTATTCTTGCCGCTCAATTCAAGCACCCTGTCAGCCTCCTTATTGATCGAATCAGGCATCTGGATCACAACCTGTCCGAAAAACTGATCAAGCTTCCCACCAAGAACCGGGCTGCGGATAAGTCCGGGTTGGGAAAAATCGATGTTGTCAAAGAAATGGTCCTTGTAATACAGGTAAGACCACAGGCGGGATACGGAATCAGGATTTGCCATGCCTGCCGGAACGGTGGGGGTTATTGTTTCGACCGGGATAATTGACTTTGCAATTGCACCGAGCAACGTCCCCTTGTTCTTATCTGCCGTCTCATGCAGGTATTGTTTCATTTTCTTTTCCTGGTCGCTGAGCTGTTGCTTCAATGCAGCAGTTTCACTGCCCGACGGTGAGGCACCTCTAAGCTTCTCGCTTGCAGCCATCGCTTCCTCCTGCAGGGTCTTCCACTTCTTCTGGTATTCAAGAAAGCGGTCATTCTCATCCGAGCCACTGAACACAAGTGTGCCGGCCGGATCGTTTATGCTGCACGAGATGTCAAAAAACTGATCCTCTCCGGCAAGAAACTCAAAGAAAGTGTTCCCGGGAAAAACAATCATATAGACACCGGGTGATAGCTTTTCACTGCCGGTAAACCTCCCTTTGCCAGCTTTATCAATACTTAAGCTGTCTTTTATATATTGTTCACTGCCAAGGTGATAAGCAAGTCTTATTTTTGTCTCTTGCGTTCCGTTAACGGTGATGCCAATTGAGTGGCCTGTCTGGGGGTACAGCAGTGTGAAAGACTGCAGTGCCAAAATAAGACTTAATGCGATGAAGTACTTAAATTTCATATCGGAATAGCTAGCTGAAACCTTTCAATACAATTTTCCTGCCAGATTACATTCAATGGTTCATGTCTATCCTGAGCATCTCGGCATAACCAGGTGTGGTTATCACGGCTTTCAGAACAAAGTTGAAACGGTTCAGGTCGGTGCACAGGAAAAAATCGGTAGGAGGGCTAAACGACAGGTTTGCCGGATTGAAGAAGCGGCTTCCGGCCCCTGTTCTCAGGGCATTTATTTCGTCCTTTATATCCACTTCATTCCCGAGGAGCAGTTCATTTATATACCTGGCACAGAGCAGGTCTTCCCCGGCCGATTCTGTAGCCCGGTAACCCATCGCAACCAGCGTCACCTTCTCCGGGTTAAGCATGCTGATATATGAGGCAACCGCTCCGGCATTGACAAGCCCGGCGCCCAGTATCTCGGTAGCGCCCCTCGCGCCCATGATGCCGTTGGTACCTGCCGTTGTGCAATGGATCATGGTTTTTCCGTGAAGAATGCCTGTCAGCATTTCGGTGGGACTGTTGCCCATGTCAAAACCGTCCGGTTTCTTTTCTTCACGCTCTCCGGCAATAATTGTATCTCCCTTAAGTTTTTCCCTTAGTGCGAGTGCTTCGGCAGGGGTGGCGACGGCTATCAGACGTTTTATTCCGCTGTCATAAGCATAACAGGCCGTGCTGAAGGCCCGGAATACATCAATTATAACTGTTATTCCCTCAGCCTCTTGCGCCCCTTTAATGAACTCTTTTATAGAGATAATCATCTTGCAGTTTTCAAAATGTGAAGATAATAATAGTGTTTGAAGATCATTTGTTAAATTTGCAGTCCGGCATAAATCATTGAAAATGAAGAACCCCGTTAAATGGATCACCCGGACCTATAACAGTATCAGGACTGATATCTGGAAGACGCCGATGGATAGGCTGACCGGTAATAAGGCCTACTGGATACGCCAGGTACGTATTATTTATATGGTCATCAAGGGGATAAGGAGGGACAATATTTATATAAAGGCGTCAGCCCTGACATACTTTACGATATTGTCAGTAATACCCCTGGTTGCCCTGGCATTTGGTATAGCCAAGGGATTTGGATTGCAGGACGAGCTCAGGGCCCAGATCATAATGCAGTTCCACAACCAGGAACAGGTGATGGCCTGGATCCTTGACTTTGCAAATACAATGCTTGAGGAGGCCAGCGGAGGGTGGATTGCGGGTGTGGGTATTGCCTTGCTCTTCTATACTGTAGGCCAGCTGCTTAATTATGTTGAGACCACAATTAACACTATATGGCGGGTGGATGAGACGAGGGTATGGTACCGTAAAATGACAGACTATCTTGCCATTATCATAATGGTGCCGGTGATCTTTATCGCATCCAGCAGCGTTACCGTTCTTGCCAACACCAAACTGAATGAAATGCTTGGCCAGTCTGAAATGCTGGAAATATTGAAACCGGTTGTCTCATTCCTGGTACAGCTTATTCCGTATATTCTCCTGTGCATATTGGCCACTGCAGCATTCCTCGTGATGCCTAACACCAGGGTGAAGATCAGACCAGCCATCGTTGCGGGCCTGATCACAGGTATTGCCCTGCAGGTGCTGCAAATCCTGTATGTCCAGTCCCAGATGGGAATTTCCAAACTCGGTACCTTATACGGGAGCTTTGCAGCCGTCCCGCTTCTGATGATCTGGGCGCAGGTGACCTGGGTGGCGCTTCTTATGGGTGCTCAGCTATCTTATTACATGCAGAATATAACCCGTTACGAGTTTGAATTCGATGTGCAGACTGTCTCGCCGAAACAGAAAAAGAGACTGTCGTTGCTTGTGATGCATTGCCTTATTGATGATTTCATAAAAGGAGTTAAACCAAGGGCCCCGGAGGAGATATCTCATGATCTGAGTCTCCCGGTCAGGACGGTACACGATTGTCTTGACCAGCTGCGTGATTCGGAACTTGTGACCCAGTTATGGGATGAAACGGATGACAGATATGTTTATCAGCCTGCTACCGATATAAACCGTATGACCCTTTCATTCGTCCTTGACAAGATGGAGAGTGCAGGATCAATTCATAAAATTGTCGTCAATAACGGGGATTACAAGAAGATCGACCTGGCGTTGAACAAGTTTGATACAATGATAACCTCTTCAGAAACCAACATCCTGCTGCGCGACATTTAGCAATCACTTATTGCGGAAGGGCGAGAGCCGGTACCTTCTGACAAACCTTATAAGTTCTTCAAGCGAATCCCAGTCGTCAAAGAGATAATGTGGTGCATCCACTATTATTTGCCTTGTTTCCGGGTGTTCAGACCAGTAGCTGACAAGGTTCTGTGCCCTGAAAACCCGGTCTTCCGATCCAATAAGCGAATAATCCCAGACAAAGCCGGTTTGCACTGGCTCCATCATCCTGTTATAGAGCCATCTCAGTTCATCATGCAGTGACTTCACAGACCTGGAGGGTATGTTCTGCCTGTTCATCTCAAAACGACTCCTGGTGCCAAACAGTCGGAGATAGAACTTGCCCATGCTATAGTCTGAGATGTTATCAAGGGTTGCCTCGAATATTTTCAGGGGTATACCGTATTTATCGTCAGCCGCTACCGGTGTCCCGTTGATGGCGATGGTCAGGTCAGGCTTGATACCCATCTTCCGGCTGTAATATTCTGCGGCCCACACACCAAGCGACCATCCGATGACAGTCACCCTCCTGTAGGTTTTCATCTCCGGAAGAATGAGGGGCTCGTCAGCTGAATAATTATAATAGAGTATAAAATCAAATCTGTCATTGCAGAGGTCCGAGAAAGCCTTTTCGTCAATACCCCACGTACCAAAGAGAATAATCAGTTCCCTGTTATTCTCAAATCGTCGTAGGAAAGTTTTCATCGGTAGGTACAAAAAGAGAAAGAGGAGAGGGTTAATGTGGTACTTTAAGGAACGGGCTTATGAGATAATCCCGGAATCTACTGTCTGATAAAAGGAAGTGACCTACGGTAGTCAGCCAATAGGTCCATGTGAAAGTCAATGTCTGCAATACAATCCTCTTGATTCCCACGAGTAACCCTTGCTCTCCTCTTTTTATCTTTAGCATTAGCTTGACACAAATATAACAAATTTTCTTACAAAATGCAAATTTTTGACGAAATAACTATTTCAGGTGATGAATGACCGGTTGCTAATCTCGTTATCTTTTCTTAATTTTAGTCGGAATATTTGGATCATTTCTTACCCTGACCATAAACATTTTCTAATATGATTCCTGAAATAATCAGCATCAGGCATGATGATGGCTCCGGCTTCAGGGCCGAGTGGGTCGACAATGAGAGCAGCTTTCTCCACGTCCATCCTGAATATGAGATTGTTCTTAACATCACCGGTAACGGTACCCGTGTTGCCGGTGACTCGGTGGAGATCTTTGACCGTTATGATCTTGTTATTTACGGTCCTGACCTTAAGCACTTCTGGAACTTTTACAGGAATGATGACAAAGACAGGGGTAACCATGCCATCATGTGTCACTTCAGGCGTGACTCGCTTGGAGAGTCACTGCTGTCGCAGTTTGAAACGGCGCAGTTGCGCCGCTTGCTTGATGAGGCCCCAAGGGGTGTCTCTTTTACAGCTGAGACAGGGATGGCTGCCGAAGAGCCAATGCGAAGAATGCTTACTGAGACAGGGATGAAGAAGATGGTCAGCCTTTTCCATCTTCTGGAGATACTTTGTTCAGCAGAGAAATATAAGCTGCTTTCAGGAGAGGTACCTGACAGTAGCCACGAAATGACTGACGGCCGCCTGACAGAGGTCTGCGGTTTTGTCAGGGAGAATTTTTTCAGGCCCATACCCATTAAAGAGGTTGCTGCCATAGCGCAGATGAGCCCCCATTCGTTCAGCCGTTTCTTCTCACGCAGTACAGGCAGCGGTTTTGTTGACTATGTTAACCAGGTAAGAACGAACAAGGCATGCTATCTGCTTCGCGAGACAGACCACCAGATAAACGAGATTGTCTTTGAATGCGGCTTTGCCACAGTATCAAACTTCAACAAGCAATTCAGGAAGCACGCGGGCATGTCTGCAAGGGATTACCGGGCACAGTACCGAAGCTGAAAACCAGGGCATGACCTTTTATCACTTCGCGGTCCGGCGAATGATTTTATTCATTATGAAAACCGAACCGGAATGCTAATTTTGCCTCCGGATGAACACCAAAACACGTAAATCATGGGAATGACTATCACAGAAAAGATCATTGCATCTCATTCAAAATATGATGCCGTAAAACCCGGGGACATCATTGATATAAGTATTGATGCCCGGGCAGCAAGGGATTTCGGCGGAGCCAACGTGGTAAAGAACCTTAACGACTTCGGCCTTTCGGTTGAAAACCCTGCCAGGACACTCTTTACGTTCGACTGCAACCCCACGGGGTCGGACCAGAAATATGCAGTCAACCAGCACATCTGCCGGCAGTTTGCACGCAATAACGATATCAGGGTGTATGATATAAACGCCGGTATAGGTACTCATCTTCTTATCGAGGAAGGATACGTCTGGCCCGGCGCCACCGCTGTATCGACCGACTCGCACGCCAATATCCTTGGCGCCGTGGGTGCATTCGGCCAGGGCATGGGCGACATGGATATCGCCGCTGCCTGGAACAGCGGCAAGGTATGGTTCAAGGTGCCTGCCTCGGTAAGGCTAAACCTAAACGGAGAGATGCCGGCAGGGGTTACTGCCAAGGATGTGATACTGAACCTGCTGAAGATATACGGAGCAAACACCCTTCTGGGTTACAGCATTGAGCTGTACGGAGATGCCGTAGATAAAATGACCCTGGATGAGCGCATAACAATAGCTTCGATGGCCACTGAGATGGGCGCGATAATAATCCTCTTTCCCCCCTCGGAAGAAATAACAGAGTATTGCCGTGCCAGATCCAAAGAGCCCTTTGAACCGGTATTTGCCGACCCTGATGCATCTTATGCGATCACGGCTGACATCGACGTGACTGCGTTCAGGCCCATGGTATCACGACCGGGCGAGCCTCATGATACAGTAACAGTAAGCGGGCTTCCCGTCACCAGGATAGACTCTGCCTTTATCGGCAGCTGCACTAACGGCCGTATCGAAGACATGAGAGTCACCGCCGGCATACTCAAAGGGAAAAAAGTCGCCCCTGGAGTAGTGCTGAAGATAGTCCCTTCAACAGACGAGGTGTGGAAAGAATGTCTTTCTGAGGGGTTTATTGAGATATTCAAAGATGCCGGGGCCCTCGTCTCCAATGCCGGGTGCGCAGGCTGTGCTGCCGGGCAGGTGGGACAGAACGGCAAGGGTGAGGTGACGGTCAGCACGGGAAACCGTAATTTCCCGGGCAAACAGGGGCAGGGGAGCGTTTTCCTCGCTTCACCTGCCGTGGTGGCCGCATCAGCGCTGGCAGGTTATATTACGACACCCGACGCAATCCCTGATGAACCGCTTCAATATACAAAACCAGCCGCTCAGCCGGTGACGCCGAAAAGCAAACCTCAGCAAGCTGCCACTGAACGCCCGACCGTTATCAGTGGAAGGGTATGGCTGATTGAGCGCGATAACATTGACACGGACATGATCTTCCATAACCGCTATCTTGCCATAACCGACATTCGTGAGATGGGACAGTATGCCTTTGATAATCTCGAGGGATACAAGGATTTTTCGCACCGGGCCCAGGCTGGCGACATTATAATAGCAGGAAAGAACTTCGGGAGCGGCAGCTCACGCCAGCAGGCAGTGGACTGCTTCATCTCTCTGGGAATACAGGCTGTGATAGCAAACTCCTTCGGGGCTATTTATGAACGTAACGCCATAAACGCCGCCTTTCCTGTCCTTACATATGATTCATTTGACAAGATAGACCTGAAAGATCAGGATTTGATCACTGTTAACCTGCTGACCGGCGAAGTGGTCAACGGGCGCAACGGCCTGACCATGAAAATAAATCCGTTCTATGACGCACAGCATGAGATATATATGAAAGGCGGACTGCTGGGAAAAGTATAAACATCTGATAATAAGATATGAAACCACAGACATTTATTGAAAAGATACTTGGTGCTCCCGAGGGAGCCGTTGTCTTCAGAAAACCTGATATCATCCTTACCCATGATAATACATCGAGCATCTACCAGACCTTCCGCAAGATGGGCGGAGCAAAGGTGTTCAATCCTTCGCAGATGCTGGTTGTCCTTGACCATAATGCACCGCCTGCCGATGCAAAACTGGCCACACAGTACCAGGACATACGTAATATTGTCACTGAACAGGGTATCATCAGGTTTTATGATTCAGGGATGGGAATCTGTCATCAGCTCATGTCATACCATGCACGGCCGGGGATGATTATTGTAGGGTCGGACAGCCATACCTGCACGGCGGGTGCCTTTAATGCACTTGCTGCTGGTATTGACCGCACAGAAGCTGCTGGCATATGGAAGAGGGGTGAGACGTGGTTCCTCGTGCCGCCATCCATGAGGATTGACCTAAAGGGCAAACTGGCTCCGGGCGTAAGCGCAAAGGACCTGTCTCTTTGGATCATAGGCATGCTGGGCTCCGACGGCGCCAATTACATGTCAATTGAGTTTCACGGTGAGGGTGTCTCCACGCTGAGTATCAGTGACAGGATGACGGTAGCCAACCTGGCATCAGAGATGGGAGCCAAGAATGCAGTCTTCCCTGCCGACGATGTTCTCCGGAAATTCACAGGTGAGTCAACAGCGGGCGTGTGGGCTGATGAAGACGCTGTCTACAACTGCCGGGTTTCGATAGACCTCTCACAGGTCTTTCCGCTCGTGGCTGCCCCGCATAACGTCGATAACATAAAATCCGTGGCATCGGTTGCCGGAACAGTGGTTCATGAAGGCCTCATCGGCACATGTACCAATGGCAGGATTGAGGACCTGATGTCTGCAGCAACGATACTGAAAGGGGAGAAGGTAAAGCCCGGGTTCCAGCTTCATATCATTCCCGCCTCAAAGGAAATCTATCTGCAGGCAATAAAAGAAGGCATCGTCTCCGATCTCATCGAAGCCGGTGCCAATATCCTCAGTCCTTCATGCGGTCCTTGTCTTGGCACAGGCCAGGGCATTCCCGCCAACGGCCACACGGTCATCTCCACTGCCAACCGTAATTTTCTCGGCAGGATGGGTAACAAGGAAGCCTCCATCTACCTGGCATCACCTGCCACAGTGGCAGCATCAGCAATCACAGGTGTCATCACTGATCCCCGAAAGGTCACGGGAGCTGATGTCTTTCCCTTCCACCCGCCCCAGAGTGCCACAAATGTCATTAAGGAGGGTGAGAACAGGAAAGAGGGAAATATATGGAACTATTCCGATGTTGACAATCTCAACACGGACCAGATGTTCGCAGGAAAGCACACATACAGCGTTATGAGCTCTGATGCAGCTGCTATTTTACCGCTGCTCTTCGGCGACTTCGACCCGTCATTCAGCAGTAATGCCCGGGCTGGTGACATCATCATCGCCGGTGACAACTTCGGGTGCGGAAGCTCACGTGAACATCCTTCAGTAGGCCTGGCCCATCTGGGTATCAGGGCAGTGATAATCAAATCGGTGAACCGCATCTTCTACAGATCATCCATCAACCAGGGACTTCCGCTCATCGTACACCGTGAGGCTGTGGAGGCGTATAAACCCGGTGACAAGGTTGAGATTGACTTTGACAAGGGGTCACTGACTGTTGGCAGCAGTACTTTTACATTTGAACCGCTTCCTCCGGAGCTGAAACAGATCATTGAGAAGAAGGGACTGGTCAACTGGATGAAAAATGCCTGAACTGTTCCCCGCCATGCCATACTGTTGGTAAACAGAAAAATGTGATTATATTTGCGGCGGTTTTTTTACCGCTGAACGGTTCCGTAGCTCAGTTGGATTAGAGCAACAGCCTTCTAAGCTGTGGGTCGCGCGTTCGAATCGCGCCGGAATCACAGATAACCATGAGAGATAATTACACATCCGTACCGGGCAAACGTTCGATTCGCGGAAGATTAGGGGCAGAATGAGAACAATCAACTTCAGGTCTATCCTGAAGATTGTCGGACTTAATTCTGATAATCATCTCAGCTCTCCTTCCTCCTTGTGTATCCCTGTTGCTCTTATCTATTCAGAGCCAGTCAGACCATTTGTTCTGGCATCCCTGACAGCCCTGATACCCGGATTGCTGATCTATTTCTTTATCCGGAGTTCATTACAGGAGAAAGTGACAACAAAGGAGGGCTATCTGGCTGTCGTCATGGGATGGCTAATACTGATCATTGTCCGGAACTCTTACCATATTTCTACAGTGGTGAGATAAAAGGAATTGTTAATATTCTGTTCGAGACTGCTTCAGGGTATACCACCACAGGGTCATCAATTTTCCGGGATGTCGAAACTCCTGACCTAAATCAATTCTTTTCTGGCGTAGCCTCACACATTGGATCGGAGGTATTGGCATAATCCTGCTTGTTATCATTATTCTCCCAACACTTAAAGTGGGAGGATACAATCTTTTCTCGCTGGAATCGTCTCTTAAGCAGAAGGCTTATGCCCAGGACCAAGTCCATTGCCAACACCATACTTGTTCATATATCTTGGCATGACAATTGCTGAAATAACTCTTTTGACTATTGGAGGAATGGACTTGTTTGACAGTATATGTCATTCATTCGGCACGGTCGCTACTGGCTGGATTTTCAACAAAAAACACCAGCATTGCAGGATATTCTCCCTTCATTCAGTATATCTCATGGCTACTATTCATGTTTCTCTCTGCGACGAGCTATCTGGTCTATTATTACCTTATTAAGAGAAATTTCACGAAACTGAGCAACTAATGAAGAGTTCTGGTTTTATATATTTTGCACAACCGCTGCTGTTGTTTTTGTTACTCTTGTTCTTTATACAGGCACAGACAGAACGTTTGAAGATTCCTTCCGTCATGCTCAATGTATCAGGTAATTTCACAGATTTCCTGTACCGGATTGGCCACTTCTGATTACACGGTCTGGCCAAGGGCCGGTGTTGTTCTTTATGTTCCTCCTGATGTTTGCCGGCGGAATGACCGGATCAACTACCGGTGGCATTAAAATGGCACGTCACCTTATTTCGCTGCAAGAACCTTCGTGAGTGTGATCGTGAGGCTTCTTCATCCCAATGCTGTAGTACCGATCACACTTAAATGGCAAGATCGTTTCGGAAGATATTAATAATCTGATGACGGTCTTTATCCAACTTTATCTGATTATTATTTGTCATCGGGACTCTCATTATGGTTGTCTCAGGCATCCCTATACAGGAGTCAGCCGGTGCTGCCGCAACTTCAATGGCAGGTATCGGACCCGGTCTCGGTGCTTCCGGAAATATGGGCAATTTTGCTCATTTCAACATTATAGGGAAAATTACCATGCTTGCTCTGATGTTCCTTGGCCGTCTTGAGCTGTTTCCTGTCGTCGCGCTCTTCACCAGGTCATTCTGGAAAAATTAGCCTCCAATTTCCTGCTCCTGGAGAAATATTTTTTAATAATAAATCGGCATAAATGATACATCATATTAAAAATATCAGTTACATTTGCGCCGTAATTTAAAACAATCATCAATGAATAAAGGAATTGTTAAATTTTTCAATGAATCCAAAGGATTTGGATTTATCAAGGACGCTAACTCACCTAAAGAGTATTTTGTGCATTCATCAGGTCTCATCGACAGAATCAAAGAGAATGACGAAGTAACATTCGATCTCCAGGAAGGTAAAAAAGGATTAAATGCCGTTAATGTGAAACTTGCATAGTTGAAAATATAATGCACATTTAATGACCTTGGTCCCGCCTGTACGGCGGGACTTTTTTTTTGCTACCGGGGTGAAAAACATCTGCTTTGATGACCTTGGTTCCCGCCTGCACAGCGGGACTTTTTTTTGCTCCGGAGTGAAAAACTTATGCCGGTAAATAATATATTTGAATATGAGCTTAACAAATAAATACGGCAGCACAGCACTGATAGCAGGCGCATCCGAAGGAATAGGAGCTGCATTTGCTTCTTCCCTGGCAGCAGAAGGGTTCAATTTAATCCTTATTGCCAGGAGGGCGGAGCCCCTGCAAAAACTGGCTGACATTCTGGCTGACAGGTATAAAGTCAGGGTCAGGTGTATGGATTGTGACCTGTCTGACGAAGAGGCAGCAGAGAAGTTGACAGAAACGCTTAACGGACAGGAAATTGACTTTCTGGTTTATAATGCCGCACTTTCACATATCGGTGCCTTCCTCGGGCACCCGTCACGAGGCCACGATCAGGCCGCCAGATTGAATATGATCACTCCGTTGAAACTGGTTCATCACTTCGGAGGAAAGATGGTTGAAAAAGGAAGAGGAGCAATCGTTCTGATGTCATCAATGGCGGGATTCCAGGGCAGCGGTTATCTGGCCACCTATGCAGCGACAAAAGCCTTCAGCAGGATACTGGCCGAAAGCCTCTGGTATGAGTGGAAGGATAAAGGTGTCGATGTCATAGCATGTTGCGCCGGGGCAACCGCAACACCAGGTTATATCAACTCAAAACCCGGGAAAGCACCACTGTTCGCTCCGCCGGTACAAATGCCCGATGAGGTTGTCAAAGAGTGTCTCTCAGGGCTTGGCCGGATGCCTTCATTAATCACCGGCCGGGGTAACAGGTTCGCCTCATTCATTATGCAGAGGCTTCTGCCTCGCAGGACGGCAGTAAAGATCATGGGAGACAACACCCGGAAAATGTACGGGATATAATACAGTTATGCTTTCGTGGCAAAGGGATCACCAGATGTGCGGGATTATCCGCCAGGGCACTCTCTTTTTATACTCATCCCAGAGTTCGCCGTATTTTGCTGAACAACGCCTGTCATCATCATTCTGCCTTGTAAAGAGGAGCAGGACATAGTATAGCGGGTATAGCCAGGGCCATATCATACCGGGATAACCGGTGCACAGTATGATACCCGTCGCCATAAGTATCTCGCCTAGGTAATTAATGTGCCTGCTTATGCCCCAGAAGCCGTTCACCAGGAGTTTTTTATTGCCATCCCCGATGATCCTCGGCTCTATGCCAAGAAATAATCTCTCCGGGTCTCGCTTGAAAAAATACTTCTGCAGGTTGGCGCCTCTGGCCAGCACCCATCCTGAGAAGAATATGACTGCATACAGTACAAGAAGCCAGACGGGAGTACCGGGGTCAGGCAGGGCAACGGTGGACCACAGGGCTACAGGATAGAAGTATGGGTAGAACACAAGGCACCCCCATCCCAGCTTGAATCCTATCCTCTCAGCAAACAGGTCATAAGTGTAAAGGTGCACCTCCTCAAATATGAGATACTCGACCAAAAAATAAGTCAACAGGCCGGCAGACAGGATAATTCCGGAAGATGAAGCATCACCATAGGTTACCAGGTGATAGGCGGTGAAACTAAGAACGTTAAGTTCAAGCATCGTTGCTCCTGCAAGATAGAGCCACATTTTCATGTCTACCCTTCCTTTGAGGAGCTGCAGGTTTTCTGTTCTCCCAAAGAAGAGATCTGCTGCCAGCGACTTTCTGACAGGTTTCCGGGGTAAAACCAGAACGAGGCTGAAAATTATACCCAGCATGCATGCTCCTGCGAGGCCATACCATCTGTAGTGATACAGATAATCAAATGAAACGATATCCGTTATTCCAAGCGCCACCCATAAGCCACCCATCACCAAGAACACAAATATTCCATTGAGATGATATCTCATTTTTTCAGGTGATCCCGGTTTTGTTATATAACCGCTGACCCATCTTCCGGGAAGCAATGCGTTAAGAATAAAGATCACGGCCATGATCACGACCGGTGCAAGAATCCCCATTATCTTATCCATGACATAATTTATCTGGCATAAATTTAAAAAAATACTTCCGTCAACCTATAATAATACAGTGCATGCAATTGCTTTACACCCTGGGATTAAAAGACGAAGGGGACATTGTGACATTGATCAATGATAAGGCGGTTGGCGGTTCCATTCCGATGGCACCGGCATTGGCCGGGCAGGCTTCAGTGCTCTGCCTTCAGGTTAACCTTACATTAAGAATCTTTTCTCCGCAAACCTCCGGATAACTTCAACAGTCTCATCAATTCCAAGGAAGGAGGAGTTGATACACAGGTCATATGACTGAGCCGCTCCCCATACCCTTCCGCTGAAGTAATTGTAATATTCAGCACGTTTTCTATCCATTTTCTGGATAAATTCCTCCGCTTTGTTTTCATCTGATATTTTGACCGGCAACAACTCTTCTGATGCGGTCACTCATGTCTGCACTGACAAACACCTTCAGGCATCGGGGGTGATCCTTTAGCACATAATCGGCGCACCGCCCAACAAAGAGGCACGATTTCTCACCGGCAAGCTTGCGTATGACATCACTCTGAATCTTAAACAGTGCCTCGTTGCTCAGATAGTAATTGGTGTAGGCATCGTCTGTCAGAAACCCACGGAGATCAAGCAATCCCCCGAACAGGCTGTGTGTCTTTTTTTCATCAGCCTCTTCGAAGAGATCTTCTTTAATCCCGCTCTCCTTCGCAGCAATCCTGATCAGTTCCTTATCAAAGAACAAAAGGTTAAGCCGGGCGGCCACCTTATGACCTATATCCCTGCCTCCGCTGCCAAGCTGACGCCCGATGGTTATGACATAATTCCCTTTCATGACAGATAATTTATGCAACAATCAAATTTACATCTTAACATTCGAAAAACAATATTGTACTTTCCGTAAATGTTGCTTAGCAAGCACTGACAGGAGGTGACCAACCGTGACATCAGGATGGAAGCGCCAACACTGACGGGTGAACTCAATGCCGGAGGTCTTAAAAATTGCATTATCTTAGGATGTCATTTTCAGGATCCGAAAATACTCAAATGAAGAAATATATCCTTGCCCTTGACCAGGGGACAACCAGTTCCAGAGCTATCGTATTTAATAACAGCGGATTACCTGTTGCCACTGCCCGGAAGGAATTTAAACAGAATTTTCCGAAACCGGGATGGGTTGAACATGACCCCGAAGAGATATGGTCAACGCAGAAAGATGTGGCACTTGAGGCAGTGGCCAGAGCCGGAATAGAAAGTTCCGGAATCGCGGCTATAGGCATCACAAACCAGCGTGAAACGACAGTTGTCTGGAACAGAAAGACCGGAAAGCCAATATATAATGCTATTGTCTGGCAGGACAGGCGGACAGCAGCCTATTGCGACCAGCTGAAAGATGAGGGACTTGACAAGGTTATCGTTGAGAAAACCGGACTTATTGCTGATGCATATTTTTCCGCTACCAAGGTCAGATGGATCCTGGAGAATGTCTCCGGCGCACGGGCCATGGCAGACAGCGGTGAACTGGCCTTCGGGACGATTGACACCTGGCTTGTATGGAAACTTACCGAGGGCAGGCTGCATGTAACAGATGTTTCGAATGCTTCCAGGACCATGCTCTTTAATATTCATACACTGACATGGGATGAAGAACTTCTCAGGATATTTGATATTCCGGCAAGCATGCTGCCTGAAGTACGGTCTTCCAGCGAGGTCTACGGAATTACCTCAGGTACATTCACGTCGCAGATCCCCGTCGCAGGTATCGCAGGAGATCAGCAGGCTGCCCTCTTCGGCCAGATGTGTGTTGAACAGGGTATGGTTAAGAACACCTACGGTACAGGGTGCTTCATGATGATGAATATCGGAACCAGACCGATAGAGTCGAAGAACAGGCTGCTGACTACTGTGGCATGGAAGATTGGTGACAGGACTGATTATGCCTTTGAAGGGAGCATATTTATTGCCGGCGCCGTGGTGCAGTGGCTCCGCGACAGCCTGGGTGTTATCAAATCATCTGCGGATGTTGAAAGGCTGGCGGCAAAGGTGGATTCGAGCGAGGGTGTATACTTCGTACCTGCCTTTGCAGGACTGGGTGCCCCGTACTGGAATCAGCATACAAGGGGAACGATTACAGGTCTTACCCGGGGCTCAACCGCAGCTCATATTGCACGTGCCGCACTCGACAGCATTGCCTATCAGACACTTGATGTTTTACTTGCAATGAAGAGTGATTCAAATATAGATATCAAGGAGTTAAGAGTTGATGGCGGAGCCACTGTCAATAACAGTCTCATGCAATTCCAGGCTGACCTTCTGCAGGCATGTGTCGTACGTCCGAAGATCACTGAGACCACTGCTCTCGGGGCTGCTTACCTGGCAGGACTTGCAACCGGATACTGGAGCGGTCCTGATGAAATCAGGAGGCAGTGGCAGATGGACAGGACGTTCTCTCCGGCAATAAAACCTGAAGAGACTGTCTCCCTGATCAGGGGATGGAACCGTGCCGTCAGGGCAGCCAATGCATGGGCTGAAGAAAAGTAAATTTCATTTTTTTTACTACGTTTACATAGTTAATTGCTTCAAATGAAAAGAACCGCCCTTCTGTCCTTCCTGTTTACCATGCTGTTATGCCGGCTCACCAGTGCACAGGTGACTGAGAATACAGATGTCTATCTCCTTACCTGCGCCCCGGGTAATGCAACCTACTCCATTTACGGGCATACGGCGCTGCGTATCTGTGTAAGGGGCACTGAAATTGACAGGGTGTACAACTGGGGCATATTCGACTTCTCAACTCCAAATTTTGCATTCCGCTTTGCAAAGGGAAGACTTGACTATATGCTGGGTTCGTACAGTTATGACACTTTCATTTACGAATATGTCAACGAGGGGCGTGCTGTGTGGTCTCAGCCTCTTAATCTCACTTCTGCTGAAAAAGAGAAGCTTTTCTCGCTGATAAACGAGAACCTGAAGCCCGAAAACGTCAAATACAGGTATGACTTTTTCTTTGACAACTGCGCCACACGCATCCGTGACATCCTGGTTGCTTCAGCATCAGATACAATCATCTTCCCTGTAAAGGAGAAGCAAAAGAGTTTCAGGCAGCTTGTTGACCCCAACCAGAAGGTATTGCCATGGATAGATTTCGGGGCTGACATGCTTCTCGGACTGCAGGCTGACAGGAAGGCTTCACCGGCCGATGAAATGTTCCTTCCGGCCTACCTGATGGAAAACCTGTCGGCGTCTGTCATTGTTCATGAAGGTAATCGTGAACCAATTGTAGGAGAGCCTGTTACAGTCGTTGACATGCCTGCTGTCACAACCGGAGCCCGGACGTGGATGCCACAACTTGTGTTTTATCTCGTTCTGCTAATTGTCATATTTGTCACTTTCGTCCCCGGCAAGCCATTACTGGGTCGCATTACTGATATTGTTCTATATATTATATATTCGGTTCTGGCCCTTCTGCTTATATTCACCAATTTCTTCTCCGAACACGACGCCCTCCATTTTAACCTGCTTATCCTGGGTATCAATCCACTGATTCCTGTGCTGACGGGCTTCATCCTGGCAGGCAAGAAGGCTGTTCTCCTGAGCAGGATCGCGTTTATAATTTCATTACTGTGGATTCCTGTAGCACTTATAGCAGGACAGGGCATTAATCCCGCCCTTATACCGCTGGTCCTTATTATCACTGTAAGGCTTTTCAAACACTCCGGGTTCGGCCAATAGCTTTAACACTTCTTTAACAATCTTTAACACTATATTTTATTATATGAAATGATCTTTGCGGATGTTTTTCCGCAGAGTAGAAACAACACAATAATTACCATGGAACACACAACAGATATCAGGCTTCTGAATGAGAAGATCGAAAAGGAAAGTGCCTTCGTTGATCTGCTGAGGCAGGAGATAAACAAGGTCATTGTCGGGCAGCGTCATCTGACTGATTCACTGCTCATAGGACTGCTCTCCAACGGTCACATACTGCTTGAGGGAGTCCCGGGTCTGGCGAAGACGCTGGCCATAAAAACCCTGGCTTCGATCATTGATACGAAGTTCAGCAGGATACAGTTTACCCCCGATCTCCTTCCGGCTGACCTCATCGGAACGATGATTTACAGTCAGAAGAAGGAGGAGTTTGTTGTCCGCAAGGGCCCGATATTTGCAAACTTCATTCTTGCCGACGAGATAAACCGCTCGCCTGCAAAAGTGCAGAGCGCACTTCTCGAGGCAATGCAGGAGAGACAGGTTACAATAGGCGAAAACACCTACAAGCTCGACGAACCATTCATCGTTCTTGCCACGCAAAACCCCATCGAGCAGGAGGGAACCTATCCGCTTCCCGAGGCCCAGGTCGACAGGTTCATGCTCAAGGTGGTAATCACTTATCCTGAAAAAGAGGAAGAGAGGATGATCATCCGTGAGAACCTGGCAAGTGTATTCCCGACGGCAAAGAGTATCCTTAAGCCTGATGATATCCTGAGGGCACGCAGCGTGGTGAGGGAGGTCTATCTTGATGAAAAGATCGAAAACTATATCCTTGATATTATTTTCGCCACAAGGGAACCGCAGAAATTCGGACTGTCAAAATTCTCTCCGCTGATTTCCTACGGTGCATCGCCCAGGGGAGGCATTAACCTGGCACTGGCGGCGAAAGCATTCGCCTTCATTAAGAGAAGAGGCTTCGTGGTCCCTGAAGATGTACGGTTCCTCTGCGCCGATGTGCTGAGACACCGCATAGGACTCACCTATGAAGCCGAAGCCGAGAATATAACTCAGGACCAGATAATTACAGAGATACTGAACACTGTAGAAGTTCCGTAGGAAGAATGAAAAGAGCACTGATCATATTACTGCTTCTCATTTCATTCTGCTCTGTCAGGGCACAGGATTTCATTGGTCTGAATGAACATAACATCAGGATGATCATGTCAAAGGAGAACCCTGGCCTGACAATAGACAATAAAGTAAAGAACGACACCTTCAGATACCTTAAATTTTCCTCCGGAAACGAGAACGAGACCTGGGTCATTTTCTTCGATGAAAAAGGAAAATGCAACGGGGTAAGGATAACGTATGACAACAGTTTTCTTGATGTCAAGAGAAATGAACTTGACAGTCTCTATAAGCCGGCGGAAAAAGACAATTGGACACACAGGTCAGGAGGCGATGAAATATCGATACGTCTTAAAAATGAGACCTGGTTTTTTACAATAACCTATCAGAGGGCACAGCAAAAGGGGAAAAGTGGAAACGACAGAGCTGCTTAAGAAGGTCAGGAAAATCGAGATAAGATCACGTGGTCTGACACGCCAGATCTTTGCAGGGGAGTATCATAGCGCTTTCCGCGGCAGAGGAATGGCATTCAGCGAGGTACGTGAGTATCAGTTCGGTGACGACATACGCAGTATCGACTGGAATGTGACGGCCCGGTTCGGACATCCTTATGTCAAGATCTTCGAGGAAGAGCGTGAGCTCACAGTGATGCTTCTTGTCGATGTCAGCCGGTCAGGCGACTTCGGCACCGTGTCAGGCACCAAGCGTGAGATGATGACGGAGATAGCAGCTGTTCTTGCATATTCCGTTATTGCCAATAACGATAAGGTGGGCCTTATCCTCTTCTCAGACAAAGTGGAGAAATATATTCCCCCCAAGAAGGGAAGGGCTCATATGCTTCGGATTGTGCGCGAGATGCTGAGCTTTGAGCCGCAGTCGTCTGGCACCTCACTCAGTGAACCCCTTCGCTTTCTGACCAATGTCATAAGGAAACGCTGTACAGCCTTCATCCTTTCTGACTTTATGGCCCCTCCGTTTGTGGAAGCGCTGCGTATTGCATCCGGTAAGCACGACCTTGTGGCACTGAATATCAGTGACAGACGCGAAAAGGAATTACCTGATGTAGGATTTATACGGGTAGCTGATCCTGAGACCGGCACCGAAAAGTGGACAGACACTTCATCGGCAAGGATCAGAAAAGAGTATGCCGGGCGATGGAAACTTCACGACGAAACCGTCAGCAGTGCGTTCATAAGCTGCGGTGTAGATGCTGCAGCTGTCAGCACGGGTGATGATTACATCAAACCACTGATTTCACTCTTCAAACACAGATAGTAATATGAGAAGAGCGCTTACACTGGTTGCCCTGTTGATGCTTTTCACCGCTGCATATCCGCAGGATATTGTTGTGAAGTCCTCGCCTGACACGTCATCCATCATAATAGGTGATCAGATCGGCTTCTCCGTATCTGCAACCATACCCTCAGGCATTAACGCTGCCCTGAGTACAATGACAGACACCCTGGCAGGTAAAATAATTATCCTCGGCAGGAGCGACCGCGATACAGTATTATTACCCGACGGGAAGCTGACGGTTACAGACAGGTATCTCATTACCGGCTTTGATTCCGGCACATATTCCATACCCCCGTTCTATGCGGAGTACCTTTCAGGTGACAGCCTGAAAAGATACTATTCTGATTATTCGTTCCTCAGGGTCGACCGCCCGGCTATCACTCCGCAGGACACTACTGACGTTATTTTTGATATTGTGCCTCCGAGGACGGCGCCCGTGACCTTCAGCGAGATATTGCCATGGCTGGTCATTGCCGTCATTGCCCTGGCAGTCATTTACCTCCTGGCAAGGCTACTCCCCAGAAATCCGCTTAGAAGGTTTGTCAGGCCTCCTGCTCCGGTGGAACCGGCACACGTGATTGCTTTGCGTGAGCTGTACCGCCTTAAGGATGAAGAACTGTGGCAGAAGGGTGAGGTGAAGGAGTACTATTCAAGACTTTCAGATATCCTTCGAAGATATATTGATGACCGGTATGGCATAATGTCTCCTGAACTTACGACCGACGAAACTGTGCGCATGCTGCAGAAGGCCGCGGTGACCACTCATGATCAGATGTCACTTGTAAAGGAACTGCTGTCGGTATCTGATATGGTAAAATTTGCCAAATATCTGCCGCAGAGCGATATACATGAGAAATCTCACAGTGACGGCGTAAGATTTGTTGAGCTTACACGTAAGTCTGACGTGACCCCTGAGGAGATTAGCGGGAAAGGAGGTAAGGATGCATAACATCGTTTTTGAGAACGGATGGTTCCTCTGGTTCCTGTTGCTGATACCTCTCCTGCTGGCCTATTATATATACCGCCGCGGCAAATCACACGCTGCAATTAAAATGTCGACTGCCAGTTTCCTGGATGGTGGCCGGAAGACCTTCCGCCACTGGCTCCGTCATGTTCTTTTCGCGCTGAGACTGATAACGATTGCCCTTGTAATCATAGTTGTAGCAAGGCCTCAGAATGTAGACAAATGGCAAAGCTCGACCACTGAGGGGATAGATATTGTCATGGCGCTTGATGTTTCAGGCAGTATGCTGGCCCGCGACTTCAGTCCTGACAGGCTGGAAGCGTCCAAGAATGTTGCTACTGAATTCATCAGCGGCAGGCCATACGACCGCATAGGGCTGACTGTCTTCAGCGGAGAGAGCTTTACCGAGTGCCCTCTGACGACAGATCATGCAGTGCTGATCAACCTCCTCAGGGAGGTGAAAAGCGGCATCATAGAGGACGGAACGGCAATAGGGGTCGGACTGGCAACCGCAATCAACAGGATCAAGGATTCTGATGCTATCAGCAAGGTAATTATCCTGCTTACTGACGGGGTTAACAACATGGGTTCCATCGACCCTGTCACCGCTGCTGAGATCGCTGAGACATTTGGAATCAGAGTTTATACTATCGGTGTCGGAAGCATGGGTTATGCCGATTATCCTGTCCAGACACCATTCGGGTTGAGGTACCAGAAGATGCAGGTGGAGATTGATGAAGCTCTCCTCAGAAAGATAGCCGATCTGACAGGGGGAGAGTATTTCAGAGCAGTTGACAACACCAGCCTGCAGAAGGTTTACAGCGAGATAGATAAGCTTGAAAAATCAAAGATGGAGACAAGGGAACACAGCAAACGCGAGGAGGTATTCATGCCCTGGGCTCTGGCTGCTGCCATTATCCTCACCCTCGAGCTTCTTCTCAGGTATTTGTTAATGAGAAACATGTCATAACGCAGCGATGGATACGTTCAGATTTGCACAGCCTGATATGCTCTACCTGCTCCTCATGGTACCGTTGTTCATACTAATATGGATATTGGGTAACAGGAGAAGAAGAATTGCCAGAGAGCGCTTTGGTGAACCTGACCTTGTCAGGAGGCTTTTGCCCGATTTCTCATCAGGCAGGATGGCGGCCAAATTCTTCATCAGGCTTCTGGCTTTTGTTTTTGGCGTACTGACTGTAGCCAGGCCACAGTTTGGTTCGAGACTCGAACAGGTCAAGCGTGAGGGGGTTGAGGTTATCATTGCCCTTGACGTCAGCAACTCAATGCTTGCTGCCGATATAACACCTTCAAGGCTTGAGAGAGCCAGGCAGGCTATCGCACAGCTCGTTGACCAGCTCAGGGATGACAGGATAGGACTTATTCTTTTCGCCGGCGATGCTTATACCCAGATACCTGTTACCAACGACTATCTCTCCGCAAAGATGTTCCTGGAATCGGCAGGACCAGACGCTGTTTCCAAACAGGGAACCGCTATCGGGGCAGCCATTGATCTGGGAATGAGATCATTTTCACAGGAAAGCGATAAAAGCAAAGCGCTGATAATAATTACCGACGGCGAAAATCACGAGGATGATGCCATTACAGCCGCCAAGGCAGCCGCTGACAAAGGCGTGGTGATACACACTATCGGTATAGGTTCACCGGACGGTTCACCAATTCCGTTGAAAACGGGAAGCAGGACTGACTATCTCAAGGACAGGGATGGAAATACAGTAATATCAAAGCTTGACGAAAAGGGACTGCAGGAGATAGCCTCACTGACGGGTGGGCGGTATGTAAGAGCCAATAACACCAGCATCGGACTTAATGAGATATACAATGATATTGGCCGTATGAAGAAGTCGGAGACCGATACTGTGATGTATACAGAATATAATGACCAATTCCTTGTTCCTGCTGTGATAATGTTTATCCTGCTGGTCATCGATGTGTTGCTGATGGATCGGAAGAATCATTTATTGAGGCGATTGGGGATAATAGAAAAGGATGTAAAAGTTCAACAGTCATGAAAGGAGGGAGTATAAATAAAGTCATCATGACAGCCCTGTGCCTGCTGCTGTTACATGCCACTCTGATGGGGCAGGAGGAAAGAGAGTACATAAGAAAGGGAAACAGGCTTTATAAGAAAAGTGAGTTTGCCGGGAGTGAAGGCATGTACCGGCGTGCTCAGGCCCAGGATAAATCTACATATGATTCAGGTTTCAACCTCGGCGATGCCCTGTATAAACAGGGCAGGTTCGGTGAGGCTGCTGAAGAATTTAACAGGGCTGCCTCAGGAAGTGCCGATGACTCCCTGAAACAGGCTCAGAGCTTTTATAACCTGGGCAATTCATTGCTGAAAGACCAGAAGTTCGCAGAGAGCATAAAGGCTTATATCAATTCCCTGATGCTTGACCCTGAAAATCCTGAGGCCAAATACAATCTTGGATATGCCCAGGATCAGCTGAAGAAGCAGGAAGAGCAGAAGCAGCAACAGCAGAAAGACCAGAAGCAGGATCAGCAGAAGGATCAGCAAAGGATCAGAACAAACAGGACCAGGAGAACAAGGATGATCAGAAACAGAAGGATGATCAGCAGCAGAATCAGCAAGACCAGAAGGATCAGCAGGGAAAGCAGGGTCAGGACCAGCAGCAACAATCAATAAGCCGTGAAGATGCAAAGCGTCTGCTCGATGCCCTTTCTGCAAACGAGAAGGCAACACAGGAAAAAGTTCAGCGTGACAAGGCTGCCGGGGCTAAAGTAAGGGTGATTAAAAATTGGTAATTTTGACGTCGATGAGAAGCTATATGCTCATAATGGTTTACCTGCTGACGGCATTTTCCCTTGCCGCACAGGAGATAACCCTTACTGTAGACGCTCCTCAGAGTGCTGCCGCCGGAGAGAGGTTCAGATTAGTCTATTCTGTAAACTCCACGGAAGGCCGTTTTCTGCCGCCTGCCTTTGACCCGTCGTTCACAGTCTCAGGCCCGCAGTCATCGACAAGCCGTAACGTTCAGTGGATCAACGGCCAGATGAACTCCACTTCAACCACGACACTGATTTATTATGTAGTGGCGTCAACACCCGGGAAATATACTATTGCACCAGCTCAGTATGAATCAAAGAAAGTTACTGTCAGCTGTTCACCGCTGGAGATAGAGATAACAGCTGAGGGTGCCGCCCCTGCCCGGGGTACGCAGGGTGTCCAGGGGACACAGAGCGTCCAGCAAGGCAGGGAGGCTGCTCCCGCATCAGGTTCGGAATTGTCCCTTCGGCTGCTGCTGAGCACCAGGGAGGTATATGTCGGACAGCCGGTAACTGCGACACTAAAACTGTACACCCGTATCAATCTTTCAGGCATAAACGAACTTAAATATCCTGATTTCAAGGGGTTCCTTCGGGAGGACATTGAAACGCCGCCCCTGAAGAGCCTGGAGTCAGAGGTCATCGACGGGGTTCAGTACGGCACAGGCGTTCTTCAGCGATTTGTTTTATATCCGCAGATCTCCGGTGACCTCCGGGTTGACACCGTGCATATAACCGCCCTGGTGCAGCAGCGGACCGGGGCCAGCGACCCATTCTTCAGCGATCCGTTTTTTGACAATTTCTTTTCCAACGTCACCACGGTGGCCATGAAGGTCTCAACAAAGCCGGCAGTGATAAAAGTTAAGCCTCTGCCGGAGCCGAGGCCTGCCGACTTCCACGGGGCAGTGGGTTCCTTTGATCTTTCATCGTCTCTCTCAAAGACAGATGTGGAGGTCAATGATGCAATGACATACACTCTGACGCTGAAAGGTACCGGAAACCTCAACCTGGCAGGCGCACCGGTCATCAACTTCCCGCAGGGGATAGAAAAATATGACCCAAAAGTGACAGTCAAAAGTTCCGGCACGTCCACTGGCACAAAGACATTTGAGTTTCTTCTCATACCGCGGAACACCGGCACCTTTGAGCTCCCTCCTGTTTCATACACCGTCTTCGATGCAGCAAAGGAGAAGTACATAACTCTCCGGACCGAAGGATACACCGTAAATGTGACAGGAAGCACCGGTGCAGGTGAGACTTCAACGCCGGCTTATGTGCCGGGCGAAGACGTTAAGTATCTCGGGCAGGATATCAGGTATTTCAGGAACGGTGAGAGCAGGCTGGACTTCCGGCCTTCATCTCTCGTCTCAAGAACATATTACTGGCTGTGGTTTGCCCTTGCGCTTTTCCTGACTGTGGTTACCCTTCTGCTCCGCCGCGAACAGATGAAACGCAATGCCGATATTAAAGGACTGCGCAACCGCAAGGCGTCAAAGGTTGCGCGCAGGAGACTGTTAAAAGCCCGGTCACTCCTTGATACAGACAAACCTGAAATGGCCAATGCCGAGCTGGCTAAAGCCCTGTGGGGATATCTGGGTGATAAACTGGCCATCGCACCATCGGATCTCACAAAGGACAATTGCTATACTGCACTGAGGGCAGACAAAGTGGATGAAGCAGTGATCACCGAACTTGATCTTATACTCTCCGCTACGGAATACTCGCGTTATTCACCGTCGTCGGAAGGGGAGAGCCCTGCCGGCTTATACAAAAGAGCAGCTGCTCTGATAGGCAAACTCGATAATGTACTTGACTAAAAAGCACAGGAGATGAGGAGAGTAACTGTTTTTTGTATGCTGCTGATTATCTGTTTACTGCAAATTACTGCACAGACACCTGAAGAGAGATATGCCCAGGCCGGACAGCTTTACAGCTCAGGTGACTACTCCGGTGCTGCGGCTGTTTACAGGAAACTCTTTGACGACGGCTACAGAAGCGAGGACATGCTTTACAATGCCGGCAATGCTTTCTTCAAAAGCGGAGACAACGCCTCAGCCATCCTCTTCTATGAACGGGCCAGGCTGATCGCTCCGGCCGATGAGGATATCAACTATAACCTTCAGATCGCGCGCAGCAGGGTAACTGATAAGTTTGAGTCCGTCCCGGAGTTGTTCTTCGTCCGATGGTTTAATTTCCTTTCACTTCTGGCCCCGACAAATACATGGGCTGTGGCAGCTCTGCTGCTATTCATTGCCTCACTGTTGTTTGCCGTGATCTTTCTTACAAAGGCCAGAGCCAGCGGGCGGTTACTGTCTTTCTGGCTGTCTCTGTCAGCCCTGGTACTCACGGTTCTTTTCATTGGCCTGGCGATAAATAACAATTCACTCATCAACAAGAATAAAAATGCTGTTGTCACCTGCAGTATTGTGACTGGCAGGAGCGAGCCCGGCGAGAGCAGCAGCGAGCTGTTCGTCATCCATTCAGGAACAACCGTGAAAGTCGAGAAAGAGCTTGGCGATTACCTGGAGGTGCAGCTACCTGACGGAAATAAGGGTTGGATCAGGGGCGATTGCCTGGAAAAGATCTAGCCTGTTACCACATTTTTTGTATCTTTTGTGCGGGTAACCCATCTATCGTTCCCTGATGAAGGAATTTATTACCGTCTGTCCGCGTAACTGTTACAGTACCTGTTCATTCAGGGTATTCACCGAGGGTGGAAAGGTCAGGCGTATCCTCCCATATGCCGGTAACCTGGCAACGCCGGAAGGACCATGCATAAAAGGTCTTTCGTATCTCGAGCGCGAGTTTTCACCGTCGCGCCTACTTTATCCACTCAAGCGTACAGAGGAAGGCACCTTCACTCGCATCAGCCAGGATGAGGCACTGGAAACAATTTCTGAAAAACTGCTCGGAGCCCGCGCTGCACACGGTCCGCACTCCGTTCTGTTTTATAAGGGCAGCGGCTGCTCAGGTTTAAGTAATGATATTTCCTCAATCTTCTGGAAACGTTTCGGCGGCGCCACCACCACCTATGGCAATCTCTGCTGGCCGGCAGGACTTGAAGCAGTGAGGCTGACACTTGGCAGCATAAAACATAATGTTCCGTGGGATCTGGCCAACGCACAGCTCGTGATCGTCTGGGGGAAGAACCCTGCTGAAACGAATGTGCAGGAAATGATTCATATCGACAGGGCCAGAAAGAACGGGGCAAAAATTGTGGTAATCGATCCGCGGAGGACCCCCACCGCAGATAAGGCCGACATGCTTCTCTGTCCGAAACCGGGCACCGATGCAGCCCTGGCGCTTGCAATGGCGAAGGTGATCATCGACAGGCGGCTGACAAATGACAGTTTCATTAAGAAATATGTCTCCGGGTTTGAAAAATTTGCTGCTTCCCTGAATATTACAGCGGAAGAGGCTGAAAAAATCACTGGTATTCCGGCTGCGACGATCGAAGAGCTGGCCATCCTGACCGGTAAGACAGAGAGGGTGACCATAGTGCCTGGCTATGGCCTGCAGAGATACACAAACGGCGGCCAGACAATACGCTCGATACTCGCCATCGCGGTCATCACCGGAAAGATCGGTCTGCCCGGCTGCGGCTTCAGCTTCGCCAACCTGCAGGGCTATGTCTTCGATGAGACGCTTGAGCCCCTCAGCTATTATCCGGATAAGGAGCGCGACAAACCTTTCAGGAGAGCTTTGTCAATGGCTACATTCGCTAAAGACTTTTTCTCCCTGAAAGATCCCGGTATAGAAGTGGCGTGGATCGAGAGAGGCAATCCTGTCACTCAGCTCCCGGGCAGCAACGATGTAATCAAAGCGTTGAAATCGATCCCGTTCAAGGTAGTTGTCGACCAGTTTATGACGGACAGCGCAGCCATGGCTGATATTGTCCTGCCGGCCAAAGGCATGTTTGAACAGGCGGATGTTGTGAGTTCATACTGGAATCCTTATGTACAATATAAGCCCGCTGTCATCGGCTCTCCCGGCGAGGTGATGCCCGAGAGCGAAATATATTTCCGTCTTGCCGGTAAGATGGGCATCGATGTTACCGGTGCCGGTGGCATACCTGCACCTGATGAATATGACCGCTGGCTGGCGGATCGCGTTAGCCAGGCTGACGGATTCTCTGTCAGCCGCCTGAAGGAAGGACCGGTGATTCCCGTGCAGTCGGAAGAGATCGCTTACAGCAACATGAAATTCAACACTGCCTCAGGAAAGATAGAACTCTGGTCCGACTGTGCAGTTAAACTGTGGGGAGTTGATCCGCTGCCTTCATTCGATCCTCCGGACAACTTCAATGAAGAACATCTTCCTTTCAGACTTATGACACCGTGCATTGCCTCACGCATTCATTCACAGTTCGGAAATCTTGAGGTGATCAGGAGCGTGACGGATGAGCCCGCCTGGGAGATCTCCGTTGCCGATGCCCGCAAACTGGAACTTAAGAGCGGTGACCTTATCAGGGTTTTCAACTCCGGTGGTGAGGTCAGGGGCAGGGTGAAGAGTTACGGCAAGGGTCAGGAAAGGCAGTATTGTTTTTCCAAACGGTGTCTGGCTTCATGAAGGAGGAGGCGTGAATGCACTTGTCACACCGGCTGAGACAGATATGGGACATGGGGCAGCCTTTCATAATACCAGGGTAGGAGTGGAAAAAGCATCATGAGAAGAGGATTTGATTTTGATGCCGCATTATGTGTCGCATGCAATGCCTGCAACGCAGCCTGCATGCTTGAGAACGGGTTTCAGCCCGGCACAAGAAGCGTGCGCTCATGGAACAGTGAAGCGTTGCCTCTCCTTAGTGTTATCAACATCTCGATTGCCTGCAACCACTGTGAGAAGCCATCCTGCCTGGAGGGTTGCCCGGCCCTGGCTTACACTCTTGACAGCACGGGTGCGGTGATCCATCACCCGGAAAAATGCATGGGATGCCGATACTGCACCTGGAGATGTCCTTATGATGCTCCGAAGATCAATGAGGCAAAAGGATTTATAGAGAAGTGTCATTTCTGCACAGAGAGGGCTGGTGATGGAATCGAGCCTGCCTGTGTCACCGCCTGTCCCACCGGTGCACTGCGGATGACAGAGCTCGATGAGTTTCCTTCACCAGAGGCGTTGAGTGGTTCCCCGATACAGGCATTAAGCCTTCGCTCAGGCTCAGGGGAACCGAAATGAGATCCGGACCGCGGATAGTACCCGCGGATGATACCGGACCTGATGATGAGAAGAATAGTGCCTCCGGTATTCAGCTACCAAAATCCTGAAGGAGTGGAGCCTGCTTGTCTTTTCGCTTCTGGTGACAGGAGCATCGGCCTGTATCATCGCATATGCCCTGAACGGTGACGTACCGTGCTGTTAAGCTGCCTGCCATCATGCTTACAGCAGCACTGGTAATTTCCTTTGCACATCTCGGTGTACGCGACCAGAGGCATGGAGAGCCATACTCAATGTGGCCTCATCTCCGCTGAGCCGTGAGATACTGATGGTTATGCTGACAACGCTAATGGCTTATCTTAACTGGTTCAGACCGGGGACAATACATCCTTTCGATACAGGCCGGGGTCGCTCTGCTGACGCTGATATCGGCAGACCTGGTATATTTTGCGGCAGACAGGTCACCAATGCTGAAGATGCACAGCGGCCAGATGTTCTTCTCAGGCTTGTTTATAGCCTCATGGTTTATCGTACCTTCGACGGTCTTTCTCGTCTTTTCAATGCTGGCAGCCGTCTCGGTCATAATGAGATCACCGGTCGCTCGAAAAGGGTCAGCTGATCCGTTCACTCTATTATCTCAGGGCACTGTCAATACCTGTGGTGTTTATGTTGCTTTATCCTGACAGAGATCTTACTACCGCCGTTGCAGCTGTCCTTTTTCTGGCAGGCATTGCAGCCGACAGAGCCTTGTTCCTTGACGATTTCAATCCTGTAAACATAAAAGAATCAATATCAGACCATTTCATTACCGAGTATGAAGAAGAAAGAGATAAACAGCGCCAGGACACCGGTATATCGTGATGCCGGGTTTGAGTTACCTACAGCCGGTACAACATCCGATGCCTTTGCAGCCGAAACCGGCCATCCAAGAGAACCGGATCTTTACATATATTCCAGGTATCGCAATCCTACTGTGGTTTCCGCAGAGGAAGCCCTGATGGCGACAGAAGGCTGCGGATGGGCTCTCCTGGCAGAATCAGGCATGGCCGCCATTGATATAGCTCTGTCAGTATTTCAGGAAGCCGGAAGAACCGGCAGGTGGCTCTTTTTCTCTGAGATTTACGGAGGAACACTCTCATATATCGCCAGCGTTCTTGACAGACGCCGGGGACTGCATGCCGATTTCTTTAAACCGGACGGTGACAGGTACGATTATGACAAGCTTGAGAAAATGATTTCCGAAATAAAGCCTGACATCCTGTATTTTGAGACTATATCCAATCCTCTGCTGATTGTCGCTGAAGGAAGGAGGATAATTAAGCTGGCAAAGAAATTCGGGGCCAGGGTAATCATTGACAATACCTTTGCCACGCCGCTTTTATGGAAGCCGCTCGATGACGGTGCAGACATGGTTATTCACAGCGCCACTAAATATCTTTCAGGTCACGGCAACCTCACCGCCGGGGTGATATGCGGCAATGACAGTGAGCTGATGAAGAGTGCAATAGAGTACCGCAAGTTCGCAGGTCATATGCTGTCTCCTGATGACGCTTACAGGTTGCAGACACAGCTCTCTTCTTTCGAGCTGCAGGTTCAGGCAGCAGTGTGAAAATGCTGCCGGTGTGGCAGCGCTTCTGCAGGCGTCCACTGAGATAGGAAGCGTTCTCTACCCGGGTCTTGAGACCCACTCTACCCATGCTGCAGCACTTGATCTTATGGGTGGAAAAGGATATGGTGCAATTGTCACATTTGACCTTGCCGGTGACTCGAAAGAGGAAAAAAGGGCAAGACGTGACAGGTTCATTGCCGCTGTTTATCCGGAAATCAGACTGATACCCACATTGGGTGATGCCCATACCATTCTCATGCCTGTGGAGGCTGTCTGGGGAGCCAAATATCCTGAGCCAGGACTGATCAGGATGTCAATTGGGTTTGAACCCCCGGAAGAGTTGATGGGAGTTATAAGGCGCGGACTGCAGTCCTGATCACCAGGCTATTGGTTCAATGCCCTTTGCCGTCAGCCATTCATTGCATTTGCTGAAGTGCGAACAGCCAAAGAAGCCTCTTGAGGCAGAAAGGGGCGAGGGATGAACAGTCTTAAGAATCAGATGACGTGAAGGATCGATGGAGGCACCCTTGTTCTGGGCGTAATTGCCCCAGAGCATAAAGACTATATTATCCCTGTCGCGGTTCAGTGCACTGATTGCAGCATCAGTGAATCTCTCCCATCCCTTGTTCTCGTGTGAAAGCGCCTGGTGTGCCCTGACTGTCAGTATGGCATTGAGAAGAAGCACACCCTGTCTGGCCCACCTCTCGAGGTTACCTGATTCCGGCACCGGAATGCCAAGGTCCCTCTGCAACTCCTTGAAGATATTGATGAGGCTGGGAGGGAACTCAGTGCCGTCAGTAACTGAAAAGCATAATCCGTGTGCCTGCCCGGTGTTGTGGTATGGATCCTGTCCGATGATAACAACCTTTACACTGTCAAAGGGACAGAGATCAAAAGCATTGAAAATCATGTTTCCGGGCGGGAAGACCTGCCTCGTACGGTACTCTTCCCTGACATACTGCGTCAGGGAAACAAAATACTCTTTGTCAAACTCACCTTTAAGCTTTTCTTTCCAGCTTTCCACGATTTTGACATCCATGGTGCTTATTGCTAGGCTTTGAAAGTAAAATAGACCGCTCCCAGGATACAGATGAACGCCATCAGGTGGTTGAATTTCAGCGTTTCAGTACGAAACATGACCAGGGTAAATATTACGAAAACGGAAATTGAGATGACTTCCTGAATGAGCTTAAGTTCAACAAGCGTATATGGTCCTCCTGTTCCGCGGTAACCCATCCTGTTTGCCGGGACCTGGAAAAAATATTCAAACAGGGCAATGCCCCAGCTTGCCAGCACTATTCCCAGCATACCCAGCATGGCGTTCTTTGAAACGTTCTGGTATTTAAGGTGACCGTACCATGCCACCGTCATGAATGAATTGGAGCAAATAAGGAGTATAACTGTCCAGAAACCTCTCATAAGACTTTCCTGTATACCAGTTTGGGGTCATCAGGCCCGTAGAATTCCCTCAGTGTAGCTTCAAGCTCGTAACCGTTTTTGAGGTAGAAGTGTCTCGTCGGTTCATAGAGCTCCCGGCCCGAGGTCTCTATCCACAGCAGCTTGCCTCCCAGGGACCTGACCCGTTGTTCCGCCTCTTTGAGAAGCAGGGAGCCGTAATGCTTCTTCCTGTATTCATCCAGAACTGCAAGCCAGTACAGATCCCAGGAATGTACAGAAGAAGGATTGGGTCCGAAATTTCCGAAGCCGATCACCTTGCCGTCATCGATAAGGCGCACCCAGTAGTATCCGCTCTTCTCCTGGCCTTTGTCAAGGGTCTCGTCAGCCAGTGAGAGCGCAACCTCAACCTCAAAATCATAAAAGTACCCTGATGATTTAAGTATTTTTTCAAACTCAGGCCTGTCGGCAGGTGTGATATCGAATGATATTTCAGGCATCGCGTTATTTATTGAGATCTTTGATGATATCACCGATAATATCCGTGTAGCTGTAACCGGCATGAATACCCGCCGAAATAAATCCGCTGTCAGGTGAGATGCATGGATTGGCGTTGACCTCGAGGACATAAACATTCTCATTGTCATCGACACGCATGTCGACGCGGGCATATCCCTTCAGTCCGAAAACATGCCAGCATCCCAATACTGCTTCCCGGATGTTCTTAGTCAGCTTCGGACTCAGGTCATCTGGGAACTGGCGTTTGCTGTTCTCATACTGGAATGTGCCTTCCTCCCATTTCGCCTTGTAGCTGACTATCCTTGGTATGTCATCCGAATAACCGTGGAAGATCATTTCAGCTGCCGGAAGCATTTCTGGTCCTGCGGGACCGGCCTTCACACTTACGTTGAACTCACGGCCGTCGATAAAATCCTCAATGAACCAATGCCTGTCATTTTTATCTCTTACAATTTCCGGCAGGATGCCGTTGAAAGTAAAAACAGATTCTTCGGTGATGCCCAGTGAACCGTCTTCCCAGACAGGTTTCAGAATATATTTTTTGCCTTTGAGGAGCTTATCCGCCTCTGAGACATCATATCCTCCGGCGACCGGTATACCATTGGATTTCATTATCTTACGGGCAAGGACCTTGCTGCCCGTGACAAATGTCGCTTCAACTGAGCACCCTGTATAGGGCAGGTGGTGCATGTTCAGCAGGGCAGGAATGAAATAAAGAATCTCAGCCTTGTTTCCTACTGACTCGACCAGGTTGAATACAAATTCATAACCTTTCCCTATTATCTGCGGGATCTCACGGAAGAAGTCATCAGTGATGCCAAGAAGCGATACATCATAGTCAAGTTTCTTCAGCGTATCCTCTATGAAATTTACCTGGTCAAGTACATCAAGTTCATCAGGGAGGGCATCCGGGCCGGGTTTATTGTACAATATAAGGCACTTTTTCATCGCTATGCAAGGCCGTACCTGCTTTTTGCCGAGTTCATTATCATCTCCATCAGCCTGTCGTACTCAACTCCGTTAAAGCGCGCGAGTATAGGCAGATCCGAATGTACAGGGTTCAGTCCGGCAAGCGGATTAGCTTCTATGAAACAGATTCTTCCGTTCCTGTCTGCCTTCATATCAACCCGGCAGGCATCAACGGCATTCAGAGCGCGCCAGGAGGCAAGTGCAACAGCGTTGCATTCATCCCTGCAACTGTCATCAATGAGTAAATATTTTACGATATCCTGGTAATTCTCCTTTACCTCAACTGAATAGGGCAGATTGTCCTTGCAGATAACCTCCATCCCGCCAATTACATTTACATCAGTTCCGCTTCCCGTGACTCCGACAGTGAATTCTCTTCCTGGCAGATACTCTTCGATGAGTACTGGCTGGTTATATTTCTCAAGCAATTCTGTAACCAGGGTTACCAGGGAGTCACTGTCATGCACGACACTTCTTGTAGTGATGCCCTTGCCGGTACCCTCGGCAACCGGTTTGACGAAGAGGGGGTATGTAAGTGTTGAGACATTGTCAAGGTCACGGACCGTCACCGCTATGATACCCGGGCTCACCGGCACGCCTGCAGCTTCAACAACCAGGCGTGCAAGGTATTTATTGAGCGAAACTCCCATCACCACCGGTCCGCTGAAGACATAAGGTATTCTGTACTGGTCGAGAAGAGCCGGCACGACCGATTCACGTCCGTCTCCGTAAAGGCCTTCGGCGATGTTGAATACCATGTCCCACTTTTTTCCTGCAGCGAGCTTTTCCACCAGCTCAAAGACGTTTCCTATCCGTTCGGTCTCATAGCCGAGTCTTTCAAGCACATCCTCGAGGGCTTTAACGGTCTCTTCCTTGTCAAACTCAGCCGTTTCGTCCATGGTGTATCCGCGCTCGAGGTACCACGAGCGAAGGTCATAGGTCAACCCGATCCTCATCCCTCTGTTACTTTTTATTAGGGTATGTGTATTGGTTTTTCTTGTAGTTTCTCAGAACCCATTTCTCAGGTCCGCTCTCAACCACATAAGCCGGCAGGATAGGTATCTTGCCTCCGCCGCCGGGAGCGTCAACGACAAACTGCGGGACGGCATAGCCGCTGGTGTGACCCCTGAGATTCTCAATTATGTCAATACCTTTTTCTATTGTGGTCCTGAAGTGGCTTGAACCGGGGATCAGGTCACACTGATATATATAGTAAGGTCTCACACGAATGGTAAGAAGCTTCTGCATCAGGCTCTTCATAATAACCGGGTCGTCATTGATGCCATTCAGCAGTACAGTCTGGCTTCCCATTGGCATGCCTCCGTCTGCAAGCATGTTGCATGCCTTGCGCGTTTCGGGAGTGATCTCATCGGGATGAGTAAAATGGATGCTCATGAAAAGCGGGTGGTACTTGCGCAGCATCGCAACGAGCTGAGGTGTTATTCTCTGAGGGAGAACAACAGGCACCTTGGTGCCTATCCTGAGTATTTCAATATGCTTGATAGCTCTCAGGTTCGACAGGAGGTATTCAATCTTGTTGTCATTCATTGTCAGTGGATCACCCCCGCTTATGATGACGTCACGTATCTCAGTATGTTCTGCGAGGTATCTGAAGGCTCTGTCCCACTCACCTTTTGTAAGATGGCCCAGCTTTCCGACCGAGTGCGATCTTGTGCAGTACCTGCAGTATGATGAGCAGAACTGGGTAACGGTGAAGAGTGCCCTGTCGGGATAACGGTGTACGATACCCGGGACCGGGCTGCTGGCCATCTCACACAGAGGGTCAGCCTTTTCAGCATCGGTGATAATCAGCTCTGCACTTGCCGGAATCATTGTCCTGCGAAGCGGAGATCCCGGCTCTAAATCGTAGATGAGTGACAGGAAATAAGGAGTTATCCTCAGCGGCAGTCTGTTCTTCAGCTTGTTTAGAGCATTGATCTCGTCATCAGACAGAGTCATGACTCGTGACAATGCTTCAGCAGTGGTAAAGGAGTTGCGTAACTGCCATCTCCAGTCATTCCAGGAATCAACATTTGTTAGGGGGAAGTAGCGGCGTATGAATTCCGAACTCCGGTTGCTAACTAAACGATCATGGGATTTGATCTGCGGGAAGATCATGGTACCCGCGCCAGGTTCTTCGTCAGAAGAACAGCCCATGAGGGGGCTCTCATCATGAGTAACCGTAACCTCTTTTCTGTTAGCGTTCATACTTCGGTAAATAGATTTACCTTTTTTTCTTGGTGTTAATTATTGTTTTTGGTTAATATTAATTGAATAAAATTTTCGCTAAGTTATTAAATGCAACATCCGCAGTTGGCCTCACCGGTAAAAGATATCAACACCTGAACTCCATGCGTTTCTACCTGATTTTCTTCCTTTTATGTCTTGTTTGCGGGAGTTATTCACCGCTTGTTTTCCAGCCATAAAAATGATACCCGGTTTTTGAGGCGCAAACATAAATCAAATTTCAATACGTGTATACTTTTCTGACATTATTTTCAATTTTTTTTCAATCATTATATACTGTTGGAAATGGTGTTAACCAAATACCGTGCCATCTTCATCACCAATTCCTTACGACACTCCTGCATACAGTAAGCCTGGCATGTTCTTTCAATAATTCTGCGACCCCTGCGACAAGCACTTTTCGTTTCATGACAGTCTCTGTAAAATCCAGTGCAAATAATTCAGATATTGAAACTTTGACTCGGGCGGTTTATTGTATAAACCTTGCGATAAGGTGTCAAATAAAGAATAGCCCCACACCGGCCACGCTTAAAACTGCACCGGCAATCTCCACTGGGGTGATCTTTTCCTTATTTATCCAGAAGGAAGGCGCCAGGATGAGCACCGGACTGATTGACATTATGGTTGAGGCTATGCCTGCCTGTGTGTATTTGACTGCAAGCAGCGAAAATGAGATACCCAGGAAGGGGCCGAAGAAAGAGCCCAGGGTCAGTACCTTCATGGCAGGCAGGTTCTTCAGAGAGAGACCTACCTGTCGCCACTTCCTTAGAAGCGTTATGATAATTGAATATCCTGCCACACCGGCTATTATCCTTATCTCGGTGGAGGCAAAGGGGTCATAACTGTCCATCCCGTATTTGCTGAGCACAATTCCAAGAGCCTGTCCGAGCGCACCGATGAAGGCATAAACAAGTCCCCTGACGGATAGCTTGATGGAGAGCCATTCTCCTTTTACCGGTTTGTTAAATATGGCAATGGCTATACCTATTATTACTATAGCCATGCCCGCAATCTGTATCAGCTTGAGGGATTCGCTCAGGATAAAATATGCAAAGACGGCTGACAGGGGAGGAGCGAGCGTCATGATGAGCTGGGCAAATCTTGATCCGATAAGGGTATATGAACGGAAGAGAAAATAATCACCCAGCACCAGGCCGATGATTCCTGACATAGCAAGCCATATCCAGTTGTGGCGGCTGGCATCCGAAGGAAGGAAGTGACCGCGACTGAAAAAGGTAAAAATACTTATAAAGACAAGTGCCAGCATCAGTCGCAGTATGTTGACATTCAGCGATCCTATCTTACGGCTTGCTGACTCAAAGGCGAGTGCAGTGACGGTCCAGAACAATGCCACCGCCAGTGCGGCAAACTCTCCGATATGAGCCGTGATATAATCCATTCTCCGTTAAAATTGTCAGGGCACAAAAATATATAAACATCACAATTATCAGTCTTTTTCGGGAGAAAAGAAGAATCCTCCCTGCCAGGCTACAAAATATACGGGTGAAATGAAACGTTTATTTACTATCTATGCATGATTTTTGTAAAACTACATTCCATAGTTAGGGAGGTTTCAGTAATTAATTAACATTCAAGGTATGATTGCTATCAGGAAAAACAAGTTAACCCTTCTTTGTCTGGCTTTGCTGCTTGTAATAGGCACTACAAACATTTATTCACAGGAAAAGGCTAAGGATCACAAGGTTAAACGAGTGACTGTGATTGAAGAAAAGCACAACGGCAGGGAGGTGACTACCAACACAGAGTCGGAAACGAGTTACGATATTAACGGAAATATCATTGAACAGATCCTGTACAAGGGCGGGGAAGTTGACACCCATTTCAGATATGAGTACGATGCCGGAAACAATAAGATAAAGGAGATCGAATATACAAAGAAGGGTGCCGTCAATAAAATCTCTGAGTATAAAATCCAAAACGGACAGAGGGTGGAAAAGACCGTTTATGACAGCAAGAAAACCCTTCTGTTGAAAAAGACATACCAGTATCTTTATTACTGATCGCGGTGACGACTCAATCTGATATCATGCTGATTTTTTCCGGAATCTCACTTAAGGAGATGGATGCTGTCAGCTTTATGAGCAGGGTTGATTCGAAGTATCTTTTCCCTGTAAACATGCTGAGGACAGTATTGCCGGACCTTGCCCGTGACTACAAAGTTCTTGACATAAACCACCAGAGAGAATTCAGGTACAGCACTGTTTATTTCGATACTCCTGATTATAAATTCTTTAATCAGCATCAGACAGGCAAACTGGAGCGCGACAAAGTCAGGCTCAGGACATACGAAACAAACAGTCTTACCTATCTCGAGGTAAAACATAAAACGAATAAGGGAAGGACAGTAAAAAGCAGGGTTAAAAGTAATACCAGCCCGCTTGATGATGCCAGATCACAGCAATTCCTTCATGAGAAGATCGCAGATACATCTGAATTGCTGCACCCGGTCATTACAAGCCTGTTTACCCGGATCACACTGGTAAACAATAATTTATCTGAACGTGTGACAGTTGACTTTAATATTGGATATACCAGCATTGACGGCAGGAAAATTGAGCTTCCCAACATTGCAGTCGCCGAAATAAAGAGAGACAGGGTTTCCGGCCGGTCTGTTTTCCATTCGGTACTTAAAAACAGCGGAATACGTCAGACCGGATTCAGCAAATACTGCCTGGGTGCAGCAATCCTTAACGGAGTTTCACGTAAGAATAACGTAAAACCTATACTGCTTAAGTTAAAAAAAATAGATAATGAATCTACTCAGCATGATGTTGCCTTACGGCAGTCTTGAATTCGCGGGAATGGAATTATTCAATGCCCCGGATTTTTTTGAGCTTGTAATCCGCTTTACGCTTAACCTCGGAGTTATCTTACTCCTTGTCAGATGGCTTTATTTCTCCATTTCCAGGAGAAAGGATTATTTGTTTACATATACACTTATATCCTGCATTGTTTTCCTGTTGTGCTTTCTGCTTGAAAGCGTGAAGCTGCAGATAGGCTTTGCGCTTGGCCTCTTTGCCATCTTCGGTATTATCCGCTACCGGACCCGCTCAATGCCGATAAAGGAAATGACCTATCTCTTCCTTATTATCGGAGTGTCAGTAATAAATGCCCTGGCAAGCAAGAAGACCAGCTTCGCCGAGATACTGTTTACAAATGCTGTTATTGTCTTCGTCACTTACGGACTTGAAAAGGTATGGTTGCTGAAGAGTGTTGCAGCCAAAAGAATTACCTATGAAAAGATTGATTTAATCAAGCCCGAAAACTATAGCCTCCTTATTGATGACCTCACAGCCAGAACAGGTCTGGCGAATATCCAGAAAGTAGAAATCGGGGAGATCAATTTTCTTAAAGACACCTGTAAATTAATTGTCTATTTTGAAATAAACGGAATGAACAGAAATCACGCCAGCCAGGTTGATAATTATGAGGATGACGATGATGAATAGGCTGTTACTTTCATTTGTCTTATTGTTTTTAAGCTTGCTTGCCCTGACGGCCCAGAAGACCGACTTCGGGCTGTGGTACGAGGCCAATGCCGAATATGGTATTGTCAAGGGATTGAGGTTCGACTTTGAGGCAAATGTCAGGACTGACCAGAATGCTTCAAAAGTTGAGAAATTTTATTTCGAACCCGGACTGAGGTATAAATTCAACGACTACTTCGCTGCCGGTATCTACTATCGCTTCACTGAACAGCGGGAGACAATCGACAAGTCAGAAGGCATATATGAGTTTCACCCGAGGCATCGCTGGTTCGTGCAGCTCAAGGGCAGTCTCCCTGTTTACAGGTTTACCCTGTCGGCAAGGTATCGCTTCCAGGAGCAGTTTAAAACTTATATTGAAGACCCTGAAGACGAAATACCAGTGTGGGCTCACAGGCTGAGAATGGAGCTGAGCTATGATATCAAGGGGCTTCCGCTTAAACCTTACGCCAGTGTCGAAATGGCAAGCGAGCTCTTTGCTTCAAATGAAATAATGATTGAACAGTGGAGATATATAGTCGGAGCAGACTATACAGTGAACAAGAAACATACCTTCGGGCTCGAGTATATTTACAATGTAAGCAAGAATTCAAAACCTGCTTACCTGAATGCAATAGGACTGAAATACAAAATTAAATTATAGTCATCGGCAAATTCCGGCTTAGGTAGCCGGGGCCGGTATTAAAAAACGAAAGAACAATTTATGATTCCATGGAACACAGAAAAGATCGGAAACCTTAAGGGTAATAATGTAATTGTAACCGGTAGCAGCAGCGGCATTGGGCTGGAAGCAGCAAAGGTGCTGGCTGCTAAGGGAGCCTCCGTCACACTTGCGGTCAGGAATATTGAGAAGGGGAAAAGAATAATTGAAAAGTTCCACTCTGAAAATCCTGATGCAGCTTTGACTGTTATGCATCTTGACCTTGCCGACCTGAAGAGCATTAAAGAGTTTGCAGACCAGTATATGAGTGACCATAAACATCTGCAGATTCTTATAAATAATGCCGGCATCATGATCCCACCTTACCGCAAGACCAGGGACGGATTTGAAAGTCAGTTCGGGACCAACCACCTGGGGCACTTTGCGCTGACTGCGCATCTGATGCCTGTAATTCTCGCAACACCTCACTCACGGGTGATATCGACCAGCAGTATTGCGGCCAGGAAAGCCGGTATCCACTTCAACAACCTTGACGGCTCAAAAGGGTACGAGCCTATGAAATTCTACCGGCAGAGCAAACTGGCCTGCCTTATGTTCGCGATAGAGCTGGATCACCGCCTCAAAAACGCAGGAAAAACAACCATAAGCGTTGCCTGCCATCCGGGGATCAGTGTTTCCAACCTCATTTCAAGGGGAACAGGAAAAGAAGCGAACGGCTTGTTAAAAAAGATGATGAGGATCATTGCTCAGCCTGCCCACATGGGTGCGCTGCCAACACTTTATGCTGCCACTCATCCTGAACTGAATGGCGGCGAATACATCGGACCTGACGGCCCGGGTAACCGCAAAGGAAATCCGGTTCAGACCAGCGAGGCATCACGACTTTTCAATTCAGAAATTTCAGCAAGACTCTGGGAAGTCTCCGAAGAGCTCACAGGCGTAAAATTTCCCCTATGAGGGCATTATTCACCTGAAGATTAATGTCAGCACGAAATATTTCAGCAGCAGGCCTGATAATGTAAAAATGACTGCATCACGTATCCGGTGACGCAGCATCCCGGCGGCAAGTGAGATGACAGGCGAGGAGAGAGGCAATGCGTTGAAGAGAAGAATGGCAACATTCCCATACTTTCTCAGTCTGTCTTCTGCTTTTTCATAACGGTGCCGGCCGATGAAAGAATCTATGATCTTATCGCTTAACAGGACACCTATTGAGTAGTCAATCGCCTGGGAGAACAATGCAGTCCCCAGGGCAACGGCATTCAATGCTATTATATTAATATCACCCTGCAGATAATAGATAAAGGCGATTTCCACAGGCATAAAAAGAAAAAACAGGTATCCTGCGGCATTGACGATTGCAAAGGATAATAATCCCTCGTCACGCGAGCCGTAATAAATATCCCGGCCGATGGTCAGGGAGGCAATGACAATTGCTGCAACCGCAAAAAGGAAAGCTAAATAAAACTGTATTGTTATTTTGTGTTTCTTTTTTATCATCTCCACCCGGAGTAAGGATTCCCTGAAAGGTAAGAGTTATAATAACGCAGATCACCTGTTACCTCTTTACCGAGCCATGAAGGTTTTTCAAAATGCTCATCCTCTGACTTTAGCTCTACTTCTGCGATGATAAGTCCGGCATTTTCTCCCAGAAATTCATCCACTTCAAAAAGGTGATCACCGTGTTTGATTATGTACCTGGTCTTTTCTACGAGAGAGTTTTCACATAAACCGGATAAGTTCCTCGGCGTCAGTCAAAGGTATCTCTTTTTCCCATTCATATCTTGTGAAACCAGTCGGGCCTGAGCTTCCCTTGATAGTAATGTATGCCCTGCTGTTCCTGATCCGTATCCTGACTGTCCTGCCCTGACCGGAGCAGATATAACCCTGCACAATGCGGGTTGACTCCACCGCCTTGCTTTTGAACTCACCGTTCACAAGAAATTTCCTTTCAATCTCCAGTGCCATATTTCTGGTACCAAGTATTTGAGTTAACAGCTCTTCACAAAAGTATCATGAAATTGTCAGCTGAAATTACATCAGGTCGTTTTTTGTACTTTATTCGCATAATGATTGCGAACAGACTAATTAACGGGCATAAAGCATAAGATGGATATCAGGATTCACCCGTCACATATCAGCGGCACTGTCGCTGCACCCCCCAGCAAGAGCCTGACGCAGAGGGCTATTGCAGCAGGATTGCTTGCCGGGGGCACCACGGAGATACTGCATGCCTCATTCTGTAATGACTCACTGGCTGCCATAAGTATGGCCAAAGCTCTGGGTGCCGGGGTATCCACCGCGGATGACATTATCACTGTCCGGACAGGTCTCCGGCCTCTCTATCCGGTCACACTTCACTGTGGTGAATCAGGGCTCGCGCTTAGAATGTTTGCACCTGTTGCCTCCTTACTGAATCCTTTTGTTACGATCACAGGTGAGGGTTCATTGATTGGAAGGCCGGTGAACATGATCACAGATGCCCTGTCACAGCTCGGGGTGACCGTCGTTACCAACAACGGTTTTCTTCCAATGAAACTGATGGGCAAGATCAGCGGAAGAAAGGCACAGATTGACGGTTCGTCAGGATCACAGCTCCTTACCGGATTGCTGATGGCCCTGCCTTTACTGAATTCCGATAGTGAGATAAAAGTTGAAAACCTCAAGAGCAAACCCTACATAAGTATGACGTTGCAGCTTCTTTCAGAATTCGGGATCAGCATTGAGAACCATGATTTCAAACGGTTTTTCATTCCGGGAAACCAGTCATACAGGGCACATGCATACACGGTAGAGGGTGACTGGAGCGGGGCCGCGTTCCTGCTGGTTGCGGGGGCCGTTGCGGGGAGTGTCACGGTCAGTAACTTGAATATCAACAGCATGCAGGCTGACAGGGCAATCATGCAGGCTCTTAATGATGCCGGATGCCGGCTGACTGAAAATGCCACAGGCCTCAATAGTACCAAATCTGAACTCAGGGCATTCACATTCGATGCTACCGACTGTCCCGATTTATTTCCTCCGCTGGCAGCACTGTCATCATATTGCAAGGGTGTCAGCAGGATAAAGGGTGTCAGCAGGCTGGCGCACAAGGAAAGCAACAGGGCGCTGGCAATCACAGAAGTTCTTGGCGCATTCAATATATCTGCACATGTTGAAGGCGACGAAATGTTTATTGAAGGAGGCGAGGCAGGAGGTGGTACAGTCTCATCGCACAATGATCACCGCATTGCCATGATGGCCTCTGTGATGGCCCTGGCCGCCACCGGTGAAGTGACAATAACCGGTGCTGAGGCGGTGGCCAAATCATTCCCGGACTTTTATGAGGCAATGACCCGCCTCGGTGCACTGGTCTGCTAATGGTCTATCGCGGCCGTATCTCCCGTCGCATGAACAGGTAGTAGGAAATAACGAAACTTACTATTGTCCCTGCAACCAATCCGGTGACCTGCGGCCAGACAAGCATGATGCTCTGACCAAGAGGCAAAGGTCCGGGAAGGGTACCAATCATCTGTTCCATGGTTAGCGGACCAAGGCTGCGCACTGAAGGCATCAGCAGCGTTGTCGTGGCTTCGCTGAAGAGCTGGTTTGGCATCACCCTCAGCAGCGCGAGACGGAACTGCTCAAAAGCAATAATATGATTTGGCGAAGCAGCCGGCGACGGCTCGAGCGATTTTGTTATCAGACTGACTATCAGTGGATAGAATACCGAGAAGAAAAGCCACACTGCAATGGCTGACAACGCCGCTGTAGCTGGCTGCCGAAACACCACCGAGAAAAATATGGAGAGATTGAGCCAGAAGGCAACGTAGATTATACTTAACAGGATAAAACAGACAATTCGCAGGAACTCCTCAGCTGTGGGAGGGATGCCTATGGATATAAGTCCAGCACCCATGACCAGTAGTCCCAGTGCAATAAGCATCCCGCTTATTACCGCGAGAGCTGCAACAAACTTGGCGTTGATTATATAGTCGCGGTGTATCGGCTGTGAAAGTATGCGACTGAGAGTGCCCCTGTTTTGTTCAGAGTTGATTGCATCAAACCCCAGCCCGATACCCAGCAGCGGACCAAGAAAGCCTATGAAAACAGTGAATGATGGCATGGTGCCGTCAGAGAGGGTAAAGAGCCTCAGGAAGAAAAACGTGCCCTCGGGGTCATTTGGTTTTATTGCATCTGAGAAGTTTGTCAGGGCCGTATACAGGGAGCCGAGGCATGTGAGGATGATTATTCCGATAAGGATTAAGAACCTCCAGCTCCTGATGTGGTCTGCCATCTCCTTCTCCACAATTACCCGGAAAGGATGTTTTATTCTGTCGTCGTTGCGCAACAGTTTACCGGCAAGTGTTATAACTGCTTTACTCATTGACTTTGCCTCCTTCAAAATATCGGAAATAAATATCGTCCAGGCCGTACTCCCGTTTACCGGAAGCCGTCGCTGAAGCCTCCTGGCCAAACAACTGTTCGGCAAGGCTCTCTATATCACCTACAGCCAGCAGTTTCCCTCCGACGAAGAGTCCCACCCTGTCACATACCTGCTGCACCTGGTGGAGATGGTGCGAGGAGAAGAGCACAGTTAATCCCTGCGCCCTGCTTAGTTCCGCTATCAGCTCAAGGAATGCCTTTACGCCGGCAGGATCGATACCCAGCGTCGGCTCATCGAGGATAATCACCTCAGGATCCTTGATAAGCACATCTGCCAGGCCAAGTCTCTGGCGCATACCGCGTGAATACTTCCCGGTCTTTTTATCTTTCTCTGCTGCCAGGCCAATCCGTTCCAGCAATTCCGCTGCCTTCCGCGCAGCGACAGAAGGGGCGAAGCCGTTCAGCCGGGCTGTATAAGTAAGGTTTTCCATGCCGGTGAGGTCATCATAGAATCCCACCTCCTCAGGCAGGTAGCCCACCAACTTCTTAACCCCAACCGGATCTGCAGTGGGATCAAGGCCGCAGACCCTTACACTGCCTGCATCGGGCTCCGTCAACCCCAGCATCATCAGTATCGTGGTTGACTTGCCGGCACCGTTGGGACCCAGCAGCCCGAAGATCTCTCCCTTACTGATGGTGAGGTCAAGGTTGTCTACAGCAGTGAACTGGCCATACCTCCTGGTCAGTCCTTTTATTTCAATAATATTTCCGGCCACGGCTACCTCCTTCCATACTTCCGGAACAGATACCACACCGTGCCTATGCCTGCCAGTATGATCAGTATGCCGACCCAGCCCCACAGCATGGGTGTCCGGACTGACATCCTGAATGCAGCTTTTGATGAAGTATCAGGTGTTTTTGCCTCGAAGCTGGCCATATAATCTCCCGGGATAGCCTTTTTGTCTGCCTTCACGGTAGCCCTGACGGAAGTTTCACGGCCTGCCAGGATGGTTTCGATCTCCTTTGGATCAAAGGTCACTTCCCAGTTTACCGGGGCAGCGCTGCTGAGATTGACCCCTGACAGGATTGACGTACCTGTGTTTTTCACCAATAGGTCAATCTCTTTCTTTTCGCCGGCAGTTATATTAGTGCTTAGCAGTCCTGTAGGAGTTGTCAGCTCAATCTTATAGGTTCCTGTTATAACAGCCTCAAGGGCCAGGTCTCCCGATGATGATCCTGCCATTGCCCTGACAGGAATAAGGTATTTACCCTCTTCAACCTGGTCGGCCGGTTTAACCTCAATACTGACGCCGACGGTACTGTTTGGCTCGGCCTCCACTGAAGTCACTTGCTTGCCGTTGGCCCTGAAGATGATTGTCCAGCCTTTTGGCACCTCCCCCTGGAGGGCATAGGTCAGTTTTTCTGCCGTACGGTTTCGGAGATCGGCATTGTATGTAAAAAGAGAGCCCGAATTGCCCTCCATGTTTGCCTGACGGGTTGAGAACTCGGTCTTGTAGGTGCCCTGCTCGGAGATATTGACTGTCAACGGCAGACTGTTGTCAGGTCCTGCAACGACATATATCCTGTAGTTGCCCTTGTTTACCTGGAAGGGTACCTCGACATGCAGCGAGATGCTTTTCTTGTCGCCGGGCAGAACTGACACCTGTTTGACGTTCCAGGCACCGGATTTGAGAGTATAACTCCAGTTTCGCGGAAGGTTTGTGACAGCCAGATCAAGGGTTTCCAGCTTATCGCCATTGTTGATAACATCAATTGCATAGTCAATCGATTCCCCGGGTGGAACAGAGATCTTTGTGAATGGAGTGTACAGCAGAACGCTGTCCTTTTCAGAGGCGGCACCGTAGCCGTAAGCAATTATCCCTGATGAAAGGATAAAAAAAAGAGCAGTCATTTTCTTCAGTGATGACATAAGAATTTCCTCCTGTTTTTTTTACATTTTTCATACGAAATGCAAAATTAAGCAGGCGGAAATCACATTTACAAGAGGTCATGCCTTCATGGAGACGGCCGTAAAGGTGCAAGGCGGATATTTATTATTGAAATAGAATAATTTATGAACTCAATGTGCTCATCGTTAAAGTTTTCTTAAAATTTTGAAGGGTGACTCAGAGGCATCACCGGTGAGTATTATTAATGCGTTTGAATACAGCGGAAATCATGTTTGACAACGGGTTCAGGTTACAGGAAGGAAGGTTGGCAGGTACCTTCTACTTACCTATGCAAAATTTGGAGAAGATCTCTCCCAGGATGTCTTCCGGGGTAATCTTGCCGGTTATGAGACCCAGGTAATATATTGCCTGTCTCACATCAGTTGCTATCAGCACTGTGGGGATGCCGTCACGAAATCCTTCAAGGGCGCGCTGAAGGCCGGATGAGACATTTTTCAGCGCCTCGTAATGACGTGCATTGGTCACGATATATTGAGGCGAGTTAAGCCTTCCGGTCTCAACTGAAGCTGTCAGATGCTGCCTTAGGTCCTCTAATCCTGATGATTTTTTTGCCGAAATAAATACCACAGGAAGCCCGCATAATACCCGAAGCTCCTGCCTCAACTCTCCGGCCTGCTTCCGGGATATGAGGTCAGACTTGTTAATGACGAGGATAATTTTTGTCTCCGGGCCGCTTGTCAGTTTACCGATTGATCCTGCAAACTCGGCAATCGCAGCAGGACTGTCCGTTGCCTCTGCTACAGCCAGCACAACATCGGCGCTCTCAACCTTCAGCCTGGTTCTCTCCATTCCCTTTGCCTCAATCTTATCCACCTTTGGCGGCCGTAATCCGCCCGCTGACCGGGAGGGTGGCTTCTCAGCTTCACGCAGCCCTGCCGTATCAATGAACCTGAACAGCAATCCTCCGAGGTGCATCACCTCCTCAATGGTGTCACGCGTGGTACCCGGGATATCAGACACAATGGCTCTCTCTTCCTGCAAAAGAACATTGAGCAGCGACGACTTGCCCACATTTGGTCTGCCGGCAATCACCACAGGTATGCCTTTTTTAATTGCATTCCCAAGCCGGAACGAGGAGGCAAGAGTGTCAACCAGGTTTTTTATTTTGATTATTGTTTCCGTCATGGATAAGCGGTCGGCAAACATGACATCCTCCTCGCTGAAATCGAGTTCAAGCTCGATGAGCGATGCAAAGGAGAGGAGCTCCTGACGCAATTTTTCAATCTCCAGGGAAAAGCCTCCGCGCAGTTGGGTGGCAGCCAGACGGTGAGCAGCCTCCGAGTCAGAGGCAATAATATCAGCCACCGCCTCGGCCTGCGAAAGATCCATTTTTCCGTTCATGAAAGCCCTCTGGGTGAACTCACCCGGAGTGGCTGTCTCAGCCCCCCGATCAAGGAGAATTTCAATGATCCGCTGCTGTATAAACGGCGAGGCATGACAGCTTATTTCTGCCATTTCCTCACCCGTATAGGAGAGGGGAGAGCGAAATACTGAGAGCAGTACCTCATCAATGAATTCTTTCTGCGAATATATGCTCCCGAAAACTAATGTGTACCCCTTCGCATTTAATATATCTACCTGATTGTCTGCAGGTTTAAATATGTCAGAGACAATCCTGATCGCCTCCGGTCCTGAAACCCTGATAAGAGCTATTGCACCCCCTCCTGAGGTGGCAGGTGCGCATATAGTTGTCGCCTTTTGTACCATAATTTTATATGGTGCAAAGGTAATGGAAATCTACCTGGCCAGGTTATCAGCAATGAAGGTATTGTCAGGGATGGATGCTGAAGTATTTATCTCGTCAAATTTGACTCTTGAGCTCCTTCCGTTGAGATGGTTTACCGCATACATATCTGTCATGATATATCCCTCTTTCCCGACCTGGGGTTGGGTGGCGACTATCTCGATCGTCTTGTAAAGTTCATTGTCAAAATTGTAAAAGTCGATCTTCTTTGTTTTCAGGTCTTTTTTATCGAGGTAAGTTATCTTCCTTGAAAAACCATACTCATCGGCCTTGTCCTCACTGACGGGTACGCTTTCAATAACCCAGACGTCGTTCTTTCCTGACTCAGACATGTGCCTTATTTTGAAGTCGGAGTTGCTGGCGCTTGACATATCCGCATTGGAGAATTCGGAGCTCATGAAGCTCTTCCCTTTTTCGGTGCTCACAATCCGCCTGGTCTTTTTGAGGGCAGGAAGGTAGATCCACATGTCATCCTGAACATCCTTATTGTCTACAATCAGCATTGCAGTTCCTCTTACATCAGCCGGATCAAGGAACTTTACCATTCTCTTTATAGTGCCACCGGTGCTGGTTTTTGTTAGCATGTTCAGCTTCCGTGTCCGGACTGAACCGTTCTTCTCGGTGATCGTAAGAGTCACCGTTGACTGCAGATCGCCTGACATTGTCAGGTCACGACTTTTGTCCATCAACTGCGCCGGATCCGGCAGCTGAGCCTTTATAAGCTGCAAAGACAGAACCGACAGCACTGCCGACAGAAATAACATTCTTTTCATTTTTTTCTTTATTTTTATTTATACGTGTCAAATTTGCTTCAATGAATGCGGGCCTGAAGTAAAGCATGAATGCGGGCATTACTATTATGGCATAGAGAAGACAGGAACCTATTGCCAGCAGAGTCAGGTAGCCAAAAAATCTTATTGACAGGAATCCTGAGACGAAAGTGGCCGAGAATCCCGCCATTACACTCAGGGCATTGATGACGATGCTTCTTCCCGTAGTCCTGTATGTGGTTGATATAGCTTCCTGGCGTGTGGCGCCTTTTTTTAACTCACTGTTGTATCTCCACAGGTACTGGATTGTAAAATCAACCCCAACACCGATCATAATAGAGGAGAGGAGGGCAGTGGCAGCGTCAATGGCGATACCTGTCAATCCCATAACACCAAATTGTATTATTATTGATGCCGCCAGGGGTATCGACCCGATGAGACCTCCTTTAACTGACTTGAATATTATTGCAAGCAGAATAAAGACTGTAATCAGGGCGAAAACAAGTGATGAAACCTGCCCGTTTATGATTTCCTGTGCGAAATCAGTCATGATGATAGCATATCCGCCGATAGTCACCTTGGCAGGGAAATCCGCAGTGTAGCTTTTTATATCTGTTTCCAGAGCTTTGACAACCTTATTGTCAGTCTTCGAAAGCCTTACAAGGACATGGGCCTTTGTATTTTCGAAGTTCATAAGTTGTTTGAAATCGTCGGGATTTCCGCTCATGTTATAGAGCTCAAACATCTGTGCTATTGCTTCGGTTGATGAAGGTATCCTGTCATATTCATCCTCTCCGGGTTCATAGAGTGCCTTACTCATCTCCCGTACAAAATCTGATATCGAAAAGACACCGCCCACACCTTCAGTACCCTTAAGATGCTGCGTCAGATCGTCTATCTTCTGCATCAGGGCGGGATCCTTGATGTCTCCGCTGATCATTACTGAAATGGTCTGAGAGCCCCCGAATTTCGAATTAATCAGTGTTGAAGCCTGTCTTACAGGATGCTTATGCGGAAAATAACTCTCCTGGTCGGTATCTATTCTTAGGAAAGCGATACCGGTGCCAATCAACAGGGTCACTGCCAGTGAAACCAGAAGGACCCTTCCTGGTCTTTTTATTACGACTTTAGAAATCTTCCCCAGCGCCCGACTTATAAGATCGTTCGAATGGTCATGCAAGGGGCGTGGTTTCCTTCCGGGTTTTTGCTGCAGATATATCAGCGCCGGTATCAACAGGAGACTCATTGCCAACGCCAGGGTAACGCCTGTGGCTGCCAGAACGCCTACCTGCCGCGCCGGGATAATTGAATGAGCCAGTAGGCCAAGTAAACCTGCAACAGTGGTCAGTCCGCTGAACAATATGGGCATGTTCAGTGAACCGGTAATCGATCTGATCATTTCTTTGCCATTCAACTGCAGGTCATATTCTCTGAGCTCCTGGTATCTGGAGACTAGGTATATACCGTAATTATTTGCCACCGAAATCAGTATGATAGGGGCGAGACACATGATGATCGAGAACTTCCAGCCAAATAACGGTATCAATCCCATTGTAAACACAGTCGACAAGATCACGACAGTGAAGGGCATCAGGACACTTCTCCAGTTGCCGAGTGATAATTTGAGCACCACCAGCATTATCAGCAGGGCAAGAGGAATTAAGATCAGTGCATCATGGTTCACGTCCTTTACTATGTGTTGCCTGATATATGGCAAACCTCCCGTCATTATCTCAGCTCCCTCCTGGTGTGCGGCAATGACTGAATCGACCTTGTTCAGGGTGACAAGCTCCGGCACCGTTGAATTTACAGTGCCGGTAATCGCAGCCGCAGTCATGTCATTCGAGGCAACTATTCCCCGTGCGAACCGGTTAGCCAGTATGTCTTGTTTGAGAGCCTCCGTTTCTTCAGGCGTTTCCGGGATCCTCCTGATCAGGGGATCAACAATCATCATTCCCTCTTCCCCCTTAATCGTTCTTGCCGTGTAAAGTGAATTGAGAGTACCAATGCCCGCCACTCTTGAAAGGGCTTTATCAATTTCCTTTATCTGTTGTAAATCGACGGGAGTGAGGATAGAGCTATCCTTAAAAAGGACGATGATCATATCCTGAGTGCCAAATTCCTGTTCTATTGAATCATTGGTTACCCTTGAAGGCATGCTTCGGGGAATATAATTCCTGATATCAGGGTCAGTTTGGGATGAGGGTATCAGGATGCCAAGTCCCAGTGCCAGTGCAAATGACACTGAAATTATCGCCCATCTGTATTTAATTATAAAGTCTGTCATAATATCAAAAATCTACCCTGATTGAAAAGTATGCCGCTTTCATGAAATCATCTATTATATCATACAGGCCGCCTTCAGTGCCTTTATAGTATTCATATCCGGCGCTTAGTGTAACCCCGTCAGCAGGTTTGTATTTCACCGCAGGCCGCAGGAGAAGATCTTTTGCAGTGAAGTTGTAAACCGTGGTCAAAGAGGGAATAAGCCTGCCATAAAACAGCTCGACCTCGAATCTCAGTCCTGCAGAATGGTAATACTCATATATCTGGTTGTTATACAGTCTGTTGAATGCCTCAATCTGCAGCCGGGTGTACTCAACGGGATCAAATCCCGGTGTGCTGAAAAGCTCCATGAGCTCCTGCATGTCAGGAGTGGTACCTATAAGCGGGTCATATGGTGGTTCATAGAAGTCAAGCACCTTTTTTCCTGAGTACTCGGCAGTGACCCTTAATGCTCCTGGAGTCCAGTCCATCCCCGCCACCCACTCAACCTGAGAAAAAGGTATTTCTTCATTGCCCTCCTTTTCCTCAACCGGATTGGTATAAGCCACGGTGCCCCGAAGCACGAAAGGCGATACCACCGTTTCAAAGTCTAAGCCGGCGCTGTTTATTATATAAGGTACACCTTTGACTGCAATAACCGGTTCAACAGGATTGGTGTAATCGGCGCTGACCAGGTTCAGTCCTGGCATCAGATCAGGACCATGAAACCACTGTAAACCGGCGTCAAATCCCCTGAACGTGAAATCACCCCTGAAGCCGTATGAGTGATATCCATTTCCGGTATTGAGTCCTTCGGGCAGTTCCACCTGCATGTTCGGGGGCAACGGAATCGGCTTGATAATCAGGATTGACGGATTCCAGAAGGGTGCTGCCACTGCGGACAGCCTGAAGAAAGGGGCGGGGGTAAATGTTATCTCGCCAAGGAGATTACCAAGTTCCGCGTCCTCGAAATCCGGGCTTCGCAATGTATAGTCCATCGGGCAAAATCTCGACAGTGGAGTGAACATATCGGTTTTTCCCCACTTGATGATCCGTTGTCCAGCTGAAATACTCATGAATTTGTTATAGTACATCCCCCAGGCTTCACGGACGGTCAGAGAATTCACATTTTCACCGAACTGTTGACCTATCCGCACCCTCATGTCGGCAAAACCTTTGAAGCTGAGATTATCAGAGGCCGTGAGTGTCAGTGAAGCATCGCCGAAGGCGGCATTTATATCATGCTCGTAATCACCGGTGCTGAAATAAACGCCTCCACGGACAAAACCGCCCGTGGTGAAAGTCTTTTCCTGAGGATAAAGAACCAATGGAAAAAGAAACAGAAAGAATAACAGGCCTGACCTTCTCATATTGATCTGCTTTTAGTGCAAATTTCATCATGAAAAGTCAGGTTTTCGACCCAACCACATGGTTCGGACAGGATCAGTGGGCAATGCTGGTTTCAGCCGCTCGGTTCACACCTTCTCCGGTGGCTTTGTCAGTTCGTTTCTGTACTCACTGGGAGTATTGCCGGTATAGGTCTTGAAGATGGTGTTGAAGGTTGATTTTGAATTGAACCCGGCGTCAAAAGCTATGGCAAGAATGGTATAATGTTGATATTTCGGGTCATTGATGCGGCTGATGACTTCCCTGACCCTGTATTCATTGACAAACGTGAAAAAGTTACGGCCGTATTTTTCGTTGAGGACCTCGGTGATGTGATGACGGGGTATACCGGTTTTTTGTGAGAGGTCATGAATAGTCATGTCTCCGTCAAGAAATGGCTTTTCTTCATCCATGATTGTCAGCAGCCTTGTAAGATACTCTTCAGCCTGCTCAGGTCTCAGGCCGCTTTTTGCATATTTTTCTGTGCCTGTTTGGGCAACATTTTCAGTTTCGCTCCTCGAAACAACAGGATAATCAAGTATCTCAGGCTGGCGGATGGCGTAAAAACTGTAAGCAAAGGAGAAGAAAGCTATAAATATGAATGTTAGTATATAAGGGTCAAACGGCATAAGCCCCGCTATGATACCAATACCACCGAGAATGAAAATAACAATGTACCCGACATAGAATGTAATTGAAAGTATCTTAAGCCAGTTAAGTGTCATTTTCTCTGATGTGAATGATACAAAATCATGGAGTCGGGCCTGGTGGCGGCGTATCCGGATGAACGACAGGATGCTGTAAACAGTGACTGAAAGGAAAAAACATGCACTGTAAACAATTCTGAGCGGCGTAAACCTGTCAATGGTGAAAAAGCCGCTCAGATCATCGAAGAGTGAAACATTTCGAAATATTACCGAGACGGCAAAGAACACGAAAAAAGGTACGAAATGCAGCGTATGCCAGAGCCGGAACTTCAGCGACGTGTTCGTCATGTGCCTGACATATAAATAAAGCAGCGGTCCGTAGGTGAATGAAATGAACGGGAATGCATATACTTCAAGCACCGTATGATTTATCAGGGCAAAAATCATTTCGATACAGAAGAGAAAGACCCACGCCGTCATAATGCGGTTGGCGGTCGTATATGGCCTCCTGGTGGCTATCAGCAGTCCCGCGAAGAACGACTGGGAGATACCTATATACAATATGGGTTCAATGAAGTCCATGTGCCGATAATATTCAGTAAATTTAATAAAACGAGGAAAAAATACTTTACTTTTGAAATAAAGGTACTAATACATCAGCATGATATGAGCATTTTACTGAATTCAAAATCCAAAGTCATTGTACAGGGCTTCACGGGCAGTGAGGGTACATTTCATGCCACCCAGATGATTGAGTACGGTACCAGGGTCGTGGGTGGCGTTACCCCGGGCAAGGGAGGCCAGACACACCTTGGATTGCCGGTTTTCAACACGGTCAGAGAGGCCGTGGAAGCCACAGGGGCAGACACTTCCGTCATCTTCGTACCGCCCCCGTATGCAGCCGATTCAATCATCGAGGCAGCAGAAGCAGGTATCAGGCTCATCGTGACAATAACGGAAGGGATACCCGTGGCCGATATGGTCCGGATCAAGAAATTACTGAACACCATCGATACGGTACTTATCGGACCAAACTGTCCCGGTGTCATCACCCCCGGCGAAGCCAAGGTCGGTATCATGCCGGGCTTCATACATAAAAAAGGACATGTGGGAGTTATCTCGCGGTCAGGTACACTTACCTATGAAGCAGTGGACCAGCTGACGAAGCTGGGACTGGGGCAATCGACCTGCGTTGGAATAGGAGGTGACCCGGTGATAGGCTCAACCTCCCTTGACATCCTTAAGCTGATGATGGAAGACAAGGATACGGAAGCCATTGTGCTTATAGGGGAAATAGGTGGTGTAATGGAGGCTGATGTGGCTCACTGGGTCATGGAGCACGGCACCAAGCCTGTGATAGGGTTCATTGCCGGACAGACGGCTCCCAAAGGGCGCCGCATGGGTCATGCCGGAGCTATAATAGGAGGAAAGAACGACACCGCAGCCGCCAAGATGAAAATCATGGCTGAATGCGGGATACATGTGGTGGAATCGCCGGCTGACATTGGCGCCACGACAGCCAGAGTGCTGCATAAATAATTTTTTATCTTTGTGGCCAAATTCAAAGACATGAAACTTCTTGAAGGAAAAACAGCAGTGATCACAGGCGGATCACGTGGTATCGGTAAGGGAATAGCCCTGCGGTTTGCATCTGAAGGAGCCAACCTTGCTCTTACCAATATCATTGATAATGAAGAGTTTGCTGATGCCATCAAAGAGATGGAACAATTCGGGGTAAGGGTAAAAGGGTATGTTTCTGACGCCTCTGTTTACACTGATGCCGAGAATGTGATTGATCAGATTGTGAAAGACTTCGGCACGATTGACATCCTTGTCAACAATGCCGGCATAACCCGTGATACTCTCCTTATGAGGATGACAGAGGAGCAGTGGGATCAGGTTATCACCGTCAACCTCAAATCCGTCTTTAACCTCACAAAGGCTGCCATAAGGCCTATGATGAAGCAGAAGAGCGGGTCAATCGTCAACATGAGTTCGGTGGTGGGTGTAACAGGAAATGCCGGCCAGGCTAATTATTCTGCCTCCAAAGCAGGGATACTCGGACTGACCAAAAGTGTCGCCAAGGAACTGGGATCGCGGAATGTCAGATGCAACGCAATAGCACCCGGATTTATCCTCACCGAGATGACCAGCAAGCTGCCTGATGATGTCAAGAGCGACTGGATCTCAAAGATACCCCTTCGCAGGGGCGGACTGCCTGAGGATGTGGCCAATGTGGCGCTGTTCCTTGCGTCGGATCTATCGTCGTATGTGACGGGACAGACGATAAATGTCTGCGGTGGCATGGTTATGTAAATTTAATTTTGAATTAATTATTTTATTATATTTGCATCGGCAGGGCGCTATTCCCTCAAGCACGAGGAAATGCAGCGAGACATAATTATTCCACACTTATTTCTTACGCGCCCTGCTTTTTTTATTGTATATATGCCTCCTTAGCTCAGTGGTAGAGCAGCTCACTCGTAATGAGCAGGTCGTGGGTCCAACTCCCATGGGAGGCTCGGGAGGTTATGCGGGAATAGCTCAGTTGGTAGAGCATCAGCTTCCCAAGCTGAGGGTCGCGAGTTCGAGTCTCGTTTCCCGCTCAAACAAAAACAAAAAGGCGGGAATAGCTCAGTTGGTAGAGCATCAGCTTCCCAAGCTGGTCGCGAGTCGAAGACTTTCCGTTTCCCGCTCAAATATAAGGTGCAGGCAGCGTTCGCAAAAAAAAAGGTCCCGCGACACAGAAGAGGCTGCCCCTTTTGAGACAGCCTCTTTTAGTTTAGAACCCGTTTTCACGAAATGTTTCAGAATTGCCTCAGTATGGCAATCCTCTTTTCGATTGGAGGGTGGGTCATGAACATCGAATGGAACGGGAACGATGCCGGCCGTATCTTTTTTTCCTGCGGATTTTCAATGAATAGCTGTGCCACATCATTGCGCTTGACTGCCTCTATCTGAGAGTCCGCGGATATCTTCTCAAGCGCCGATGCCAACGCGAGGGGATTTTTCGTCATCTGGGCCGAACCGCCGTCAGCCATATACTCCCTCTGCCTAGAGATGGCGAACCTGAAGATTGATGAAAGGAAATACCCGAGGGCTGCAAGTAGGAGAGCAACCATAACCACCCGGCCGTCCTTCTTTCCCCTGCCGCCTCCGCTGAACCTTACTGACCGTACAATTGCCTCGGTAAGAAAAGCAAATATCCCAACAAATATTATTGAGATGATAAGAAGCCTCACGTCCCTGTTTCTGATATGCGTCAGCTCATGCGCAATCACCGCTTCCAGCTCCGCATCATCGAGCTTGTTGATGATACCCCTCGAAAGAGTGACAGTGAATGTAGGGGTGTTCAGTCCGCTGGCAAAAGCATTCAGGGAGTCATCCTCAAGAATATTGATTTTTGGCATCGGCATCCCACAGCCTATGCACAGATTCTCAACAAGGTTATAAATCCGCATATTCTCCTTGCGGCTCAGAGGGGCTGCGCCGGTAGCCCTCTCAATCATTTTCGTATGCGAAAACCAGGCAATGATGAACCATGTCAACACAGCAATAGTGACCCAGGGAATATTCCTGAGAAACGCCTGGTTGGCAGTAGCTACCCTGAACCCGGGGTCCGGCTGCACAAAGAAAACAAAGAGCCACACCAGGCCGAAAACTACTGCCGGAAATAGAATAAGCAATACAACAGATTTGAAATTATTGTTCCAGATCTGTTGGTTGAGCCCTGTGTATTTCATATACTGCTAAAACTTCAGTGTAGGCGTCTCCTCAGCCTTTGCCCTGGTCTCTCCAAGATCGTACATTGTCTCGCGCTTGAACCCGAACATGCCTGCAAGAAGGTTTGACGGGAAGGTCTCAACGGCATTGTTAAGCTCCCTGGTAGCGGAGTTGAAGAACCTGCGCGCAGCAGCAAGCTTGTTCTCTATGTCGGATATCTCACCCTGAAGCTGCATGAAATTCTGGCTGGCCTTCAGATCAGGATAAGCTTCAACGGCCACCCTCAGACCCTGCAGTGCCGATGACATTTTTCCGTCAGCAGCGATCTTCTCATCGATGCCCTTAGCCTCCATGGCGCTGGCACGTGCATTTGTGATGTCAGTCAGGACGGTGCTCTCATGCTTCATGTAAGCTTTCACAGCTTCCACCAGCTGCGGTATCAGATCGAGACGCTGCTTCAGCTGGACATCAATGTCAGCAAAGGCATTCTCACGGTTGTTCCTCAGTTTAACCAGTCTGTTATACAGTCCAATGGCAAGGAAGGCCAGGACCACCAGGATAATAAGTAATGCAATGAACATTTTCAGAAGGTTTTGATTTATAGATGTAAAAATACTATTAAATATTATTCCCCGGCATTCCATTCCCGGTAAAACTGCTCAAGATATCTGACCATGAAGTCATGCCTCTCTTCTGCCAGTTTTTTCCCGGTAGGGGTGTTCATGAGATTCTTCAGGACCAGGAGCTTATCATAAAAATGATGCACCGTGGAGGCCGAGTTTTTTGAATCTGCAAAGCCGGGGGGATTGACAAACCCCTGCCTCGGGTCATATATCTCCCTTCCTTTGAAGCCTCCGTAACTGAAAGCCCTGGCAATGCCTATGGCGCCGATGGCATCAAGCCTGTCGGCATCCTGGACAATCTGCAGCTCGTCGCTTTTTGCCATGTCGCTTTTTCCCTTCGAAAAGGAGATATTCTCATTGATGCTGACAACCTCATCAATGATACCCTGATCAATACCGAGGGAGCCAAGTATCCTTTTTATCTCAGCAGGACCGTCATGTAAGGCAAACTTATGATCTCCGATGTCATGCAATAATGCCCCAAGCTCAATAATAAACCTGTCACCCTTCGCCTCGCAGTCGTGAATGTGCGTTGCAAGTCTCACAACTCTCTCAATATGAGACCATCCGTGCCCGCTTTCATACTGCTGCACAGCCTCCCTGACGTACTCCTCAACGGATTTTATTGCTTCCTGTTCTCCGGTCATTTCGTAAAACTGAGTTTTCAGCCACAAAATATTGATAATTTTGCCTCACCTTTCAATTAAGAATATCAAGATATGAACAGCGTTGAAATTATAACCATCGGGGATGAAATTCTGATCGGGCAGACCGTTGACACAAATTCTGCGTGGATGGGCACTGAACTTAACCAGTTGGGTATCAGAATAAACCGCATCACATCAGTATCAGACAATAAGGATGAGATCATCAGATCACTGGATGAGGCGCTCTCGAGGGCGGAGGTTGTTCTTATCACCGGCGGACTTGGCCCCACGAGCGATGATATAACGAAGGATACCCTTGCCGGATACTTCGGAGGAAAGCTGGTCATGGACAACGAGGTACTTGAAAATGTAACAGAAAGACTGCGCAGGCGTAACCTGCAGATGAATGAGAATAACCGGAGACAGGCAATGGTACCGGATAACTGCAAGGTGCTGCAAAACCTCACCGGTACTGCCCCCGGAATGCTGTTCGGGAAAAGCGGAAAGATTGTTGTATCCATGCCCGGCGTCCCTCACGAGATGAAGCATATTATGAAGGAACATGTGCTGCCATTGCTGGCAGGCAAGCTGCCGGGAGGAGTGATCGTGCATAAAAATATAATGACGTATGGCCTCGCAGAAGCAATGCTGGCGGAGCGGCTGGCGACATTTGAAAAGGAGTTGCCGGCAGAAATCAGACTGGCTTATCTTCCTGCTTACGGCGTCATTAAACTGCGCCTAACAGCTGCCGGCAGCGACGAAAAGAAGATAAGAAAAACCGTCAGTGAACAGGTTGAAAAACTGTACAAAATAATTCCTGAAGTCATCTACGGCGAAGATGAAGTCATGCTTGAGGAGGTAGTAGGAAAGCTTTTGAATGACAATAATTTAACTGTATCGACAGCTGAAAGCTGTACAGGCGGTAAGATAGCATCGCTGATCACATCAGTACCCGGCAGCTCCGGCTGGTTCAGAGGCTCTGTTGTCGCATACGACAACAGCATCAAGACAGGAGTCCTGGGAGTGAGCAATGAGACCCTCAGGATTTACGGAGCAGTCAGTGCGGAGACGGCAGGGGAGATGGCACGGGGAGTAAGGCGCCTGATGGGTACTGATTATGCCGTGGCAGTGACGGGAATAGCCGGTCCGACAGGCGGAACATCCGAAAAACCTGTCGGTACAGTGTGGATTGCCGTAGATTCTGAGAGAGGACTTCTCACTGAAAAACAGATCTTTGGGGATGACCGGCAGATCAACATCTCACGCTCATCGTACGGCGCTCTCAACCTGCTCAGAAAACAGATTGCCAGTCGTTAAATGTCCGCTATTTTCCACTGTTGGAAAAAAATGAAGAAATTATTTGGTTAATAGAATTAAAATCACGTATTTTGCGAACCGATTTTCGGAATTTTTCAGAACAAGTAAAAAAGAATAATAATGTCAAAAGTTTGTCAGGTCACCGGAAAGAAGGCAGTGATAGGAAACAATGTTTCCCACTCGAAGAGAAGGACCAAAAGAAAGTTTATGGCCAACCTGTTTACCAAAAGGTACTTTCTGCCCGAGGAGAACAAATGGGTCACCCTCAAGGTATCAGCAGCAGGCATGAGAAACATCAACAAGAACGGCCTGGCATCAGTGCTTAAGGAAGCAAAAGAAAAAGGATACATCGTCAACTAATTAAACCGGAGAGAAAATGGCAAAGAAAAGCAAAGGAAACAGGACGCAGGTAATCCTTGAATGCACAGAGCATAAGGATTCAGGCATGCCAGGAACTTCGAGGTACATCACCACCAAGAACCGTAAGAATACCCCGGACCGTCTTGAGAGAAAGAAATATAATCCCATTCTTAAGAAAGTGACTGTTCACAGGGAGATCAAATAAATAAAGAGTCATGGCAAAGAAAGTTGTTGCAACACTAAAAACAGGAACCGGCAAAAGCTTCACCAAGTGCATCAAGCTGGTCAAGTCAGAAAAGACAGGAGCATATCAGTTTAAAGAAGAAATCATCAATAACGACCACGTTAAGGATTTCTTTGCAAGCAAATAAGATCAGTTACGCTGATCAGGCATTACGGGGAGACGCAGATAATTGCGTCTCTTTTTTTACTTTTGACATTCAATACTAACTGATGGGGTTATTCGGTTTTAAGCGGAAAGAGGAGAAGGAGATCCTTGACAAGGGACTGGTGAAGACACGTGAGAACGTCTTTGCCAGGCTCACCAGGGCAGTGGCAGGCAAGTCGAAGATTGACGACGAGGTGCTGGATAACCTGGAGGAGGTCCTTGTCTCATCCGATGTCGGTGTTGATACCACTCTGCGCATCATCGACAGGGTATCGAAGCGGGTGGCCCGTGACAAATATGTCGGTACTTCCGAGCTGAACGGCATCCTTCGCGAGGAAATAGCTTCCTTGCTGGAAGAAAATAAAAGCACCCAGGACATTTCAACGGGTTTCGATGCACCACTGCCCGCCAGTCCTTATGTAATAATGGTCGTTGGCGTCAACGGTGTCGGCAAGACCACCACTATTGCCAAGTTGGCATATAACTTCCACAGAGCAGGCAGGAGTGTGCTGCTGGGCGCTGCCGACACTTTCCGCGCTGCAGCTATCGATCAATTGAAAATATGGTCAGAACGTGCCGGCGTGCCGATGATCAGCCAGCAAATGGGAGCCGACCCTGCCTCAGTAGCCTTTGACACGGTCAAATCTGCTGTCTCTGCAGGCACTGAAATAGTGATTATAGACACTGCCGGGCGGCTTCATAACAAAATAGGGCTTATGAATGAGCTCTCCAAGATAAGGAGGGTCATGGAGAAGGTCGTGCCTGACGCACCGCACGAGGTACTGCTGGTGCTTGACGGTTCAACCGGACAGAACGCTTTCGAACAGGCAAAACAGTTCACGGCCGCCACCGAGGTTAACGCACTGGCCATCACCAAGCTCGATGGCACTGCCAAGGGAGGCGTGGTGATAGGCATTTCCGACCAGTTTAAAATACCGGTCAAATATATCGGTGTGGGTGAAAAGATGGAAGACCTTCGTATTTTCGACAGGTTTGCCTTCGTCGACTCACTCTTCGGCGACCGCAGCTGATGAAAAAGAACAGGGTCAATATAGTCACCCTCGGCTGTTCAAAGAATCTCGTTGATTCCCAGAAGCTGTTGCGCCAGCTCCAGGCTGGAGGCTACAGTGTCACGGCAGATTCATCTGATCCGTCTGACATTGTCATAATAAATACATGCGGGTTCATACACGACGCCAGGGAAGAGAGCATCGACACCATCATCAGTCATGCGGAGGCGGTAAGGAGAGAGGGGAGTGGCCGCCTTTTTGTCATGGGGTGCCTGGTTGAACGATACCGGCAGGAACTGGAAGCCGCAATGCCCGAAGTGAAAGAATGGTTCGGTGTGAACCGGCCAGGGGAGATCATCAGTCGTCTCGGACTGGTCTATCACCCTGAGCTGACAGGAGAGAGGGTCATGACAGGGCCACGGCACTATGCTTATCTCAAGATCTCGGAGGGGTGTGACCGTACTTGCTCTTTCTGTGCTATCCCCGATATCAGGGGTCGTTATATTTCAACACCCGTTGAGGAACTTGTTGCCGAAGCAGAGTTCCTTTCGTCACAGGGGGTCAGAGAACTGATACTCATTGCCCAGGACCTTACTTTATACGGCAATGACCTCTATGGCAGGCAGATGCTGCCGGAGCTGGTGCGGAGGATCTCTGCAGTCAATGGCATCGCGTGGATCAGGCTTCATTATCTGTATCCTGCCGACTTCCCGCATGAGATTCTTGAGATGATGCAGTCTGATCCGAAAATATGCAGGTACATTGATATACCCATCCAGCATATTGCCGATCCGGTACTCAAAATTATGAGACGGTCACATGACAGCAGGGATACAAGGGCACTGCTCAGTAATATAAGGAAGAAACTGCCTGATGCAGCTATACGCACAACCGTTATTGCAGGACACCCGGGTGAAACGGAGAAAGAATTTGATGAGCTGCTCGGTTTCATCGAAGAATTCAGGTTTGAAAGGCTTGGTGCTTTCAGGTATTCACATGAGGAAAACACATACTCATTCCTGAATTATGCAGATGACATCCCTGAAAAAACAAAGGAGCACAGGGTGGCCATGATAATGGAGCTGCAGCAAAGGATTTCTGCCGAAATCAATACGTCGCTGGTCGGAACTGAAATGGATATCATCATCGACAGGAAGGAGGGAATGTTTCATGTCGGACGCAGTCAGCATGATTCCCCGGAGGTTGACCAGGAGATACTGCTCACTTCTGCAAAAAAAATTGAACCCGGCACCTTCATCAGAGTAAAGATAACCGGGTCAACTGAATTCGATCTGTATGCCGTTCCGGCAGAGACAGGTCAAAAAGTCTGAAAGTCTCAGGGTCTAAGGGTCTGGAGAATTTGCGATTTGCGATTTGCGAATTAATTGATTTTCAAATTCTTAAATCTTAATTCTTAATTCCCAGTTATTGCCTACTGCCTACTGCCTACTGCCTTAATTCTCAGCACTTTCCTCCGCACCCGGCTCTTCCGCACCCTTTTTCCCGCCAACTTTGAACGTAAGTTCTTCCTTTTCCTTTGAATAACCCACGTTGATGGTCGCACCCTCATTCACCGATGCTTTTATAAGCACTTCGGCCAGAGGATCTTCAAGGTATTTCTGGATAGCACGCTTGAGCGGCCTGGCCCCGTACTGTATGTCAAATCCGCGTTCAGCCATAAAGTCACGTGCCGGGGCACTGAGTTTAATCTTGAATCCCAGCGCTTCAATCCTGACAAACAGTCCTTTGAGCTCGATGTCGATGATCTTGTCAATATCCTCTTTTGAAAGGTGATTGAACATGACCACGTCGTCTATCCTGTTCAGGAACTCAGGTGCAAATGTTTTCTGCAGAGCTTTCTGCAGGATGCTTTTTGCCTGATCGTCACGTGTGGTCCTCTTGGCTGAGGTCTCGAAGCCCACGCCGGCGCCAAACTCGGTAAGTTGCCTGGTGCCTATGTTTGATGTCATTATAACTATGGTGTTGCGGAAGTCGACCCTTCGTCCAAGGCTGTCGGTGAGCTGACCTTCGTCGAGCACCTGCAGCAGGATATGGAACACATCGGGGTGAGCTTTTTCTATCTCGTCAAGGAGCACAACCGAATAGGGTCTGCGTCTTACTTTCTCCGTCAGCTGGCCGCCTTCCTCATATCCGACGTATCCGGGAGGTGCGCCCACCAGGCGTGAGACGGAGAACTTCTCCATGTATTCGCTCATGTCTACCCTGATCAGGTTCTCAGTGCTGTCAAAGAGGAACTTTGCCAGCACCTTTGCCAGCTGGGTTTTGCCCACTCCGGTGGGACCGAGGAAAATGAAAGTACCAATGGGCTTGTTGGGATCTTTCAATCCGGCGCGGTTGCGCTGTATTGACTTGACGATCTTGGCAATTGCCTCATCCTGGCCGATGATGCTTCTCTTTAGTTCCTCACCCATCTGCAGCAGCCTGGTTCCCTCTGTCTGGGCTATTCTCTGCACCGGCACGCCGGTCATCATAGCCACCACCTCGGCAACCTTCTCGGCGTCGACGATCTCGCGATTCATTGCCAGTTCCTTCTCCCAGCGTTTCTTCTCGGTCTCAATAAGATCGAGTATATCGCGCTCCTTGTCCCTGAAGCTCGCTGCGCGTTCAAAGTTCTGGTTCTTGACGGCACTGCTCTTATCCTTCTTTGTTTCCTCAAGCTGTTTTTCCAGGGTGAGTATCTTCTCCGGTACAATAATATTGGATATATGCACCCTCGATCCTGACTCGTCAAGAGCATCAATGGCCTTGTCCGGCAGGTTCCTGTCGCTTATGTACCTGTTGGTCAGCTTGACGCAAGCCTCGATGGCATCGGGAGTGTAGGTTACGTTATGATGATCCTCATAACGATCCTTAATATTGTTAAGGATGTCAATTGTCTCTTCAACTGTCGTGGGGTCAACAAGCACCTTCTGGAATCTGCGCTCCAGTGCCCCGTCCTTTTCTATATGCTGACGGTACTCATCAAGTGTGGTCGCGCCAATGCACTGTATCTCACCCCTGGCAAGGGCAGGCTTGAGCATGTTCGCGGCATCCAGTGACCCGCTGGCACCGCCGGCGCCAACGATAGTATGTATCTCATCAATGAACAGTATGATATTGTCATTCTTTGCCAGCTCATTGAGTATGGCTTTCATTCTTTCCTCAAACTGCCCCCTGTACTTGGTGCCGGCGACAATAGAGGCAAGGTCAAGGGCAACAACCCTTTTATTGAAGAGTACCCTGGAGACATTCCTCTTCGTTATCCTCAGCGCCAGTCCTTCAGCTATAGCTGATTTTCCAACGCCGGGTTCACCAATCAGAACCGGATTATTCTTCTTGCGTCTCGAGAGAATCTGTGCCAGGCGTTCTATCTCACGCTCGCGGCCCACAACCGGGTCGAGTCTTCCCTCTTCGGCTGCCTTTGTAAGGTCGATGCCGAAGTTATCAAGCACAGGGGTCTCCGATGAGCTCCTCTGGGCCTGCTGTCCGCCCTGCGGCTGCTTGCCCTGTCCGGCACCCGGGAACATTCCCTCTTCGTCCTCGTCACGCGGAAAGTCAGCCTGTGCGGCAGGATTGCCGGCCTCGACAGCTTTCTTGACAAGTGAATAGTCTATATCGAGTTCCGTGAGGAACCTTGTGACAAGGTTGCTCTCATCGCGCAATATTGCCATGAGCAGGTGTTCTGTATCGATCACTCTGGTTTTCATGGCTTTAGCTTCGATATGTACAAGCCTCAGAACACGTTCCGTGCTCTTGAGCAGGGGCAGTATCTCGTTATCTGCCATTGCTACGGGCTTCTCGGCTTTTATGCTCTTCTCTATTGATCCTTTCAGCATTTGAAGGTCAACGCCGTTATTGAGAAGAATATCCACTGCCACTCCTTCGCCTTCGCGCAAGATGCCGAGAAAAAGGTGTTCAGGGCTTATATGGCTGTTACCAAGCCTTATAGCTTCCTCTTTGCTGTAGCCCAGGATATCGTTTACTCTCTGTGAGAAATGTGCGTCCATCATAATTTAGTTGCGGCTTCCATGTAAATGTGTCATAAAGACTGACAATAAGTGCATGAAATGCCCGATTTCAAAGTTAATTTTAATGTAATTATATATTGTCAATAATTGTGCCCAATTTTTAACACCCAATGTTAACAAATTGACCGCATAAAAGGTTAAAACAAACCTCATTTTTCATTACTTTCGGGGATTAATTTCAATAAAATCAAAAATTTATCTAATTTATTTAATATCAATCTGATATGTCAGATCTAGCAAGAATTATTAAAGTAAATATCGAGGAGGAGATGAAGTCGGCCTACATCGATTATTCGATGTCGGTCATCGTGTCAAGGGCCTTACCCGATGTAAGGGACGGGCTGAAGCCTGTTCACAGAAGGGTTCTCTTCGGTATGTCAGAGCTTGGAAATTTTTCCAACAGGCCTTATAAGAAATCTGCAAGGATAGTGGGAGAGGTGCTTGGTAAATATCATCCGCACGGTGATACATCGGTTTATGATGCCATGGTTCGCATGGCCCAGGAATGGTCTATGCGGTATCCCTTTGTTGACGGACAGGGTAACTTCGGATCCATTGACGGTGACAGTCCCGCTGCTATGCGATACACCGAGGCACGCCTCAAACGCCTGGCCGAGGAGACGCTCTCCGATATTGAAAAAGAGACCGTCGATTTCCAGTCCAATTTCGATGATACACTAAAGGAACCATCGGTTCTGCCAACCAGGATACCAAACCTGATTGTGAACGGGTCTTCAGGTATTGCAGTAGGGATGGCAACAAATATGGCACCCCACAACCTTTCAGAGACGGTTGATGCAATAATTGCCTACATCGACAATCATGATATTACTGTCGATGAACTGATGAAGCATATTAAAGGACCTGATTTTCCGACAGGAGGGATTATTTACGGCGAGCTGGGTATTAAGGAGGCATTTGAGACAGGCCGCGGGCGAATTGTCGTCAGGGCAAAGACTGAGATCGAGCTCACCAAATCAGGCAGGGAAATGATCATCGTCACCGAGATACCTTATATGGTTAACAAGGCGGAGATGATTAAAAAGATAGCTGACCTGATTAACGAAAAGAAGCTTGAAGGCATCTCCTATATTAATGACGAGTCAGACAGGAGCGGCATGAGGGTGGTTATTATCCTTAAAAAGGAGATGCCTGCCAATGTGGTGCTTAACAACCTGTTCAAGCACTCTCAGCTGCAGTCGTCATTCAACGTCAATAACGTTGCCCTTGTGAAAGGAAGGCCGAGGATGCTCCCGCTGAAGGAACTTATTGATTATTTTGTTGAGCACAGGCATGATGTGATTCTCCGCAGAGCCCGTTTCGATCTTGACCAGGCTGAAAAGAGAGCTCACATACTTGAAGGACTGATTATTGCAAGCGATAATATAGATGAGGTTGTTGCTATCATCCGTGCATCCAGCAACGCTGACACGGCACGTGAACGCCTGATGGAACGGTTCAGCCTGTCAGATTTACAGTCCCGTGCAATTGTTGAAATGAGACTGAGGCAGCTCACCGGTCTTGAGCAGGACAAGCTCAGGGCAGAGTACGGAGAAGTGCAGAAGCTGATAGAATATCTTAAAAAGCTACTGGGCGATGAGGCTCTCCAGATGCAGATCATTAAGGATGAGCTCATTGATGTGAAAGAAAAATATGGCGACAAACGCCGTACGCAGATAGTCCCGGCAGCAGGGGAATTCAATCCTGAAGATTTCTATGCCGACGATGAGATGGTGATCACCATCTCGCATATGGGTTACATCAAGCGTACTCCGCTGACCGAATTCCGCCGTCAGAACAGGGGAGGGACAGGAGCGAGGGGAGGCACCACCAGGGAAGAGGATTTCATTGAGCATATCTATGTGGCTACAATGCATAACACCATGCTCTTCTTTACACAGAACGGCAAGTGTTACTGGCAGAAGGTTTATGATCTTCCTGAAGGAACCCGTACCAGCAAGGGAAGAGCCATGCAGAATCTTATTAATATAGAGCAGGATGACAGCGTCAGGGCTTTCATCAATGTAAGGACACTGGACGATGAAGAGTATATCAACAACAACTTCATTGTGCTCTGCACACGCAAGGGTGTCATTAAGAAGACTTCACTCGAGGCTTATTCGCGTCCAAGGGTTAACGGTGTGAATGCCATTACGGTAAGGGAAGGCGATGAGCTCCTTGAAGCCAGGATGACCAACGGAAATCATGAGATCATGCTTGCTGTCAGGTCAGGACGCGCTGTCAGGTTCCCCGAAAAGACCGTGAGACCGATGGGCCGCACTGCTTCGGGTGTCAGAGGCATTACAATGTCCGGTGCTGATGATGTGGTGATAGGAATGATAACTGTACTCAATGAAACAGAAGATGTTCTGGTTGTGTCAGAGCATGGCTACGGAAAAAGATCATCAATAGCCGATTACAGGATCACCAACAGGGGAGGAAAGGGAGTAAAAACCATAAATGTCACGGAAAAGACAGGCAAGCTGATCGCTCTCAAGGATGTCAGTGACCAGAATGATCTGATAATTATTACTCAGGCCGGGAATGTTGTCAGGCTTCCTGTAAGCAGTCTGAGGGTAATGGGAAGGGCAACACAGGGGGTGCGCCTGATAAATATCAGGGAAAATGATTTAATTGCATCTGTGGCCTATGTGGAAGTAAATGAAGAAGATAGCCAGAATGATACAGAGAATTCCGGAACAGGTTGAGGAGGCCGGTGAGTAATTTGGCAAATTATTTGAAGAATAGATACTAAAGTTATATTTTTGAAACAACATTAAAAGCAAATTATCGAATCATGAAGAAGATCACATTCTTATTATTTGCAGTAATAATCTCAGCTGCTGCTTCAGCCCAGAAGGGAAAAATTACCGCCGCAGAAACTTTTATCAGGGAGGGCGCTTTTGATAAGGCCAAAGAAGCCATCGAAGAAGCCATCGCCAATCCAAAATCAGCGATCCTGGCAAAGACCTATTATGTTAAAGGCAAGCTCTGCCAGGCTGCTTTCGATTCAGGTGATCCCAAGTTCATGGGACTGTACCCGGATATCCTTATGGAAGCATTCAATAACTATGAAAAAAGCGTTCAGATGGATCCGAAGATGAAGAACACTATCATCAGGGACAATACCTTTGCCATGCTGGGCAATTCATTCCTGAATGAAGCTATCGGTAAGTTCAATGAAAAGGATTATGTAGGTGCAATGAAATCCTTTGAAAATAATGTCAAGGTTTCTGCAAGCGATCTGTATGTCGGAGTAGTCGATACACTGGTGATCTTCAATGCAGGACTGGCCGCTTACAATGCCCAGTTGTACAAGGAAGCCATTGAATACTTCAAGATCTGTACCATTATCAGGCACTGAGGATACGAAACCTTATATATTCATGAGCGACAGTTACCTCAAGATGAATGATACTGTAAATGCAGAAGCCATACTGCTGGAAGGAGCAAAGGTTTATCCTGATACACTCGATATTCTGCTTCAGGCAACACAGTTCTATCTTGATACTGACAACACTGACGGAGCCTTTGAAGCTGTTCACAGGGCAATGAGCCTGGATCCGGGGAATTACATTCTTGACCTGGTGGAAGGCAGTCTTTATATGAAGCTGGAAGATTATACGAAGGCAATTGAGTGTCTTAATAAATCGCTTGTAAAGAATCCGACCCAGTTCGAGAGCAGTTACAACATTGGCCTTTGCTATGTCTCAATAGCGAACAATATGCTTAATGAAGCAAATTTGATAGCTGACAATAAACAGTATGAAATAGCAAAAGATAAGGCCTTTGAAGAGATGAAGAAGGCAATACCTTTCTTCCTGGATGCCGAAAAAGCAAACCCGAAATCACTTCCGACAATCGAGTTTCTGCGTGAAATCTATTTGAAGCTTAAGATGATGCCTGAATTTGAGGCATACAAACTGAAAGCTGAAAATATGCAATAACAGGGATTTTACCTGTAGATAAGAGAGGCTGTCTGAAATATAGGCAGCCTCTTTTTTTTATCCTATTAATAATTGGTTTTACAGGGAACCTTGGGATTGCCGGATTTCAGTAAGAGTGGGGAAGAGGCATTCTGGATTCCCCGGTACGCTCATGGTGGTTGTTTAATATTCTATTTAACATAATATTAATTATAGGCAAATATATAGCAGAATTTGTGATCCCGACATATTGTCGGTATTAACATAATCTCAGATATGGGCCGTCAGGACCATATCGGCACCGAGATTATGTTAAAGCAAATTCTTAATAATCCTATATTTGCTTTAAATACTTCCTCCCCATGCCACAGGTTAACAAATCCACACTAGAGTTTCTTTCAAAGCTGAAACTCAACAATGACAGAGTCTGGTTTGCCAATAACCGTAAGACCTATGATGAAGCCAGGCACAACTTTGAAGTCTTTGTGCAGGCTCTGATTGATGAGATAGTCAGGTTTGATCCCATATATAAAGGTCTTGAAGCCAAAAGCTGTGTCTTCAGAATCAATCGCGACACCAGGTTTGCCCACGACAAATCGGTCTACAAAACCAATTTTGGCGCTTTCATGGTCCGGGGCGGCAAAAAGAACGGTGACAGGTTTCCCGGTTATTATTTTCATATTGAACCGGGATCATCATTTGTGGCAGGCGGCGCCTATGTACCACCGGCACCATGGTTAAATGCCATCAGGGAGAAGATTGACGATAATGCGGATGAGTTGATCAGGATCGTTAATAATAAGGACTTTAAGAAGTACTTCGGAGGACTTGACGGTGAGAAACTGAAAACGGCGCCCAAGGGATATCCTCGTGATCATCCTCATATTGAGCTACTTAAATTCAAGAGCTTTCTGGCCTACAGATCTATTTCTGACCGGGAATTAACCGCTGAAGGTTGTTTTGATCTGGCAATCAGTGCGTTCCGTGCCATGAAGCCGTTGCACGACTTCCTTTTGGTTTAAGTCTGAGGTCCGTAAAGGCTGACGCATGTTTTACCAATTGCCTTCTGACTGCTAATCGAGACCCTGTTCCTCCCTGATGACCTTTTGTTTACCCTTTCGTGTATACTTCTTCCTGTTTTTATAAACTTTTGGCCGGGTTACCTTATCGAGACCGGCTTCCTGTAAGGCTTTTCGCACTGCAGTTTTGTACGCCCTGCGCTTATCCTTTTCGGATATTTGAATCTTTTTGATTTTCATTCTGGGCCGAAAATATTCCGGAAATAAATGTATAAATATTCTTTTCTGCCTATGGCACAAAAATTGCATTGTTGTGCATATATATCAAAATATTGTATCTTTCGAAAACAAACAAAGAAATCGTAATTATGAAGAAATTATTGTTCACTCTTCTCCTTGCAGCCCTGGTGCTGCCATATGCAACTGCTCAGGGTAAACTTGAGATTGGCCAGAAAGCTCCGGAATGGATCTTGCCGGATGCTGACAAAAAAGAATTCACGATGAATACCTGGCCTGGTAAGGTACTTCAGATAAACTACGTTGATCCGGACGAGTCTGACCTTAATGATGCGTTTAACGACGCAGTCAACAAAGCAACTGACGTTGACAAAACAATAAATGAGAATGACTTTAAAGGCTTCGGAATCGTAGACTTGAAATCGACCTGGAAACCAAACAGTCTTGTTCGGTCTATCGCTTCGAAAAAAGCTAAGAAATATGACACCACCATCCTCTTTGATTATGAAGGTGTGCTGCACCTGGACTGGGGAATGCCAGAAGACAGTTACACTGTGGTCATTGTTGACAAGAACAGGATTGTCAGGGGTGTTTATAAAGGTAAAATAGCTGATGCCGATATACCTGGAATAGTCGATATGATCACGAAGATCAGCAAAGAATAAAAAAAAGACCGGCGAAGAGCCGGTTTTTTTTTGCGATTTGTGATTTGCGAATTACGATTTTCGAATCTGCTTATTGACTGTCAATTAATTCAGTTTAAATCTTATCCTCAGGATCCCATCGGTGAAATCAGCCGAGGTAACTGAGAACATGCCTATCTCTGAGGTATTCGAAACATGCTGTCCGATGCACGGGCATGCATCAAAGCTTCCAACAGTGATTATGCGAATTGTCTCGCCGGCATTTTCAGGCAGCTTTCCCGTAAAGTACTTTTCGTCCGCCTCCCTCCTGCCTACATACTCCTCTCCCACCGGAAGGTTTAGCTTAATTATCTCATTAACTGTCCTTTCCACAGCTGCAACCTCCCTGGTTGTCAGTGCTCTCCTGGCCTTGTAATCGCATTTGCTCTTCTTATCCTCTATGTGGCTGTTGAATGAACGGCCGCAGTGATACATCTTATCCATCACCGAGTTGAGGATATGTTCGGCGGTGTGCATGGCAGGGTTGTACTCTTTTCCGGGCATAATGACTTAATGAAGTAATTATGTAAATAAACGGAGAAAGAGAAGATAAATTTTAATGGTACGAGGTTTCAGTCGGTTACCTCCTGCGTGTCCTGTCAACCCAATTCTTCTCTGCAGTTATATAAGAAAGCATTTGCGACCAGTCACCGCTCATTGATGAGTACTTCTTATAATTCTCCTCCAGCGATACGGCATAGCGGTCAAGCGACGCAGCCGCTTCATCATTACGATCCATTCTCATCAGCACCAGAGCCTCCTGTTTATATGCTTCAGCCGGCACTGCCGTGCCCGGAACAATCACCCGGCGTACCATCGACAGGGCTTCCCTGTCTTTCTCCTCTGTGTCCGAGAGGAGGAGAAGCGTCTGCGACATGAGTATATAATCTTCGGCCGTAGCCTCACCTGATTCCATATTGCGGTCCAGAAGCCATCTGCAAAGAGGGTACTGCGACTGGTTATATGCGTTAAAGGCATTGTATGAGATTATGGGTGAGATCATCCTCTCAAAGTCCGCCGAGAAGAAGATGTCAGTATCGCTGAATGCGGCTGATCTGTCCTGCGGCAATGGGAAATTCACCGTTAGCAGTGGTCATATAATAGTTCCCGGTAATCTCACCGTAACGTCTAACCTTCCTGAGCACCGATCCCAGAGCGGCAGGATTTTTACCAAGTATCTTAAGCACCGATACCGCACAGCCGTCAGCCTGTTTTTCCTGAAAAGGATTGTATTTTATAACAAGTGACAGGTTTGGCTCAGCATACATTGCAGCCAGGCTGTCGTAATTATTCATGTAATGATCAAGTGCGAAATGGGCAACCTCCTGAGCCATCAGAGCCATCAGCTCATCCTCACTGTTCACTGCCGTGATCATACCGGTAGTGATGATCATCGTACCATCGGGGCCAACCCATGCATCAGGGGTAAGATCGGTGATGATACGAAGGCTCATTACTCCGGGGCGTCCGTCATCCGGACGCACCGGATAGATTCTTCGCAGAATGCCATAGAGTCTGGTCTCAAGGTAATTGTCTATGTAAAATCTGCCCCCCTGCTCCAACCTGCCAAGATAATCACCCATCTCTTCTTCCATGGCTCTGCGTATGTTGTATTGGTAACCGCTAAGAAGTTTTTCATACGTCCCTGCTTTCAATAATTCACTTTGCCATACCTGGCTTAGATCTTTTGGGGTGAACTCAATATTTTTAAGATCACGCGGACTGAATTCAATTGTTTCTCCGGTGCTCTTTTCAATTGCTCTAAGCACGAATCCTAATTGTGGGCTCTTTGAAATATATTTGAAAGTTATATCCCGGTCGGGCTTTTTCTGATGTGCGTCAACATTGATTGCGATCTGTGATTCAGCAGTATAAGCAACTGATATCATCATCAGGACCAGCAAAATTTTTGTTTTCATGACAGGAAGGTTTATTGACCTGTTACAAGGCCACAAAAAGCATGCAAAAAAGAGACAGGAGCATTAAGTGTCGGGCCAGGAATCCAAGTTTCCTTGTTATTTCTTAATTGCCCAAAACCCATGCTCTCACGCTTTGCGGGATTTCGTCTCCGCCATCCGGCGATCCTCAACGTGCTCCATGCTATAGTTCGGTCGCATCCTGGATATCACGTCCGATACTCTTTTTCAGCTGGTACAGATCCTGCTTCATGGCGGCTACGGTACGCAGCAGCTGCTTCTCAGGGAGGACCGGCTCGGGCAGTTCGTCACTGATATAGTGTACAAACCGCCAGATCTCCCTGACATCATTTATATGGACTTCATAGGGCTCATAAAGAGGATTGAGCGAGTAGAGCACCAGCATACCGTTTTTTTCGATACTGTTCTCCACCACCTTGAAGACAATTCCGTCGCCGGTGGTCAGTATGATATAAGCCTTACCGCTTTTTATGTCATGCCAGTCCTGCAGAAATTCACCCGTCACCCACGACTTATCCGGTATTGGCAGCATGGAGTCACCTTTGAGCTGGAACGTGCGGTATTTTCGGTTTCGCGACAGGAACGGCAGGTTGAACAGGGGAAGGTCGCCTATGAACTCAGGATCGGCATAGCCAGTGGTGTATCCTGCCCTGGCTTTCTCATTCACGAGCTCAATGTTCTCACGGTTGTCGGGTGTCACCGTTGTTGTCAGCACCCTGAGGTTACTGCCCTTTATATAGGCGTCATAACCCCTCTCGAGCTCACCCAGCTGGCTCTCTGACAGTTGTGTCAGGTCGATCTTGAGCATGGTGTCAAGAGAGATGTTGTAATACCCCGAGAAAGCCACAAGTGCCTCAATGCCAGGCTGTGCCACACCATTCTCATAACCGCTGAGTGTCGGGCGCTTCATCTGCAGTGCCGATGCCACATCGTCCTGCGTGCGTCCACGGCGTTTTCTTAAAAATTTTATGTTCGCTGCGAAGTACATATTATAATAATTGATTATATTGTAATCATAAGTTTGATTAAATATTAATCAAATATAAAACAGATTTTTCAAACGGCAATGAAAAAAATGAAAAAAAATGCACCCTGGGAGAGAAATTTTCGGTTTGCGATTTGCGAACTAGAACCGATAACAGATAACACGATAACTGACCTTCAGACTTCAGACTTTCAGACTTTATGGACTATATCATGGAATCGCGAAGCATCCTTCATCTTGACCTCGACACCTTCTTCGTCTCTGTGGAGAGGGTGCGTGACAGCCGGCTCAACGGACGTCCGGTGATCGTCGGCGGCGGCTCTGACCGCGGCGTGGTCTCGAGCTGCAGCTACGAGGCCCGCAGCTTCGGTGTCAGCTCGGCCATGCCCATGAAGATGGCGAGGGCGATGTGCCCCGAGGCGGTCTTTGTGCGCGGCGACATGGAGATGTACACAAAATATTCGCGTATGGTCACTGACATCATCGCCGAAAAATCCCCTTTGTATGAGAAGGCTTCGGTGGACGAGCACTATATCGATCTCACGGGTATGGAGCGCTTCTACGGCTGTGCACGCTGGGCGCATGAGCTGCGCGGCACGATAATAAAAGAGACGGGACTGCCCATCTCCATGGGTCTCTCTGTCAACAAGACCGTCTCGAAGATCGCTGCCGGCGAGGCCAAGCCCAACGGCGAGAAGGAGGTGGCGCAGCAGTATGTCCTGCCCTTCCTTGACCCGCTCTCTATCCGCAAGATACCAATGATAGGACAGAAGACATACCACACTCTGCGCTCGATGGGCATCTCAACCGTACACACCCTGCGTGTCATACCGGCGGAGATGCTGGAGTCGCTCATGGGCCAGAACGGTACGGAAATATGGAAGAAAGCCAACGGCATAGACAACTCGCCTGTCATCAGCTACTCCGAGCAGAAGTCGATCAGCACCGAGCACACCTTCGACCGCGACACCACCGACACGGTGATGCTCAGCCAGCTGATCATCAGCATGACCGAGAAGCTGGCCTATGAGCTGCGCCGCCAGGAGAAGCTCGCCTCGTGCATCACGGTACGCATACGCTATTCTGACTTCGACACGCACACGCTGCAGCAGCGCATACCCTATACCGCCTTCGATCATGTGCTCATCAACGAAGCTCAGAGCCTCTTCCGCCGTCTCTGGCAGCGGCGCATGCTCATCAGGCTGATAGGCGTAAGGGTGAGCGGACTGGTGCGCGGGGTACAGCAGCTTGACATGTTCGAGGACACACCCGAGATGGTGAGCCTGTACATGACCATGGACACGCTCAGGGGCCGTTTCGGGCGTCATGCCATACGCAGGGCCGCCGGGGTGATGACCGCTGCGGAACGCAGCGAGCGCGAGCTCAGAAAGGCGTCAGAGGCGGTTGCTGAAAAATCCAGAATGGAAGAACGACTGAGGGGATGGCATTATGTACATTAACTGTCATTCATATTACAGCCTTCGATACGGCACCATCACCGTCGAGCGCCTTTCTGAGCTCGCCGCGGCTGCCGGTGTGCAACGACTGGTGCTGACCGATATCAACAACACCACCGGCGTGCCCGACTTCGTGCGCGAGTGCCGCAGCCGCGACATCACCCCGGCGGCCGGGATAGAATTCCGGGCTGACAACAAACTCCTTTACGTCGGCATCGCCCGCAACAACGAGGGCTTCCGTGAGCTGAACGAGTTCCTCACCCACCATAACATCACCGGCGAGCCTCTCCCCTTTCAGCCTCCCTCCTTCCCGAATGCCTACGTCGTCTACCCCGCCGGCGGCACAGACAGATCCGGCAGCATGGGCGCTTCCGGCACGACAGACCGGCAGCAGGCGCTTCCGGCAGCAGACACAGGCGTTTCCGCCGCCGCCGTCCCTGCCGTCCTGCACGACAATGAGTACCTCGGCATACGTCCCTCCGCCGCCAACAGGCTGATGTCAATGACAAAGAAACAGATCTCTAAATGCATTGTCATGCAGCCTGTTACAATAGAATCACCCGCCGACTATCCAGTGCACCGCAGCCTGCGCGCCGTGGACAATAACATCCTCCTCAGCCGCCTGGAGCCTCATATGACAGCCTCGCCCGACGAGATCATCATCCCCGAGAATGAGCTCATCCGTCCCTTTGAGATGTGGCCGCAGGTGACTGACAACACGCGCAGGCTGCTCAACGACTGCTCGCTGAACATCGACTTCACCACGCACAAGAACAAAAAGATCTACTCGGCCAGCAGGTACGACGACAAGCTGCTTCTTGAGAAGCTGGCATGGGACGGAATGAAGTACCGTTACGGAAAAAATAACAAGGTGGCTGAAGAGAGGGTGCGGCATGAGCTGGAGATCATCGACCGCCTCGGCTTCTCTGCATACTTCCTCATAACATGGGACATAATACGCTACTCCATGGCCTGCGGATTCTATCATGTCGGGCGCGGCAGCGGCGCCAACTCCGTCGTTGCTTACTGCCTGAAGATCACCAATGTTGACCCCATTGACCTCAACCTTTACTTCGAGCGCTTCATCAACCCCAAACGCACCTCGCCGCCCGACTTCGACATAGACTATTCATGGAAGGAGCGCGACACCGTCACCGAGTATATCTTCAAACGATACGGTCACCGTCATACCGCCCTCCTCGGCACCGTGAACACCTTCCGCGGAAAGTCGATCGTGCGCGAGCTGGGCAAGGTGCACGGACTGCCCGTTGATGAAATAGACGCCCTGATTGACAATCCGTCTGCCGTCAGTAACCGCGGCGAGATACAGGACATGATCTTTGAGACCGGCAATAAAATTGCCGACTTTCCCAACCTGCGCAGCATACACGCCGGCGGGGTCCTTATATCGGAAGACCCTGTCTGCTGCTACACGGCACTCGACATGCCTCCCAAAGGGTTTCCGACAACGCAGTGGGACATGTACACTGCGGAGGAGCTGGGATACGAGAAGCTTGACATACTGAGCCAGAGAGGCATAGGACATATAAGGGAGAGTGCGGAGATCATTCGCGCCAACCGCGGCGTGGATGTCGATGTGCATGCCGTACAGCAGTTCAAGAACGACCCGCTGGTAAAGGATCATCTAAGGCGCGGCGACGCCAAAGGGTGCTTTTATATTGAGAGTCCTTCCATGCGCGGACTGCTGCAGAAGCTGAGATGTGATGATTATCTGACACTTGTGGCTGCCAGCTCGGTCATCAGGCCCGGCGTGGCCCGCTCAGGCATGATGCGCCAGTTCATCTACCGCTTCCATAACCCCGATAAATTTGAGTATATCCACCCCGTGATGAAAGAGCTCCTCAGCGAGACCTTCGGGGTGATGGTCTACCAGGAGGATGTGCTGAAGGTGTGCCATCACTTCGCGGGCCTCGACCTGTCCGACGCCGACACGCTTCGCCGCGCCATGAGCGGCAAGCACCGTTCGCGGCAGGAGATGATGAAGATCACTGAGAGGTTTTTTGCCAACTGCCGTGAGAAGGGCTACCCCGAAGAGATAACAAAGGAGGTGTGGCGCCAGATCGAGTCCTTCGCCGGCTACTCATTCTCCAAGGCACACTCAGCCTCATACGCCGTCGAGAGCTTCCAGAGCCTCTGGCTGAAGACACACTACCCCCTCGAGTTCATGGTGGCCGTCATAAATAACTTCGGAGGTTTCTACCGTACATGGGTCTATGTGCACGAGGCAAAACGCGAGGGGGCAGCCATAGAAGCGCCATGCATAAACAAAAGCACATACAAAACCACCATATACGGAAAGAGCGTTTACCTGGGACTTATACATATAGCGGGACTGGAAAACGGCCTGGCACATGAGATCATAAAAGAACGCGATAACAATGGTGATTATAAAGATATTGGTGACTTTATCTCACGTATTGGTCCAGGTCTTGAACAGACCGTTATACTGATACGTACCGGAGCCTTCAGGTACACCGGGAAGAGCAAGGCGCTGTTGCTGTGGGAGGCACACATGCTTATCAACAGGGGGAAGAGTGAGACGGCTCGTACGCTCTTCAATCCTGAACCGAAAAAGTTTGTGATGCCTCCCTTTGAACAGTCAAAGCTGGAGGATGCCTACGACGAGATTGAGCTGCTGGGCTTCCCGGTGACACTCTCATGGTTCGACATGCTGCAGACAAAGTTCAGGGGCGAGGTGATGGCGTCGGAAATGCACGAAAAAACAGGCCGCAAAGTGAAAATGGTAGGACACCTTGTGACAGTGAAATATATCAAGACGGTGAAGGGAGACTGGATGAACTTCGGATGCTTCATTGACAACAGCGGCGAGTTCTTTGACACAACCCACTTCTCTCAGTCGCTGGTCAAATGGCCGTTTCGCGGCAGCGGGACGTATCTCATTCAGGGCAAGGTGGTTGAGGAGTTTGGCTCAACCTCTGTTGAAGTGGAAAAGATGGCTAAGCTGCCAGTGCTTCCCGACCCGAGATATTAATTGTCAAGCCTGGAGGCCTTGGTTATGCCCTTGACAGACTGTATCTTCTTTATCAGGCCGTAGAGCAGGTTGATGTTCGGTACCAGCAGATCGATCTTGCCTTCAAAGAGGCCGTTGTCCATCTTGTAGGTGAAGCTCTTGACCGATACTTTGTACTCTGTCAGAATATCGGATATGCGTGCAACAATACCCAGGTTCTCAATGCCCGTTACCTTTACCGATGTCAGAAATCCCCTGGCTGCATCAAGCCTGGTCCATCTGGCCCGCAGAACCCTGTAGGGAAAGTTTGATGTCATGTAATCAGCGTTGGGACAGGCAGCCCTGTGTATCTTTATCCCTTCCAGGATGGTGACAAACCCGAAGATACGGTCGCCGAACACCGGGTTGCAGCATTTTGAAAGCTTGTAGTCGAGACCTTCAACTTTCTCGTCAATGACAAGATAGTCAGCCCCTCCCTTAACCGCATCGTCATGTGGATGCATCTCAGGCACTTTTGCGGCAGCCGGTTCTGCGTCTTCGTCTGTGCGCAGAAGAACTTTCTTCGCCTGCAGGAGTTCGATCTCCCCTATTGCTATGCTGAAATAAAGATCCTGGGCATTCTTGAGACCGTACT
>CAWADB010000015.1:0-25722 GCA_963780735.1 uncultured Bacteroidales bacterium
TTGAATTGTCGTTTGGTTTCATAACTGATGGTTTATGAAAAGGAATAAAGTTAGAGTAATCCGGGAAATTGGTGCCAGGATTGTCAATGATTTCCGGTAAGACTTTTCAATAGAAGCTTATCATAATATCCATGATGGTCAACCAGATCATTTTCTTTTGCATACTGCAACCAACCATTAATCAGTGAATCTCGTTTTTCAGGGAATTGAAGAGACAGGTCATTTGATTCTCCGGGATCATCTGCAAGATTATAAAGCTGCCAATCTCCTTCTCCGAATGGCTCCGGTAATCGAAGGATTTTCCAGTTGCCTTTTATATAAGCTTTCCGCTCAAATAACTCCCAACCCATACCTTCACCGGTGTGTACTTCCGTTACTTCACCTTTCAGCAAAGGAAGAATTGATTTTCCAATGGGTTGTTTTACAGCTTTCCCATTCGACTCCTGTGGATAAGTCGCTTCTGCGAGCGCCAATACCGTTGGCACAATGTCAGAAACATGTATGAAGCTCTTGTTCCATTGCCCTGTATTATTCACACCTGCAGGCATTTTGATGATTAATGGCGCTTTGATGCCGCCTTCGGACGTGAAGCTCTTAAACAACCGGAACGGAGAAGAGGATGCCTGTGCCCAACCCGGACCCATCTCGACAAACGAATTGGGCAAACCACGATTTTCAAGAGCGTTATTGAACGAACCCAGGTATTTCCCGTCGTCATTACCCGGGTATGTGGTAGCCATTATGCCATTAGCGCCATTGTCTGACATGAAAAGTATCATTGTGTTGTCATACAATCCCTGTTGTTTCAGATAATCAATGATACGGCCAATACTCATATCCAGGTAATCGACCATTGCAGCATAAACCTCCATATCCCGTGCATACTCCTCTTTCTGAACGGCATTAAGCGTTTCCCATCCCTGAATTCCGCTGGGTGCAAAACTGTTGATTTCCTGTGGCACAATTCCTAAGGTTTTAAGATTGTCAAGCCGGATTGTACGCAGTGAATCCCAACCAATATCGAATTTCCCTTTGTATTTGTTTATGCATTCTTCGGGCGCCTGAAGCGGATCGTGTGGCGCGGTGAAGGAAGCGTAGATGAAGAAAGGTTTCTGGTCGGCTTTGTTTTTTTCAATGTATGCGATCAGCGTATCCGTGTAATTTCGGGTTGAATAAAAATCAGCAGGCAATTCTGCCAGTTTGTTCCCATTCACCCTGTAATCCATTACCTGAGGAGGCGACAGCGGCTTTTGGTCAGCATAATGACTTCCTCCTCCCTGCAATAAGGCGAATGATTTTTCAAAACCTCTGTCGGACGGTATTTGGCCTGGTTCTTCTCCGAGATGCCATTTACCTGCCATATAGGTATGATATCCGTTATTCTTTAATATTTCAGGAACAGTAATAACCTGGTCAGACAAATGTCCGCTGTAGCCAGGAAGTTCTCTCAATGCCGGATAACTGGCTTCACCCATGACTCCCAACCCTGCAATATGATTGTCAATTCCTGTCAGCAATACCGAACGTGTGGGAGAGCAGGTAGGCAGGACATGAAAATTGGAAAAGAGCATTCCCTCTGTGGCAAGCTTGTCAAGCGCCGGGGTTTTTATGTCACCACCAAAAGGTCCAATGTCACTGTAACCTAAGTCATCAGCAACGAGAAGAATGATATTGGGCCTGGTATTTTTACTTTCTTTTTTGCTGTTGACCTGATTACAGCCAAATAATGCTGCAGCCAATACAACAAAGACAGCTGCTCCGATTCTAAATTGACTTTTCATATGCCATTAAATTTATATGCATTTAAAGCAAAAATAATATTTCCTGTTTGAATCTAATATTGCCTATGATATTGATTGCGAGGAGAAATAATCCTTTCATAAGCTCAACATTCCTTACTTTGCAGGCACAAGGTATCTCACCTCTTTACCGGTTTTTTGGGCGTATTCAATCTCCCTGCGGGTGGATGAGCCAATGTAACCACCGGGGTTGATCACAAAGATTTCGTCGGCCAGGTCAATCTTGCGCAGGTGCATATCGTCAAGCATGGGCTTGATATTATCCGCCCAGACCTCTTCGTCGCCTGAATGGCCAAAGAGACCTACACTGATCACTATGTTTCCTTCCAGCGTGAGACGCTTCTGGGCTTCAAGAAATTCATCCTTAAATCTCGTGCTGCCACAGAGAGTGATGATCTTATATTTACCTATCATGTGTGGTGAGGTTTGTTAGTGCAATTTAAGATTTTTTAGAATGTGGTAAGGTGCGTAGCGCATAGAGCATGGGGCATGGAGCACGGGGCAAGAGGCAAAGGGCATGGAGCATGGAAGGGGAGACTCTGCGTTAGGATGAGAGGGCGATGGAGAAGATCTTATGATCTGGCAAATTCAATCAACGGCTTTATGTTGCCATTGTCTGCTTCATGTATTGCTGAGATATATATTTTTCGGGTTTCACTGTGTTCAGTAAGATTGGATTGTCCCCATGTGAAAAGCGGCTTTTGAAAGATACAGGTAATAATGACATCCGCCATTATTCGAGAATGCCGTCCATTGCCATTCGGGAAACAGTGAATGCTTACAATTTGATGACTTGCTCTTATAGCGATTTCATCATGCGGATAAACTGAATGCTCAATCCAATACCTGACATTTTCAAGAAGCTGATTCAATGATACCGCTATCTGAGTTTTATCAACGCCGATATTTTTGTTGCTTTTCCTGAATGTGCCGGCCCAGCCCCAGACGTCACAGAACATTCGTCTATGCAGTTCTCTTACAAACCGCTCTGAAAGTATATAATCAGCGTCAAATTGTCTTGAAAGGGTCCATTCAACTGCCTGAGCTATATTCAACTGTTCGAACTCATCCAGTTCACCACGTGTCGTTATCGAAGAAATTAACATTTCTTCTTTTTCCTCTTCTTCGAGAGGAGTCTGACCAGGTATATATTCAAAGTTTAATCCCATAGACCTTTAGGCATTGAAGTTTTGATCATGTCAGTCTGCATTTTAATTGCTTTTTTAATCTGAGCTTTTGTTGTTCCCTGATCCTCCAGCTTCATATTATGCGAAGTTCGCAGAACAATCTGAGATGCAACTTCTTTTGCACGCTTGTTTATCGATTCCCTGATGCTTTGGTCCATAGGTACAAAACCATATATAAGCCTCATGTTAAGCGCTTTACCAGCTTCACGCAAGGTGTTAAGAGTGATCGTTCCATTAGCCTCACGTTCTTCTATCTCCCTGACACTGGGTGCAGTGATACCAAGTCTTTTACCCATCTGGCTGAGAGACATCTTCATAGCATTCCGGATAGTATTTATCCAGCCTCTGGGAGGGATTATGACTCGTCCTGCCGCAATAAAGGGCTTTAATTTTCTGTCTGTCTGATCAATAATCAGTGATTGCTTAGTTGTATTCATAAGGGTATAACCTTAATATATTCATGCAAATATAAGGATATAACCTTAAAAATACAAATATATTATAAGGTTTTAGCCTTATTAATTCAAATGTGAATGGGAGAAGGGAGTACCGACCGATAAGATCCCACAGAGCGGGATTAGGAGGGTACAGACTGTAGGGTGCTAAAAACAATGAAACGTGTCCAATATTTTAATATTTATGGACATGTTTGCCAATCATGTTCAATTTTATGCTTTTGCGGTGTAATTGATTGTCGGAAATGAAAAACGATCCTTCTTCGCTTAAGCTTCGGAGGACGAAGCGTCAGGATCCTGGTATCATCCTGCGGCGTTCAAGGAGAAGCTGCCGGGCATGGTCAAGGGTTGTCTCCTTGAAACGGAGAGTGTCGCCGGGCTTCATCTGGGCGAGCAGCGTCAGATCAACGGTGATGACATTGGCTATACGGGCATAGCCTCCGGAGGTCTGCCTGTCGGCCATGAGGACAATAGGCTGTCCGTTGCCTGGCACCTGAACTGTCCCCGCCGAAATCCCCGCCGAAATTATGCCGGCCTTGCCTTCCTTGTGTATTATCATTTCTCCTGACAGACGATAACCCATACGGTCACTCTGCGCCGTCACCTGATACTCCGCCGTCAGGAAACTGCGGAGACCCTCCGTCTCGAAACTGTGCGCCTCAGGCCCTGAGATGACCCTTATGACCTGGCTGTGCCCATATTCAGGGATAAGGTTTTCAGGGATACTCATGATCCTTCTCTTTCCTTTAGCCTCACCCAGGGGAAGCTCGTCACCGTCCCTGAGGGCTCTGCCCTCCAGTCCTCCTATGCCGGCTCTCAGGTAGGTCGACCGGCTGCCCATTACCGGAGGAACATCTATTCCACCCGCAAAGGCGATGTACGACCTGCAGCCTTTCTTAAGTCCTGTAAAGCCAAGTTTGTCGCCCTGCTTCACAGAGACAGCAGTGTTGAGCGGGATGCTCTTCCCGTTTATATGCGGCCCCATATCCGCGCCTGTCACAGCTACCGATGTCTCGTCAGTGAAGCCAATCCCTGGTCCGGCTATTGTCGCCTCCAGGCATGCAGCACCAGGGTCATTGCCCACCAGGAGGTTAGCCAGCTTGCAGGAGAAGATATCCATTGCCCCTGAGACCGGCATACCATATCGCTGATAGCCGTACCTCCCGGCATCCTGCACCGTGGTTAACAATCCTGCTGAATGAATGATTACCGACGGCATGATCAGGTTTTTTTTGTTCGTCTGACCTGGTAGATACCTTCGCTCACCTCGTCCAGGATATGCTTATACTCATCCACAGTCACAGAAAAGAACTGAACATAATCTCCGGCGTTAAACAGGAACTCAGGCTTATGATCAGGATTAAACAGCCTGACAGGTGTTTTCCCTATTATCTGCCATCCACCCGGACTCTCAATGGGGTAAATGCCTGTCTGGCCATCAGCTATCCCCACTGAACCGGCAGGTATCTTCAGTCGCGGTGTCTCCCGGCGCGGTGTCGCAATACGCTGATCCATCCCTCCGAGGTAGCAAAAGCCGGGTGTAAAGCCAAGCATATAAACGAGGCAGGCGGATGAACTGTGTATTTCAATGACCTCATCCTCTGCAAGACTGTTATATTCTGCAACATACTGAAGGTCAGGTCCATATTCGCCTCCATAAAGCACAGGGACATGAATGACATATTCCTCAGGCAGTTCCATGGCATCGAGGTCAGCCGTATATGAACGAAAGATGTCAGGGAGCTGTCTGTAATCTAGAACTGATGGGTCATAACAAACCATCAGTTCGTTGTATGAGGGGATGAAGTCTGTAATGCCGCTGATCTTTTCTTCTTCCAGCCTGATCAGAAGCTTCCTCACAGTTCTGTTGATCTCCTCTGAAATCTCATCACCTGCCTTGATGATAAATGCCAAATCTCCCGATGGAATATATTTCAGTGTCATCTTATTCTTTTCCGGGATGCTTCATTTCAATGCCCCCGAACCTTAAAGCTTCTGTAAGGTTCTTTGTGAACTCTGCAGCTGTCTCGTTATCGCCATGGATGCAGATGGTATCTGCCTCTACCGGGATTATTTTTCCCGAAATAGTCTCCACCACTTTTTCCTTTATCATCCTCATCACCCTGTCAATCATCCTGCCGGTGTCATGCAGCACTGATCCGGGTATGTCTCTCGCGACGAGCGTGCCGTCATCATTGTATGCCCTGTCGGCAAACACCTCTGAGGCGCAGGGGAGGCCTGTCTCCCTGGCAGCTTTAATCAGCTGTGAGCCTGACTGACCCACGAGGATCAGCGAGCTGTCGAGGTCCTTCACCGCCTGAGCTATCACCATTGAGATCTCATAGTCTTTTGCGGCAGTATTATACAGTGCGCCATGAGGCTTGACATGGCGCATCTTTCCTCCTGCAGCTTCAGCCATGGCTTTAACAGCTCCTGCCTGGTAGAGTATCATTGCCCGCAGCTCTTCATTGTTCATTTTCACCGGTCTTCTTCCAAACCCTTCACGATCGGGGTATCCCGGGTGTGCTCCGATGCTGACTCTATGCCTCATAGCTGACCGGATGGTCTTCTCTATCGTCAGCGGATCGCCGGCATGGCATCCGCAGGCAATATTCACGGAGGAAATATAAGGCATGAGCGCCTCATCGTTCCCGGTTTTGTCTGCCGGGTTTCTCTCACCAAGGTCGCAGTTTATATCGATGTACATTGTTCCTTGCTGTCAGATTAAACCTAAAACATGAAGGATACTTCTCACTCCCAGTCCCATGGCTGTTAAAACGACAATGCCTCCCAGGATATTTGACAGGGTCGTATTGACATTGTCGCCCATTATCTTCCTGCTGTTCATCACAACGAGGAGGTACACGGCTATCAATGGCAGCAGGATGCCGTTGGCAGCCTGCGCAAAGAGTATAGCCTGCAGCGGCTTAAAGCCTATCATTGAGAAGAGTATTCCTGCAAGAAGGATGAACATCCATATCATCCTGAAGCGCCATGAGTGCAGGTCTCTCTTCCATCCCATGATGCCAGCTGTTGCGTAAGCTGCAGCCAGCGGAGCCGTGATGGCGGATGAAATACCTGCAGCAAAGAGACCGGTGCTGAAGACATATTTTGCCCAGTGTCCCAGCAGCGGCTCCAGCTGAACCGCCAGGTCAGAGGCAGTGGTGACATCTCTTCCTGTGCCGTAGAATGCGACGGCAGATGTCACGATTATTGCCATGGATATCAGTCCGCCGAGGATCACCGAGATAGATAAGTCCCATCTGGCTTCCGGTAAATCCGAGGGGCTTTGCCACCGCTCGCGGACGGCGGAGGCATGCAGGAAGAGGTTATAGGGCACCACGGTGGTGCCAATGAGGCCAACCAGTGTCAGCACAGATCCGCGCGGGATGGAGGGAACGGCCATGCCCTTAATCAGCTCCGGTATTTTTGGTGAAATAACTATTGCGGTCGTAATGAATGTAATGCTCATGACTATCACCAGCGCAATAAGGATCCTTTCAATGAGCTTGTAGCTTCCTGCCATGAGGAGTATGAAAGCAGCGATCCCGTTCAATGCCACCCAGAACCTGAGTGAGAGCTTCTCAGGTCCGAACAGGGTCTCAAGCCCAAGTGAGGCTCCGAGTATGTTCCCGGTCTGAAAGGCTGCGTTGCCGATGGTGATGGCGGAGATGACGAGGATGGCAGTAATGATCCTTGAGGCGGGTCTGGAGAAATGAATTCGCAGCGCTTCGCCCAGTCCGTTCCTTGTTATGATGCCCAGGCGTGCTGACATTTCCTGCAGGATAATGGTTGCCAGCACTGAGAAAACCATTCCCCAGAGCAGGGCATAGCCGAACTGTGCACCTGCCAGCGAGCATGTGGTTATGGTTCCTGGACCGATAAAAGCGGCAGTGACAAGGGCTCCGGGGCCGAACCTGAAGAAGGGTCGCTTTTTTGCTGAACTCATTGTGACGGGTGAAATGATGAGTATAAATATATAAAATAAGGCAATAGGGGGCCAGGAGATTAAAATTCTGATCATGGTTTGTAACCGGTACCCGGAATTGATTTAGATTTGCGATAATGGCTGGAAAAGAGCTTTGAGATATGGAAACATCAATGATATTTGAGCGGTTCTGGAATCGCTTTTCGACAGAGAATCCCCATGCAAAAAGGATCTTCGATCTTTTTACAGCCCGGGGAGAGAAGGTCGTTCATGACCATATTGCACTGAGAACATTCGATGACCCCAGGATGAATATCGATATAGTTTCACGGTTATTTATCGAAAACGGTTATGAGGCCAGGGGGAACTACGAGTTTAAGGCCAAAAAGCTGAGAGGGATGCATTTTGAGCATAAAAATGACCCGACAGCACCCAAGGTTTTTATCAGTGAGTTGCTGACAGATCAGTTCAGTGATTATCTGCAGGCAACCATCCGGGGCTACCTGAACAGGCTGAGCGACAGTGCGTATGCTGATCCGGACCTTGTTTACGGAGGCAGCGTATGGGGTAAGATACCGTTTGCCACCTACAACCGGCTGCGCGAAGAATCAGAATACGCAGCATGGCTGCTTGTATACGGTTACCGGGCCAACCATTTTGCTGTCAAGGTCAATGAGTTGAAAAAGTTCTCAACTTTACAGGAGGTCAATGAATTTGTGAAGGGAAACGGTTACCTGATGACTACCGTCGGGGGAGAGATTTACGGGACACCCGAAGAACTGCTGGAGCAGTCTGCAACAATGGCTGAGATTCAGCGTGTTGAATTTACCGACGGGGTGTTTGAGATACCGTCGTGCTTCTATGAGTTCACCCTTCGGTATAACAGGCCCGACGGCACTCAATACCCGGGTTTCATTGCTGCCAACGCCGACAAGATATTCGAAAGCACTAACTATTATGACAGGCATGCATCATAGGCTTGCCTTTTTGTTTTTAAACTTCAATGAAAAGAAAATGCTTCCCGCGATTATTACGGCGATAAACAAAAGTGACCATTCGATGGGTATTTTATAAACATCGACCAGTAGCATTTTAATACCTACAAAAACCAGAACAACAGCCAGGCCATAGCTTAAAAGCCAGAAGCGGTGCACAACTCCCGCCAGTGCAAAATATAATGAACGAAGCCCGAGGATCGCAAAAACGTTTGATGTGTAGACAATAAACTGGTCCTGAGTAATTGCCAGGATCGCCGGTATGCTGTCCACAGCAAAGATCAGGTCGGTTGTTTCGATGAGAATCAATACCAAAAACAAAGGTGTTGCATAGCGCCTGCCATTCAGTTTTGTGAAGAACTTGTCTTCGTGCAGATCAGGTGTGACAGGCATGAACTTCTTAAAGAACCTGATAACCGGGTTTTTCTCAGGATGGATTTTCGTATTGTTATGAAAAAACATCTTGTACCCGGTATAAATCAGCAATGCGCCGAATATGTAAATGGTGAAATGAAACTTTTCCATCAGTGCAACACCGGCAAAAATAAAGATGACACGCATGATCAATGCCCCGATTATACCCCAGAAAAGGATTTTGTGATGGTATATGGAAGGTGTCTGGAAATAAGTAAAGATCATTATGAAGACAAAGATATTATCAATACTTAAGGCCTTCTCGACCAGATAACCGGTAAAGAATTCCAATGCCTGCTGCTGGCCTTTCCAGTAATAAATAATAGTATTAAAGACCAGGGCAAGAAAGATCCAGATAAAGGTCCAGGTCAGGGCCTCCTTAACTTTTACCTCATGAATTTTACGATGGAATACGCCCAGGTCAAGTGCCAGCATGACAAGGACAAAGGCATTAAAGATTATCCAGAATATAATTGGTGTCTCCATATGTCAGTTTATTAGCTACAAACAACAAGAGTCAGGAAAATGTTATCAATTGTAATTAAAATATTTAGCAGCAAAGGTGTTGTTTTCCCCGATTTCAAACTTCAGACCTATTCAACCTTCCTGACGGTCATTCCGTTCATGCTGAAACCGGAGACCTTGCCTTCTGCATCAGTGATAAACCTCAGGTCAGCCTCCAGCTCCCTGACAAAAAAGTCAACGTTGGATGTGAAATATGCAGTTACCCAGAAACCAGGGTAAGGACTAATCAACAGGTTACTGCCTTTCCTTTTGATATTGGTCACGTTCCCTTCTGCCTCATACTTCCCGACATACGTGTCAAGGATAGCCTTATCAACCTCCACAACAGTCTTCAGTACCGGCTGATAATAGTCTTTCCATCCGTAAACGGTGGCAACACTGTTTGCAACCTCACCCGAGAGGGATCCATTATCTGAGTTAGTCATTATCACCATTCCGTTACCCCCGATCATGTCTCCGACATAATAACAGGTAAAGCCTTCATTGGCTCCGCCGTGGTAGAAATACAGACTTGAGTCCTTTTTGCTGACAAACACGCCTGCAGCTGCATCCTGGAGTACAGGTGCAAGCCTCAGCCTTGTAAACTCAGGCGTCAGCACTTTGTCCGATTGTCCGTTCCATGATGACACGGTCTCGATAATGTATTTGCACAGGTCAACAGGATTTGTCCACAAACCTGCCGCTGCCTGTTCAGGGTAAATGTGATACTTGCCTTTAACCTTTTTCCCGTCTGCCTTATATCCTGTGGCAAGCAGCATGCTTTTTGATTTTTCCGGAGGCTGTGTAAAGAAGCTGCTTTTCATGTCCATGGGATCAAGAACATTCATTTGCATATACTCATCATAGGGCTGATGTGCGACATCCGTGACGATCAACTGCGAGATTATGACACCTCCGCCTGAATAGATCACACTGGTGCCCGGCTCCCCGAACGAACGTACCGCCTCTGTATTAGCCGGCTTCTGTCCATCGAGTATTTGTTGCAGGGTGGGGATGGTGTCGCCCATGGCATAGCCAGGGAAACCATGAATGGTCAGGCCGGCAGTGTGACTTAACAGGGCGGCAACAGTTATCGGTTTATTTTTTGAAACAGTGTCGTACGGAAATTTCCATGATGTAAGGTACTGATTGATGTCAGTATGCAGGTCTATCTTCTTGTCCTGTACCAGTTTCATCACGCCGACGCCGTTCAGCGACTTGCTTATCGATGCAGCCTGAAACAACGTTTCCTCTGTCACCGGACGTTTTTCAGAAACATCAGCCCAGCCGTATCCTCTTGCCCATTCGATTTTAGAATCATGCACGACAGCAATACTAACTCCGTTTATGTTGTGAAGTTTCATCCTCTGCTCGAAGATTCCAGGGGAGATCATTCTGAGTGCGTACCCAATCTCCAAGGTTGTTCTCAACCTGCCTGATCTTCTCTTCAATACCGGCAGGGTATTTAGTGTTTTGCGCATCGAGGCAGAGTGCGCTTATGAATAACATGAGAAGGGTAAGGGCGGAGGTGAAGAGGTTACGTTTCATACCGGAGATAATTTACAGTGCAGGTTCTTTCATTCTGCTTGCTTTCTCAAGCAGCTTATCCATATAGTCTTGTGTAAAGACATAGTATATAACAGGAGTAATTGTCGAGTCAGACAATGCATAAACATCAGATTTTGTGATTGGATTATCCGGGTTGGCCAAATTTTCCGGATACCCAAAATCAAAATATATTCTATAGTTTCCCCTCTCCCAAAAATACATCTTATCCATTGCCCATCTTCCTTTTGGACCCGGGAAATAAACATTTGATATTCTTTTTAACAACAAATCATATTCTTTTCCCTGGCCAAGTAAGGTTGGTGTTCCGTATTTTCCTTCATATAATTCAAATACTCTTTTAAGTTCATTCAGGTCACAATGAGGGGAAAATCTTTGTTCTCCTGTATCTGACCTGCTGCATAGAGTTAATTGAATACTGGTTAACCTTTCATCAATTAAAAGAACTCCTCTGAGATTAATCTTTGCACAAAGAGAAGGGCTCATTTCTGAATAATCATAGTATAAGTTTTTTTGCTTATTCTCAAGCATATCTGTTGTTTCAAAATATTGTAATTCACCAGTCTTAAGCAAAAAATCAGTTACACTTTTTACTTTTGAGTAATTCATATCAAGATCAAAACCCAGAAAACCAGTTTTCCCGACTTGATTTTTTGAATCGTATGATTTTGTATTACAGGAAGTTAATAAATATGCCTGCATAATTATCAGGACATAAACAAGAAGGCTGTATCTGTAGCGGATCAATTTCATATGTAAGGGGTTATCTGATTAATATACCCGGAAAAGGTAATCAATAAATCCTGTAAATACGAAAATGTCAGTATCTGAATACCAGGAGGACTTAATATCATTCACCTGTCACGGCGTGCAGTTTCTGAGACCATTCTTATTGATATGACTATCATATATATGTAATACACCAGTACAAACAGTCGCTGCCATAAACCTCTGTATTTTGCTATTATGTTTTCTGCATCTCCGAAAAAACGAAATGAGAACAAAATCAGGAACAAAGTTCCAAGGATAAAGGTAATATTTGAGAATTCGATAAAACCGGGACTTGAAAAGGATTGTTTTATTTTCCTGACAATCAGAGGCAAAATCAGGAGGGCGGCAACACCTGCTCCTCCAAGAATATCGTGTACAATGAAAGAAGTGGTATAAGAACCGGCAATGCGGTCAGCTTTAAACAATCCTGAACCCAGTCCTTCCCCCAATCCGTAAAGTATTAACAGCCAGAATACGGTCTTTACATATTTATCTCCCGGTGCATAAGCCGATCTGAACCCGATGGCGAATATTATCATCAGGATTCCAAGAATTACCCACCAGGCAGAAATTATGTTTGATACAGGACTGGCGGAAGCTCCGAGGGCACTCATTGTATCGAAAAGCTGGTTATAGCCAGGATATTCCGGCCCCAGGATAAAAAGAGACAGAAAATCGCCTGCACATCCTGCAAAGCAGGCTGCAGCTCCGGTATATATTATAACCTTCCGGTCAATCATTGGCTGGTTTAATTACTTTGGTCAGGGCTGCCGGGACCTGCATGAGGTCATAGTCTTGTGAGTAGATGAGGTATTTGTTATGCCATGCCGGGAAAAACTTATCCTTGAAATTGCGCGAGCCTTTAAAGTGGGAGAAGGACCTTATTTTTTCATAGGCAAACTTTATTGTTCTTTCAGAGAATGTATGAGGATCGTCGATTCCGCTCATAGGGGCAAAACCCAGATTCACTTTTAAGTAATTCTGTGATTTCATGTATTTGAAAAGTTCAACTATAAGAAAATCCATTACTCCATGAGGAGAATCTCCTGTTTTCCTGATAAGGTCATAAGTGCCTTCCCCGGGTGCGAAATCAGGGATAATATTAAGAAAGGCAATAACCTTTTCTTCCGAATTTTCCACTGTAATGATTGTTTGATTTTTAAGCTCATTCCATCGGAACATACCCTGTGAAAAAATTATTTCTTCCCGTTTTGTCGAAATAAGCCATTCATCAGATACGGCTTTAAGTTTCTGCAATATTCCATCCTTTATTGGCGGGAGGTGTACTGATGATTTGTACCCTTCGTCCATTACTTTGTTTATTGCGTTCCTGAGCGCTTTATTTTTGCCGCCTTCCAGAGTGAAAGTCTTCAGGTCAACAATTGCTTCCTGTCCCATGAAAAGACTTTTCTTTGAAGTATGTGTATAGAGCGGCAGGCTTTCTTCAGGAACCCTGTAAAATATGTTCTTTAAGCCGTTTTCAAAACAGAATTTATCAAAAAGTAAAACACATTGTTTCAGATCTTCAGGGTTACCGGCGACAGGATTTTCAAGGGCAACTGCAAAATTGCCTGCTGTGCGGTAAGCAATGAAAGAATTTAAATTTTCGGGGGCAAATATCAACTTATCGTAATAGATTTTAAAGTAATCGAGTCCTGAATTTCCATACTTTTCAAGCAGGTGTTTTGCTTTTTCAAATTCCTCCGGAGTGGTAGTTTCCTTGACAAAGTAAGGTCTTATAATTGTATAGAACAGGAACGAAAGAGACACAAAGCCGCTTACATTTATCGAAATCAGGAAATCCTTTGCAAAGCGGGTGGCTGGAACCAATCCCGTGTTACCTATCAGCACAAAATTCCTCAGAGTGTAAACGATGCTTTGCCATAGATTAAACTCAATGCCAAAGTGATTTTTATCCAGAAAAAAGAAACCGACCGTACCGTAGATGATCACAGATATCATGCTCAGTACTGCCGACCAGATCCCTATGGCATGCAATTTAGGGCTTCCTTTAATAATGTATTCTTTTCTTGAAAATATAAGTATGACAAAGATGACAAGGGCGAATGTTGCTTCTTCATAATCAATGGCTTTTGCAAGATGGCCTATACATGTCAGGGCACTCATTACCAAAGCTATCCACCACGCATTTCTTAGTCCCCTCAGCATGAATATTGCAGTCAGCAGCAAAAAAAGGCCTGCAATAAGGACAAAGTAATTCGAAGTTGCAATTGCATCAACAGGTATAATATCCTGAAGGCGCTGGACTCTCTCAGCCAGTGCGGGCGTAATTGCAGAAACTATGTTTACAATGCCAAGCGAGAATATTAAGAAAGCAGGAATTATGCGCATGAGCAGTTTGTTAATCTTCAGAAGAAAGCTCATTGCTCCTGAAAACAGGGGAAGCCAGAATTCATAGAAACGGTAGAGAAGCGTGATGGCAAGAGCTTCCACTCCTGAATATCCAAGTTTTGTAAGAATAAATGACATTGACAGCTCCACCGCGCCAAGTCCTTTCATAAATGGCGATAAAAATGTTGAAAAAGCACTTGAAAGGTAACCGAGCATGGCAAAGAAAAGCGATGCCTTGAGCCCCAGTGCCAGCATTGCTATAAAAATAAGAAAAATGCATGTAAAATCAATTGTAACAGATATTAATATGGTGTAAATAAGGTGTTTACTGTCAATACGGTGGCTGGTAAACTCGTCAATAAAAACTTCAGATGAGGGGAAGAACCTTACAAATTTCCTGAAAAGAAGTTTTTTCTTTACAAGGGATCTGTACATCAGATAAATTGCTGTAACAATAAGGATCATTGTCCCTAATGCGAGTACTTCTGCAACTTCGGAAAGACCCCGAGAAAGGCCATAGATTAAAATTGGAATGGCAACCAGCACCATTGTCACTATTCCGGTAAAAGCATAAATTGATGAAGCAAAATGAATTTTTGTTTTTGATGTATCTTCATTTTCGATTTCATCTGTAAAAAAGGCAAGGGATGTAACGCTGCCTGCCGGCATAAAAATGCTTATGAAATTGCGTTTCAGAAATAACAGGATAGTCGAGGATAAATTTACTTTTTTTCTTACGGAGGCAAATGACATTTTATACATAAGTCCCTGAAGGACAATGTATATTGCAGTAACAAAGATTCCTGTAATTATGTATACCAGCCGGGAAGCCAGTAAAACATTTTTTATATGACCGAATTCCGGTTGTTCATGTCTGAAGAACCATGCCCCAACCGTAATAAAAAGAACCGCAAGCAAAAATTTGGCAATAAATTTACTGTTTTCACGGACAGGGGTAAGACGGTCTTTCAGTAAAGGCCGTAAAGAAAACCGGTGGGATATTTTTTCTTCCATCTTCAGAAGCAAAACAAATTTATTAGTTTTACCTGAAAGGACAATAAATTACGGGTATGAAAATGGCAGTTATTACGGGCGGCACGAGGGGCATAGGCGCTGCACTTGTCAGGTTTTTCCTTCATTCCGGATGGAATGTTGCATATTCCGGGACAGATGAAAGCACGATAGAAACATCTTTAAAGTCGCTTGCAGGTCAACCCGGAGAAGGGCGCTTTGCCGCCTTCAAATGTGATGTAACCATTGAAAGTGACCTTATTAACCTGTGGGAGGGTGCAATCAAAACCTTTGGCACGGTCGACATATGGGTGAACAATGCAGGCCTTGCATATGAGCAGATGGTGTTCCATAAGATTGAGCCAGAGGTTTTCATGAGAATTATAGACACCAATGTCAAAGGGCTGATGCTGGCAACCCATGTTGCCTATAACAGGATGCTGGTCCAGGGTTCGGGTGCAATTTACAATATGGAAGGTCTCGGCAGTGACGGAAGGACGATCACGGGTATGACACCATACGGGACATCAAAGAGGGCCGTCAGGTACTTTACCGATGCCTTTGCTGCGGAGGTAAAAGGAGGACCTGTACTGGTCGGTACTATCAGTCCGGGTATGGTTCTGACTGATCTGACGCTTGGACCCCTTAGGAAGGATCCTGCCAACAGCGGTCCGATCATCAGGATATACAATATACTGGCAAATGAGCCTGATACCGTTGCACCCTACATTGTGCGCAAGATGATTGCGAACAGAAAGAATGGGGCGAAGATCTCATGGCTTACTACCGGAAAGGCAATAAAGAGGTTCATGTTCGCCCCGTTCTCACGGAGAGACATTGTAAGTAAATATCTGAAGTAAAATGCACTCAAAAGCTATAGTCCGCAGACCCGGCAGGAATTTCGCCGAAGGAATCACAACATCAAACCTCGGGAAACCTGATTTTGAAAAAGCACTTGAACAGCATGCCGCATATTGTAATGCACTTGTAAGATGCGGGGTGGAACTGACAGTCCTGGAGGCAGATGAGCGATACCCGGACGGTTGCTTTGTTGAGGATACTGCTGTTGTCAACAGCAAGGTGGCAGTCATCACACACCCGGGAGCTGTCGCCAGGAGGGGCGAGGAGGCTGAGATCTCCAGGGTGCTATCCGGATACAGGACATTGGAGACAATTGAATTTCCCGGCACCTTGGAGGGCGGGGATATTTTAAGGGCCGAGAACCATTACTATATAGGGCTCTCCGGAAGAACAAACAGCGAGGGTGCAAGGCAGCTGTCTGCAATCCTGTCAAAATACGGGTTCACTTCATCCGAATTTACAGTTGAAGCAGGGCTGCACCTTAAATCGGACATTGCGTACCTCGGTAAAGGGAATTTTATTTCGACTCCGGCATTTTCAAGAATGGTTTACCCGGCAAATACTGTCATTTTAGACCAGGATGAGAGCTATTCAGCCAATTGTTTACTGGTAAATGATTTCTTACTGATCCCCAAAGGATTTCCAAAATCAAAAACGAAGCTTTCAGATCTCGGATACAACATTATCGAACTCGAAATGTCGGAATTCAGAAAGATGGACGGAGGACTTACCTGTTTATCGCTGTTGTTCTGATGAAGGGCGTCAGGCCAGTTTCTTCTGTTTCGCGATGAGTATCGCGCAACATACAATGACCACCACATCAATAAGATGCAGCGCTGTTTCCAGTGATACCAGTTCCGGAACTCCGAATTTTATCAGGGCAATGATTAATCCAATTAAAGGAATAACCAGTCCAAGGTAAATGGGATACGTCTTCCGGGTAAAAAGGAGAACTCCGATAATACCGTAAATAATTCCAAAGACGATAAGCCCGATTGCTCCCGGCTCATCCTGCATTTTATTATACATTATAAAATGCAACGCACAGGTGATCACCAGCAGTACTCCTGCAACAAGACGGATTGTTTTCATGTCAGATTACTTTTAGTTTTTGGAAAATCGCTGCAAAGATACGCTCTATGACATGCTGAGTCAAGTTTTCTTTTATATGAGGCTCACGGGTGAGACTGTGAGCCTGCGATGGAGCTGCTTTGCGGGCTATTTCGGATATTTCTTAATCACTAAATATTTTAATTTTGAAATTCACATTAGAGGCGGGGGAAAATACTCATGTTAAAAATAGCCTTTAATATCTGATTACTCTTTCCTGAACCTGACTTTTGTTACTTCACTTATCCAGCTTCCAACACTGTAAGCTATACCCTGATCAGTAATGTTCCTGTAAAAACATTCCTCTCTCGTAGGGAAAAGCCCCGACCAGGCCTTTATCTTCGCATCAGCTGTTTCTTTAAGGGAAGGATCGACGGCTTTGGCGAACATGAGATAGTCGACTGCTACCCAGTACACTGAGTGATTGTCAAAAGCATCTCCAATCTTGCTGCCCGCATATGCCTCAGCGATGATCATAAGAGCCTTTCCGTTCTTTTTGTTCAGCTGCCAGGCATGCTCACCGCGATCCCTTGCTTCCTGCCTTTTCCCTTCTGCCAGCTCCCATGTGGCAACCCTGGTCAGAACTTCAGACTGAACTGCTTTACTTGTGTCAGCTTTGAAGGCTTCGGCGAAATAGGATATAACCTTGTCTGTGTTATTACGGGTGATGTTCAGTTCAGCCAGCCTGACTGCATTTTCAGCGGAACGGTTATTTGCATAAATCCTGACAGCTATTCTGTAATAAAAATCTGAACGGGTGCAACCCTTCTCTGTGAGCAGGTTGAATACCTTGTTAATCAGCACATTATCACTATGATTCTGATCGACTTTCTGCGAGTAAATTGCTTCGATGCTGCTGCAGGTCATTGCTCCGCCCGCCCGGAATATTGAATCTATTTTATTTGAAGCCGCGATATAGCGGGAATCACGCGGATGAATTTCAAGTTGTATTTCAACTGTTCCGGAAGCTTTCAAATAGGCAGCCAATACCTCCGTCGTGTCAATTATATTAAACGAATATGATCTGTCGGCAGCAGTCATCAGCAGGACGGAAGAGATATGATCTAAATGATCCGGGAAGTTTTCGGCCACTTCCTTTATGATATTGTAGCACTCTTCCACATACAGTGTGTCGTTTCCGCCATTTTCAAAGAGAAATTGTGATTTATGAAGATCATTCGCCGGTTTATTATTGAAATAGAGCGTGCGTTGTGACAGTATCATAATCACAAAATCCAAATATGCCTTTTCGCCTGTAGTCCTGAAAAGCTCTGTAAAGATTGCCTCTGCCCTGATATAAAGATCCTCTGATGAATCAGGGTATAGTGCAAGTTCCTGTCGCCAGTCGTTCAGTGCGGGCGCACCAGGTTCAATTTCTTCCTGGGCAGAAAGACTGAGTGTCCAGGTTGTTAAGAAGATTGCTGTAATAATCCCGGAAGCTGCTGTTTTCATCCTTTTAGTCATTGGTATAATGCCCTTCAGTCAGCCTGTGGGCTTTCTTTCCAGAGTCCTTTCTTATGCTTACGGGCCCTAGAGGCAAGTTCGACAAAGGTGTCGGCATATTTTACGTTGGGCGGGGTGGTCATGACAGTGGCGTAGCCGTTCTTAACCAGGTCGGCATTGACGAAGGTGCCATCCTCGAGATAAACATAAGCCAGTGTCCGGCCGTACTGATCGTAACGATCGGCGTCGAACTCAAGTCTTACCTTTTTGCCTCCTAACAGCCGGGTCATATAGTCAGATGACTCAGTACCAAAATAGCCTTTCAGCTTCTTCCCGTTGTTTCGTGGTTCGGGTGCATCGACGCCGATAAGCCTGATCTTCAATCCTTTCTCGCTACCGTCGTCAATCCAGAAGGTATCGCCGTCAACAACGCGTGTTACCGTGTAATAAACCTGCGAATCTTCGCTATCACCGGAGGTCTGAGCACATAGCAAAGGGCACAGGCCAAGGAGCAGGAGTGTAGTGAGAAGAATATATCTGGAACAGAGCATTTCGGCCTTTAAAGATTAACGGGGAAAAACAGGGAAAATTTTGCCTGGCGACTCATTCTGTAACCCTCGTAATTTTATAATAATTTTGTATTAAAAGGAAATAATCAACATATATTTCCTGATGAAAAGGAAAGGATTTGTGAAAGAAATCAATCATGAATAAATACAATCTTATCGTTGTGCTGGTGCTGCTTGCCGTATGTAATATAACCTTTGCCCAGAAGGTCTTCAGCGTCGAGTACCCCAACCAGGCTGATGTACTGATACAGGATCAGAAGCAGAACTGAGCGAACCGGAGACCGGATTTCAGAATTCAAGAGCTGTACTTATCATTTGAACACTCTTGTCCCGAAAAGATACCTTTCGTTCCACCAGGGATCATCCAGTGAGGTGATTGTTACGCCGTTGCTGGAGGAAGTGTGAATGAATTTGTTATCCCCCAGGAAAATACCTGAATGAGTGATGAATTGGTTTGTTTTGTATGACCGTATAAAGAATACCATATCTCCTTTTCTAAGATCTTCCATTCCTGCTATGATCTTCCCGTACCGCGCCTGCTCCTCCGAGCTATGGGGCAGCTCAATGCCATGAGTAGCAAAAACCTTTACCAGTAGCCCGGAACAATCCATGCATTTCATTGTTGTACCGCCCATACAATGTGGAACACCAAGATACTGCCGGGCAGTGTTAATGATTTCATCAGGAGTGGCATCGTGAGTATCTATTGTTTTTTCAATGCCCGCACTGATAAAATCATCCATCTTTTGCTTTTCAGCCGGGGTACTGATGTTACTGAACGATGTTTCAGGGTATACTTTCCTGGCACAGCCGGTAATAAATGGTTGACAAACAACAATTAACAGAACAAGTAATTTTCTTTTGCCTATGGAAGATATTTTATTCATCCGGGGTTCTGCAGTTGTCATTGTATGGGCGGGTATTCCGGTCATCTGTTTTAACGGGTAGAAATGAGGAAAAGTATCTAAAAAAAATCCCGCAGACCTATGATCTGCGGGATTTGTTATCTGTCGTCTGACTATTCTGTGCGATCAGGGCGGTTGGTTCTGGATGCTGAGTCGGTGTTGCCTGAGTTTCTTCTGGCTTCAGCGGCCTTCGATTCTGTCTCCCTGCTTTCAGCAGATTTTCTTTCCGTTTCCCTTGCCTCAGCAGCTCTTGCTTCAGATGCTCTGCTCTGAGCTTCCCTTGCCTCAGCGGCTCTTGCTTCAGATGCCCTGCCCTGGGCTTCCCTTGCCTCAGCAGCTCTTGCTTCTGATGCCCTGCTCTGAGCTTCCCTTGCCTCTGCGGCTCTTGCTTCAGAAGCTCTGCTCTGAGCTTCCCTTGCCTCAGCAGCTCTTGCTTCAGATGCCCTGCTCTGAGCTTCCCTTGCTTCGGCACTCCTGGCTTCAGCAGCTTTTACTTCAGCAGCCCTTGTCTCAGCAGTCCTGCTTTCAACAGACCTTCTTTCGGCATCCCTGGCTTCAGCAGCTTTTACTTCAGCAGCCCTTGTCTCAGCGGTCCTGCTTTCTGCAGTCCTTCTTTCGGCATCCCTGGCCTCAGCGGCGGCAGTTTTTCCGGTGACTGTGGATGCTGCGCTCCTCCTTGCTTCAGTACTCTCTGCTGCTGCAGGGGTCATTTCAGTCCTGCTGTTTACAGAGGCGTCAGCCCTGCGCCTTTCGCTATTCCTGTCTTCATGAGTGGTGGTGTAGAGATCTGCTCCTGCTCTCCTCAGTTCGGGGCGCGAGTAAGTCTCAGTATAGTTGCTCTCAGCTATCCGGCGGTGAACCTGATCCGACTGCTGGCGGATACCGTGGTAGTAGAAGTCGTTGTAGCGATCGTACCTGTTATGGTCCCAGTGGTGATAGTAAGTGTCGTAGTGATGGTTCCAGCCTGAGTGGTACCCGTAGTAGTAATCCCAGTAGTAGGGTCTCCAGGGATCCCAGTAACCAGGGTAGTAGCCCCAGTACCATGACGAGTGCCAACCGTGGTAGTACGGGCGGTAGATGTACACGATCACCGGCCATTCGAAGACGTCATAGTAGTAATTGTTGATGATGGTTCCATTACCAGCATACATGGGGTCTCCGTAGTATCCGTGTCTGAACTTTTTTGCATATACAGGTTCGATGATATAATTTCTTCCGTAGAGAGCCTCATCACCTATGAGCTGTATTATAACCTTCTTCCTGCCCACCTTCTGAACGGTGAAGACAGCGACGTCCTGGTATTCTTTACGGCCTAGCACGGCGCGCAAAACTATCGTATGGACTTTCCTGTCGATGTAATCAGAGACGGTGATGTAGTCAACAAAATTATCACGGTTGAGGTCGAGGTTGTTGATCCTTGACTTCGGGTCGTTGAGACTTCTTTCAAAGCCTTCGAGTGTTTTTGAGTTACGGAACAGGTCCATGACTGCGTAGAGGTTAAGGTTGTCACCCGGGAGACCCAGGTATTCCTCGGGATAGTCCTGTGCCCTGACTGTCGTCGCTGAAGCTATCAGGACTGCGAGGATCGATGTGATAATTAAGTTTTTCATCTCTTTAAGTATTATGAAGAATTGCTCTTCACAGGTATCAATGCAAAGGGTATGCCAAAACTATCTCAAAGCCTCATAAATTCAGGCTGAGCAGATGTTAGTTGTAAGATGTATGATATGTTACTGAAGCACGGAAAAGGCAGCCTGAATTGTCTAAACCGTTACAACGATCTTACCCCTTGGCTTCCCTTTCTCGGCGAAGTCAAAAGCATCAGCGGCCTTTTCAAGAGGAAATAGGTTCTCTAAAAGAGGCTTGAGTTTACCTTCGGCGAAGAGGCTCTCTATTTCCTTCCAGTCTTCGGGAAGCCTCCTCATATTTGCTGATTTCAGTTTTTTGCCGAAGATCAGACGGATAAGTATCATCGATAAATAGGGCGGAGGTATGAATAATGTTGAGGTATAAGTTCCTTTGCGCTTCAGGAGATGGCAGACATGCCTGAGCTCCATTTTTCCGTATGCATCCACGACAGCGTCAAACTTTTCGTCTGTGGCGGCAAGCTCCTCCGGGCTGTAGCCCATGACCTCATCCGCACCCAGCTTCCTTGCAAGCTCTCTGTTTCCTTCACTGCATGTTGCAGTGACAATTGCACCCTTGGCTCTGGCTATCTGTACGGCAAAGTGACCCACCCCGCCGGTGCCTCCGTTGATCAGCACGCGTGACCCTGCCTTGACGCCGCACTTTCTCAGTCCGTTAAGAGCTGTGAGAGCCGCTATGGGGAGTGAAGACGCCTCGCTGAATGACATCCCTGCAGGGATCAGCCTCATATTTTTCTGATCTACGGCCCGCAGCTGGGCCATTGCACCATGCCTGTTAAAAAGCACTGATCCGGATCCGTAGACCCGGTCACCGGGTTTGAAATTGGTCACTCCTTTCCCTGTTTCCCGTACGATACCGGCAAAGTCGGCACCGTATATCCGCGGGAACTTTGACCCTGTGATGAACTTCGCATCGCCGTTTCTTATTTTCCAGTCGACAGGATTTATTGAAGCTGCTTTAACCTCAACAAGGAGCTGGTTAATGCCCGGTGAGGGATCGGGTAAATCGCCATAGACGGATACATCAGATCCTCCGTAAGCGGTTGAATAATGTGCTTTCATGACAGTTCATTTGCGCCCAAGATACAAAATTGTCCCGGCGCTCCTGACATTCTCTTTACTCCGTCAGGATCTTCGATCCGGTTGGTATCTCCGCGGAGGCTGTCCCGCACCGCAGGGCTCTGCCATGATTGAACGATTGCATGACCTTTTTCCTGTTATCTTTATCAACCTTTATAATGTACCTTATGAGATTCTCATTCAACGGTTTCATATACCGGATATTTATTGATCCTCTGATATTAGGACTGCGGAAGAGTGTAGCAGACCAGGTTGAGCCTTCACATCACGTAATTGATGTGGCATGTGGCACAGGGGCGCTGTCGTTTGCTATGGCTGAAAAAGCAATGCATGTCACTGGCATCGATCTGTCAGAAGACATGATCATCACTGCCCGGAGAACATCACAGAGAAGAGGGGCAACCAACGTTTCCTTTGAGCTGCATGATGCTTCAGACCTTTCAGGCTACAGGGACGGCGAGTTCGATCTGGCGGTGACATCTATGGCCATCCACCAGTTTGAAGCAGAGCTTGCCATTATAATTCTTGCTGAGATGAAGCGGATATCGCAAAGAGTGATAATTGCCGATTATAACCATAATATGCCGGCAGGACTTTCGAAGCGAATTGCATGGGGCATTGAACGCATGGCCGGAGGAGATCATTACCGTAACTTCAGGATCTACATGCAAAATGGCGGGGCACCCTGGTTTGTAAAGCAAGCGGGAATGAAAATCGTGAGAGAGACTGTGAGGGCAGGAGTGTTTGCCGTGTTGAAATGCGAAGCCATAAGTAATTAAGAATTCGGTTAGATTTGTGGTTTATTATTTACCCTTGTTTGTTTTGATCCACTGAACATATGGAGCAGAAAAATCAAAATGCGATAATAACCCTGTTGTTCGTTGGCGTTCTGATGGGGGCACTCGATATTTCGATTGTCGGACCTGCAATACCATCGATTGAGAGCTACCTGCACCTTGACCCGCGCTTTTCAGGTTGGATATTTTCCATTTATGTACTTTTCAATTTAGTTGGTATTTCATTGTTTGCACGGCTGTCCGATATCTTCGGAAGAAGAATTATTTATGTACTGGCACTTGCCATTTTTGCTGCAGGTTCATTGTGGGTATCAATGTCACAAAGTTTCACCTCACTGCTGACAGGAAGAGCTATCCAGGGTTTTGGTGCAAGCGGCATCTTCCCTGTGGCATCTGCACTGGTAGGCGATCTCTTCCCTCCGGAGAGGCGTGGCCGTATACTAGGACTGATAGGAGCGGTATTTGGCATTGCTTTCCTCATGGGTCCTTTTATCGCCGGTGTACTGCTGCATTATTTCGAGTGGCATTTCCTCTTTATCATAAATCTTCCCGTATCACTGGTGCTGATTTATTACAGCTTTAAAATCCTTCCGTCAGTACCGAACAAAAATATCACACGCATCGATTGGGGTGGCATCGTTGCCATGGGAATAGCCCTGGGCGGATTCACCTTCAGCCTGAATAACATCGATGCGTCAAAGGGCCTGGCAGCTATGCTTGCCGCGAAGGTCATGGTGCCTTTCGCCCTGGCCCTGTTGTCATTTATTATTCTTCTGGGAGTCGAAAAACGTACCAGGGACCCTATAATCAAATTCAGCTTTTTCAGTAACCGTCAGATAATCATTGCAGGGTTCATTGCGGTTGCCACGGGAGTGGTCCAGGCATGTTTTGTTTTCATCCCCAAATTTGTCGTGGAGAACTTCTCCGTCACCCCGTCGACGGCAAGCTTCATGCTTACGCCGTTCGTTCTTGCCACGGCAATAGGATCGCCTCTGTTTGGCAGGCTTATAGACAGGTACGGCGTTAAGAGAATTGTCATTACAGGACTTTTGCTGCTGACGGGAGGGTTTTATATGCTTTCGCTGACGGGTAGTCATAAGATCATTTATTATCTCAGCGGTGTGGTTATCGGCCTTGGCCTTTCCGTTCTTGCCGGCAGTTCCCTCCGGTATATCATGCTCAATAACACTTCCGCGGAAGACAGGGCGACATCGCAGGGGATGCTGACAATTTTCATAAGTATCGGTCAGATATCGGGAACAGCTGTTATCGGGTTACTGATGGTTTCAATGGCCGGCAGCAGGGCGTTCAGGAATATTTTTTCAGGAGTATCAATCCTGTTGCTGGCTATGCTGCTGCTGTCACTGGGGCTGGAAGGAAGAAAGAGGGAGGCGGCAGTCAGCGGAAGTAAGGGATGATTGCAAGACCTTATTAATGTTGCCTTTACCGGTTTTTAAAACGTAGCTGATGAGATTATAACTCCCCGGTAATGTGTGAATTATATAACTTAATCCACCTATTGTGTAATTATTCTGTCAATTAAAAGTCGCAAATTTGGAGGTAATTTGATTTTCTTGTGCAAACAGTTGTAACAAACAGTAGTATAATATTATACATACAATCATGAAAAGGATCTTAATTTTTACATTAGTTGTTTTCTGTCTGAGCTTTACCATAAATGCTCAGGTGAATCCACATGCCATAGGTATACGCATTGGCGGTAACGGTGATATTAACGGAGTAGAACTGTCTTATCAAAAAGGGTTTAACGACATAAACAGGTTGGAGCTGGATTTAGGCTTTGGCGGCAATTCTCATCACAACAGATTTTTTCTGGCTGCTATTTATCACTGGGATTGGAATATAACTGAGGGATTAAACTGGTATATCGGACCGGGAGCAGGTATTGGGGTTGATTCTTACGAAGACTCTAATGCCTACTTTAATATTGCCCTGGGTGGTCAGATTGGTTTGGAATACGATTTTAACACTCTGAATGCTCCGATCTTATTAAGTCTTGATGTTCGTCCAATGTGGGATTTTATTGGCGAGCATTCAGGATTTGGATGGGGAATTGCATTAGGTGTACGTTATACCTGGTAACACCAGGTTACAAGCCCGGTGGGTTTTCATACAATAAGCCAGGTCAGCCATCGCTTCCGGCAATGGCTAACTGAGCCTTTAGCCTTTAAGACTTTAGACTTCAGACTTTAAGACTTCTATTTCTTATAATTGACGATCTCCTCCTGTGGTTTCCTGGTTGAGGCGCCGGAGACGGCGTCGACACTCTTGTCAATATTACCTACACGCAGGATGATTATGACCTTAT
>CAWADB010000016.1:0-42046 GCA_963780735.1 uncultured Bacteroidales bacterium
ACAGCGAAACCTTTATAAAGCCTCCAGGTTTCCCGTCGGTCCCTTCCTGCACTGATCCGCTGTAGATATCACTGATCTTCATCCTGTCAGAATTCAGCTTCGCATCACAAATGGACGGTATTGAGGCCGGAGCAAACATCAGGTTATTGAATCTGATGATGTTTTTGCGGCTGCGGTAATTTTTACTCAGGGGTATTGTCCTTACGGTGTCATCTCCGAATGTACGGTTCACCTCCGAGTGAATTATGCGCCAGTCGCTGTTGCGCCACCGGTAAATAGACTGTTTGACGTCACCCACAACCAGGTTGTCCTTGCCGCGCGCCAGTGTCTCCGAGATAAGCGGTCTGAAATTGTTCCATTGTATCTGCGATGTGTCCTGGAACTCGTCTATCACATAATGATCATAGGCCGTGCCGATCTTCTCATAGATAAACGGAGTATCGTCATCGGCTATCAGCCTGTTGATCAGTTCGCCGGAATCGGAAAGGAGGAATATGTTTTCATCCTGGGCCAGGGTGCGCACCCTTTCGCTGATTGCTCCCAGTATACCCATTATATGAATGGTTCTAACCTGCTCAACAGCTGAGACATAGAGCTGATATCTTTTCTCAAACATTGAGGAGATGGCAGTAACAACATCACCCAGGCCTTTGCTCAGTGCCTCCTGAAAAGTCTTTACCAAATGCTGAGGTGCACCTCCGGATAAGTACTTTGCTTCTCCGGCCGCCTTCTGCCAGGCGCTGCCAGGGGGTTTAACGACTCCGTCGGCATATCTCCGGAGCATCTCACCAACCCCGCCCTTCGTTTTGGAAAGGAAGTCATCAGGGGTCATGCCGCAACCCTCGTATATTGACACTCCACTTGCGGCGAGCGACCTGAGTTCAGATTCAAAACCTTTCTTTATCCTGAATACCTTTTCTGTATAATCGTTCAGTATCTCATAATTGCTGATCGCTTTTTTGTCAGCCGGACTCAGCTGCCTGAAGTTCTCACCGAATATCTGTTCAGCCACCTCCATTATCTCGCGGCGCACATCCCAGCCTTTGTTGTCATCGAGACGGGAGGCAACGTATGATGAGATCCATCTTCTCAGCCTGGGGTCGGTGGCTACCTCTGCCAGGAGTCCGTCGACAGCATCTGACAACAGAGCTTCGTGTTCCAGCTCCACTTCATAGCCTGCGGGGACTTCAATTTCACGGGCGAAGGCACGTATCACTCTCTGGAAAAATGAATCTATCGTGCCGACGGTGAAGCGCGAATAATCCTGCAGTATGTTCTTCAGTGCCACAGGTGCGTTCTTCCTTACTGTCAGCATCGCCTGCTCCGGGTCAGGATAAATATCGGGGAAATTTTCGCACAGATATGCCACAAACTCATTCCTTTCAGCTACATCGCCGGCTTTGTCTGAACCCAGGGTGCCGAGGCGTTTGAGGATACGACTCTTCATCTCGGCGGCAGCACTGTTTGTGAATGTCACCGCCAGGATGCGGCGGTATGCTCCCGGGTCAGCAAGGATGCGGGAAAGATAAAAGCCTGTGAGAGCATGGGTCTTTCCTGACCCCGCCGATGCACTGTATCTCAATAACTTACCCGCAGCACTCATGTTCTGTAAAATAGTAAAAAATAAGCCATATCTGATCCGTCATTCAAAGGAGTTTTCAACATATTGAGTTAAGAGCTACCTTTGCGGCGTGAAAAAGAAGGTCGTTGTTGGTCTGTCAGGAGGAGTTGACTCCAGCGTGGCGGCATGGCTCCTGAAGGAACAGGGCTATGAGGTTGAGGGAATATTTATGATCAACTGGCACGACAGCCGCGGGCTGCTTAAAGGTGATTGTCCCTTTGACGAGGATGTCACCTATGCTGAGATGGTGGCAAAAAAGCTGCAGATTAAGCTTCGGACCGTCGACCTCAGCGTCGAATACCGCTCAAGGGTCGTCGATTACATGTTCAGCGAGTATGCCCGTGGACGGACACCCAATCCTGATGTGCTCTGCAACCGCGAGATAAAGTTTGATTCTTTTGTGCGTGAAGCACTTAAGGACGGAGCTGATTATATAGCCACGGGTCACTACTGCCGGGCAGATGTGATAGAGGTCTCAGGCAACCGGGTAACCCGCCTGCTGGCCGGTCTCGACCGCAACAAGGACCAGAGTTATTTCCTGTGCCAGGTGAGTCAGAAACAGCTTGAAAATGTCCTGTTTCCATTGGGTGTGCTAACCAAGCCCGAGGTTAGGAAGATCGCGGTGGATCTTGGCCTTGCGACGGCTACCCGCAAGGATTCGCAGGGAATATGCTTTGTAGGCAAGGTGGACCTGCCTGTATTCCTGCAACAGAAGCTTGAGGTCAAAAAAGGGAGAATCATAATCATACCGCCAGACAGTTCTTTCAGGATATGGCCTGACGGCCTGCCTGGCGAAGAGACAGGTGGTTCCGTACTGGCAGATATGTCCGCACCACACCCGATAAGCCAGAGTGACGGCAAAACCGCAGGCGCACATAACGGAGCCCACTTCTTTACCGTCGGTCAACGCAAGGGACTGAACCTCGGAGGTTATAAAGAGCCACTGTTTGTCCTGAGTACGGATACCGAAAGCAATATTGTGTATGTAGGTGAGGGACAGTCACACAGCGGCCTCCACCGTAAAGGTCTGTTCATCAGGGCCGCAGAGGTGCACTGGATAAGGCCGGACCTGGCAATGGGTCAAGGAGAAGTCCGCGATTACCTTGTCAGGATAAGGTACCGGCAGCCGCTTCAGCGGGCACGTATCTTCGCCCGTGAGGAGGGTTACTATATTATCTTCGACAAACAACAGCGGGGCATCACGCCGGGCCAGTTTGCAGCCTGGTATGACGGCGAAGAGCTGCTCGGCTCAGGGGTCATTCACCGGTAACGGTCTTCAGTCCTCAGTCGTATCAGGCAATAGGCAGTAGGCAATGGGCAATAGTGAGGGGGTAGTCTTCAGTTCACATTAAATCAGCAAGTTATGATTGCCCACTGCCGGTTGCCGACTGATTGGAACTACTGCCTACTGCCTACTGCCTAATGCCTATTCCCTCCCTAAGAGAGCCTGTCCCTGTAATCGCTGTACCCGAACTCCCTCACCAGTCTGAATTTCTGATCCGCGGTCCAAATGCCTATTGAAGGATGAGGCACACCGTTGAACGTGGTGGTCTTGACCATTGTGTAATGGATCATGTCCCAGAAGACTATTCTGTCGCCTCTCTTCAGCTCGCGGTGGAACGACCAGTCGCCCATGAAGTCGCCTGAGAGGCAGGAGTTGCCGCCTAAACGGTATGTGGGTTTTCCTTCGACAGGCTCAAAAGCGCCCATTATTACGGGCTTATAAGGCATCTCAAGACAGTCAGGCATGTGGGCTGTGAATGATACATCAAGGATTGCGGTGCTGATGCCGTCACGCACAACTATATCCTCAACCGTAGCCACCAGCTCACCGGTCTCCCAGGCAAAGGCACTCCCGGGTTCAAGGATGATAGGAACGCCGTGCTTCTCCCTGAACCTGCGCAGGAGATTAATAAGGTGTTCCGTGTCATAGCCTTTTCTTGTCATCAGGTGTCCGCCTCCCATATTCAGCCACTTAAGCCCGGGCAGCAGGTGTCCGAATTTAGTTTCTACCACGCTCAGCACTTTCTCCAGAACATAGGAGTCAGATTCGAATAGCACATGAAAATGCAGTCCCTCCACTCCTTCCGGCAATCCATTCTCCAGTTCGGCGGCTGTTACACCCAGGCGTGAGCCGGGTGAACAAGGATTGTATAAGCCTTGTGCTATCTCTGAATATTCCGGGTTAATCCGCAGGCCGGCAGAGATATGTTTCCCCTCCTGCTTCAGCACAGGTGCAAATTTTTCATACTGTGCGAGGGAGTTGAAGGTGACGTGTGAGCTGTATCGCAGTATCATACCGAACTCTTCACTGCGGAAGGCCGGAGCGTATGTATGTGCCGGCACGCCCATCTCCTCAAAGCAGAGCCGGGCTTCATGTATGGAGCTCGCCGCTGCCCCTGAAACATACTCACGCACTATGGGGAAAACAGACCACATTGCAAAGCCCTTGAAGGCAAGTATAATCTCAGCTCCCGAAGCCTGAGAAACGTTCCTTATCAATTCCAGGTTGCGGCGCAGCCTTTCTTCGTCGATAACATAACAGGGTGACGGAATGCTCTGGTAATCAATCATATCACAACTCGAGGTCAATGTCGAATTTCTCATGCCATGGCAGACCGAGTTTATTGAGTTCAGCCATGAACGGGTCAGGGTCAAACTGTTCCACATTCCAGACACCCGGTTTCTTCCATAGCCCCTTCATATACATCATGGCTCCTATTGCAGCAGGTACTCCCGTGGTAAAGCTCACTGCCTGCGTTCCTGTCTCCCTGTATGCTTCTTCGTGACTGCAGTTGTTCCAGATGTAGTATGTCTTTTCGGTGCCTTCCTTCGTTATGCCTTTTATCCGGCATCCGATTGAGGTCCAGCCTTTATAGTTCTCTCCGAGATCTCCGGGGTTGGGCAGGACAGCCTTCAGGAACTGAATGGGAATTATTTCGACGCCGTTATACATCACCGGGTCTATGCGTGCCATACCGATATTCTGTATCACCCTCAGGTGGGTAAGGTATTCCTGGCCAAAGGTCATCCAGAAACGTGCCCGCCTGATTGACGGGAAGTTTTTGACAAGCGACTCCAACTCCTCATGATAGATCAGGTAAGATTCCCTGGGGCCTATACCCGGATATGTAAGGGGTTTGTGTATCTCGTGCGGCTCTGTCTCCACCCATTTGCCATCATCCCAGTATTTGCCCTTCTGGGTCACCTCCCGGATATTAATTTCAGGATTGAAGTTTGTAGCGAAGGGTTTTCCGTGATCGCCTGCATTGCAGTCTACGATATCGAGATAATGTATCTCGCGGAAATGATGTTTGGCAGCATGAGCTGTGAAGACGCTGGTCACCCCGGGGTCAAAGCCGCAGCCAAGGATGGCAGTAAGTCCCGCTTCACGGTAGCGGTCTTTATATGCCCACTGCCATGAATATGCATATTTAGCTTCTTCAGGAGGCTCATAGTTTGCAGTATCAAGATAAGCAACCCCAGTTGCAAGACATGCATCCATAATATGCAGGTCCTGGTAAGGTAAGGCGACATTGACAACAAGGTCAGGTTTGTATGATCTGATCAGATTTGTCAGTTCAGGCACATTGTCCGCATCAACCTGTGCTGTCTGCACCCTGTTCTTCCCGATCCGTTCAGCGATAATGTCACACTTTGATCTGGTGCGGCTTGCCAGCATGATCTTCGTAAAGATTTCAGGATGCCGTGCCATCGTATTGACAACCACTGTTCCGACGCCTCCCGCACCTATTACTAACACTTTTCCCATAACTCTTTTTTGAAGGTTATGCACAAAGTTAATTTTTTTAGACATTTTTTCCTGACCTCCGACGCGGTATCTATAAAAGTTATATTTTTGCAGACATATCAATTTATTGTCTTTTATGGACGATTATCACGCGAGCTGCTATTTTAAATTCTTTCTGCTGAGGTAATCTGGCAACAGGTACCTCCGTGGAACTAAAAAGAGGAGGTATTATAATGATTACTTACTGGCAGATGATCCCGAACGGTCTCCTTCCGTTAAACACATTTGAAAAGGGCTGCATTGTCAACGTTACCGATCCTACTCCTTCGGAGATAGGAATACTTAAATCCACGCTCAGGGTACCTGATGATTTTCTTGCTGATATACTTGACGTTGACGAGAGGTCGAGGATGGAGATTGAGGACGATATCCTGCTGATGATTTACCGTATTCCCTATCAGAATCAGTCAAACGGGTTTCCGTTCACCACCATCCCACTCGGGATAGTCCTTGAGAAAGATAATCTTGTAATCATCTGTCACAGGAACAATGAGGTGCTGGATGATTTCTTCAGCCGGAGCGGAAAGGGGATAACAATTGAAAACAAGATCGATCTGATCCTTCACCTCTTCCTGAGGACCACGATGTTCTACCACAGGTATCTGAAGCAAATCAACAACCAGACCGGCATGATAGAACAGGATCTTGAAAAATCCACGCGCAACCAGGAGTTGCACAGATTGCTGAAGATGGAAAAGTGTCTCGTTTATTTCACAACCTCCCTGAGATCAAATGAGATGATGATGCTCAAGCTGAAGAACTCAAAGTGGATACGTGACTATGAGTTCTCAGCCGACCTCCTTGACGAAGCTACCATTGAGAACAGGCAGGCTATCGAGATGGCAAAGATTTACAGCGACATCCAGAGCGGTATGATGGATGCCTTTGCTTCCGTAATATCAAACAATCTGAACATTGTGATGAAATCACTGACCATAATCACAATCATTTTGATGATCCCGACACTGGTTGCCAGTATTTACGGCATGAATGTTCCCAACAGGTTGGAGAACAGCATGAACGCATTCTGGTTCATTCTGGGAGGATCAGCCATCCTGGCAGTCATGGGAGTGCTCCTGATCAGGAGAAAGAAATGGATGTAATCTCCTGTAACCGCCTTTCTCTGCAATGACGAACATCAACATTAAATCGCTGATCAAGATTGCCAGCCTTATACTGATTATTATATCAGCCTTCTTTTGTTTATGCATTCCTGTAGCCATTATATTCTCAGAATCCATTCTTCCATTTGTATATCCGGCAGCAATAACCCTGGTACCAGGTCTTCTGCTTTATTTTCTCATGCCCAGCTCAATAAAGGAAAGAGTCACCGTCCGGGAAGGGTACCTGAGTGTCACGCTGGCATGGATAATTATTACATTATGCGGTACACTGCCTTATTTTTTCAGCGGTGTCATCACCACCTTTCCTCAAGCCTGGTTTGAATCAACAAGCGGCTTCACCACAACAGGAGCCTCAATACTTACAGCAGTCGAGAATGTTCCGAAATCGATCCTTTTCTGGAGGAGTCTCACTCACTGGATCGGTGGTCTCGGTATTATAGTGCTTGTCATAATTGTACTGCCCAGATTAAAAATAGGAGGCTATAACCTTTTTTCGCTTGAATCATCAGTCAAACAGAAGATACTTCCAAAGACCAAATCCATCGCCAAGACATTTCTGCTTATTTATCTTGTAATAAGCACTCTTGAAGTGATCTTTCTGCTGTTGGGAGGGCTTGGTCTTTTTGAAAGCGTCTGCATCACTTTCGGAACTGTAGCGACCGGGGGATTTTCTGTGCGAAACAACAGCCTGGCTGATTTTTCACCGTATCTGCAGTATGTGGTGGCGACATTTATGTTCTTTTCAGCCACAAATTTCGTCTTATATTATCTTCTGATCAAAAGGGAATTCAGGAAGATAAAAGACAATGACGAACTCTGGTTTTACGTCTTCTTTACCACTGCAGCTATTGTATTCATTACGTTAACACTATATATTTCCACCGACAGAGATTTCAGCACATCATTTCGCCACTCATTCTTCCAGGTGATAGCACAGATAACCACAACAGGATTTGCCACCACGGATTATATGGCATGGCCGGCAGTAGGATGGGCATTCATGTTTCTTTTATTGTTTGCGGGAGGATGTACCGGTTCAACAACAGGTGGTATAAAAATGTCCCGCCATCTCCTGGCGCTAAAAAACATGAAGAGCGTATTCCTGAGGCTGAGTCATCCGAATGTTGTATCACCTATCAAACTTAACGGTAAGATTGTACCGGACAATATCAACATCCTGATGCTGCTGTTTATCTTCATCTATATCCTGATCTTTTTAGTCGGCGCCATGATTATGGCAGTAACCGGTATTCCTGTCAACGAAGCAGCCGGTGCAAGTGTCACTGCGATGTCAAATGTAGGACCGGGCCTCGGAGCATCAGGCAACATGGGTAACTTCTCAGCTTTTAATGATGTTGCTGTTGTTACGATGACGCTGGAAATGCTTATCGGACGTCTCGAAATCTTTACCGTAATGGCTCTGTTTACAAGGTCATTCTGGAGGAGCTGACCTTAATGAGGGGTGCTTAAATATTCCCTTATCTTTTCAAGATTAGCCGGAGTGCCGCAGTCGAACCAGTAACCCTCATCATGGAGGTAAGACATTATTCTGTTTTTGCCGGCAAGCATCAGGTAAAGTGATGTCATAGTGTATATTCCGGCTGGCATCTTATCAAACACTTCAGGAGACAATACGTGTATCCCTGAGAATGCTATCTCTTCCAGTCCTTTGCTGCTGTTAACCGTTATTATATCTTCCTTTGTTGCAATGTTTCGCCATCCCCTGATCCGGCCTGATTTATCAACGAGATAAAACCTGTTTCCAGGCCGGTGCCTTACAGCCAGGGTTGCCAGCGCTCCGGAAGCGAGATGCTTCTGATACATATCACTGATATCCAGATCGGTAAAAATATCCACATTATAGCAGAGGAATGGCTCGTCTGTGAAAAAGTGACGGGCTCTCATCAGGCCTCCTCCGGTGTCAAGGAGCTCGTCCGTTTCATCAGATATAGTAATATTGAACCCGTCAATGCGGAGTTTTTCTATCTCCTCTGCCATAAGCGCCGGATGATGGTGAATATTGACAATCAGGTCATTAAAACCTTCCAACGAAAGTTTCTCAGCTGTAAGACGCAGTGCTGTTTTGCCATTTATGTCCACCAGGGCCTTTGGCTTTTCACGGCTCAGCTCACCGAGCCGGGTGCCGAGACCGGCAGCAAAGATCATGGCCTTCATTTGCCCAGCCCTGTATGGTTAACTGTCACTGTCACTCCCTGCATTGCCGAAAGCATTGATGCAACCCTTGTGGCGCACCATACAGACCGGTGCTGACCCCCGACGCATCCGAAGGCCGCATGTATTTCAAGGATGCCTTTTCTTCTCATCATGGGCAGAGTGTTGCGGATGATGTTGGAACAATCTCCGACGAAGGCGACAGCCTCGTCATCATTACCGAAGAACTCTGCTACTTCCGGGTCAAGCCCGGTCAGTTCTCTCAGATCAGACTCAAGAACAGGATTGCGAAGGCCGCGGCAGTCAAACACGAAGCCACCGCCTGAATCATAACTCAGGGTTCTGCCACTGACATATGAGAAACTCTCTATATTTATTTTCACCAGTTCCTGGTAGTGAGAGAGGATGCGATATTTTCTCTGCAGCGGAACTGATTCCGAGGCTTTTTTCAGCTCCGGGAGGTCAATTTGCAAATGATTATCTCCGAGCAGGTCGTTCATCAGCTCAACAGCAGGCACAATGCTCTCCGAAAAAGTCGGTTTGTTTTCATGAAGGCCCCTGAAACCGAAGGCACCAAGTGCCTGCATCAGCCTTATCAATGTGAAAGCACCGGAATACTTTGCCAGGGATTCTCTGGGCTTGCCGGTTGCGGCTGCAAAGAGATCAAGGTGATGTTCCAGCGTTTTGTTCCTGATATCAGCCGGAATATATGCTTTAGCGTCATAAACAAGTGAAGCAATGTCATATTGTGACGCTCCGAGCCTGCCTCCCTGGTAGTCAATATACCAAGGCTTTCCGTCCCTGATCATTATATTGGCCGTCTGGAAATCTCGGAAGAGAAAATATTCCTGGCCGGCATCGAGTAAAAACTGGGTCAGCGCCTCGAAGTCGTGTTCCAGCTTGATCTCATTGAATGGTGCACCGATGAGTTTCAGGAACATGTACTTGTAATAGTTCAGGTCCCACACCATGCTCTGCCTGTCAAAACTACGGTGCGGATAACATAACGAAAGGTCCAGCCCGACGATCCCTTCTGTCTGTATGCGCACGAGATCAGAGGCTATGGTCAGGAAGAGCGCCTCTGTTTCCTTGTTAAACCGTTCTTCATCAGGTCGTTGCGCCAACCATGTAAAAAGATTGGAATCACCGAGATCTTCAAGAAAATAAACCCTGTCTTCAGGATAATAAACATATATCTCCGGCACCGGCAAACCCTTTGACCTGAAATGATTTGAGAAGCCAACGAAGGCATCATTCTCCTCGCGGCTTGGGTTGTAGGCTGCGATGAGATGTTCATCACCATACAACAACCTGAAATACACCCTGTCAGAGCCCGACTGAGGCAGCCGTGTAATTATCCCTGGCGCGGTGCCTCTCCATTTCAGAAAAGCCTGTTCGACAGTTGTCCTTATATCCATTTCAGAGCCTGATGATGATTTTTCTACGGTAGAGGATATACCCAAAGGCCCAGATAATAGTCACCTGTATTATCGCGAACAGGAGGCTGGCAATCTTCTGGTTATCAAAGAGCGGACTGCAGATATGGGTGAATATCCAGTTATAAAGTGTGAACTCTCCTATCTTGATGCTCAGCATGGTCTTTGTCCATATGCCGGCAAGCACGTATGTGAACAGCGCATTGGTTCCGAAAGTGTTGAAGAAGCCTGTCCATCCTTTGAGCCCCCAGATATCGACTATTATGAACAGCAGCGCCAGTATCAGCATTCCAATACCTCCTGCATAAAGGACGTATGAGCTGGTCCAGATCGGTTTGTTGATCGGGAAATACTGCCCCCAAAGGAGCCCCGCACCAATCAGTGCTGCACCGAGGATGGCAAGCCAGCCGACGGTTTTCCATGATGTGCCCAGACTGCTGATCAGGTTGCCGGCAATGAAGCCGAGAAGTACCGTTGCTACAGCAGGTATCGTGCTCAGCAGACCTTCAGGATCGAACGGAACCCCAAAACCCCCGTAAAGATGTTTCTCTCCCAGGATTTTCATATCGACCACGCGGGCGAAGTTTCCTTCAAGAGAATAGGGGTCGGCCCCTCCGAAGAAATGCATCATGGCCCAGTATCCAAAGAGAAGGATTAATGTGGCTATCCAGATGTAATTGCGTTTAACCATCAGCACAACTACTGCTCCCAGTCCCCATGCGAGGGCAATCCTCTGCAGCACCCCCATTATGCGCAGTGTATCATAGTCGCGGGCAAAACGCGGAAAGATATTAAGAAAGAGTCCGACAAGAAATATAAGGGCCACCCTTCTCAGGATGCGGAACAGGGCGGGACCTGAAAACTCGAAATTATATTTGCGCAGTGAATACCACATTGCCACCCCTGAGATAAAAAGAAAGGAAGGGAAGACCAGGTCTGTCGGAGTGCAGCCATGCCATGGGGCATGCCTGAGAGGAGCAAAAACGTGACTCCAGGTGCCCGGAGTATTTACAATTATCATGAAGGCAACCGTCATGCCCCTGAATACATCTAACGACAACAGCCTGCCTGATGCGCCCTTGCCGCTCTTTGCGGATGTCTTTGAAACTGCCATAGTTAGTTTTTTGGTTACGTAAAAATAGCAAATTGACCGTAATCATAATGGAAAATAATGACAAAGAAAAGTGTTATTTTTGATCGATGTCAAAATCCCTTAACCAATGAAAAGATCTTATCTGTCACTGCTATTGCCGCTGATCATATTCTCTATGCCCATGCAAAAGGTTAATGCCATTGAGGATCCTATACCCTGGTTGCGGTATCTTGAAGACAGAAGGGTTGACAGCATTATCAACACAATGACTGTGAGGGAAATGATTGCCCAGCTTATCTGGGTGCCTGCCTGGGCCGGTGAACCGGGAGATAATTTCAGGCAGGTGGAGGAGCTGGTTGTAAAATATGGCATCGGCGGGGTGATTTTTTTCGAGGGTACCACTGCGGCACAGGTCGATTTTACAAGGCGCCTCGATTCCATTACGGGAATACCACTCATAATCGCACAGGATGCTGAGTGGGGAACGGGTATGCGATTGGCGGATGTCGAAGATTTCCCTTACCAGATGACCCTTGGGGCCCTGCAGGATGACTCACTCATTTACAGGATGGGAGCAGCAATTGCATGGCAGTGCCGTGCGATAGGCGTCAACCTTAACCTGGCACCCGTGGCTGACGTCAATAACAATCCGCTTAACCCGGTAATAAATTACCGTTCATTCGGCGAGGATCCCCAAAAAGTCGCTGAAAAGGCCGTAATGTATATGAAAGGAATGCAGGACAACGGAGTAATGGCCTGTGCAAAGCATTTTCCGGGTCACGGTGACACTGACGTCGATTCACACACTGGTCTGCCTGTCATTAAAGGTGACCGCAAGCGGTTTAACACGGTAGAGCTTGTACCTTTCAGGCGCCTTTCCGATGAAGGAGTAAGTTGCGTAATGAGCGCTCATATAAACGTACCTGCACTGGATGCCACCCCGCGCCTTCCCTCCACCTTCTCGAGGAAGGTGATCACAGGGTTGCTTAAAGGCGAAATCGGTTACAAGGGACTGGTGGTCACCGATGCGATGAATATGGCCGGAGCTACCATGACCTATCCGTCAGGTATAGCTGATGCCGAAGCCCTGATAGCCGGAAATGACGTGATCGAGTACTCCACTGATCCTATAAAGGCTATAGCTGAAATTGCCCTCAGGGTGGAAAGACTTGAAATAGGCGTCGAGGAGATAAGAGCAAGGTGTGAAAAAGTGCTGGCGGCAAAACTGTGGCTTTCGGAAATGAACCGTACCGGACATGCTTCATACCCCGGGACACTTCAGATCCCTGCGTCTGCCCATCCGGCACTGATAAGGGATCTTTATGCAGGTGCAATGACGGTGATTGAAAACAATGATAACCTGATACCTTTAGGACGGCTTGATAAAGTAAGAATTGCTACTGTGGCAGTCAACAGACTGGCTATGACCGAATTCCAGCTGATGACAGACAGGTATACCAATGCTGATCACTTTTATATTGACCCGGAGAACGAACAGTCTGCAGAGTATGTCTGTTCACAGCTTAAGGATTATGATATTGTCATTGCCGGGATCTGCGGACTTACGCAAAAACCCTCTTCTTCCTACGGTGTGACCGGGCCGCTGCGCAATGTCGTAAACAGGCTGGCGGAGCTTGACAGATCAGTGATTGTGTGGTTTGGCAATCCATACGGAGTAGCAAACCTGGATCTTAAAACCAGGCCATCAGCAATGCTCATAGCCTATCAGGACAACAAGTACACGCACCAGGCAGCGGTACAGGTAATTTTTGGCGCCATCGGGGCATCAGGCAGGCTTCCTGTGACGATTAATGCAGGCTATCGCCAGGGATATGGTATCAAGACCCCGGGCAGTCTAAGGCTTCAGTACGGGTTTCCCGAAAATGCCGGTTTGAACTCAGTAACGCTCGACAGTAAAGTGGATTCCATTGTAAAATCAGGATTGGATTCTCTTGCCTACCCGGGTTGCCAGGTTCTGATCGCCCGGAAAGGTATTGTCGTGTTTAATAAATGTTATGGTTTCCATCTTTATGACAGCACCGAAGCTGTCACTGAAAATGACCTGTGGGACCTTGCCTCTGTTACCAAGGTGTCAGCCGGTACCCCCTCACTGATGCTTCTCAACGACCGCGGACTGTTTGATCCGGATAAGACCCTTGGATATTACCTTCCCTGGTACAGGTTTTCTGATAAAGGTGACATGGTTATGCGCGATATACTCGCTCATCAGGCGGGACTAAAATCTTTTATCCCATTCTATAAGAGTACTTTAAAAGAGGACAGCACTTTCAGAAGCGGCATCTTCAGTGACTACCATAACAAAAAATTTGCCCTTCCCGTATCAGATTCCATGTATATGAACAGGCATTATGTAAAGGAGATGTTCAGGGAAATACGCGACAGTAAAGCGGGAACAAAAAAGTATGTTTATTCCGACCTTGCATTCATTCTTTCAGCAGAAATAATTGAGAGTCTGACAGACTCAACCATAGACAAGTTTGCCACTCAGAATATTTACCGTCCGTTGGGTGCTTTCAATATTACTTATAATCCGCTGGGAAAATATCCGAAAGATCGTATTGTGCCCACGGAATATGATTCGATATTCAGGAAGCAGCTCCTGAGAGGCACAGTACATGATGAAGGCGCTGCCATGCTTGGAGGTGTCTCGGGTCATGCCGGGCTGTTTGCCACAGGCAATGACCTGCTGAAGCTGATTGAGATGTATCGCAGGGGCGGTGAATACGGTGGTGTAAGAATATTGAGCCGTGAGGTGCTGAATGAATATACCAGGGTGCAGTTTCCGGAAAATGATAACAGACGCGGACTGGGTTTTGACAAGCCTTCACTGCCCAATGATTCTATTCCGCCTGAGGATATCTACCCGTGCCCGTCAGCCTCCCCGTCGAGCTTCGGGCATTCAGGCTTCACCGGGACATTTATCTGGGTCGATCCGGATGCGGAACTCTCTTTTGTTTTCCTCAGTAACAGGGTTTATCCGACGCGCAACAACAACAAACTGTCTGAACTGTCAATACGCGGGAAGATACTGCAGGCTGCGTACGACTCAATAATCGAATAAATCGCAAATCGCAAATCGCAAATTAAAAAAGAGGCCGCCCCTGTTGAGACAGCCTCTTTTTTTGTGCCCAGAACAAGACTCGAACTTGCACACCGTAACCGGCACCAGCCCCTCAAGCTGGCGTGTCTACCAATTTCACCATCTGGGCGATATGGCTCAGTGATCAGTGCATGGAACTCTGAGCTATAATTTCTTTGGCTCTATGCTCTGTGCTCTTTGCACTTTGCTGTTGGTGGTGCCCAGAACAGGACTCGAACCTGCACATCATTGCTGACACTAGTCCCTGAAACTAGCGCGTCTACCAATTTCGCCATCTGGGCTTGTTTCAAGATAAAAGGTTCTTTTCCCTTTTGTCTTAAACAGCGGGTGCAAAAATAAAGATTTTTTTTAACAATTGCCGTCTTTGGAGAAAAGAGAGATAATATTTAATCATGCATATAGCTTTTATTTATATTTGAACCCTGCGCGCAAGGAGATGCCGCATATTGATGACCTTTACAAAAGATGAAAATATATAAGTTCGGGGGTACCTCAGTAGGAACAGCGGAACGTTTCAGGGCACTGATTCCACTTATAAACGATAAAACACAAAAGATTGTCGTACTCTCTGCCATGGCTGGCACCACAAATGCCCTTGCAGAGATGTCGGCGCTCTTTTCCGAAGGGAAAAAGAATGAAGCAATGATCAGGTGTGAAGCCCTTCAGAAACAGTATCATGCAGTGGCCGATGCTCTTTTCTCGTCAGCAACATGGTCTTTAAAGGCCCATGATCTTACGGATGAGCATTTTTTATACATCGAAAGTCTTTTTTCAAGGGAATACAGCAGGCACAACGAGAAGCGCATACTGGCGCGCGGTGAGCTTCTTTCAACGGCTTTCCTTCACTTTCTTCTCTTCGAGACAGGCATTCCGTCAGTACTTGTTCCGGCGCTGAACTACATGCGCATTGACAAGGACGGCGAGCCTGATTATTTTTATATCCGTGAGAACCTTAAACGGGAGCTGGCAGCAGTAAATGATGAGAACATAATCATTACGCAGGGCTTCATCTGCAGGAACGTATTCGGGGAAACCGATAACCTGCGAAGGGGCGGCAGCGATTACAGCGCCACCATCATCGGGGCCGCCCTGGGAGCCGAAGAGGTACAGATATGGACCGACATAAGCGGCTTTCATAACAATGATCCCAGGTATGTTGAAAATACCCGGGTTATAAGGAACCTTTCCTTTGATGAGGCAGCCGAGCTTGCATACTTCGGAGCCAAGATTCTTCACCCCTCGAGCGTCAATCCTGCAAGGATGAAAAACATTCCCGTCAGGCTTAAAAATACAATGGAGCCCGGCGATGAAGGTACGCTCGTGACCTCAGCTTCGATACCGGAAGATTATAAGGCAGTGGCGGCAAAGGACGGCATCACAGTGCTCAGGATCCGCTCTGACCGCATGCTCATGGCATACGGCTTCATGAGGAGGATCTTTGAAGTCTTTGAAGCCTACAAAACGCCCATCGACATGATTACCACTTCGGAGGTATCACTGTCCCTGACAATTGATGATCAAACCTGCCTTGACGATATAGTGAAGTCGCTGGGGTCAATAGGCATTGTTGAAGTTGAGAGTGAACAGACAATAATATGTGTTGTAGGTGATTTCCGTCCCGGCAGGGTCGGTTCGGCACCTGAAATTTTCGAGGCACTGAATGAAATTCCAGTAAAGATGATCTCCTACGGAGGAAGCGAAAACAGTGTGTCAATACTCATAAATACGAGTGACAAGACCGTTGCGCTCCGGTCGCTGAGTTCAAAACTATTTCCTGAAGCATGATATTTACAGAAGAAATTATCGGGCGGCTGAAGGCTCGCGGTACACCATTTTATTACTATGACACGGATGTGTTGAACGGGACTCTTGCGCTCGCTTCGAAGGAAGCAGCAGAAAGAGGATTTAAGGTACATTATGCAGTTAAAGCCAATTTCAACCCCGTCATCATGAAGACCATTGCAGGGTTCGGTTTCGGGGCCGACTGTGTAAGCGGAAATGAGGTTGAGCATGCTGTAAGCTGTGGCTTTCCGGCTGCCGAAACCGTTTTTGCGGGTGTTGGCAAGAGCGATCATGAGATAGAGACCGCGCTCAGGGTCGGAATAAAGTGCTTCAACTGTGAGTCTGCGGAAGAGCTGGAGGTCATAAACGGAATTGCCGGCCGGATGGGCAAAATTGCCAGAGTAGCCCTTCGCATCAATCCAAATATAGAAGCCCATACTATAAGGAATATCACCACCGGGACTGATGAGAATAAATTCGGAATAAGAATTATCGAGCTTGAGAATGTGGTATCCCTCCTGCCGGATTTAAAGAATGTTTCTTTCAGTGGCATTCATTTTCACATCGGGTCACAGATCACCGATCTTCATGTTTACATGAACCTCTGTTCAAGGGTGAACGAGCTATATGACTGGTTTACTGACAGGGGGCTGGAACCGGCTGATATCAATGTGGGCGGAGGACTGGGAATAAACTATTCCGAGCCTGATCAGATGCCCGCGTTTGCCGATTACTTCAATGTCTTCCGCGAGCACCTCGACAAAAAGATACGAAGCACAATTTCCTTTGAGCTGGGACGATCTCTGACAGCCGGATGCGGTTCACTCATCACCAGGGTCTTATTTGTCAAGGAAGGCGCAGCCGAGACCTTCGTGATCCTTGATGCTGGCATGACTGATCTGCTGAGGCCCGCACTGTACCATGCCTATCATCGAATAGATAATCTGACCTCGGAACTGGCGGAGAAGAAATATACGGTTGCCGGCCCGGTCTGCGAGACCACTGATACATTTGGCAAGTTTATTGAACTCCCGGAGACAAGGCGCGGCGACCTTATTGCTATACGCTCTGCCGGAGCCTACGGCGAGGTTATGGCCTCAAGATATAACCTACGGGTATTGCCGCCTTCGGTATTTTCCGATAAGCTGTAGCTCTGATATTATTTTTTCTTCCTCATTCTGCTCCTTACCGGATCAGAGAAAAAGAGCATCACAAGGCCAAAGATCAGGGTACAGATGCCTGATATCAGGTTGACATTTACACCCAGTGAGATTACATAAATGTCATGATGCCCTATCGTGGCCAGCCCGTAAATGGTCAGAATCACGCCGAATATTGAGAACATCAGTCCTAACGGAAACCTTATATCTATCATGATATCAATATTTTAATCTACCAGAATAATATTGTCAGGGCAAAAAACATGATCCCGACGATCACAGCAAGAAACCATGGTCTCTTGTACCATATCACGCCGCTGTCGTCGAGCCTTGGCGTCATTGAATAGACCAGGCCGTTGAGCTCCTCCTCTGATTTTGGGTTCTTTGACATGAGTGAGATTACCACTGTAAGCACCGCTGCAGCAGAGAAGGCGTAAATGGCAGTCCAGAAGTTCTGAGCCATCTCGACAGGGTAAGTATGAAGTGACGCAATCCATCCGCCCTTAACAAGTGTTGTAGCTCCCTCAGGCACTGTTAAACCGTGATGTACCAGGGCAACCAGGAAACCTGCGAGCAGACCCGTGAAGGCTGCATTTCCGGTAGACCGTTTCCAGAACATTCCCAGTAAGATCACGGCGAAGAGAGGTGCATTGATCATTGAGAAGATCGCCTGAAGGAAGTCCATGATGTTTCCGAACTTGCTTGCTATGAATGCTGCAGCTATGCTTGCCAGCACGCCCAGAACAGTGGCTACCCTCCCGACTTTCAGATAATGTTTGTCATCAGCCTCCTTATTGCCTGTAACAGGCCTGATATAACTCTGGTAAATGTCATAAGTCCAGACAGTGTTAAAAGCAGACACATTACCCGCCATACCAGACATGAATGATGCGAGGAGCGCGGTGACACCAAGTCCCAGCACACCTGCCGGCAGGTATTGTTTCAACAGCATTATTATCGTATAATCATATATGGGCTGGCCTGTGTCATTAAGCGGCAGAACAAATCCTTTGGCCGGATCATTAAGCAGTACAAGGGCAGCAACGCCTGGGAGAATGATAAGAAACGGTATGAACATCTTTGGTATGGCTCCGATCAGGGGTACTTTGCGCGCCGCTGTCATAGATTCGGCGGCCATGGCACGCTGAACTATAAGAAAGTTCGTGCACCAGTAGCCAAAAGCAAGAACAAACCCCAGTCCTGCGAAGATGCCATACCATGCAACCCCGAACGGATTATCCGAAGCGCTTCCTGTGTATTTCCAATGTGTCGTCCATGTATCCGGAGCATATCCCTTGGCCGTAACAATAGGTGCCAGGCTCTCCTGCATCCCGTTCCACCCGCCTACATCCTTCATAACAAGAATTGCCATTGGAAGAAGGCCGATAATGATTATGAAGAACTGCAGCACTTCATTATAAATAGCTGATGACAGGCCGCCGAGATATGTATATGCAAGTACTATGGCTGCCGATGCAAAGAGCGAGACAAGAAAGTTCCACCCAAGCACATTCTCAAGCAGGATTGCGAGTGCATACATGGCAATGCCTGAAGCAAGAATAGTCATAACAGCAAACAGAATGGCGTTGAGACCACGGGTTTTCTCATTGAAGCGCAGTTTCAGATATTCAGGCACTGACCTTGCTTTGGAACCATAATAGAACCGCATCATGAAAAGTGCAAGGAAAACCATAGCCGGAATAGCGCCTATCAGATAAAAATGAGTGGTGTGCATACCGTACTTTAAGCCGGAGCCGGTCATACCCATCACCTCCAGTGCACCAAGGTTGGTGGAGATGAATGCGAGACCTGCTACCCACGCGGGGATGGACCTGCCAGCTTCGAGAAAGGCTGAGGCATTCTTCATGTACTTTTTCAGGGCCCATCCTATACCCAGTACAAAAACGAAATAGACCCCCATGATCAGGTAGTCTATTCCACCAAGTGCAAATTTTGTATCCAAGTGATTTTTTTGATTAGGTTCGTGAACTCACAAACTTAGCTAATTTTATCACAACCGGAATCCTTGAAAAAAATTTTATACTCCCCCGAATTTACTTCTTTACCGTCGCGGCCAGGGTCCTGCTCTTGGAAGGCAGAAGCTGTTTCCTGTCACGTGCTGCCGTACCCTTGGTACCAGTATAATCAACCCAGGCAATGAACTGATTAAGTTCATTGTTATAAAGCTGGTCGGTTCTTATGAAGTTGACGTCTTCATCCCTGAGAGTATAGTTATTATGATTTGCCTGCCAGACATCAATATAGTAAACGTAAGGTCCCAGGTCAGTGAATATCACCTTGCCTGCCGAGTTGGTAAACCCTTCGACAATTGCGTTTGTCTGATTATCCCAGTCAGTCTCGGTTGGGTAGAGTATCACGCTTGCACCCTGAACGGGGTACTGGTCATACCACTCCAGCACTTCCACCTCGAGCATTGTGGGCGAGAGGACCTCGATTTCAGTGTAGGCTCTGTCAACGTCGCCTGATGAAGAGAAGGCGCTCAGAACCACCGTGTAGGTGCCTGAAGCAGCATATGAATGGACAACCTCGAAGGCATCCGACCAGGTGCCGTCACCAAAGTCCCATTCAAAATCATTGGCATTGTGCGAGCCGTTGGTAAAGAAGACTTCTTCACCTATTTGAGCCGTGAGCTTGTCTGCGTAGAAAAAAGCGTCAGGCTGGAAGTCACATGAGTTGAGCATTACTGCTGCTACCGCTGTTAAAAAAATCATTCTTTTCATGACTGCCGTGTATTAGTACTGTCATATCAAATCCAAAATCTGTGCCAATGATTTACGGTAAAAACTGACTATATTACTGCAGATAAAAGAGGGTGATCATCTGCGTACAAAAAATCGTTATCTTTGCAAACTAATTTTAATTCAACGTTAATGATCAGGATCACATTCCCGGACGGCTCTGTCAGGGAGTATCAGAATGGTATCAGCAGCCTTGAGGTGGCGGTATCCATCAGTCCCCGCCTGGCCGCTGATGTATATGCAGCAACGGTCAACGGTGAACTATGGGATCTCTCCCGCCATATTGAAGGTGACGCAACACTGAAATTGCACAAGTGGGATGACCCTGAGGCAAAGCATGCGTTCTGGCACACATCGGCCCACCTGATGGCAGAGGCTCTTGAGTCACTGTATCCTGGTATGAAGTTCGGCATTGGACCGGCGATCGAGAACGGTTTCTACTATGACGTTGACCCGGGTGAAGGAAAAGTCATTACGGATTCAGACCTGCCGGTCATTGAAGACCGCATGAAGGAGCTTGCTGCAAAGAACAGCCCGGTAGTGCGTACCGAGGTCAGCAAGAAGGACGCCATGGATCTCTTTGCAAAAAAGGGAGATGAATACAAGACCGAACTCATCTCAGAGCTTGAAGACGGCACCATCACACTGTACCGTCAGGGGAACTTTACCGACCTCTGCCGCGGACCCCACCTTCCTGATACATCATCTATAAAAGCCATACGGGTCCTGAGCCTGGCCGGCGCTTACTGGAGAGGGGACGAGAAGCGCAAAATGATGACGCGCATTTACGGAATAACCTTCCCGAAGCAGAAGATGCTTGATGAGTACATGGTCATGATCGAGGAAGCCCGCAAGCGTGATCACCGGCGTATCGGAAAAGAGCTGGAGCTGTTTGCCTTCTCACCGAGGGTGGGCATGGGTCTGCCTCTCTGGCTTCCCAAGGGAGCCGACATGAAACAGAGGCTCATTGATTTCATGACGAAGGTGCTCAGGGGAAGAGGTTATGTCATGGTCTCCACGCCGCACATCGGCAATGTCGATCTTTACAAGACCTCCGGCCATTATGAGAAATACGGTGCTGATTCGTTCAGGCCGATAACCACGCCGCAGGAAGGTGAGGTCTTCATGCTCAAACCCATGAACTGCCCGCATCACTGCGAGATATACAACGCCACACAGCACTCATACAGGGACCTGCCACTGAGGATGGCCGAGTTCGGCACAGTCTACCGTTATGAACAGAGCGGTGAACTCCACGGGCTTACCAGGGTGCGCAGCTTCACACAGGATGACGCCCACCACTATTGCCGTCCTGATCAGATCAAGGAGGAGTTTAAAAGCATCATTGACCTGGTCCAGTATATTTTTAAAATTGCCGGGTTTAATGAGTTCACAGCACAGATCTCATTGCGTGACCCTGCCAACAAGCAAAAATATATAGGGTCAGATGAGAACTGGGATAAGGCTGAGAAGGCCATCATTGAAGCTGCCGGTGAGAAGAACCTGGTCACTTCGGTGGCAATTGGCGAGGCCGCCTTCTACGGACCCAAGCTCGATTTCATGGTCAGGGACGCCATCGGACGCAGATGGCAGCTTGGCACCATCCAGGTTGATTACAACCTCCCTGAGAGGTTTGAACTGACATATACGGGCAGCGACAACCAGAAGCATCAGCCAGTGATGATACACAGGGCCATATTCGGTTCCATGGAAAGGTTTATTGCCGTTCTCATAGAAAATACCGCCGGGAAATTTCCAGTCTGGCTTACTCCTGACCAGGTTGTTATTCTGCCGATCAGCGAAAAATTCAATGATTATGCAAAAACTATTTTGAATTTCCTTAATAATTCCGATATTCGCACCCTGATTGACGACAGGAGCGAAAAGATAGGTAAGAAGATAAGGGATAATGAGTTAAAGAGGATTCCCTACCTTCTCGTGATAGGTGAAAAAGAGGTTGAGAGCGGGACTGTCTCCGTCAGAAGGCAGGGTGAAGGCGATAAGGGAGTTATGAAACCTGATGAGTTTGTCAGCCTGATCAGGAATGAGATTTCGAAAGAAATTGATGTTTAAGAGATTGAATTAAAGCATATTATTAACTTAACTGGAGGACAATATCATAGCAGGACCAATCTTTTCCAGGCCCAGGCCGGGAAGAAAACCGGAACCGGAACACCGGATTAACAACAGGATCACAGCCAGGACAGTAAGGGTCGTTGGTGAAAACATCGAGCCGAAGGTCATGGATATCAGGGATGCCCTGAATCTGGCTGACGAAATGGAACTGGATCTTGTTGAGATATCTCCCAACGCAGACCCGCCAGTCTGCAAAATTGCTGATTATCAGAAGTTCCTTTATCAGCAGAAAAAGAAACAGAAGGAGATTAAGGCCAATGCAGCGAAAATAGTTGTGAAAGAGATACGGTTCGGACCGAACACTGACGATCACGATTACAATTTCAAGCTGAAGCACGCAATTAATTTCCTGGAAGAGGGAGCAAAGGTCAGGGCATACGTATTCTTCAAGGGAAGATCAATTCTCTTCAAGGACCAGGGAGAGAAACTGCTTGCGCGGTTTGTCAGTGACCTGGATGAATACGGCAAGGTAGACCAGACGCCGAGACTGGAAGGAAAAAGAATGATCATCATCCTTTCTCCGAAGAAAAAGAAATAGAATTTTTTTATACATATATATTTACAACATGCCAAAAATTAAAACAAATCCGGGTGCAAAGAAGAGATTTACTTTGACCGGTACAGGTAAAATCAAGCGTAAGCATGCTTTTAAAAGCCACATCCTTACCAAGAAGTCGACCAAGCGTAAGAGGAATCTTACATACGACGGAATGGTGAATAAGGCTGACCAGAAGAATGTTAAACTTATGCTCGGGTTAAAGTAGTATTAACCACCTGACAGCGTGATAATCAACAAGAATTATTAACCTGGATGTGAAGCACAAAAGACCTTAACGGCGCTTACATCCGAAAAAGAGAAAAGAAAATGCCAAGATCAACAAACGCACCAGCATCAAAGGCGAGGAGAAAAAAGATTTTCAAGCAGACCAAAGGGTACTTTGGCAACAACGCTAATGTTTACAGTGTTGCCAAGAACGTACTTGAGAAGGGTCTGGCCTATGCCTACCGTGACCGCAAAGACAAGAAAGGACAGTTCAGGGCGCTGTGGATCCAGAGGATCAACGCAGGTGTACGCCTTTACGGTATGAGCTATTCAGAATTCATCGGCGGCCTTGACAAAAAGGGTATCACCCTCAACCGCAAGACCCTGGCCGACCTTGCCATGAACCACCCGGAAGCCTTCAAGGCGATAGTGGATAAGGTAAAAGAGTAAAAAAAAGCGGGTTGCCCCGCTTTTTTTTTATCTTGCTGATTTGAAAAACCTTTTAAACCTTATCTTCCTGATACCGGACGCTTCCTTGTCTATCGACAGCCAGACCAGCACCGGACGGCCGATGATGTGATCCTCCGGAACAAATCCCCAGAAACGCGAGTCGGCAGAGTCATGCCTGTTGTCACCCATCATCCAGTAATAATCCATTTTGAAAGTATAGCTGTCTGCAGGTTTGCCATTGATGTAGATCAGGCTGTCTGTTATCTTCAGCTCATTCTCCTCATATATCTGAATGATCTGTGAATAGAGGCAAATGTTTGAATGATCAATTTTGACCGTGGCTCCTTTCGAAGGCAGCCAGAGCGGCCCGAAGTTATCCTCATTCCACCTGTATCCCTGGTCATGAGGGAAGATGTAAGAGGCGTACTCCCCTGCCCTCTTGATATCCATTTCGATTCCCGTCACATTGGTAAAGCCTGAAATCAGCTTTGCATTGCCCTTTGTGAGCGGGAGCCTGTAAACGGTTCCTGAGAGCATTATTGACTGGTCCGATTTTGACACTCCCATTCTCTCGAATGCCTTCGGGTTGATGCGCGTGCCGTTTGTGCGCACGTAATATGATGTCTGCTGAGTCTCGTTATCGGGCACTTCGACATTGTTGACAAACAGTTGTCCGCTCTTTATAGTAATTGTATCACCGGGGATGCCCACGCAGCGCTTTACATAGTTATCACGACGGTCAACAGGCCTGTAGATAACCGTATTCTCACTTCGTACAAGCTGCCTCGCAAGAGAAGTATATTCATCCCTGGTCTTCAGCTTCCTGTTTGCCCTTATATCGTCTACTGTCAGGGCTTCGGCACGTTCCCTGACAATCTCATAATAACTTACCGTCGTATTTTCGAGGCACACCGTATCACCGGCAGGAAAATTAAATACCACAACATCATTGTTCTTAACATGGCCGAAACCGCCAAGTCTCTTGTATTTGAGGTGGATCAGGTCCGACCATGATTTGCCTCTCCTGTTAGAGAAAGGCATCGTATTTTGTGTAAACGGAAAAGCAAGAGGGGTATTTGGCATTCGCGGTCCGTAAGCCACCTTGCTGACAGCCAGATGATCACCCACAAGCAGTGATTTCTCCATGGATGGTGTGGGAATGCGGTAATTCTGGAAAAAGAATATGTTGATCAGGGTGACAGCAATTACTGCGAATATCAGGGCATCAAGCCATTCGATGACAACGTTGTTTTTGCCGCTGCGTTTCTTCCAGAATGACCAGTTGACCTTCTTGCTGACGTATATGTCAAAGACCACCGGCAGCCCGAAGAGCCACCAGAAATTACCCATCCAGATAACCCAAAGGATGTATAAAACTGCTGCGATGCCAAATTTGAAATACTTGCTCTGGAATATACCGTTCATCTCTTTTATTTTACTGTACAAATCTAACTATAATTATATACTTAAGACGTCAGCCATTGTAAAAACCCCTTTGCGGGTTGAAATGAACCCGGCAGCCAGCAGGGCTCCTGCGGCAAATCCCTTGCGGTTCAGAGCCTCGTGCTTCAGCGTTATAATGTCGGCGTCGGATGTCCATGTCACAGTGTGTATTCCCGGTACTGTTCCTTCTCTCACTGATGTCACGGGTATCTTTTCCGGAACAACTTTCTTCCCTGCTTTTTGCCAGCCGTCGTAGTCATGATGCTGTCCTGCAATACCTCCCGCAAGGGTGATGGCTGTGCCGCTGGGGGCATCAAGCTTCTTTACATGGTGTGTCTCCTCAATTGCAGCCCTGTATTCAGGGAACAGGTTCATAATTCGAGCCAGTTCTGCGTTCAGCCTGAAGAGAATATTTACACCGATACTGTAATTTGATGAATGTATGAATGACCCGTTCTTTTCGGAGCAGAGGCGAACCACCTCATCATACCTGGCCAGCCATCCCGTAGAACCGGAGACCACCGGCACACCGAAAGAGAGTGCCCGTATGATGTTATCAGCCGCAGCCTCTGGTCCAGTAAATTCTATGGCCACATCGCAGCCCGAAGCTGCTTCTTCATCAAAGTCGCCCGCGTTATTTATATCAGTCCTGAGGATAACGGTATGTCCTCCCGCCAGAGCAGCATGTTCAACCTCACGGCCCATACGGCCGTATCCAAGCAGGGCTATCCTCACCTATTTAGCCTCAAGTTTTATGTGTGTAACTTTCTCCATATCAGTCATATAGTATCTGGAGCCAATCAGGAAAAGCAATGCCCCCAGCAATAAAGAGAACGGAAGTATACTCATTGCTGTCTTTATATTTGTCAGGTCAGATATCCTGCCAAGAACTATCGGAGCTGTAAATGAGCCCAGGAGGTTCTGCACCAATACAGCAATCGCATACGATGTTGCTCTCAGTCCCGGATGGATGACATCCTGTGTCACAGCCGCCGCGCCTGATATGAACAGCATGATGAAAATCCCGAAAACAAAAAGGGTTATCAGCTGAGCGGTACCTTTGAAGAGGTAGAAGGCAAAAAACAGCAGCACGGCCGAGATAAACGTGGTGATTGCCGGGAAGAGCATTCTTGCCCTCGGTTCAGTCTTTCTCCATCTGTCAATGATGTAGCCACCCATCGGTGCTCCTATTAATGCAAGCATCATTACAGCACCTGCAAGAGTACCGGCTTTTTTAGGATCCATTCCGGCTGTGGTTTCAAAGAATTTCGGAAGCCAGACTATCATTGCGGTGGTAACAAATACAATTGCTGTCATACCGAAATAGGTAAATATCACAGAGGGCTTTTTCAGAAATTCCTTAATAATGTCCTTCCTCTCCATCTTGATCTTGTTGTTGCTGTGGTCAACTTTAGAAAGATCTACCGTCTTGTAGTCCCTGACAAAGAGGAAGAGAATAGCTATGATAAGTCCCGGAATAGCCACAATCCCGAAAGCATGTTTCCATCCCCAGGAGCTTGCAATTATGCCTCCCATAGTAACACCAATCGCTGAGCCAACGGGTATTGAAGCATTCCACAGACCCATCATTTTAGAACGTTTCTCAATTGGGTACATGCCTGAAATGAGAGCACTGCCACCGGGCGCATATCCGGCTTCACCAAAGCCAATAAAGATTCGCGCCATGAAAAGTTGTATATAATTGCCGGTAAAAGCACACGCCAGAGTGGCAAGACTCCATACTATGGCCATTATTCCTACAGTCTTTGTCCTGCTCCAGCGATCAACAACAATTGAAACCGGGAAAGTCAGCAACCCTATCGTAAGATATATAACTGATACAAGCCATCCGGACTGAAAATCGTTTATTTTAAGGTCACTCTGTATGTAGGAGAACATCGAATTGACGACCATTCTGTCGGCGTAATCAAAAAGGTACAGCAGAAACAGCAGAATGAACACATAATTGGAATAGCTCTTTGGAAAAAGATACCCCGGTGGAATTGTTTTGATTTTCATGGTTTCAGTTATTGGAGTTTAACTTCACAGGTGAACAGGGAACTAAAGTAATGTCATTTTTCACATTCCGGACCGGCAATCGGAAATTTAGTAATATCCCGGGAAAATAACAGGTCAGATCAGATCAGTGAAGACAGTATCGACATAGCCTCATTGCGGTCATTGCCGCAGAACTCAGGTTCGGCCCTGAAGGCTGAACAGACCTCAGGCCTTCCGGGCCTGCCCCACAGAGCGCACCTGTAATCAGGGGTGAGGTGCAGGCACCTCACCCCCGCAGGCTTACCCTCAGGCATGCCAGGTATAGGCGACGATATCGAAGGAGCAATGCAACATGCTCCGCAACCGCTTCTGCATTCCATTGCTCTCATCCGGGCAGATTAAACCCTGCCAACAACGGGCAGGGTTATTAAATATCAGATTAGTCTTATTTGGTCTTATCCTCTATTTTGGCATCAACGGCATTCTTCTTTACCGACGTAATACCGTTTTCGCAGGTGCTCTGTGAATCGTACATTTCACTTGAGCCTATTACCTGGCCGTTCGTAGCTTTGAGGTTAAAATGAAATTTACCGTTCTTTGCCACCTTTGATTCAAACCTCTTGACTTCACCTGCGTTTTTCATGACTGACTTTACACCGTTCATGCATGAAGGCTTTGACGCATAACCTTCACTTGTAAGGATTATTTCGCCATTGCCGGCAACCAGGTTGAACTGGAATTCACCGTTCTTTCTCTTCGAGATTACAAATTTTCCCATGTCTTCTGATTTTATTAAAGGTTAATTTGGACTTAATACTCTCAAAAATACAAAAAAAACTTTATTAGATTTACCAATTGAGTTTTTTATGCGGATAGACATAATCACAGTATTGCCCGAGCTTCTGAGAAGTCCTTTTGACGAGTCAATTATCAAAAGAGCAAGAGCCAAAGGCGTAGCCGAGATCAACATCATCAACCTGCGTGATTTTTCAACTGACAAACACCGGAATGTTGATGATTACCCCTTCGGCGGAGGAGCCGGGATGGTCATGATGATAGAGCCTGTCTATAACTGCATCACTCAGCTTTCGGCGCAGCGCGACTACGATGAGGTTATTTACACCTCACCTGACGGTACCCCTTTCAGCCAGCATATTGCCAATGAGCTGTCGATGAAAAAAAATATCATCATTCTTGCGGGGCATTATAAGGGAGTTGATCAGCGCATCAGGGATCATCTAGTCACAATGGAAATATCTATCGGTGATTATGTGCTTACCGGAGGTGAGCTGCCTGCAGCAGTGATCACTGATGCCGTTGTCAGACTTCTGCCCGGAGCAATATCAGATTCTGAATCTGCACTGTCAGATTCATTCCAGGATAATCTCATTGCACCTCCTGTCTACACCAGGCCGGCAGATTTCAGGGGCTGGAAAGTTCCGGATATACTGACCGGAGGCAACACTCCTGAAATAGAAAAATGGCGTTTCGAACAGTCGCTTCGCAGCACGGAACAAAAGAGACCTGACCTCCTCAAGGGAGATTCATGATTCTTTGTTTCTTTATGTCGAAAAAGGTTCGTAAAATTGCCTGCCCATTTAATAAATGATAATGAATAAAATATCACGTATGAAACCTCATGAATACATAGAGAGAGAAGAAAAGTTCGGTGCACACAATTACCATCCGTTGCCCGTAGTTCTTGAAAGAGGCCAGGGACCCTTTGTGTGGGATGTAGAAGGGAAGCGTTATTATGATTTTCTTTCAGCTTATTCGGCAGTTAACCAGGGACACTGTCATCCAAAAATCACTGCTGCCCTTATTGAGCAGGCTCAGAAACTCACCCTCACTTCAAGGGCATTTTTCAATTCAGTGCTTGGTGAGTATGAAGAATATATCACCAGGTACTTCGGATATGACAAGGTACTGCCGATGAACACCGGCGCAGAGGCTGACGAGACTGCACTGAAGCTCTGCCGCAAATGGGCTTATCTTGTAAAAGGTGTTAAGGAGAACCAGGCGAAGATCATCGTCTGTGAAGGCAACTTTCACGGACGCACCATAACCATTGTCTCCATGTCTACGGACCCGGATGCAAGGAAGGATTACGGACCGTTCACACCAGGGTTTATCACGATTCCCTACAATGACATTCCCGCCCTGGAAAATGCCCTGAATGACCCTGATGTTGCAGGTTTTCTCGTTGAACCTATACAGGGAGAAGCCGGTGTATTCGTTCCTGAGGAAGGATACCTCAGAAAAGCCTACGACCTGTGCAAAAAGAAAAATGTTCTCTTCATTGCTGATGAGGTGCAGACGGGCATTGCCCGGACCGGTAAGCTGCTGGCATGCGACCATGAGGGAGTGAGACCCGATATCCTTATACTCGGCAAAGCCCTCTCAGGAGGTACGATGCCCGTCTCTGCAGTACTGGCTGATGACAGTATCATGCTTACAATCAAACCCGGAGAGCACGGATCAACATTCGGTGGAAATTTGCTGGCCGGTAAAGTGGCGATAGCATCGCTTGAGGTTGTACGGGAAGAAAAACTCGCAGAGAAAGCTGAATATCTGGGGAAGATATTCCGTGACGAAATGGGGGCTTTTAAATCAGACATGATCGAACTTGTAAGGGGCAAAGGACTGCTCAATGCCATCGTCATAAGACCAAAGAACGGAAAGGAAGCATGGGATGTATGCCTTGCAATGATGGAGCTTGGCGTTCTGGCAAAGCCGACCCACGGACATATAATCAGGTTTGCGCCTCCTCTTGTTATAACTGAAGATCAGCTCCGCGATGCCATTTCAAGTATTAAAAAGGCCATTAAACAGTTTGAGTAGACCATATATGAAATATAATTTAATTGCAAGCTCAGTCATTGCGATTCTGCTTACATCCTGCGCCGGTACAAGCCGTAATCCGATGATCACTCATGATGAGCTGCTGGATATAACATCCCGCCTGACTGATGATGATTTTGCGGGAAGAGGAACGGGGACGGGCTACGACACTCTTGCTGCAGCCTATATTGAGAGGGAGTTCAAAAAAGCAAAACTGGATCCTTTTACCGGCGACGGACTGCAACGGTTCGTCGTAAATGTCTCTGCTGAGATGGGCAAAGCAAACAGGCTTTTAGTTAATGGGAATGAACTGGTTCCCGGAACCGACTTCGTTCCGCTAGCCATGACGGCTAACAGCTCTCTTAAAGCGGAGGTGGCCTATTGTGGTTACGGTTTCATGGCAGCAAATGATTCAATGCAATGGAATGATTACCAGGGCATTGATCTCAAGGGTAAATGGGTTCTGCTGCTGCGCGGATACCCGGAATCCAATGCCGCTGCTTCAGCTTACAGCACCCTGTCGTCTGACCGTATGAAAGTCATGTCAGCAAGGGAGAACGGAGCCGCAGGTGTACTGCTCGTTTCCGGTGAGGGGTGGGATGCCGTCGATAACCTTGACAAACCCTTACGGAGCGAGAGCAGCTCAGGAATTCCCGTGATACAGATCAGCAGAGGTGTCGCCGACATCATTCTGAAGTCTTCCGGAAAAACGCTGAAAGAGCTTGAAAAGAGAGCCGGCACCGACCTCAGACCTGACAGCTTTATGACTGCCTCAACGGCTGACGGAGAGGCTGAGGTAATAGCCAAAGATGCCGTCACCGCCAACGTGGTGATGGTTCTTGAGGGAACAACAATGAAGGATGAATATGTCATTGTCGGGGCTCATCTTGATCACCTCGGCATGGGCGGACCGGGTTCATCAAGCAGGATACAGGATACTGTAGCTATTCATTCCGGTGCCGATGACAACGCATCCGGTGTGGCCCTGATGATTGAACTGGCCGAGAAGCTTGCTTCAGACAGGCACAAACATGCGCGAAGCATTTTGTTTGTTGCTTTCAGCGGCGAGGAGATAGGATTACTGGGATCGAAGTACTTTGTTGACCATATGGGCGTCAGTCCTTCGGCTGTTGACCTGATGGTGAACCTCGATATGGTGGGTAGAATGAAAGAGGGGAACGGGGTGCAGGTAGGCGGTGTTGGCACAGCAGCAGGCCTGCGTGACACGGTGCTTTCATTCAATGATACGACCCAGCTCAGCCTCAGCTTCACGAATGAGGGATACGGTCCTTCGGATCATTCATCATTTTATGGGAAGAATATACCTGTTCTGTTCATCACCACCGGTCCGCATCTAGACTATCACACCCCTTTTGACACTTATGACAAACTGAACTACGCCGGTATGGTCAGAATAGGCAATCTTATATACAAGGTTGTAACCGCAGCTGCCAATGACACAGCAAGACTGGCTTTCCGTGAGGCCGGGCCTATGGCTCCGCCACAGGGAATGGGAAGGCGCAGGGGAGTGACCCTTGGAATTATGCCTGACTTTGCCGGGAACATAAAAAACGGACTCAGGGCTGACAACGTAACTCCGGGCAGACCGGCTGCCCTGGGCGGAATGATCAAGGGTGATATAATTGTCGCCATAGACAATAAACCTGTCAATGATATTGAGGAATATATGTTCAGGCTCAGCCAGCTCAAACCGGGACAACGCATAACTGTCGATGTATTACGCGACGGCAAACATGAACTTCTGCTCATTCAATTGTAAAACCACCTGATTTTCGACTGATATGAAAAAGATCCTCTTCTGGGCAATAGCAGTTCTCATAACGGTTGCGGCAGCAATGTACCAGAGAATGACGGGCCCGACATATCCAGACAAGGTAACGGTAACAATTGAAGGCTCAGAGCATGAAATAAGCCTGAAGAGGAGCCAGACGAACACCCACCCGTGCACTATTGGTTTTGAGGCCCCGGATAACATTGCCGGGCAGATTTTCTACCGGAAATTCCGGTCGCAGGAGGAGTGGATTTCCGTGCCCATGATCCGTGACGGGAGCCGTCTTGCTGGGGAACTTCCCTCCCAGCCTGCAGCCGGAAAACTCGAGTACTACATAATTCTCACACCGCCATCCGGTGGTGAAATCACCATAAGCAAGGATGAACCGGTAGTGATACGGTTCAAGGGCAATGTACCGGCCGGTGTGATGATACCCCATATTCTCATCATGTTTTTTGCTATGCTGATGTCTAACCTGGCAGGGCTAACGGCAGCCTTCGGGAAGCCTGAGCAGAAGAAATACGGAAGATGGGCGCTGTGGCTGCTGCTTGCCGGAGGGATGATTCTCGGGCCCGTTGTGCAGAAGTATGCCTTCGGCGACCTGTGGACAGGAATACCATTAGGATGGGATCTTACTGACAATAAGACACTTATCGCAGTATTCGCATGGGTCCTGGCAGTCATACTGAACCGTAAAAAGGACCGTCCGGCTTACACCATCGCGGCAGCCCTCCTGCTCCTGCTGGTTTATTCCATTCCTCATAGCCTCTTTGGCTCTGAGCTTGATTACGCAACCGGAACGGTTACACAGGGCTGAAAACTTTTTTTTATCCTCTGACAGCTTTTTTTTACCTTGGATGCAGCATTCACGCATTGCATTCGTCATTGCTATGAATAGTTCAAGTACGTGGGTGCAGCGACTAACATATACAAACCAGATCTTTTAAGAAAGATGGAAAATGTTGAAGCAGCATTCAGGAACATACACCAGGACCTGATCGACGGTTGTCGTGACGGAGACCAGAAAGCTCAGTTCCAGGTTTACAAGTTGTACTACAAGGCTATGTATAACACGAGCCTGCGTATTGTGAACGACAACATGGAAGCTGAAGATGTAATGCAGGAAGCGTTCCTCTCAGCATTCGAGAAGATAAACACCTACTCGGGTACCGTCAGCTTCGGCGCATGGCTGAAGAAGATAGTGGTGAACAGATCACTTGACGCACTCGGGAAGAGGAAAGCGATCTTTGAAGACATTGAAAGTCACACCGGCCTCCGCGACAACAGCAATGAAGATGCTGCTTATCATGAGGATGTGGAAGCCAAGGTTGAAGAAGTCAAGGCAGCAATAGAAAGACTGCCTGAAGGATACCGGGTGATACTCTCTCTCTACCTCATCGAAGGCTATGACCACGATGAGATTGCAGAGATGCTCAACATCTCAAGCAGCACCTCCAGATCACAACTCTCGAGGGCAAAGCAGAAGCTGGTGAGTGAATTAAAAAACAGAAACAAAAATCTATCATGAATACACTGGAAGAGATAATCAAAAAAGGAAAAGGTGAGTTTGACGACAGGGAGCCGTCAGACGGTCACTTCGAGAGGTTCAGCTTTAAGCTGGCGACACGGCTGCATACAGGAAAAGCCAAACGGAGCATCCTTCCGTACCTGCTCAAGGCTGCCGTGGTGACACTTCTGGTGACTCTCTCATCACTATGGTCATTTGACCACTTCATAAAGCCGAACCTGAAAAAGACAATGACCCTTAGCCAGGTGTCTCCCGAATATCGTGAGGTTGAGACTTATTACGTCAGCCAGGTTAAATTCATGCAGAATGAATTCACAACCATCGATCTAAGCAACCCTGACCAGAAGGAGATCATGATGAAGGAGCTCACAAGCATGGATTCAGTCTATGTGGAGCTCCAGAAAGAGCTTAAGGCAAACCCGGGCGACCAGCGCATCGTTGATGCAATGATCAAACATTACCAGCAAAAAATAGAAGTGATGAGCTATCTACTTGAACAGCTCAGACAGATAAAAGCAGAAACCGAAAATCCAAGCAGCCATGAAAAAGTTACGATTTAATCAGCGGGTAGCCGCATTCACAGTCTTACTGTGCGCGGCAACCTTGTCAGCCTCGGCAGTAGAGGTAAAGAAAGACTTTCACAGGGAGATGACACCTACCGACCAGACCACTCTCACAGTCATCAACAAGTTTGGTTCAGTGGTTACAGAGACATGGTCTGAAAAAAACATCGTTATCGATGTCACCGTCAAGGTTGATCACTCGTCTGCCGAAAAAGCAAATAAGCTACTGGATATGATTACTGTAAAATTCACCGAGACAGGCGGCAACCTGACGGCTGAGACAGTATTCAGTAACGAGTTCTCTTCCATCAACTGGAAAGGCGGTTCCAATACCTTCAGCATCAACTATAACATTAAAATGCCGGCATATATCAACCTGGATGTTTCCAACAAGTATGGCAACACGGTCATTGATGAGGTATCCGGGTTGACCACTCTGACAGTCAAATACGGCGATCTGACGGTCCATAAACTTACCAGGGGCAATGTCAAGCCTATAAACAGCCTGGTGGTGGCCTACGGAAAGGCAACTGTTGATGAACTCGGATGGGCTGACATCAACGCACGCTATTGCGGGCAATTCAGTATTGACAGAGCCACTGCCCTGCTGGTTGACAGCCGGTATTCAAAGATCTCGGTAGGCAAGGTAAGCTCACTGGTGGCTGACGCAAAGTATGACGGCTATAGGGTCACGGCCTCAAACAACGTTGTAATAATGGCCGGATACACTGACATAAGTATCGGAACGGTGACCAAAAAACTGGATATCGAGACCAAATACGGAAATCTTTCGGTTGACAATATCCCTGCCGGGTTCAGCGGGATTAATGTCAAGGCCGGTTACTGCTCGGTGAAGCTTGGTATCGATCCGGCGGCCTGCTACAACCTGAAGGCAAACAGCTCTTACGGCAGCGTTAAAGTTGATGATGCCAATTTCTCACCAGACAGGCGTATCCAGGGCAACACTTCAACCGAGCTTGAGGGGAAGGTAGGCAAGTGCAGCAACCCCACGGCTGATGTGACGATTTCTGCTTCGTACGGATCAGTACGGCTTTTATAAATGACTCAGATTATATATTGAAAAACGGCGCCTGGACAGGGCGCCGTTTTTTTATGGTTTTGTGCAGCGGAGTCTGGACTGGCCGCCGGTTTATTTTGCGGCTTTTACCTGATTAACCTGTCAGGTTCGTCTGAAAATATATAAACTCCCGAAAATCCGTCAGAGGTGCGGTATCCACGATACATGCCTTCAGTATTAAAAGGCATGGAGATATTGCCGGTGCGGTCAAGTGCAATCACCCCCCCGGTGCCACCTGCCTTTACAAGCTTTTCTTTTACGACCAGTCTCGAGGCTGAATCAACCGTCAGTCCTTTGTATTCCATGAGAGCAGAGATATCATGCCCTACTGTAAAGCGGATAAAAAACTCACCGTGACCCGTTCCCGATACTGCACATGTTGCATTGCTGGCATAGTTTCCTGCACCTATCACCGGGGTGTCGCCTACGCGGTTGTAGCGCTTGTTGGTCATCCCTCCCGTCGAAGTGCCCGCAGCGAGGTCACCGTTCATATCAAGTGCAACGCACCCGACAGTTCCGTGTTTCTCATCCTCCAGGGCTTTCTGAAGGTCCTGATACCGTCTCTCAGTGTAGAAGTATGACGGGTCGACTATCTCCAATCCCTGTCCGGCGGCAAATTCTGATGCTCCCTTTCCTGAGAGCATCACATGCGGAGATGCATCCATGACCTTTCTTGCAGCGGAGATAGGGTTACGTATGTCAGTCACGCCGGCAACAGCACCTGCCGAGAGGTCGCTGCCGTCCATTATTGCAGCATCAAGCTCATTAATTCCTTCATGAGTGAACACCGCACCCTTGCCGGCATTGAACATAGGGGAGTCTTCCATAAGCCGTATGGTGCGCTCAACGGCATCGAGGGCAGTGCCGCCGCGGGCAAGTATGGCGGCGCCGGTATCTGTCACTGCCTTTATCATGGCACGGTACTCCGCCTCAGTCTCAGGTGTCATGCGGTCACGGGTGATGACGCCGGCGCCGCCGTGTACCACGATAGCCCACTTCGACCCGCCCATCGGCAGCAGGAGGTTAATCTCCCTGACCGACTTGATAGCCCGGTCAGAGAAAAAGTCAGCTGCGGGAAAGAGTGAAAACCTTCCTGAACCCTGCTCATCTTTACGGTCGATTACCAGCGTCTCCTCCTGATCATTCCTGTTGACCAGTTCGCTGAGTGTAAAGGCAGCACGGTAGCCATCGACGCCTGCTATGACGGCAATTCCTTTCTGAAGAACCTCAGGGGAGAGATTATAGTATCCCGACAAAACATCCGACAGCATTATTCCCGTAAAGGGTGTGGTGCCATGAATACCCATCCCGCGACCGTAAAAGACTGTTTTATAGGTCATTGTGCCGTTCTTATCCGGAAGCTCAGCAAGAATGTTCCTTTGTTTGCCGTTGACACATATACTCATGGTTCCGCTGTACATGGGACTCATGTTTTTCTTTATCTCAAATTTACTGTCGAGCGACCTGACGGTGATCCGTACAGGATTGCTTATATTCCTTGCTGTGATAAGGTCATTGCCGGCAACCACCCTGGTCTGTTGCGGCAGAGGCCAGAGGTCCTTGCTCTTTGAGGGAACAATGCGGGCAACTGATGTTGCAATCAGTATGCGATGACGGTTCACCGGGTAATAGACCTCGCCCCATGAAAATGTCACGCTCTCGCCTGCTTCATTGGAAACCTCAACATATAGGTCAATTATAGGGGGAAACTCAGCCTCGTTCTTTTTCTTCAGCACAATTTTGTCGAGGATGTCATACAGTGAATATCCGTCATAGCGGTATGCTCCTGTGAAAGTTGCTGCACCGTCTGTCAGCGTTGTCTCTTTTACAGTTATGCTGTGCAGTGGAAGTTTGTTCAGATCGATGGTCATCTCCTTATCCACCTCACCGGTCACCAGGATTTTTTTACTTCCCTTCAGGGCATTTGCCGGAGCATCGTCATAGAAATCGTTTGTCTGTGCGGTGAGAGATGCGCTGACTGTCATCAAAAGCGCAGCAAAATGTAGGAGTAATTTATTCATATGTCTGATGATTAAATATCTAATTCGATTATTGTGATGCCTGCTCCGCCGCGTTCAACATGCTCGTCTGCGGCACTCTTCACGGCGCCGGTCGATAACAGGTACTGCCGTATCATATGCCTCAGGATGCCATTACCCTTTCCGTGCAGTATGCGCAGATGCCGGAACTGAATCATCAGTGCAGTGTCAATGAACTCCTGCACCTTCTGCAACGCTTCCTCCGTACGCATTCCCCTGACATCGATCTCTGAATTGAACTGGTTTCTCCTCGTGTTAAGTGACCAGTCTATCTTCTGTTGCGGGCGGTTCTTCGATATCTCCTTCAGGTACGCAGCACCGTCTACCGGCTCTGTCTTGTCTATATCGACCGTCATCTTCAGGCTGCCGGAGATGATCTGCAGCTTTTTACCCTTAATTTCCGTCACCTCACCAACCGTATCACTTCCGGTGAGCCTGACATAGTCGCCCACGGAGGGCTTCCCTGTCTTCTTTTTCACCGCGGGTTCCGGCGCCACCTTTTTACTGATGCGTTTCACTATGCCTGCCGTGCTGCTCTTAAGCGGAGGTGGCACAGGCAGGGGTACTTCTGGGTGTTTCACCTCTGCAGTCAGATGTTCGCGGAAGGTGTCGAGTTCCACACGTAAATCCTTCGTCTTTTCCTTCTCTGCCTGTGTCTCGCGGATAGTACGTATGGTGTTCTCTATCACCTTGTTAGTCTCGCGCAGCATCTCTTCAGCCTTATACTTTGCCTGCCCGATTATTTCCTTCTGCTGTGTCTTTATGCTGCCCAGTTGCGTCTCATAGGATGTAATCAGTTCCTCCAGCCTCTTCTCATGGTGACGTACGGTCTCACGTTTTCGCTCCCAGTATCGTTTATCGCGGGCAATTTCCCTGAGGTTACGGTCAAAATCGACATTCCCCTCACCTGCCCTGGCGGCAGCATCATTGAGTATCTCCTGCGGAAGGCCTATCTTCTTTGCTATCTCAAACGCGAACGAGCTGCCAGGTTTGCCCTGATCGAGCCGGAAGAGGGGCTGCATGAGCTGATTATCGAATGCCATCGCACCGTTGCTTATCCCCTCCTGTGAGGTGGCAAAGTGCTTGAGGTTTGTATAATGGGTCGTAATCACTCCGTAGGACTTCCTGATATTCAGCTCTGCCAGGATAGCCTCCGCAATTGCTCCTCCTATGACCGGTTCCGTGCCGGTGCCGAACTCATCTATCATTATCAGCGACTTGTCATCGGCGTGTCTCAGCATCTGCTTCATGTTTATCAGGTGGGAGCTGTATGTGCTGAGGTCGTTCTCAATACTCTGTTCGTCGCCTATGTCAATGAAGAACTTGCCGAAGATGCCTGTCTCAGTCCCTTCAGCCACAGGTATTGTCATGCCGCATTGCATCATGTACTGGACCAGTGCCACGGTCTTGAGACAGACCGACTTGCCGCCTGCGTTGGGACCCGAGATGACAAGGATACGGTCCCTGCTGTCTATCCTGACAGTCAGAGGAACCACCTCCCTGCCCGTGGTGCGGGCAAAGGAAAGAGTGAGCAGCGGGTGGCGTGCATTGATCCAGCGTATGTGAGGGATGTCGGCAACGGGTGGCCTGATGCTATGCAGTCTTATCCCGAAGAGCGCCTTCGCCCTGATAAAGTCTGTTTCGGCCAGGAAGTTGAAGTTATCGGAGAGGTCATCTATGTAAGGTCTTATGTTGTCTGCCAGGGTTGTCAGTATGCGAACTATCTCCCTCCTCTCCTGGTGTTCCAGCTCAGTGATCTCATTATTCAGTTCCACCACCTCGGCCGGTTCAATGAAGACTGTTCTGCCTGTGGCAGATTCGTCATGAACAAAACCTTTTATTCCCCGCTTGTCGGAAGCGCTTACAGGTATCACTCCGCGCCCATTGCGCACTGCAACTGTTGCATCACGGTCAACTATGCCGTCAGCCTGTGCCTGCCGGAGCACGGAATGAAGCTTTTTCACAGCTGCCGTACTCTTTGCCGACAGCTCGGAACGGATGTTCTTCAGCGCCGGGGAGGCATTGTCACGAACCTTGCCTTCCTTATCGATGATCCGGTCAATGGCTTCATTCACAAATGGGTAGTAGACGACAGCTCCTGCCATGGCTGTCAGTCCCGGATACTTGCCGTCCTTCCTGTTCTTAAAAAACCCGATGATGCGCCTTATCGTGTCGAGTGATCCTCTGAGGGCCACCACCTCCTCAAGCTCAGGGAAGGTGCCTTCAATGCGCAGCTTCTCAAGCATGGAGTGGGGATCATTGTAATTATCCGAGGGGAACTGGTCACTGCTGCTTAATATCTGCTGAAACTCCTCAGTCAGTGCAAGACGGTGCCTTACCTCCTCTCCTGAGAAAGAGACATTCATCGCCTCCACCCTGCGGATACCTGCGCTGCTGAGGCAGTTTGCCGTCAGGTGCTCCCTGATGCGGTCAAATCCTACTTTTGTCTCGTATGTGTCAGGGTAGATCATCAGGTACCGGGGCCAATAACCAATTCTATTTACTTATACCTTCCTGATCGAGGATGAATGCAAATTCAAGAGCTGTTTTCTTCAGCCTCTCGAAACGGCCTGACGCTCCGCCATGGCCCGCCGTCATGTTGACATCCATGATAAGCAGGTTATCGTCGGTTTTTTTGTCCCTCAGCTTTGCAACCCATTTGGCTGGCTCCCAGTACTGCACCTGAGAGTCCCAGAAACCGGTTGTAACCAGCATGTTAGGGTAATCATGTTCCTTTACCTGGTCATAAGGCGAATAGGAAAGCATGTAGTCATAGTATTCCTGTTTGCGCGGATCGCCCCACTCATCCCACTCGAAGGTGGTAAGCGGGATGGTTGCATCCAGCATGGTGCTGACGACATCGACGAATGGCACCTGTGCAACTACTCCGTTGTAAAGTGCCGGCTCCATGTTAACGATAGCGCCCATAAGCAGTCCGCCGGCGCTGCCACCCATTGCATAGAGGTGTTCCGCGGAAGTATATTCCTCATCGGTAAGAAAGCGGGCACAGTCGTTGAAATCGGTGAATGTGTTGATCTTTTTCAGCAGTTTGCCGTCCTCGTACCACTGCCGGCCCATCTCACTTCCTCCCCTGATATGCGCAATGGCATAGACAAACCCCCTGTCAAGGAGACTGATTATGGAAGAGCGGAAAGAAGGATCGGTGGAATAACCGTATGAGCCATATGCATAAAGCAGAGCCGGAGCACTGCCATCTTTAGCAAATCCTTTCCGGTAAACGATGGAAATCGGAACCATAGTGCTGTCACCAGCCATTGCCCACAGGCGTTTTGATTCATAATTGTTTTTATCAAAACCACCCAGCACACTGTCCTGTTTCAGAAGCGTTCTGGTCCTGGCTACCATGTCATAATCATATACTGAGTTAGGTGTGGTGAGCGAGGAGTAGCCGTACCTGAGCAGGGTGCTATTGCCGTTGGGATTGACGCTGATGCCCGCAGTGTATGTCTCTTCTCCAAAATCGAGGAAATGTTCCGAACCGTCGGTGAGGCTGATGATCCGGAGGTTGGTAAGACCCTTAATCCGTTCATCTGCAACAAGGTATTTGTCGAATATTTCAAAATTCTCAAGCAGGATGTCATCGCGATGGGGAATTACAACAGTCCAGTTAGCCATACCCGTTTTATTTTCAGGGCAAACCATAAGCTTGAAATTCCTGGCCTTGTCAGCATTGGTTCTAATATAGAATTTGCCGTTAAGGTGCTCGACAGTGTACAGATGGTCGACCCTGCGGGGTTCAAATACTGTCAGCGGCCCTTCAGGTTTTGCAGTCTCAATCAGGTGAACTTCGGTTGTGAGTGTCTGCCCGGAAGTGATCGTGATATATTTTTTGCTCTTTGTCTTGCCAAGGTAAACTGAAAAAGTTTCATCTGCCTCATCAAAAACAACCTGGTCGTCAGTCGCAGGGGTACCGAGGATGTGCTTCATGACCCTTGCTTCACGCAGAGTTTCCGGATCTTTGACAACATAGAACATGCTCCTGTTGTCTTCTGCCCATTCAACCTGTCCGGAAGTATTAACAAGCGTATCAGAAAGCAAAGCGCCGGTAGTGAGATCTTTGATGAATATTGTATACTGGCGGCGGCTGACATGATCCAGCCCGTATGCTAGCAGGTTATTGTCAGGAGAGACAGACAGTCCCCCTACGCCCGTATAGCTGTGGCCTTCTGCCAGTGCATTCACATCGAGGAGGAGGCCTGGTTCGTCAGATCCGTCTTTCCATCTGTAGTAGACCGGATATTCTTTTCCCTGGTAGTATTTTGTCTGGTAATAATATCCGTTGTCGAGGTAGGGCACCGTCTCGTCGTTCTCCTTGATCCGTCCCTTTATTTCTTCAAACAGCTGCTGCTGGAATGCTTCGGTATGCTTCATGATTGCCTTTGCATAGTCATTCTCAGCGTTCAGGTAGTTGAGAACCTGTACGGTCTGTGAGTCAGGTTTTTCTGCATTTTTCTGTTCATCAGTCAGGCGCATCCAGAAGTATTCATCAACGCGGTCATTGCCGTTGTTGCTGATGACATAAGGGATTTTCTGAGCCACCGGAGGTTGCGGTTGTTTTGTTCCGCATGATGCAAGAATGAGCATCAGGGCTGCCAGGATTAATAGTCCGTTTCTTTTCATGGGTTGATTGGTATCTGTTAGTCTTAAACTCTATTCTGCCTATTGCCTATTGCCTTCCCTGCTGCAGTCTGGCTGCTCGCTATCCCGACATACCATGTCGGGACTTTACGCTCGCACCCCTTTCATAGAAAGTTGAATACGTTTTCTTTGCATATCAACTCCAACCACGCGCACAGTTACATGCTGATGCAGTTTGACCACCTTTGAGGGATCATCGACATATTTGTCAGCCATCTGCGATACATGCACCAGGCCATCCTGCTTCACTCCTATATCTACGAAGGCACCGAACTTGGTAATATTTGTAACTATTCCCGGCACTGTCATACCCTCCTTGACATCCTCGATGGTATGAATATCGGCAAAACTGAATTCCTGAATTGCTGACCGCGGGTCACGTCCCGGTTTTGCCAGTTCCTGTATGATATCCCTGAGTGTCGGGAGCCCAGCCGAAGGGGAGACATATTTCTCTATCACAATCGATTTGCGTTTCGTCTCGTCCTGTATGAGTTCAGCGACGGTGCAGCCGGCATCGGCAGCCATCTTCTCCACGATATGGTAGCTCTCAGGATGTACGGCAGAGGAGTCAAGAGGATTACCGGCATTTCGTATCCTGAGAAATCCGGCTGCCTGTTCATAGGCCTTGTCGCCCATGCGCTTGACCTTCATCAGTTCCGATCGTGACCTGAAAGGAC
>CAWADB010000017.1:0-43069 GCA_963780735.1 uncultured Bacteroidales bacterium
TATGGAGGTGCTTGCCGGGCTGAAGGAGAAGATAACCATTGTTTTCGTCACGCACCGCGAGTTGGTGGTCAGGTGGTTTGATGAGGTGATAAAGATCTGAGATTCTATCAAAATGTTGAAAACATATTCATTTTCGATCTTAACCAAAAATAAACATATTTGTTTTGGATTAAGATTCGTGATAATCTGAACTTGTACTTTATAATATCAGGATAATCAAAAGTACTACTTTGGATTATCATATTTTAAGAGAACAGATTTTCGATGGCAGAGATACTGAGAGTGCGTAAAACAGGGAGCATATCAATTCTGTCCCGGAGAGTGTTTTTGGAACAACTCTGGGCCGGGGAAATTATTAAATAAACAGAACAGGAAAGGGGATATCTTCTATAAAGGATATTTCGGGAGAATTGGTATATTATTATAGTTAAAGACGGATGGCGAAAAAGATTTATCTGTGCAGTCCGCACATGGGTGGCGGAGAGATGAAGTATGTAAAGGAGGCGTTTGACTCCAACTGGATCGCTCCGCTGGGACCGAATGTGGATGGTTTTGAGCGTGAGCTGTGCGATGCCGTAGGGGCGAAGCATGTTGCTGCTCTTTCTTCCGGGACAGCTGCCATTCACCTGTCGCTGATACTGCTGGGGGTGAAGCCCGGAGATTATGTTATAGGAACATCATTCACCTTCTCGGCAACGGTCAACCCGATTGCTTACCTGGGGGCGACACCGGTGCTGGTGGACAGTGAGGCTGAGACGTGGAATATGGATCCGGTTCTTCTTGAGAAAGCGATAGAGGAACTTAAGTCAGGAGTCTCGCGGTCCTGCAGTCCTGCGGTTCTGCAGTCAAAAGAGACGAGGGCCGGGAGGTTGCCGAAGGCTATTATTGTGGCGCACCTGTACGGGATGCCGGCAAAGATGAGGGAGATAATGGCTGTTGCGGATAAGTATGGAATACCTGTTGTTGAGGATGCTGCCGAGGCACTGGGGTCAGAGTATATGGGAAAAAGAGTTGGCTGTACCGGGAAGTTCGGTATTCTGTCATTCAACGGCAACAAGATCATTACCACCAGCGGTGGAGGGGCGCTGATATGCGATGATGAGGCGCTGATTAACCGGGCACGGTTCCTTGCCACGCAGGCACGTGATCCGGCACCGCACTACCAGCACAGCGAGATCGGATACAACTACCGGATGAGCAACGTGGTGGCGGGTGTGGGACGCGGACAGCTTGAGGTGCTTGACCTGCGCGTCAGGCAGCACCGCGAATTCAACCAGTGGTACCGCGAGCTGCTGAAAGATGTTCCGGGCGTGACCTTCCAGTCGGAACCATCGTCCGATTTCTATTCGAATTTCTGGCTGACATGCATCGTGATTGATCCTGCAAAGGCCGGCACCGACCGCGAGAAGCTTCGCCTGGCGTTTGAGGCGGCGAATATTGAATCCCGGCCGCTCTGGAAGCCCATGCACCTGCAGCCGGTATTTGCCGATTGTCCTGCTTATGTTAACGGCACCTCGGAGAGGCTGTTCACCAATGGCCTCTGCCTCCCGAGCGGCTCGAATATCGATGAAGAAGGTCAGTAAGAGGATTGCTGAAGTACTTAAGAAGGACTTCAGAGTCTGAAGGTCTGATGTCTGAAGGTCTGAAGTCAAAGGGGAAGTGCTGGTTAATAAATCGTTATGAGAAAAGAAAGTATTTGTCAGCGGGTGTTTTGACATGCTGCATTCGGGACATGTGGCGTTCTTCGAGGAGGCGGCCGGGCATGGCGACCTGTATGTGGGCATTGGATCAGACCGCACCATCAGTGATCTCAAGGGCCGTCGCACCATAAACGGAGAGCGTGAGAGACTGTACATGATCAAGTCGTTGAGGTGCGTTAAGGATGCATGGATAAACAGGGGTTCGGGGCTGCTTGATTTTGAGCATGAGCTGCGGGAGATGAAGCCTGATATCTTCTTTCGTCAATGAGGATGGTTATACTCCGGATAAGAAAAAGCTTTGCGATGAGCTGGGTATTGAACTTGTGGTGAGCAAACGCATTCCGCAGTCAGGACTGCCGCCCCGATCGACCACGGCCCTGCGCAGCGAGTGCCGGATACCCTACCGGCTTGACCTCGCAGGTGGCTGGCTCGACCAGCCTTTCGTTTCAAAATATTATCCCGGTGCCGTGCTGACAATTTCCATTGAGCCTGATATCGAGTTCAACGACCGCAGCGGCATGTCGGGCAGCACACGTAAAAAAGCTGTTCAGCTGTGGCAAACTGACATACCAGACGGGGATCCGCATGTGCTTGCACATACGCTCTTCTGCGTTGAGAATCCGCCCGGGACCAGCTACGTCAGCGGTTCACAGGATGCAATAGGTATCGTTTTTCCCGGATTAAACCGACTGGACTATGCAAAGGGCGAGTACTGGCCGGAAAAGATTACCTCGGTTGATGATCCTGAGATACTTGACTGGATTGAACAGCATCTGTGGTTTATTACGCTGCCGCCGAGGGAGGGAAATTTCAATGTTCTTGATAAAACGGATATATCGGTTGAGGGAGCCAAAGCATCTAGCAAAGGCTGCTGATGATGTTTGGGAGGCCATTCAGGCTAAGGATATCACGAAATTTCGGTAAAGCATTTAAAGCCTCGTTTGATGCCCAGGTGGCGATGTTCCCGCTGATGAAGAGCAAGACTGTCCGTGATACAATTGAGCTGTATAAAGATAAAGCACTGGGGTGGAAGCTGGCAGGGGCCGGCGGCGGGGGTTACCTGGTGCTTGTTTCTGAAAATCCGATAGAGAATGCTATCAGGATCAGGATAAGAAGGGAGCGGAGAGAGTAGTTCGGAGTGCACTAAAGTGAGCTAGAGTGCCTAAAGTTTGAAAAAACGAATTAAGAAATCAGAAGTAAAAGGAGAAAAGCAGAACTACTGAACAGTCCTTGCAAATACCGGGAATTTTGATTAAATTTGAGTACAATGATTAGTGATGTATAGCTCAGAATTAAAGGCATTTATAAAAGAAAAGAGCAGCCTGTTCTGGTCTGTTCCCGAAGGATAAAAAGGAGGAGGTTAGTCCTGCCCTGCTGGTTGAGACAATTCTGAATTACGGCTCAATGGATGACGTCAGAAAGCTTATCAGACTGATGGGTATGGAGGAAGTTGCCAGGGTATTCTTCAGTGCAAGGGGCAGGCAAAAGTTGAATTATTATCCTGAAATATACAACTACTTCTCACTCCTGTTCAAAAAATATGCATAAAGAAATCCTGTCAGAAAAACAGAAGGATTTGCTGCCTTTAATCAGCCAATTCAGCAGGGAGTTTTATCTCGCCGGAGGGACAGCTGTAGCATTGCATATAGGTCACCGGCGGTCGATTGATTTTGACCTTTTCAAATACTCTTCCCTTAATCATAAAAAGAATCTCAGCAAAATTACAGAGTTCGGGCTGCACTATGAAGTCACCAGACGGACTTCAGACCAAATGAATGTTACCGTGGGTGATGTCAAATTAACATTTCTGGAGTATCCTTTTCGTGTTGAATTAAGGACAAAATTCGAAGATATTATTAAAATGCCTGAGTTTATCGATCTTGCCGCCATGAAAGCCTATGCACTCGGGAGGCAGGTCAAAGTGGAAGGATTATGTCGATCTTTATTTCATCCTGAAGAATTATTTCTCAATAGGCCAGATTTCAGCGAGAGCTTCAGAAATTTTTGATCAGTTATTTTCTGAAAAACTTTTCAGGGCTCAGCTCAACTATTTCGCTGATATTGATTACTCTGAATAGATTGATTATGTCGCTACTGCAGTATCCGAAGAGGAGATTCGAACCTACCTGACAGAAAAATCCATCGAGATCAAAATCTGAACGCAATCATTGTTCAGGCGCCATCAAACATTGTAGAATAAACTCTTCGAACCCTTAAACTCCCTCACAAAAGTGTATTAAAACACAAAAATTCAAACGAGTTTTTGTTGTCGGACGTTTACCTTTGGCCGATTATCGCCGCGAGGAGTGGCTGATCAACTTCCCGTTGTATGCATTAAGCGAGATTGGTAATGTTCTGGACAGGCAGGATTCTCAAGGACTGTAATAATATGGAAATTGTTGTAATTTTACCTTAAATAACAATATGTCAAAAACTGCTCTTATAACCGGTGTGACCGGGCAGGACGGCGCCTACCTGAGCGAGTACCTTCTGAAGAAGGGATATATTGTTCATGGTATCAAACGCCGTGCTTCGATGTTCAACACCGAGAGGATTGATCATATATACCAGGATCCGCACCTCGAGCACCGCAACTTCATACTGCACTACGGCGACATGACCGACTCGATGAACATCACCCGCATAGTGCAGGAGGTGCAGCCGGACGAGATATACAACCTTGCGGCAATGAGCCATGTCAAGGTGAGCTTTGACACACCCGAATACACTGCCAATGCTGACGGCATCGGCACGTTGCGGCTGCTGGAGGCGGTGAGGCTGCTGGGACTGGTGCAGAAGACAAGGGTGTACCAGGCATCAACCTCAGAGTTATATCGGGCTTGGTACAGGAGGTGCCGCAGAAGGAGACAACACCTTTCTATCCGCGCTCACCATACGGCGTGGCCAAATTGTACGCCTACTGGATCACAGTCAACTATCGCGAAGCATATAATATGCATGCCAGCAACGGCATTCTCTTCAATCATGAATCGCCCATCAGGGGCGAGACATTTGTGACCAGGAAAGTGACCCGGGCGCTGAGTCGTATAGCGATGGGTGTTCAGGAGAAGATGTTCATGGGGAACCTGTCGGGCAAGCGCGACTGGGGCCATGCGAAGGATTATGTCAGGGCGATGTACCTGATATTGCAGCAGGATGAGCCTTCAGATTATGTCATTGCTACGGGCGTAACAACAACCATACGGGATTTCATAAAGAAGGCGGCAGCAGAGATCGGGCTTGAAATTGATTTCAGGGGCGAGGGGATCGAAGAGAAAGGTTATGTCGTCTCAATTGATGAGAAGCGCTTCATTGACTTTGTAGGAGCGGAGTATCTGGAAGGACTAAGAGTTAAGATGAGGGAGACAAAAGAGATAGTCGGTGTGGATAAGGCCTATTTCCGGCCCACCGAGGTTGACCTGCTGATAGGTGATGCCACGAAAGCACGCACGAGACTGGGCTGGGAGCCGCGATATGATCTTGCAGCGCTGATAACGGATATGATGCAGGGGGATGTGAAACTCGTTAAAAAGGAGGTTTATCTTAAGAAGGGAGGGTTCTATACACCTAACTATTTTGAGTAAGATCAGGCAATAGGCAATAGGCAGTAGGCAAGTAGTGATGGAAAAGGGATCGAAAATATACGTGGCCGGGCATACAGGGCTGGTGGGGAGTGCGATAACGGCGGCGCTGAAGAGGAAGGGATATGCCAATATCATCGGGCGGACATTTGAGGAGCTTGATCTGAGACGCCAGGCTGATACAGAGGCGTTCTTTGAGAAAGAGAAGCCGGAGGCGGTGATACTGTGTGCAGCCAAAGTCGGTGGAATAATGGCCAACAACACCCTCAGGGCTGAATTCATCTACGAGAACCTGATGATAGAGGCGAATGTGGTTCATGCAGCTTATAAGAGCGGGGTGAAGAAACTGGTGTTTCTCGGCAGCAGCTGCATCTATCCCCGTGATGCGCAGCAACCGCTGAAAGAGGATTACCTTTTGACCTCGCCCCTGGAATATACCAATGAGCCTTATGCCATCGCCAAGATAGCAGGACTGAAGATGTGCGAAGCATATAACCTGCGCTACGGCACTGACTTCATTGCAGTCATGCCAACCAATCTCTACGGTCCCAATGATAATTTCAATCTCACAGGCGGGCATGTGATGCCGTCGCTGATGAGACGCATCCATCTGGGGAAGCTGCTTGAAGAAGGGTGATATGGATGGCATCAGGGCAGACCTTAAGAAAAGGCCGGTTGAGGCTTCGACGGGGATGAAGCAGAAGGAGGAGATCCTGGGGCTGCTTGAAGAGCAAGGCATTCATAAGTGAGAAATCGCAAATCGCAAATCGCAAATCGCAGATGTTCAGTTACAGTTTGGGGAACCGGAAAACCTTTCAGGGAGTTTATGTACAGCGGGGACATGGCGGATGCGACTGTATTTATCATGGAAAAGGTCGCATTCAAGGATCTGATACCTGCAGGCAGCAAGGAGATACGAAATACACATATAAACATCGGCACGGGTGAAGAAATAACAATAGCCGACCTTGCAGTGTTATTGAAGGAGACAACCGGCTTCAGGGGCAATCTGGAATTTGATCATAGCAAAACCGGATGGCACGCCGAGGAAGTTCATGGACTCTTCAAAGCTGCATTCGCTGGGGTTCAGGCATGCCACTTCGTTGAGAGAGGGGGCAGGGAAAATGTATGAATGGTATTTACAGGATAAGAGATAAGAATTAAAAATTAAGAATTCAGAATCTGGAGACAATTCGAACGAGCAGAACATTGATAAAGAAGAAATCAGAACCAGAAACAGATATGAAGAAGAGTGTAATTATTATTATGACAGTAGTGCTGGCAGTGATGCTGGCAGGATGTGCCGCAACATCGATTGACACATCAGGCGGTCGCGACGGATCGTCGTTTGACAAGGCAGTGATAGTAGGATCGGTGAGGGCTGAGTACCTCTACATTGACCGTACATGGAAAGATGCCAACATAGCAAGCCAGGTTGTGACAGAGCACAACGGCAAGACCTATGATGTAGTGTCGATCACCACAAAAGAGGGTGCGGCAAAGGATGTCTATTTTGATATCTCGAAGTTCTACAGGCAGAAGACGTACGCTGACGATCTGGAATAAGGTCTGAGGGTCGAAGAAGGTCCGACGCACAGAGGTGACTACAGATTTGCCGGATAGAACTGTGAGTTCACAGGTTCATATTAACAGAACACTGCTACTCAGCACTCATAAACCGTGTCACTCTCCTGACAAGTCGGGACAAGTGAGGTTATTTATTCTACTCAGATTCGTTATTGACACTCTGAACCAGTCTGATAAATTCTGAACGGTAACCGTCAGGATCTGTGCCTTTTGAACCTGAGGCCAGGGAGATGACATCGGCTACTGTAGCGGTGCCTTTGAAGGTGCTGTTGCGGAGGATCATTCCGAAGGCGGCTACGGAAGCTGAGAAGCGAAAACGGTCGGTGGTTTCACCGACGTTTTTTATTTCGGTACCTACTGTTTTGCTGAACATCTTACTGGTCAGTCCGTCGGGTTGCTTGTAGCGCAGCTTGATGTTGCAGAGCTCACGGGGTGACATCATTCAGCGGGAAGCGCACTTCCTTAGTCTGCTCCTGCCGATTCTGATAGCGCAGAGGGTCAACGATTGGTATTCCGGTCTCATCCGAACCTGCCGGCACTATCTCATAGAGAGCCGTCACCGTATGCCCTGCTCCCATCTCACCGGCATCCTTCGTGTCATCATTGAAATCCTCATCCGCAAGCATCCGGTTCTCATATCCGACCAGGCGGTATGATTTTACATAAGCGGGATTGAATTCGATCTGGAACTTGACATCCTTTGCAATGGTAAAGAGTGTTCCGCCGAACTCCTGAACCAGTACGCGTCTTGCCTCCTGGATGTTATCTATATATGCATAGTTGCCGTTGCCCTTGTCGGCGATGATCTCCATCTTGTCATCCTTGATGTTTCCCATCCCGAAGCCCAGGACGGTCATATAGACGCCCAGTCCGCGCTTCTCCTCCACCAGCCGCTCCATAGAGGCGTTATCTGACACGCCCACGTTGAAATCGCCGTCCGTGGCGAGGATGATGCGGTTGTTCCCCTCCCTGATAAAGTTCTTTTCGGCTATTTTGTAGGCCAGCATGATACCCTGACCGCCGGCTGTCGAGCCTCCGGCCTGCAGGTTATCGAGCGCCTGCATGATGGTCTCCTTATGGTTTCCAGGGGTTGATTCAAGAACAACGCCTGCTGCACCTGCATAGACAACTATCGCAACACGGTCCTGTGCCCGCAGCTCATTAACCAGCAGTTTCAGGGCTGATTTCAGCAATGGAAGTTTATTGGGCTGGTCCATTGAACCTGACACATCAAGCAGGAAGACCAGGTTTGAAGGAGGCAGCTCGCTCTTGTCAATATCCTTGCCCCTGAGACCTATGTGGAGCAGGTAATGGCTCTTATTCCACGGGCAGATGCCGGTCTCGGTGTAGACAGAGAAGGGATGTTCGCCGGTGGCTTTCGGGTAGTCATATTTGAAATAGTTGATCATCTCCTCAATGCGGACTGCATCGGCCGGCACCTCCTGACCGAGGTTGATGAAGCGGCGCACATTTGAATATGATGCGTTGTCGACATCGATGGAGAAGGTTGAGTAGGGAGCCTTGAGAGGGTCTTTGTAGCCGTTCTCATTGATGCCGGCGTAGGATTCGGTATTATAATCCTGGTACGAGGACTGATTATAGACGTACGATGATTTTCCCATGGCGCGGGAAGACGGGGCTGCCATGTCATAAGCAACGGCTTCCATCTCACAGACTACCTGGGCTTCGCTGGCATCTGCCTTCTTTTCCTTCGTTTTGACTTTTTCAGGTTCCATCATAACATTAATGACAGTACGGCCGGCGATGGGTTCTTCCAGTGATCTCATCCCCTTCAGGGAGAAAATCAGAATCCTGGCTTCCGGGCCGACAGAGAGAGTGTAGTTGCCGGAACTGTCTGTGGTGACGCTGTTGCCGCTTCCTTTTACAGTGACAATTACGCCGCTCAGCGGAGCGCCGTCAGTACCGGTAACCGTGCCTTTTACAGTTACCTGAGAGGCAGGTTCCATTGATGTTAAAAGCATCAATACAAAAAATGATAACAGTGTTTTCATGACTTTGTGTTTTTATGTTTCTGTGATAAGGATGCGGCACGGGCAGAAATTCCATAAAGAGCCGGCAGAAAAAATGAATAAGAGTATCTTTATAGTCAGTAATAACCAGCACGGAACACGGATTTTCATGTCTTTAATATTTCTCAGGAAAAGAGCAACAGAGGAGAAGGACGAAGAGCTTCTGAAGCAATTCCGGGAGGATGGCGACATTGAGATCCTGGGGCAGCTGTATGAGAGGTATATGCATCTCGTTTACGGTGTGTGCCTGAAGTATCTTGAAGACAGGGATACGGCGAAGGACGAGGTGATGAATATCTTCGAGAAGCTGGTTACGGCGGTGCCGGAGCAGGAGATTTTAAGTTTTAAAACCTGGCTCTATGTGGTGACGAAAAACCATTGCCTGATGCTTCTGCGGAGCAGGAAGAGCGAGGCGGCGCACCGGGAGATGATGCTTGACGACCCGACATTTTTTATGGAAAAGGATACGGGAGATGCATCCTTTGGAAAACGATGAGGGGATGGATATGAAAAGGCTGGAAGAGTGTATTGAGAAGCTGAAGGAGGAGCAGAGGAAGTGTATACAACTGTTTTATTATGAGGGATTTGGATATAAGGAGATATGCCAGAAGTTGGGTTTGGAGGAGAGGAAGGTGAAGTCGTATATACAGAATGGTAAACGAAATCTTAAGATATGTCTGGAGCATGGGGCAAGTGAGCTAAAGTGAGCTAAAGTTGAAGTCCTGGAGTGCAAGGCTGAAAGCGAAAGTTTTGATAAGACAAAAGACTGCAGTTGCAAGACAAAAAGAGATGAACGATAAGGAGAAAGATAAAAGGTTGCTGATTCCCCGCGATGAGTTCGAGGAGGAGGCGTCGGAGGGGCTGGGGAGGCTGAACAGGGAGGAGGCTGTCGGAGGATCTGCGTGAGCTGAAGGGAAGGATGGAACGCAGGGTGCGGAAGCCGCGGATGATATGGCTGCCGGCGGCAGCGGCAGTGGTCATATTGCTGGTGGCATCAACAGTATATATTGCCTTGTTCAGGGACAGGAAGAAACCGGAGGCTGAGATAGCAATGACAGAGAAAGCCGATAACCGATACGGCACTGATTGCCATGGCACAACCAATTCAAAAAACAGAAACAAAGTCCACGGTCCCGTGCAGCGACTCCGGAAACAACGAGGATGTCACAAAAGTCCGGCCGGGCGTCGTTCCTGTCCGAAAGCAGAGATGAATTGGCAGAAGCCGGTGCAGCCCATGGAATGATCGCAGAGGATAAAGATGAGGTTGCAGCAGTTCGGAGGCAGTGGCAGAGGAAGAGGTGGCAGAAGAGGAGGTATCAGCGGAAGTATCAGAGGTGGTAGTCGTTGAGGCCTTGCCCGGGATGGAAAAGGCGGCGGCGTATGAGAAGATGGAGAAAGCGGCAGCAAATGATAAAAAAGAGAAAGCGCCCGCCACAAAGACCATGGAAGATTCCGCTGCAGCAACAGCCAACTTGCCCGCCGGTACACCAGATAGACAAGCAGCTCCTGTCGGAGGGATTGAGGAATTCAATCAATGGATCCGGAAAAATATCAGATATCCTGAAGAGGTGACCCCAAGGGTGCAGCAGGTGGTAGTCGTTACATTTAAGATTTCGGCGGACAGCACATTGTATGACCTGAAGGCAGTGCAAACGCCAGGCATACCGTTCACCAACGAGGCTTTCAGGTTGCTGCGCGAAGGGACCGAAGTGGGTTCCGACCGTTCGGAATGGTAAAGTGAGCGAGGAAGAGGTAAGGGTCAGTATTGTGTTCAAGTAGGACAGTCTGAGCAGTCTGAGGGTCGTGATAGTCTGAAGGTCATACTGAGTCAAGAGAGGACCTGAGACCTTAGACATAGGACCATTAGACATTTTTAGTACATTTGATGAAATTTTTAGCAAAATGAATTTATTAACTGGAAAACGCGTGCTGGTAACCGGCGGAGCGGGGTTTATAGGATCATCGATATGCCATGACCTCCTGGAACGTGACAATGAGGTGATATGCCTTGACAACCTTGCCACAGGAAAAAAAGAGAATATCAGCGACCTCAAAACTAATCCTCACTTTAAGTTTATAAACGGCGACATCAGGGAACCGGAAGTATGCAAAAGGGCTGTCAAAGGTGTTGATGTCGTATTGCACCAGGCAGCGCTTGGCAGCGTACCGAGGAGCATTGCTGATCCTGCCACAACCAACGCAGTAAATATCAACGGTTTCCTGAATATGATCATTGCGACGCGCGATGCCGGCATCAAACGCTTTGTCTATGCCTCGAGCTCTTCGGTCTATGGCGATTCAACAGAGCTGCCCAAGGTGGAGGAGCGCACCGGAAAGGTACTGTCTCCGTATGCCATCACCAAGCTGGTGAATGAGGAGTATGCCCGCATCTTCGGAAGTCTATACGGAATGGAGACCATCGGCCTGCGCTATTTCAACGTCTTTGGCAGAAGGCAGGACCCGGACGGACCCTATGCAGCTGTGATACCAAAGTTCACACAGAAATTCATGAAGCATGAGTCGCCTGTCATCAACGGCGACGGCAGCAACTCGCGCGACTTCACCTATATTGATAATGTTTTGCTGGCAAATAATCTTGCTGCCACAGTTGAGAATCCGGCTGCGCTGAACCAGGCGTACAATGTTGCCTGCGGCGATGCAGTGAACCTGAATGAGATGACATTTTTACTGCGGGGTTATCTTGCCGCACATGACCCTGAGATAGCAAAGGTCGAGCCGGAACATGGTCCCAATCGTGCCGGTGACATACCCCACAGCATGGCCAGCATAGGGAAGGCAGTACGTCTGCTGGGCTACCAGCCGCAGGTATTGTTTCCTGAAGGTTTGAAACGAGCCGTGGAATGGTATGTTGATAACCTGTAAGTCAGTTAACAGGACAAGTGACAGGTTCTTTTTTATCTTTGTCTCAACAGATTTCCTGTTGCCGGCTTCATATGGCCGAAAAATCAGATTAACAGCACGTTAGACACTAAGTGCAGTGTGACTGACGAACCGGAGGATTAGATAAGCATCATGTTTATCAAGGGGAGTTGCTATATCTTTACATTAAAGAAAATCATCAATCACAATGAAAATATTAGTCACCGGCGGGGCCGGTTATAAGGGAACTGTACTGACAAGGAAGCTGCTTGAGCAGGGTTACAAGGTTACGTTGATCGACAATTTCATGTACGGCTATGAGCCTGTCATGCATCTGGCTACACATGAAAACCTTGAGATCATAAAACATGACATCCGTAACGGTATTCCTGACTTACAGAAATATGATGTTGTTTTTCATCTGGCAGGGATAAGCGGATTTCCCGCCTGTGCATCAAATCCGCATTCTGCCCAGCTGATCAATGTTGAGGCAACACGGCTGATCGTAAAAGACCTGGCTCCGGGGCAGATGCTGATCAATGCTTCTACGACTTCATTATACGGCAAATCGGGCGAGGCCTGCAATGAAGAAACACCCGTTGACCCTGTGAGCACCTATGCAATGACCAAGCTTGCTGCGGAAAAGATCCTGCATGAAAAGCCGAATGTCGTCTCCCTGAGATTCGCAACAGTATTTGGATTCAGCACGCGGATGAGGATGGATCTGATGATAAATGATTTCGTTTATAAGGCTGTCAAGGAAAAGGTAATAGTGCTGTTTGACAGTTTTGCGAAGCGCACTTTTATACATGTAGAAGATACTGCCGACTGTTACATCTTCACGATGAAAAATTTCGACAGAATGAAGGGCGGCATCTTCAATGCAGGAGGGAACAGCCTCAATTTCTCGAAGGATGAGATTGCTGCCAAGATCAGGCAGAAAGTCGATTTTTCAATTGTCAATTCAGAGCTTAAGGATAAGGATCTGAGGCATTTCATCGTAAACTTTGATAAGATTGAAAGGCTGGGTTACAAACCGGGAAGGAGTGTGGAAGACGGCATTGATGAGTTGATAAGGATTTACGGTTTTTACGAGTATTATTCGCATTACAGAACTATCTGACAATGGATAAGAATAGCAAAACCCTGGCAATCAACGGAGGGAACCCTGTTTCCAGGGAGCCTGTTCTGATACATAAGCCTTATCTGGATGAGGATGACTTTAAAGCAGTTGACAGGGCGATACGCTCAACATTTGTTTCGGGTGACGGTCCTGATTGCCGGGAGTTTGAAAAGATGTTGTCTGAATACCTGGGCGCAAAGCATGTGTTGTTCGTCAACTCTGCCACCGCGGCCCTGGAACTGGCTTTCAGGGTGAAAGACTTCAAGCCTGGATCTGAGGTCATTGTTCCTGATTTTACATATACTTCAACAGCGCTCGGCGCATTATACAATAACCTCAAGATTGTCCTGGCAGATGTTTATCCTGATAACGGGAGCATAGATGTTTCAAAGATCGAAAAGCTGATAACGGATAAGACAGTAGCCATAGCCCCCGTGGATTATGCCGGCATCCCGGCTGATATGGATGAGATAAATAAGATTGCCCGGAAGCACAATCTTTATGTTGTTCATGACACCGCACAGTCAATAGGATCTGTTTATAAGGGAAAGAGAACCGGCACTCTCGCTGATATCTCCACATTCAGTTTTCACGGCACGAAGAATCTGACCACAGGCGAAGGAGGAGCTGTCGTTACTGATGATGATGCCATAGCAGCCAGGGTAAGAATTTTAAGAGAAAAAGGCACTGACAAGCACTCGTTTCTTTCAGATAACCGCACACGCGGGTTCTATGAATACATTGACACAGGCAACTCATATGTACAATCGAATATCCTGGGAGCGCTCGGGGTTTCGCAGCTGAAGAAGATTGACCTGATGAGTGTCGAGGCGAAAAGAAATTGCACAGTATTACATCGAAAAGCTCAGCGGAATTGAGGGACTTGAGTTCCTCCGTATCACTGAAGAGGCTGAAACCAACTGGCATATCTTCGGAATTCTGGTTCCTGCGGAAGATAAGTACTGGATAATGGATGCATTACGGGCTGAAGGAATAATGGCAAATGTTCATTATTCTCCGCTGCACAGGAACAGGTTTTACAGTCATCTTGCGACTGATGATGAAATGCGCGGATCAGTTGAGTTTTTCAGCAGGCTGCTAAGGCTGCCTCTGTATCCGTCACTTACAGTCACGGAAGCAGAAGCATGTAGTAGCAGGTGTCAGGAAAGTATTCGGATATGAATAAAATCATCGGAGAGATATCGGTCATCAAGACCCTGAGGTTTAATTTCCATTATCTGAAATTCAGGGATGCAATCAGATTGCCTGTAATAGTATCAAGGCATGTACTGATCAACAGCATGAAAGGCAGTGTGGAATTACAATGTCCGGCGAGAAGCGGCTCTGTCAGGATTGGCTTCCGCACTGTACCTGTTTTTGACAGATTTAAAAGCAGGGCTGTATGGAATGTGGGAGGTGGCAGGGTCATTTTCATGGGCAAGGCTGTAATAGGCCAGGGTTGCAGGATCGGGTCAGGCGGTACGCTGACATTTGGCGAAAATTTTCAGGTCACCGCAGAGACGACAATTATTTGTGAGGAGAGCATAACCTTTGGCCGTGATGTTCTGTGCTCATGGCAATGTCAGATAATGGATACTGATTTTCACCAGGTAATTACTGACGGTGAAGCACGGAAGATCACTTCTGCAATCAGCATAGGCGATCATGTCTGGATCGGCAGCAGGGTGCTTATCAACAAAGGCTCTGAAATAGCAGATAACTCTGTTATTGCCGCCGGTTCAATTGTTGCCGGCAAGTTTAGCGAGCCTAATACCCTTCTTGCAGGAGTACCTGCTGTTGTGAAGAAGACCAACATTAACTGGAGATAACAGATTGTCTGTAAATCCTGCAATCCTGATTTTCGGAGCCGGAATTAACCAGCTGGAGTTGATACGTGAAGCAAGATCACTTGGCCTCACCAGTATTGTCATTGATCCCCATTGATGATCCGCCCGGCAGGTCAGAGGCGGATTTTTTCTATCAGGTCAGCGGATCAGATTATGAACTGACAAAAGAGATTGCCATCAGGCATAATGTCAGGGGTATTGTAACAGGGCAGATGGAAAAGCCTCTCAGGCTGATGGCAAGGCTTTCAGAAGAGCTGGGATTTATCTTCAATTCCCCGGAGGTTACTGACCGTTGCATAGACAAATGGCGAATGAAGGAAGCCTTCCGGGCAGGGAATATTCCCTGTGCTGGAGGCATACTGATAAAAAGGGACGAAAATGTTCCCGAAAAGCTTTCCGGGGAGATAACATATCCACTTATCCTCAAACCGCGTGACTCATTCTCGAGCCGGGGAGTTTACAAATGTGATAATCCTGATGAGGTGAAAGCTCATCTTGAAGAATCCCGGTCCTTTTCTTCAAGTGGTGATGTCCTGCTTGAACAGTTCCTTGAGGGAAAGGAATACAGTGTCGAGGCAATCACTTACCGGGGAGAGACTTCCATTATACAGTTCACTGAAAAGTTTATTACTCCCTATCCCAATACTGTTGAAACAGGCCATCTCCAGCCTGCTGATCTTTCATCCGCGGACAGAAAGGCCATTTCAGCAGTAGTAAAAAGGGTGTTAACAGCTCTTGGTATTGAGAATTCAGCTTCCCACACGGAAATAATGATGACTGAGGCGGGACCGAAAGTCATTGAAACCGGGGCACGTCTTGGCGGTGATTTCATTGCATCCTATCTCACCAGATCATCCATAGGAGTAAGTATGGACAGGGCAGCGATACAAATCGCTATGGGGCAGAAGCCAGATACCAAAGTGACATCCCGGAAATTTTCAATGATAAGGTACATTGTGCTTCCTGCCGGCAAAATGATAAAGGAAGTTTTGTCCGGTGATGACATCAGAAAGTTACCCGGGGTTGTATTCCTGCACATATTCGTAAGTCCCGGAGACAGAACGGAACCACTTACACACAGCGCTTTGAGGCCGGCGTGTATTCTTGTTAAATCAGATAATAAGGAAGATCTTTTGTATAAGACCAATAAATATTCGTTGCTGTTATCCAACAAAATAATATTAACCTAATAACTCAAATTATGCTGACAGGTGAACTAATAACACTCAGACCGGTCAAGATGGAAGACTGGTCTGAGACGGTCAAATGGAGGAATAATCTCTTCATTAAGTCAAGCACAATGTCTCATCCGTTTCCAGTGACAGATGAGCTTGAGAAGGAATGGTATGAAAAGGTTACCAGATCAAAAGATAATTCATATCTGCCGTTTACGGTAGTTTCAAAAGAGGATGCCAGGATTCTGGGTTATTTTTCACTCAACAACATTAACTGGATTTCAAGAAACGGGTTTGTCAGCGGAGCGATCGGAGAAACGGAAAACATAGGAAAAGGCATTGGCCGTGAGGCAGTCTCGCTTCTTCTGAAGTATGCTTTTGACTACCTGAATCTGGTCAAGATAAGCGCCTGGGTCAGGACAGATCACCCGGCTCTTAAGACCTGGTTTGAGATGGGTGCTGTCAGGGAGGGAGTTCTTTCAAAGCACGTTTATTCGGAAGGCAAATACACAGACGTGGCCTTCATCTCCTGGTTCAAGGAGGAGAAGCAGTCCGGATGACGATTAAGGGCATCATCTTTAAAGCAGGCTGGTGGCTGGAGGCCCCCATCTGGCTTTTTGCCACACCTGTCATAAGGCGACTGTTACGCGCATCTCCTCCCGTCGGGGTCACCCTGGGCATCACCACATTCAAGGACAGGTATGACAGTTGCCTGAAGGGGCTTCTTCCAAAAATTGTTACCCTGTTTCCTCTCGATCAGATAATAGTCATAGCCAACGGGCATTATCAGAAAAAGGAACAGGAGGCTTATATAAGGAAGCTGAATGATTTCTGCGGAAGATACACTAATGTCGAGGTTGTGTCTTATGTTGACCCCAGGGGACTGAGTTTTCTCTGGAACAACATCATAAGGAAGGCAGTGTCAGATCAAATATATATTTTCAACGATGATATCGACCTGAAATACAGTTTCAGGAATTTCATCTTACAAAAAGAGATCAGGAAAGCCCCAATGGCAATATTAAACATGTCAATGAGTCATTTCAAGATTTCGGCGAAAGTTCCTGAGCGGATCGGTTTCTTTGATGAAGGGTTCCGGGAGATAGGAGGTGAAGATGATGACTATCTTGTCAGACTGGCTATTGCGGGCATTGAGGTTAAGAACTTTACCGTAGGCGCTTTGGCAAAAAGGAAGATAAGAATTCCAAAAAACACGCTTAACTCTTACGGAAAGGATATGTCTGAGCAGAGAGGCGGATATAGCACCATCGACACGGAATACCTGGAATCAAAATGGATAATGTCAGATACATATTTCGAAGGTTCAGTTTATGTTCCAAATCGCATTCCGAATTACTGGAAACTTAGAAATACCCAGGGATAGATTCTCTGCTGTTTTTACTACCGATGTTTTTTCGGATCATTGACCGCAGGGTCATAATGTCGTGATTTACGGTTAGGTATTAAATGACTCTAAAGGAAAAAACCATAAAGGGCTTAGTCTGGAGTTTCACTGACACCATCTCCAGGCAGGGAATAACATTCATCCTGGGGATCATTCTGGCAAGGCTTCTTGACCCTCGTGAGTTTGGGCTGATTGCCATGACTTCCATCTTCTTCGCCATCTCCCAGATGTTTATTTCAAGCGGTTTTGGCGATGCTCTTGTAAGAAAAAAGGAATGTTCCCAGGCAGACTATTCAACGGCGTTCTATTATAACCTGTTTGCAGGCCTGGTTTTCTTCCTTATACTTTACTTTTCAGCCGGAGCTATCAGCGATTACTTCAATGAGCCCAAATTAAAACAGATCATCAGAATATTGAGTGTGGGACTTGTGGTATCTGCCTTTACCCAGACGCAGCTGACAATACTCACCAGGCGTGTTGATTTCAAGCTCCAGACTAAAATCTCGGTAATTTCAGGCATAATTTCAGGCGTCGTCGGAATTGTCATGGCTTTTCTGGGTTATGGAGTATGGAGTCTTGTTGCCAAAATGCTGCTCGGATCGATCATTACCAGCTTACTGCTGTGGTTTCTGAACACGTGGAGACCCTCACTTGAATTCAATATGAAATCATTCAGGGAGATGTTCTCATTCGGGTACAAGTTATTATTTGTGTATCTGATAGATACAGTATATAAAAACGTTTACTATTTTATAATTGGCAAATTCTTTTCGGCAACAGACCTGGGATTTTATTCAAGAGCTGACCAGTTCAGCATTTTCCCGGTACAGAATCTGACTATTGCGGTTCAGCGGGTCAGCTATCCTGTATTGAGCACGGTACAGGACGACGATGCCAGGTTAAAGGAAGGGTACAGAAAAATAATATTCCCAACCATGTTCATTTCCTTCTTCATGATGATGGGACTGGCGGCCGTTGCCAAACCGCTGATACTTCTGTTGCTTGGGGATAAATGGTCACCTGTCATTGTGTACCTCCAGTTACTGTGCCTTGGAACAATGCTTTTTCCTCTGGGCGGATTAAATCTTAATATATTGAATGTAAAAGGACGATCGGACCTGGCCCTGAAGATCGAACTTATCAAAAAGGCCCTCGCCATACCAGTGGTTATAGCCGGCATTTTCTGGGGTATTAATTATATGATCATAGGAATAATATTAAACTCACTCATTGCATATTATATCAACATATATTTTTCCGGCCGTTTGATTAACTATTCAGTGAGGGAGCAGGTCACTGATATTCTTCCGACTTTCCTCCTATCGCTGTTAACATCGGGAATAGTTTACTCGCTGACATTTATTTTAAAAACCGGCAACCTGTTAATGCTGTTGATTCAGATAGTTGTCGGAATTATTCTGGCGCTAACGCTGTCAGAGAGTTTAAAGCTCAGGGGATATCTTGAGTTGAAGAGCATCTATATTGAGAAGGTTCCGTTATTTAAATCATTATTTAAATGAACGACAGAATGAGCTGTCTGGAAACCTTAACAGAAAAGGACCTGAGAGAAGTTTCGGGAGGTCAGTCTGCATTTTTTCAATCAGAATGGTATGTCAGGTTTTAAGAGATTGATCTCATTTGTACCGAAAGAACAAAAGCGGCGAATAAAGAAAAGCATTTACAAGCTTTCTCCGTTCCGCTTTGATTTTGCTCTTGACGGGGATATAAATTCCTTAAAAAGAAAGATCAATCGATATTTCGGGATCTTCTTCCGTCAGAAGAGGAAGTTCATTAATGAGATTGACTTCCTCAACGACAGGTCATCTGCGGAAAATTTATTCTCGATTGTAATTCCATATCCTTTTGTCTTTGATTATGATCACAACCTCATAGAAGTTTTTAAAGATGAAGGGAAGGATCTGTTTTATGTTATTCACAAGGGAAAGAGGCTTTATTACAGCAGGTTTTTTCAGTCAGAATCAGATGTAAGGTTAAGCTATAACGGATTATGTATTGAACAGGACGAAAGGTCCCCTCACAGGTACCTGACTGATGATTTTAATGTTTTACAGCACGATGTTGTTGTTGACATAGGGGCAGCTGAAGGTAACTTCTCGCTGGAAGCGGTTGAAAAGGCAGATGCGCTCTACATATTCGAGCCTGATGAAAAATGGGTTGAAGCATTGAATGCCACGTTTGAACCCTGGAAGGAGAAGGTTCATATAATCAAAAAATATGTTTCGGACGCTGACAGCGCTGATTGTATTACTCTCGACAGCTTTTTTGGAAACAACCATGTTGATTTTATAAAAATTGATGCGGAAGGAGCAGATAAGCTGGTACTTAAAGGCGCAAGAAATAAAATTGTCTGACAGCAAATCGCTAAAGATTGCAGTCTGTACCTACCACAGAAAGCATGATTCAAGGGTCACGGAGAAAATTCTTCGTGAATATGGATTCAATTATTCTTTTTCAGGCGGTTACTCCTGTTCATACATAACAGGCTTACTCCGCCATTTTTCAGAAGGGGGCTTATCAGAGCCAAAAAATAGGGAAGAATGAAAAAATACCGGATGGGAATTCTTCTTAAAACTGCAGAAGGAAGAGTCTTAAAGAGCATAAGGCTCCCACAGAAAAATTACTTCCTTGACCTACTGTTTCTTGTGCTGCTTCTGGTTGTGACAATTATTGTCACCTATATTGCGCCCGGTCCTTTTACCAATATCTGGTACATCTTCACCCTCGTGTTGTATTCTTTTTCAAGGAATGAAGCTTTATGGCTTGCCTTTTATCTTGCCACTGTAGACGGCGTTATGGGCCTGATGGGATTGTATTCACTTACCCTGAAACTCCTGCCCGGCTTACCTGGGATTGAGCTTGCACAGATATACGTGATAATAGCCCTGATTAAAGCAGCACGATCCGGATTCCGGCCACAGATCTATTATTCAAGATATATCCAGGTTCTTTTTCTTTATGTGATTTTTCTTATTGCCTGGGGTCAGTTCACCGGTTTCACGGGAGGGCTTAATGCCTACTTTCGGGTTCTCAAACTTGTCCTTCCCCTGTCTCTTTTTTATTCTTTACCGCGTTTATTTACCGACATAAAGCATTATGAACGATTCTTCGGATTGATATTTTTCCCTTTTCCTGACGGGATTCGGTACGCAAATATTTTCGTTGCTGTCGGGGGTAGTGCCGTTCAGTTCAAAAATTGAAAATCAGGAATTATTTTCCGAGCCCGGAAGCTTCAGGGGTTTTTATAATGTAGCCTCGACTCTGATATCATTCTATGCAGCACTTACCTATTTCTCCATGCCGGGGCAAAAGGCATTCAGGAAAATCATCCTGTACATTGTTATACCTGCAGTATTGGGAATGGCGGTGATCTCAGCCACAAGAGGCTGGATAATTGGTTTGGGGATAATAATTGTATTGCAGTTTTTCTTTATGATAAATATACGCAGGCGGGAGGTTCTGTGGCTGGGGTTGTTTGTGAGCCGTGATCATAATTGCGGGTTTATCCGATCCCAGGATTAAGGAGCAGGTGGCCTATTCAAAAGAAAGACTTCTTACCCTGGGGTCTCTGGCTGAAGGAGACATAACGGCTGATAAAACACTTGGGCGGATGGACGTGCGAAGTCCGGTAGTTATGAAGGCCTGGAAGGAACAACCGCTGTTTGGATGCGGCTTCTCAGACACTTTCTGGAAATACGGGGACGGTCATGTCGGTAACCAGAATGTGCTTCTTTTATCAGGGATTGCGGGATTCCTGCTCCTGACAGGATTTCTTGTCTATACTGCATATAAGATGACGCAGAGGTATCTGGCAACGAGGCATCGACGGAGAGCGAATCCTGCGTTAATTATTTTTCCTGTTTTTCTCATGGGCTGGTTCGTAATCCATTCTACAAGCGGGCAGCAGTTTGGATTCTCGGGTCTTCCGTTAAATATTATCCCGCTGGCGGTCTTTTTCAGCTTTGGCGCATTGTTATACCAACAATCAAAAAAAGTTCAGAATGGCAGACAAATTTGAAAGGGCATTGCTGCTGTGTTCAGACAGACATTCCCTTTACAATTCGTTATCAGAAATACTGAATGAAATATCATCTGAGGTTCGTGCTTTTAACATCAGCGACAAAATCAGCCCGATAGATTCTTTGGTACAGGCGCAAAGTCTGAGAATGCCCTATGGGTTACGGTCCGGATGGGAAAAGTATTTTCAGAAAAAACTGAATAAGGAACTGGCAGGTTTTATTAAGGATTACGGACCACAACTGGTTATTGTTTACAATTCCGAGTTTCTCCTTCCCGAAACCTGTGCGGAAATCAAAAAGAGCGCCAGGCTTATATTTTTTCTTGCCGACAGCCCGTTCTACACTCCTCAGAACAACTATTATCTGACAGTGCTTTCATTTGCTGACCTTATCCTGTCGCCTGACACTTTCTGGAGCAGGCAGCTGAATACCGTTGGCCTCCGGAATACTTTGTACTTTATCCCGGGCCTGATGAAAGGTATTATCACCGACTGGAACCTTCCTCGATTCCGGAAAGTGTGCCTGAAACAGAAATCATTTATGCCGGATCAAGTTACTTCAACTCATGGGGTTATAAGAAAGCCCTTTTGATGAGCAAGTTTGTGAGTTATGACTTTCATCTCTACGGTGATGCGATGTGGAGGAGATGGTTCAGGTATTTTCCAGACCTTGAATCCAGATTCACCGAGGCCGGGTATATACCGGGTGACACACTGAATCAGATGTTCAACAGAACCAGGATTGTACCCGTTGACGGTAATCCGGGCATTCTGAATGGCTTTCATCTGCAGGGTTTTCGAAGCTCTGAGTGCCGGAGCCCTTCCTCTCATTGAAGAAAGGGAAGATGTTGAAGGGAAATTGTTTAAGGAATGCAATGTAAAGCTTCCGCTGATCAGAAATTACAACGATGCAGGAGATATTGCCGGCTATTATTTAAAGAATGAAAATGAAAGAAAAGATACGGTCAATGAGATGTTTTCATTTCTGAAAGACTTTTATAATAAAACCAGGAATGCAGAGCGCCTCCTTGAAGCTATCAACAGGTAATAGGTAATCTTTATTCCTATCGAAAGCCTTGAATAAATCAAAAATAGTTTTAGTCCATTATTCTTCTTCGCCGGGAGGCATCGAGGTCACATTGTCATGGATGATTGAACGATTGCCTCAGTATTCATTTTCAGCTTTCATAATCCGGCCTTATTCTTCCGGGAAGCCTGACGTATATTCCGGTAAACCGGTGATGAAAACTTTCGGGTCGTTTAATAACATTTCAGCCGCATTAAAATTATTTGCATATGCACTTAAAAACAGGCACTCTGTTTTTCACGTATTCAATATCGGTCCTGTATTCCTTTTGACTCTCAGGTTAGCGGGCATTAAGTCGCTCATTTATTCAATTCACGGAACGCAATATTGGAGGAACGGCATACAAAGAGTTATTCTCAGGTCGCTCTGGAAGCTGTCCTTGTCAGGGAAATATATAATCACTGCAAACTCCGAGTACAGTAAGAAGGTCTTTCTGAGCGAGGTATTCCCGGGGCATGCGATAATAGTCCTCTACAACCCGATCGACTTTAGCCGATTTAAATTACCGGATGGCAGGATGCGATCACCGTATCCGCGCAGAATAATTTACTGTGGACGCCTGGACAAGGAGAAGAACCTTGATGAGTGGATCAGAATGGCAATTTCCATTCAGAAGCAGCTTCCGGATATTGTTTTTGAAATATACGGGGATGGATCCGAACGTACACATCTGGAGAACCTGATAGCAAAGTCAGGTATTGGTAACCAGATTATTCTCAAAGGTCACACCCCTGAACCGGAAAGGGTGATGCAGGAGGCCGATCTGATGATATTCCTTTCCAGAAATGAATCTTTTGGCAATGTAGTTGTGGAAAGTATACTTTGCGGAACGCCAGTCATTGCGTACGATATTCCGGCGATGAGGGAGATCTTTCGCGACTTCTCCATCTTCCTGATCGGCCAGGATGCAAACTTCCCGGAGGCGCTATTGTACAAGATAAAGGATTTTGATCAGCTGAACGGAAGTGCACTCCTTGCCAGGGAGAGCTTCATGACAAGATTCAGCCCGCACGCTCACCTAGATACTCTTACAGAGCTTTACAGTAGCCTTTGACAGACGGTAGAATGGATTTCCTTGTCAGACTTGACTTATCAGCAGAGGCGTCAGCATCATCCATCGCCTTTAATGACATATCAGGTATTTCAGTAAATTTAAATACAGTTAATTTCCTGACCAGCAGCAGACCGGAAAGAAAGGATATCCATTTCAATTCAGGTCTGGCTGTGTTTATCGGAGATCCGGTATTTCACAATTATGATTCTGCACGGCTCGGCAGTGACCTTGAAAAAGGCAGTATTGAGTCTGTCATAAGGAATACGGATGGCTTTTATTACCTTCTGGTAATATATACTATTGAACAGAAACTTATAATTTCATCTGGCAACTTCAGTATAGTACCGGTTTTCTACAGTCTGAGGAAAGATATTCTCTCGGTTTCCTCATCATTTGATATCCTCGCATTTCATGAGAAGGACTTCGTCAGAACCATTGACAGGCAATATTACCTTGAAAAGGCGCTCTTCAATTATCCGTTGTTTAACCGTACTCCTTTTAAGGAGATAAGTTTATTGCCTTCCAATTCATTCCTGGAGTATTCCAGGTCAGCATTCAAAATAAGAAAACATACTGATATATGTGATTTCTTTACCGCATTACCCGAACTTTCGAAAGCCGGGGCAGATGAGCTGAGCGACATGTTCCTCGAAATGGCCGAAGGCTTTATCCCGGAATATCCGTGTATGCTTTCGCTGACCGGTGGACTGGACAGCAGGACAGTTGCAGGTATTTTGGCTGGCAGGGCAGAAGTGTCAGGGGCTTACACTTATGGCCTTTCGCAGGAAGTTGATATTAAAATAGCCGCAGAAATAGCAGATTTTTTAAAGCTTGACTTCACCCCGGTTATCCTTGACGGGAACTTTGCCAGGGAGCACTTCTGGCACCACGGTGTGGAGTTCATGAAGAAGAGTTTCGGGTCGGGGAACCTTTCGCGGGCACATTATCATTTTATTCTTGAGAATTGCTTAGGCTCCTCCCGATACCTTATGACAGGCAATTTTGGAAGTGAAATATTGCGTTCTGTTAAAAGTCCGGGTGTTGTTACTTCGGGAGCATTGTTTAAATTATTCTCATCCATTGAAGGAGACGATTTAAATGATAAATTATACGCAAGAAGGGGCCCTGGATTATTTAAATCCTCTGGTCATAAGTGAAAGCATGACAAACCTTATCGGGGAGATCGGAGGATGGCTCAATAAACTACCTTCCCGGCTGACAGTCAACCAGAAATTCTACGTATATATTTTTGAGGAGGTATTCAGAAAATACTTCGGCCCTGAAATTATTGTCCAGAGAACATCTGTCAATCACCGTGCCCCCTTCCTCTGTTTTTCATTTATAGAAAGAATATTGAAGACAGGCTTTGCAGGAGCAAACAGCGGTTTTAATGAAAGAAACCCTTTGAAAAGAATGCAGGGGCAGGTTCTCTATTCCTCCATAATCAAAAAGACAAATCCGGCATTGCTGAATTTCAGGCTTGACAGGGGATATAAGCCAGGGGATCTGCTGAGCAGGAGCGGCGTCATGAAGATCACCCTTGAATACCTGAAGAATAAGTATGCCGGCAGAAAAGGCCAATGTCACTCCCGGCTATCTCACTCTTTCAATGGCTGAGAACATGAAATATTTTCCTGATATACAGGAAAGTGATGATCTGTTCAATGCCAGTTTCATGAACAGGATGAAAGCCGGGGAGTGGGTCCTTGACCAGATGAATTTCATTAACATTATGTCTGCAGCTGTCTACAGGAATATTTTGCATGACAGATCACGGTCTGAATTGGAACTTTAATGGAATTCATGAGACGGAAATCAACTTTCAGGCAGTATCTGGCGAATAATATAGGTTATCCGCTCCAGGATATTTGGACAAAGACGGAGATAATTAAGTCTTTGGGTTTTTTACGTGAAAGTCAATTCTGGGACGAGTTGCGCATGGAGGAATACAGATCCGGCAGGCTGAGGATGCTGGTAAAGCATGCGTATAATAATGTGCCGTATTATAAGCAGACGTTTGACAGGATAAAGCTCAGGCCGGAAGATATCAGAGGCACGGAAGACTTATATAAAATCCCAATTGTTACCAGGGATATCTTCCAGACCAGAAATGCCGAATTTATTGCCAGGGGCAGCAGTCTTAAACACGTCAGGGCAGGAAAAACCGGTGGCACAACAGGTTCACCTGTCACTGTATACAAAGATACGGCTGACAGAACCATGACATGGGCATCCTACTATCGCTGGTATGAGTGGATGGGTATTGCCATGGGAGAAAAAACTGTCACATTCTGGGGTGCCGGCAGTGTAACTGAGAATAACTATCCGGAGAATATAAGGCAGGTTTTTATTAATTATTTGCAGAACGCGTATGTGTTTAATTCTTTCAGGATAAGCAGAGAACATCTGCCGGAGGTGATATCGAAAATCAACAGGATGAAACCTGTACTGATAAAGGGTTATCTCTCATCATTACTGTTTCTGGCCGGGTACATGGATGAAAACGATATTGAGCTGTCAGTTCAGCTTAAAGCTGTTTCAAGCACGACTGAAACTTTATTGCAAAAGGACAGAATAACGCTCGAATCAACTTTTCATGTTCCCGTATATGACCAGTACGGATGCGGAGAGGCTTCGGCAATCGCATATGAATGCGCAAGCCATAGGGGCATGCATCTTACACAGGAGCATGTAATTGTTGAAATTCTGGATGAAAATGAAAACCCTGCAGATGGGAGCGGGAATGTAGTCATCACAAATCTCGATAATTTCATTATGCCGTTTATCAGGTATGTGAATGGCGATATGGCAACCCTGGCTTCCGGGAAATGCACTTGCGGGGTGACATCACCCCTGATTGCCTCCGTTGACGGAAGAATATGCGATACAATTACCCTGAAGGACGGGGCCAGAGTGCACGGTGTTTTCTTCACGGATATACTTTTTGAGAAGAAAATATCTGGTGAAAAAATAAGAAGGTTTCAGGTTTACCAGAACATACCCGGAGAAATTGAATTCAGGATTGAGAGTGCGCATACAGTAGATAAACATACAGATAATCTTTTAACAGAAGTTTTGGGAAGATATTTCAGCCATGTCATTATCAAAAGATCTGAAAAACTTGAAAATGAGCCAAACGGCAAATTCAGGTATATCAAATCTGAAGTTTCATGATCTCATGTCGTCCGGATTGCTCATTGACCTATCTGCCTGACAGCAGAACAGAATTGTAAGATGAAGGTACTCTTTGTCCGAAGCGGGAACAGTGGCATTGATCCGATTTCAACCAGGCAGGGGGAATCGCTGCGGAAAGCCGGAGTGGAGATATTATATTTTGATATTTCCGGCAAAGGCCTGACGGGATATCTGAAGAACCTGCCCTCGCTGCGGAGCTATGCAAAAGAAACCGGGATAGAGATTATCCATGCTCATTACAGCCTTAGTGGCTTTATCGCGGCTCTTTCCTTCAGCGGAAGAAAGGTGGTCACATCTCTGATGGGGAGCGACGTTCTGGATTCAAACTTCTGCCTGCTGTCGGTTATCAGGTTTTTTTCGCTTTATTTCTGGGAGATTACTATTGTCAAGACACCCGAGATGCAGGAAAGGTTAGGGGTCAGGAACACGCTGGTTATCCCGAACGGGATCGATATGGAATCGTTTTTTCCGAAAGATAAACTGCAGTCACAAATGTTGCTGGGATGGGCTCCGGAGAAAAAACATATCCTTTTTTCCTCTGATTCCCGGCGTATTGAAAAAAACTATAGCCTGGCAAAAGGAGCACTGGATAAGGTTTCAGAAAGGTATTCAGGCAAATTTCCGGAAATGCATTGCCTTTCCGGGGTGAGTCCTGATGATGTGGTGAATTACTACAATGCTGCAGATCTTTTACTTGTGACTTCCACTCATGAAGGGTCGTCCAATACTATTAAAGAAGCCATGGCATGCAATTGTCCGATAGTAACCACAGACGTGGGAGATGCACGACAGGTTATTTCAGAAACGGAAGGATGTTTTATTACGTCATTTGATCCTGATGATGTTGCCTCAGCCATAATCAGGGCTATGGACTACGGCATGAAGACAGATGGCCGTAGGAGAATAAAACATCTCAGCAGTGAAACGATAGCTCTGCAGATTTCAGGGCTGTATAACGAAATATTGAAAAAGCATACCCGTTGATAGCAATTGTTGACTATGACCTGGGAAATCTCCGCTCTGTCGAAAAGGCAGTCAGAAGGGTGGGTTATGATTGTATAATAACCCGCGACAGGGAGATCCTGGAGAAATCGGCAAAACTTATTTTACCAGGTATTGGGAACTTTGAACAAGGGATGCAAAATCTGAAAAAGTTCAACCTGTCAGAGTTTCTTTCAGAGCTGGTGATCAACCGCAAGAGACCGATACTGGGAATCTGTCTGGGTATGCAGCTCATGACGTCATTCAGTGAAGAGGGCGAATGCAAAGGTCTTGGCTGGGTAAAGGCTGATACAAAACTTTTCAGACTCCAGGATCTTAAGGTGCCTCATATTGGCTGGAATACCCTGGAGCTGAATAAAAAGTACGATCCGGGTATTATTCCTGACGCCCATGATGAGTTCTATTTCGTGCACTCATATTACGTCAGCTGTGAAGAGGATGAAGATATTTTATTCAGTACCCGGTATGGGATTACTTTCACCTCAGGTTTCCTGAAAGGAAACATTATGGGTGTTCAGTTTCATCCTGAAAAAAGCCACCTGAGCGGGCTAAAAATCCTGAAATATTTTCTATCAGACTAATATGTTCAGGCCAAGGATAATACCTGTGCTTCTTCTGCGGGGCCAGGGACTTGTAAAAACAGTCAGATTTTCCAATCCAACTTATATCGGTGATCCGATCAATGCAGTAAGACTGTTTAACGATTACAGGGCTGACGAGCTTGTGTTTCTCGATATTAATGCTTCATCTGAGAAAAGAACTATTTCAGGGGAGCTAGTAAAGAAAATAGGCGACGAGGCGTTCATGCCGTTCAGCATTGGCGGTGGAATCACAAATATTGAACAGATAGGGGAGTTATTGTCCCTTGGTGCAGAAAAGGTGGTGATGAATACTGCTGTTCCAGGCAACCTGTCATTAATTGCTCAGGCTTCGAAAACCTTCGGCAGTCAGAGTATCATGGTTTCGGTTGATGTAAAAAAGATGATTTTTGGCGGATACAGGATAATGACGATGGGAGGCCGGAAAAGAATAAATTTATCATTGAGTCAATACATAAAGGATATTGAATCAGCAGGTGCAGGAGAGATAATTATTAATAGTATTGACAGGGACGGGACCATGTCAGGTTACGATATTGCTCTGACGAAAGAGGTGAGCAGTTTGGTCAGGATTCCGGTCGTTACCTGCGGAGGGGCAGGATCACTTACTGATATAAAGAAGGGTTACACGGAAGGTGGAGCAAGCGCCTGCGCTGCAGGAAGCATGTTTGTCTATCACGGTCTGAGGAAAGGGGTTTTAATAAATTACCCTGACAGAAATGAAATTATAAGCACTTTCAGCAATGCCAGTTAAAGGAAGATCCTGCACAACAGGTGTCTGGGATGAATCAATTCCGGATATTTACTTTGATGCAGACGGTAAATCATCATACTGCAAGTTGCAGGAGAAGCTTATATCGGACTACCCGAAAGGGGACCAGGGCCTTATCAGGTGGAAGCTTCTTATTGAGAAAATCAGGAAAGCAGGCAAAGGTAAAAAATATGATTGCATTGCAGGGGTCAGCGGGGGAACGGACAGCTCGTATCTTTTGCACATATGCAAGCAATATGATTTAAGAGTGCTGGCAGTAAATCTTGATAATGGATGGAGCAGTGATATTGCTTTAAGGAATATTAAAAATGTGACTAAAAAACTGGGATATGACTTGCTCACTTATGTTATAGATTATGAGGAGGTCAAGTCAGTACTCAGGGCTTATCTTAAAGCTTCCCTGCCCTGGATTGACAGTCCTACTGATATGGCAATTGCTTCAAGTCTTTACATGACGGCAAGAAAAGAGAAGATAAAATATATTCTGAACGGCAGTGATTTCAGAACCGAAGGCAAGCAGCCTTTCCAGTGGACTTACAGTGATTCCCGGCAATTCCGTTTTCTCGTAAAGAAGTATGAAAATACCCGAATAAGGTCATTTCCGGTTCTCTCTTTAAGTCAGATTGGCTATTTGAGTATAATAAGAGGTATTAAGGTAATTCGTCCATACTATTTTCTTGACTACAGTAAACAGAAAGCTCAGGAGGACCTTAAAAGGCTTTATGACTGGGAATATTATGGCGGACATCATCATGAAAATCATTTTACAAAGTTCATAATTTCTTACTGGATGTATGAAAAGTTCGGTATAGATAAAAGAAAAATTACCTTTTCGGCACAAATAATGAATGGTGATCTGACCCGTGAGGATGCAATTGCCAGACTTGATCTTCCTCCATATGATCCTGAGCAGATTGATAATCAAATTGATTATGTGTGCAAGAAGCTTGATATTTCCAGGGATGAATTCATTGATTTTTTTAACAGGCCCAACAGGTTTTATTATGATTACCCCAATTCACAAAAACTTGTTTATTATAATCTGAAACTGATCAGGTTTCTAAGTTCAATTGCTCTTCATTATATCCCCTCGAGCATTTCCCAGATGGAACAGGAAAAATCAATCAGACAGCGCAGGTGAGAATAATTCTCAATGATGATATTCCAGTTAATGACTGGAAGGATTTCTTTTTCGGGAATGCCTTTGCCACGCCCTTTCAGTCTTATGATTTTTATTCCCTGGTTAATTCTTCCCGATCCCTTTCAGCTGAAGCCGTAGCCGTTTGCGATGCCGGAAGAATTCATGCTCTGGCAGTCATAACATTGCAACATAGTTCCGGGTTATTTGCATTTTTTTCACGCAGGGCAATCATTTATGGCGGCCCCCTGGCAGATGCCGAATACCCGGAAGCTCTTGATCTTTTAGTCGGTCACATTACTTCTGTACTGAAAGGCAAGGTTATTTATTCGGAGACAAGGAACCTTTCTGATTACTCCGGGTTTAAACAGATATTTGAAAAAAACGGATGGGAATATGTTCCTTATCTGAACATCCATCTTCAGATCGGCGAACAGGATAAAATGATCAGATCTGTCAGTGATTCCCGCTATCGGCAGATAAAAAAAGCCAGGTCTGCCGGAGTTTCATGGAGAAAGGCTGTCAGCCTGGATGATGTCAGGGCATTCTATCTGATTTTAGCTGATCTCTACAGAAAAAAAATCAGGAAGCCATTAATGCCATGGGATTTTTTCAGGTTGTTTTTTGAGAAGCAGTCAGGGGTCTTCCTGCTTGTAATATACAAGGATAAGGTAATTGGTGGGATAATGTGCCCGGTTCTTGAAAACAAGACCATTTATGAGTTTTACATTTGCGGCCTTGATGAGGAATACAAAGAACAACACCCAAGCATAATGGCAACCTGGGCTGCAATGGAGTATGCATTTGAAAACAAGATTCCGACATTTGATTTTATGGGAGCCGGCAAACCGGATGAAAACTATGGAGTAAGAGATTTCAAGGCAAGATTTGGAGGCGAGATTGTTGAGTACGGGAGATTCCTGAAAAAAATGAACCCGGTATTATACAGGGCGGGAATCCAGGCCGTACGATTCCTTTCAGCTAAAAGACAATGAGAATTATTATCGATATCGGGCATCCGGCCCATGTTCATCTGTTCAGGTTTTTTACCGTTGGAATGATCGCAAAAGGTCACACGGTCTTATTTACGTACCGTAAAAAGGAGTATGAAGAGTATCTCCTGGAGAAGCTCGGTTTCTCCGCGGTGTCTTTGGGTAAACATTATTCGTCATCTGCAGGAAAAATTTTCAGCCTGATATCATCAGTCATAAAGATGTATTTTGTTGCACGTAAGTTCAGACCAGACCTTTTTTTAAGCCATGGATCGCTGATTGCTGCCCAGGCTTCATGGTTATATCGGAGACCGCATATTGCCCTTGAAGATACCGGCAACCGGGAACAGGTTCGTTTCTATCTTCCTTTCACATCAGCTGTGTTAACCTCTGAATCGTTCCAGGAAACTTACGGGCTTAAACAGATAAAATACAACAGTTTTCATGAACTTGCTTATCTGCATCCAAATTATTTTATTGTGGATCAGCGTTTTAAGAAGCACCTAGGTTTGGCGGAGGATGAAAAATTTATAATAGTAAGATTTATTTCCTGGGGTGCTTCCCATGAAAAGGGCATCAGGGGCTTATCGGGGATTGAAAAAACTGAATCTGGTAACAACATTATCAAAATATGGAAAGGTTTTTATTTCTTCTGAAAGCGATGTACCTGCCAATTTAAACAGTTACTTATATCCTCTGGCACCGGAGACAATTCATCAGGCCATGGCAAATGCAGATCTTTTTGTCGGGGAGGGAGCCACCATGGCTTCTGAAAGCTGCATGCTGGGAACGCCGGCAATTTATATTAATTCTCAACTGGCTGGTACCATAAATGCACAGATCGGATACGGTCTTGTATTTCAGTTTTTCAATTACAGGGGTGTAGCTGAAAAGGCTATTGAAATATTACTTGATCCTGATTCGAAGATTAAGTTTCACAGGAAAAGAGACAGGCTGCTTACTGAAACAATTGACCTTACGCAATTGCTGATATGGTTTATCGAAAACTGGCCTGAAAGCTTCACTCACATTAGGTCAGTTCCTGATTTTCAGAAGAAATTTAACTGAATACACTCTTTGTTTGATTAACATGACTTTTTCGCCAGGATTATGCAACCTTTTATGCTTTATTCTGGTTTAATATAATAGCTAAATAACGGATTATGAGAAAGGTTGGTAGCCTCATTGTTAAATTGATAGTTTTATGGTCATTAACCGGCATTACTGTATCAGGCGCGGCCAACGAATTAATTCCATATTTCAGGACAGACTTAGCCTATGTTTATAGCTGGAACAGCGTTGAGTCTTCATGGATTCCCAGTTCGGTACAAATGTACGAATACAATGCAGGCAAGATAACCTACTTGTTAACCCTGGATTATACAACAAGGGCTGAGAAGAACAAAACTGAATACCATTATAACCAGGCCGGACAACTTGAAACTGAGGTTAATTATTATTTTGACGGCGTCTGGAAAGAGTTAACCCAAAACGTTTATTATTACGACGGGCAAAAAATGGTTTCAGCGATACATATCCAGAAGTGGATCAACTCTGCCTGGGTTGACGACAGGATCCAGTCGAACTATGTTTATGATGAGTATGGCAGACAGACTGAATTCCAGGCATCATATTGGAGAAATAATACCTGGACATCTCCAACCACGGATTATTCTTACTATGATCAGGATGGCAACCTTATCCGGCGGGAAGCAATATACTACACAGGTGGAACTGATTACCAGATAATTTATGCTTATAACCAGTCTGATGCCTTAGCTGAGGTTTATTCACAGTATCCCGGAGCCAGCGGCTGGCAAAACTGGTGGCTTGTGAATTACCAGTACGACGGCTGCGGATTTAAGATTTCACAGGTTCAATATGCCGGCTCCGGATCTGAATGGATTCCAAGTACAAAAGTTGTAAATTTCTCATATTTCAAGCCCGAGCTGTACCCTTATCCCGATGTTCCTGTTTGCCATAACGGTAAAACGATGTATGTTATCAAAAAAGTACTGAAGCGTCATCTTGCTCATGGTGATTGCCTTGGCAGCTGTCCTGAAACCAAAAAATCACAATCAGACCTTAAAGGGGTTACGACTGAAACGCCTCCACAAATACCCTTCACAGTATATCCAAATCCGGCTTCTGAAAGAATAACAGTTGTACGAAACGGCTATGATGCTGAGATCTCTAAAGTTGATATAATGGACATGAATGGGAACTTACTCCGTTCCGAAACAGTTTCTGATTTAGGGGCAGTTATCATCGAAAGAGGCGGGCTGATAAGCGGACAATATATTGTCAGAATACACGGGGAGCAGATTTATAACCTTATTGTCGTTTTCAATTAATCTCCGGATATTTTCTCCAGAGTAATTTGTCTTCCAGGATGGTAAAAGATTTTACCGTTTTAGCTTTTCGTTCCCTTATAAAAAGATTTACTGATGCAGGATATTCATTTCAATCCTGCAGAGAATATCATAATTCTCCATTGGAGAGAGTGGTTGTCCTGCGTCATGACGTGGACAAATATCCGGGCAACTCCCTGGCTACAGCCGAGATTGAACATGAGGCAGGCATTTCCGGAACGTACTATTTTCGTACTGTAAACGGCGGATTTGACGAAGAAATAGTTCGACAGATCAGTCAGTTGGAACATGAGATAGGTTATCATTATGAAGACCTCCGATTAGCAAGACAGAAGACAAAAGATAAAAGACAAAAGATACCAGACCGCAGGACTGCAAAACCGCAAGACCGCATAGACAGGGAAGAAGAAATGGCGGCAATGGCAATTGCCAGCTTCAGGGGAAACCTGGCAAAACTCAGGGAAATTGCCCCGGTGGATACTATTTGCATGCATGGCAGTCCTCTCAGCCCTGCTGACAGCAGGACGCTTTGGAAATATTATGATTACAGCACAATGGGAATAATCGCAGAGCCATATTTTGACTTTTCTCTGGAGGGCCTGCTTTATCTCACGGATACAGGAAGAAGGTGGGATGGTTCATCAGTCTCAATACGCGACAGGGTTTATACAAGGGATGAAGGCTATTATGCGGGTTGGAAGAGAAAGCCGCTGCCCGGAAGTGCAATGTTCATGACGGAAAAGAGCACTGCACTGCAGAAGCAATACAGGTTCAGGAAGACAGAAAATATTTTGCAAACGATCAGTGCAGGAAATTTACCGGAACGGCTGATGGTTACCTTTCACCCTCAGAGGTGGAATGAAAGGATGATTCCGTGGTTAACAGAGTATATACTTCAGAACTTTAAAAATGCAATCAAATATTTTATGATCGGAGAAATTTAGATATCTGTTAATAAAATAGATAATGTGTTTAAAGGTTGCAAATATTGATGCAACCTTTTCGTTTATATTGTGGTCTTGTATGTGCTTGCTTGGCTATCATGTATTTATGACCTAAAATGCCTGACATGAAAAAGTTATATTATTTTGATTATTTATTGAATTTTGCAAAAAGAACAAGTAAGGCCCTGGTATTGGTTTCCATTGCTTTGCTGACACTTGCAGAAGCCCATTCCCAACCTGTCTGGGTGGCCACTACGCCCTCTGCCGGGCCCGCAGGTCCCGTGACAATACCGCTTAATTATGGCATTGACAGGGCAGGTACTGTTTACATTATTATTTTGAATTACAATAATCCAAGTGCCCAGTCTCCGGCTACAGTTCGAAATCAGGCCCTGAACCCGACTGCCCCGGGTATTGTATATAATATAGCTCTTCCGGTGGCCGGATTGGATATTAACAAAGTTCTTCAGGTCATAGCAGCCTCTCTGGCGCCAAGTACTTATCATACAATATATCTCGTGGCAGCTGATGCGGCGAATCTTCTTCAGCCAGTTTCTGTAAGATTGAATGCAACAACACTTCCATGCCCCAAGATACAGGTCTTTAATTTCTTCGGGAATCTTGGTGAGTGCGTTAACTTAGGAGCCCAGGGGATGTTTCAGGTATCACCCCTCGGAATGCTTCCGACAGGTATTCTGGCGGGCAGCCAATGGACAATTGACTGGGGTGACGGATCTCCGATTTGGACTTATACCTCTTCGGCCGACAATGACCTCCCTGGTATACAATTGCATAATTTTGCCACTACTTTAAACTGTGCTTATATTGGAACATGGACTGTTAAGAATCCATGTAATGAATTTTATGCAGTACAGGGGGTGTTTGTTATACACGGACGTGAAATTCCGCTTGATGGTGACGGTTTACTGCAGATGGAGGAAACAACAACAGGTGACGTGGATATTGTTTATGTCTGTGAAGGCAGCGAACACGACATAGTTCTGAGGGATATCAGCAGATGGAACTGCCAGAATCCAATTGTTCCGCCTCCTCTTCTTCCCGCTGATTATGACAATGACAAGCCACGCAGAATCCAGTTTGTTTACGGTGAAACACCTGCAGGTGCCATCGCAAATACAATTAGTGGTGATGTTCTTATTGCCGGTACAAATATTGCTAATGGTGGCAATGGCTATGTTGGACCTGTTCTCGGTCCACTTGCACCTCCCAATCCCGGTACACTTACTGATACGATCACTATCCCGGCAACCTGTCAGGCAGGACAAAGGTTTTATGTTTACCTGAAGGACTGGAATAAGTGCAATCCTTTTGTGGATCAGAGTCTTGATTATGTTGATCGATATTTCATCATTGAGGTCATTGATGCTCCTCCTCCACCGATAGTGGTGACTCCACAGGTTTATTGCTTTGGCAGTGTGCCGGCAACAATATCTGCAACGGTAAATCTCGCGGGGAATACTATTAACTGGTATGATGATGCAACCCTTACATCACTTCTTTTTACAGGTAATCCATATACACACGGACTTACTGCTTCCGGCAATTATGACTTCTACGTCACGGAGACCAGCGGGGTGAACGGCTGCGAAGGCCCTCCTGCGAGAATAGACATGACAATAAGAAGTGAACTTGCCCGGCCCGGAGCAATCACTGGCTCTGCGGAAGTGTGTATCAATGCAACCAACCAGGTATTCTCTGTGGTTGCGAATCCCCCTGTCATGCCCTTTGGCGGGGCAACAGAATACCTGTGGACTGTTCCTGCAGGGTGGGCTATTGTTGCCGGGCAAGGATCCAGGCAGTTAACTGTCAATATAGGGGGAACTGCGGGAAGCCGGACAGTAAGCCTCGTAAACCGCTATACATCAGCACCTCTGTGCCCTTCTCCTGCAAGGACTTTGTCAGTTACAGTCAGCCCGCTTACTGTGGGAGGGGCTGTCACCGGAGGCACGACTCCTTTGTGTATTGGTTCTTCGACAGGTACAATGACGCTTTCAGGTCATACAGGCACCGTACAACGATGGGAGAAGAGGCTGCTTCCCGGAGGATGGAGTAACATTACAAATACCAATGTCACATATTCTGAAACCCCATCTTCTGTCGGAACATGGGAGTACCGGGCTCTTGTGCAGAGCGGCTCGTGTTCCTCTGCCTATTCATCAGTACGCAGTATTGTGGTCGATGCAACATCAGTGGGAGGAACTGTCACTGGCGGAACAACACCTATCTGCCTTGGCTCTTCAACCGGGAACATGACCCTTTCAGGGCATACAGGCTCTGTAATCAGATGGGAGTACCAGCGAAACGCCGGAGGTTGGAACAGCATAGCAAATATTACAACCACGCTAAATCACACACCATTACAGAGCGGTACTTTTGATTATCGCGCCGTGGTAAAGAATGGGGCGTGTCCTGCTGTATATTCCACTATCCGGACAATAACAGTTGACCCGACCTCTGTCGGAGGATCTGTTTCAGGCGGCACAACACCTATTTGCCTTGGATCCTCAATCGGGACCCTGACCCTTTCGGGGCATACGGGTTCTGTTGTGCGGTGGCAGAGACAAGTGAATTCTGGCGGATGGTCCAATGCTGTAAATAACACAACAACATACACAGAAATTCCTCCGCTTGCAGGCACCTGGGAATTTCGTGCCCAGGTGCAAAGCGGTACCTGCGCAGCTGTTTTTTCCACTCCCCGGACAATAATAGTTGCATCTCCATCAGTAGGAGGTTCGATCACAGGTGGTTCGACGCCTATATGTCCCGGAATCAGCACTGGAACAATGACCTTGTCAGGTCATACCGGCAGTGTCGTAAGATGGGAGAAACAGGTTAATGGGGGTGGCTGGTCAAATATTGCCAATACTGCTGCTACGTATTCTGAAATACCTTCATCATCGGGAACCTGGGATTACAGAGCCTATGTTCAGAACAGCCCCTGTACGGGTGTTTATTCCGGTATCAGGACTATAGTTGTCAGGCCACAGTACACTGCTCAGTTGCATGATGATGTAAGCATATGCAACAACTACTGCCACAAGCTTCAACATTGTTCTCTCGGGAGGCGCCTCTCCTTATACAATCAATTATACACGCAATGGTAATCCGCAGAGCTCAGCTGAACAATTATGTAAGCGGAACAAACATTCCAACGGAATACTGACTACTGGCAACTATGTTTACACACTGACATCGGTGGTGGATGCAAATGGCTGTAACGCACCAGTCGTTCGGTACCTCTATCACCGTGACTGTCGGGGCCGCCCTTACCGGTGCAACCATTCCGGCAGTGGTAATGACTGTAGCGGGGCTTCCAGCTGGTTCGCCCTCAACGTTAACGGAGGTGCACCACCCTATGCAGTTACATTACACTTACGATGGAGGAGCCAACACCGTTGTCTCCGGGTATGTCAACGGCAATCATATAAACCTTGGGACTCCGGCAGTAGGCAGCCATACAGTGCATGTAGTATCCATACAGGACGCATGCATGAGTTTTGTTCCTTCGTTGCCGGGTGATTATACGATTCAATATCAATGCTATACCGTCAGCAGCATCAACAGTAAACAACACACCTTCGATCTGTAATAACGGAACCACTGATATTATTCTCAATGCTTCTGTTCCATCGTCAACCTTTACATGGTCTGTTTCGAATGCTCCGGCAGTAACATGGGCAGGCGGCAAAGCGCCGGTGGGCGGATCTGGCGTAATAGGAACAGTTATTGCCCAGAACCTTCAGCATTCATCTACCGCTTCCACAACGGTAACTTATACTATTACACCGACCGGACCCGGCACAACTTTCTGTCCTGGTTCTGCAATCACCAGAACTGTAATTGTATACCCGACACCTGTTTTATCAAGTACTTTGACCCCATCTGCAATTTGCAGCGGCACAGTATTCAGCTATATACCGACGAGTGCAACAGCAGGAACGACATTCAGCTGGAACCGAGCTACTGTGGCAGGTATAACGCCAGTTGGACCAACTTCAGGAACGAATAACCCAAATGAGACGCTGACAAATTCCACAGCCTCACCCATAGTAGTAACCTATGCCTACACTCTTACTGCCAACGGTTGTTCAAACACACAAAATGTAACGGTTACTGTCAACCCGCGACCTGTTTTGTCGAGTAGCCTGACGCCACCAGCTATCTGCAGTGGCACGGCCTTCAGTTACATACCTACAAGTGCGACTGCCGGTACGACATTCAGCTGGAACCGTGCCACAGTAGCAGGCATAACACCAGTTGGTCCGACTTCAGGAACGAACAATCCTAATGAAACGCTTACCAACACAACAACTGCGCCAATAGTTGTAACTTATGCCTATACTTTGACTGCAAATGGATGCAGCAATACACAGAATGTAACGGTTACTGTCAACCCGCGACCTGTTTTGTCAAGCAGTCTGACGCCGCCAGCTATCTGCAGCGGCACAGCTTTCAGTTATATACCGACGAGTGCTACTGCCGGAACGACATTCAGCTGGAACCGTGCAACTGTGGCAGGTATTACACCTATAGGTCCTACCTCAGGTACTAATAACCCAAATGAGACGCTGACCAACACAACGACAGCGCCTATTATCGTAACATACGCCTTCACTCTGACAGCCAATGGATGCAGCAACACGCAGAATGTAACAGTAACTGTAAATCCTCTTCCAGTGTTGTCAAGCAGTCTGACGCCGCCAGCTATCTGCAGCGGCACAGCCTTCAGTTATACACCAACAAGTGCGACTGCCGGTACGACATACAGCTGGAACCGTGCAACTGTGGCAGGTATTACACCTATTGGTCCTACCTCAGGTACCAATAACCCAAATGAGACGCTGACCAACACAACGACAGCGCCTATAATCGTAACATATGCCTTCACTCTGACAGCCAATGGATGCAGCAACACGCAGAATGTACCAGTAACAGTTAATCCAGGTCCTGTATTATCGAGCTCACTGACACCTCCTGCTATATGCAGCGGCACGGCTTTCAGTTATACACCAACGAGTGCGACTGCAGGTACGACATTCAGCTGGAACCGTGCAACCGTAGCAGGTATTACACCTGTTGGTCCGACATCAGGTACAAATAACCCGAATGAGACACTGACCAACACAACAACGGCGCCAATAGTTGTCACTTATGTTTATACTCTTACCGCAAACGGGTGTACAAATACACAGAATGTTAATTTAACTGTTAATCCTAAACCCGTTTTATCCAGCGGTCTGACGCCTCCCGCTATCTGTAGCGGTAATGTATTCAGTTACACGCCAACCAGTGCAACGGCCGGAACTACATTTAACTGGAACCGTGCAACAGTAGCAGGTATAACACCTGTTGGTCCAGCATCAGGCTCAGGCAATCCGAATGAAGCCCTGGTCAATACCACAACATCTCCCATAGTGGTAACATATGTTTACACATTAAGTGCGAACGGATGTTCCAATACTCAAAACGTCACAGTGACTATTAATCCCGGTCCGGTATTATCAAGCTCACTGACACCACCGGCAATCTGCAGCGGAAATGTATTCAGCTACACTCCGACAAGTGCTACAGCAGGCACTTCGTTCAGCTGGATAAGGGCGACCGTAGCCGGCATTTTACCTGTCGGACCAACATCCGGAACGAATAATCCGAATGAAACACTGACCAATACGACAGCAGCACCTATAACAGTGACTTACGCGTATACTCTTGCGGCTCTCGGATGTTCAGTCACACAAAATGTGACAGTGATTGTTAATCCAGGTCCTGTATTATCGAGCTCACTGACACCTCCTGCTATATGCAGTGGCAGTGTCTTCAGTTATACCCCCACAAGTGCTACTTTCGGTACTACATTTAACTGGACGCGCGCTAATGTGGTAGGGATTACACCTGCCGGGCCTGTTTCAGGAACTGATAATCCAAATGAGACTCTGACTAATCTGACAACAGTACCACTGGTGGTGACTTATACCTATTCTTTGTCAGCAAGCGGATGTACCAGTTCTCAGAATGTGACTGTGACGGTTAATCCTATCCCTGTTCTTTCCAGCAGTCTGACACCTCCGCCGATATGCAGCGGAACGGCTTTTAATTACACTCCCACAAGTGCAACACCAGGCACAACTTTCAGCTGGACGCGTGCAAGTGTAGTTGGTATTGCACCAGTCGGACCCACCATGGGTGCAAATAATCCTAATGAAACGCTAACCAACTCTACGACCTCACCTATCCTTGTAACCTATGTTTATACCTTATCAGCTAACGGATGCAGCAATACACAGAATGTTGTCGTAACTGTTAACCCTCAGCCAATAGCTCCTGTAATTGCAGGCAGGGATAAACTTTGCACCAATGAAACAGGAATTGTCTATTCTGTGCCTCTGACAACGGGTTCATCTTATACATGGACAGTCCCGGCATCTGTTGGTGTTAAGGTTTTGGATTTCAATTCGAATGCCATAATTATTAACGCTGCGACCGTTGCCGGTATCGGAACAATTACAGTAGCCGAAGCAAACAGTTATGGATGTACAGGTCCAGCCGGATCATTCCCTGTTACTGTAATGGCTCCTTCGCAGGTTTCATCAATAACAGGAGACAATATTGTATGCGCTCTTGAAACCTCAGTTTATAGTGTACCGGATAGTATCGGTTCAACATATTTCTGGACGTTGCCTGCAGGCGCTGCTATTATTGGCAATCCCTCCGGAGCTTCGGTTACGGTCACTTTCGGAACGGTGAGCGGAAATATATCCGTAAGGGAAACAAATGCAGCAGGGTGCATCACCAACCATACACCACTTGCTGTGACTGTCTTGCCGTTACCTTCAGCGATCATAAGCAACAGCGGAACAATTTGCGCTGAGGGAACTCAACCAATTAATATTTCACTTACCGGGGTTGCTCCATGGACTGTTGTATATGCAATAAATGGCGCTTCACAACCAGTGCTGAATATTGCAGCCAGCCCATATACACTTAATGCCAACCTGGCCGGCAATTATACCATAGTCAGTGTCACTGATGCAAATCTGTGCTCAAATACTGGCATTGGCAATGCGACGGTAACCTATTATCCGGTGCCAACTGCTACGATAAGCGGAACCACCGAGATGTGCGCTGGCGGGTCAGCTATTATTACTATTACACTGACAGGTGCCATACCATATGATTTCGTATATACTGACGGTGTTACTCCTGTTACGGTTACCAATCATCCGGCTATGGTATATACTGCCACTGTCACACCGGCAGTCACTACGACGTATACCGTCACTTCAATGAATGACAATAACGGTTGCGTTGGGAACGCCTTCAGGCGCTGCTGTCATAACAATTAATCCTGACACCGACACTTAATCTTGCAGGGACAAACCTGCTGTGTTTTGGTGACCACACCGGAGCGATAGCTCTTCGGTTGCTGATCCGGCACCGCTCCTTTCAGCTATGCATGGACCGGCCCCGGCGGATTTACCGCAGGAGTCGAAGATATTTCTGGTCTTGAAGCAGGCTATTATGCAGTTACCGTAACCGACAGCAAGGGATGCAAAGCCTCAGGTAATGTCACACTGACACAGCCGGCAGTACTTTCACTGTCAAAATCCGGAGACATAGCCCTGCTCTGCAACGGTGCAACCAACGGTGCCGGCAGCTTCACGGCAGCCGGTAGGCACTCCGGTTTATATTTTCACCACTCTCGTCAATACGGCCGGTGCAACACTTACGCCTGCCGCATCTTCGGTAGCTGTCACCAATGCGGTGCCGGTACAATCACCGTCAGGGTTACTGATGCCAACGGATGTACAGCTGAGTCAACAATCATTGTCACCCAGCCGTCAGCCCTTAACCTGTCTGCAATCACGGCAAACATCCTCTGTTTCGGAGGCAATAACGGCACAATCAATACAACTGTCACCGGCGGTACACGCACCATATCTCTATGCATGGACCACACCTGACGGCAGCGGCCTGACAGCAGGTGCCATGAACCAGAGCGGTCTCACGGCAGGTACATATAATCTCACTGTCACTGACGCCAACGGTTGTACAGACAACGGTTCATGGACACTCAGCCAGCCGACCAGCACTTGTTGTCACCGCAACAACTGACGACAGTCTTATCGGAACATGTTCTGACGCTCAGCTTAATGCCACTGTTTCGGGAGGCGTAATGCCTGCGGGCGGATACTTATACAGCTGGTCACCGGCAGCAGGATTGAGTGCAGCAAATATTGCAAATCCTGTGGCAACACCAGCTTCAACGACCACGTACACCGTGACCGTAACTGATGCAAACGGCTGTGTCAAAACAGGATCCGTAACTGTAAATGTTGCTCCTGCACTGACAGCGGTTGCATCTGCTGCTGATAATATGATCGGAGCCTGTCCGTTGTCTGACACCCAGCTCAACGTGACCGTCAACGGCGGAGAAGCACCTTACAGCTACAGCTGGCTGCCGGTTGCAGGTCTGTCATCGGCAGTAGTTCCGAATCCGACAGCAAAACCTGCAGCTAATACCACATATAC
>CAWADB010000018.1:0-136949 GCA_963780735.1 uncultured Bacteroidales bacterium
CAGGTGGCAGATATCGTACAACTCCATACACTGATTAAGAATCAAAAGCTTCAGATATTGAATATTTTCATCCCCATGAATTTGATCTGAAATCTTTATATAATCAGTTAAAGAATTGTGCAAACATTTTCTCTGTAATGATGGCTTTTAAAGACGATGAGCTTGTAGGTTATTTTTTCCTTCGTTTCTTTATGAATAGAAAATGTTTTGTTGGAAGGTTAATTGATAAATCATACAGGGGGCAAGGCATTGGTCTGGTTATGAACGATATCATGTATGAAACTGCATGGAGCATGAATTTTAGATGCCTTTCCACCATATCAAAGAATAATATTGCAGTAATGAAAGCACATTCTAAAAATCCTTCAGCGAAAATTATAAAAGAGTTACAGGACAATTACTTGCTTGTGGAATTCGTTAAGAAGAAATAAATGAGCAGGCAAATTTGTAATTGGCGATTGGTATTTTAATTCTGAATTAGCCCAAATGAGAGATTTGGTAAAAAAATGCTTTGATATAATTGCTTCCTCTGTCGGTATATTGATACTAAGTCCTGTTTGTCTAATTATTATACTGCTTATTAAATTAATGATGCCCGGACCTGTTTTTTTCTGCCAGGTGAGTAGGTATGGCGAACCTTTTAAGATTTTCAAGTTTCGAACTATGACTACTGATCATGGTGGCAATTCAATTTCAGTTAAAGGCGAAAGCCGAATTACTTCGCTTGGTGCCTTTCTGCGTAAATACAAACTTGATGAATTGCCCGAGCTATGGAATGTTCTAAAAGGTGACATGAGTTTTGTCGGACCACGTCCAAATATGATGGATTACGCTGATAGATTGACATGTGAAGAGAGACACATTCTTGAATATGTCTGGTATAACTAGTTGCCCCGCCACATTGAAGTATTATGATGAGGAGGAACAATTGGCGATTGTCGATGACCCACAGAAATACCACGATGAAATCTTTTGGCCGGAAAAGGTCAGACTTAATCTTGAATATTTAAGGAACAGAAGTTTCTTTGGAGATTTGATTATTATTTTTAAAACGGTATTTAGAAGAAAATAATTTCAGGTTTCTTAAATAAGCCAGAATATTATATAATGTGAGTGAAATTTACTCCTTGAGAATGAAATACTACAATAATTATGAGGAAATCAAGAAGCTTCAACCTTCAAGGGTAAGAGATTGCTTTAGGGTTTGCGCACTCAATGGCTTGTCCACTATTGATAAAATTAGGGGAATACAAGATGAACTGAATAAACCCAGAGTTCAATTTATTTACATCCATCATGTATTTAAAGATGAAGAGAAGAATTTGGATAAATTATTAAAGCAATTAGCATTAAATCATTGTTTTATTTCATATTCGGATGCGATCAATATTATTCTAAAACGACAAATAGATAAACCGTACATAAGCATAAGCTCAGATTACGGACTAAAAAATAATTTTCGTGCCGCTGAAATACTAAATGCCTATGGAGCTAAAGCTTGTTTCTTCATAAATCCACTTATCACTGGCAATACGAACTTTGAAACCATTAAAGCTTTTTGCCGGGACAAGCTGCGCTTTCCACCTGTCTCCTTCCTGAATTGGAGCGATATTGAACAATTGTTAAAAATGGGCCATGAAGTGGGGTCTCATACGATGAGCCATATCAATATGGCAAAATCTTCGGAAGAAATCCTTATTGAAGAATGTTGCAAGTCATATGAAATATTGAAGGAAAAGTGTGGTGATGTTAAGCATTTTGCATTCCCTTATGGCAGGTTTTTTTATTTCAATGAAATTGCCCGCAAGACTGTTTTTGCGAGCGGTTTTTTTTCATGTGCATCTGCCGAAAGAGGATGTCATGTAAATCCTGATAAAAGTATTTCAAACGAAGAACTTTGTATTTTAAGAGATCATATCTTGTTGAACTGGAATCTAAATCATGTTTTATTCTTTTTAGCCCGTAACAGCAGACAAGCACAGCTCGGAACAACTATTTTCCATATTAAAAAGCATATTTAATTAAACTCAAAATTCATTGAAGTAAGGTACATTTAAAACTATATTTAATCTTTGGTATTTTTCGTGGCAATACAGATTTAAATCAACAATAGTAAGGCAGATAGTTTGTACATTAATATTATCGACCATGTTTAAAACTCATGTCATAAATGATTTCATGAATGTTTTGCAGCAATTCAGCTCAAAAAATGCATTTTGTATAGATGAGGTTTTCTACAGTTACAGTGATCTGGCAAACAGAATAACCTCTATTTCAAAATCAATAAGAAAGACTTAAAATAAGGGAAATAACATAGGGATCATCACCAATAATGATATTGCGACTTATTCCTCGATTTTTACAGTCTGGTTTGAAGGCCATACATATGTTCCGATTAATCCAAACCAGCCAAAAGAACGAAATATTGAGATTATAGATCAGGCTGAAATAAAACTCGTTCTGGATTCATCTGAAAGGTAAAAACATTTGAAAACATTGATACAATACTAACATCAGACCTGGATCAGTCTGATGCGGATATCAATCCATTAGTTATAGAAGACGAGGGGTTGGCATACATAATGTTTACTTCAGGCAGCACAGGAAAGCCTAAGGGAGTACCAATTACCAGGGGTAATGTCGGGGCTTTTGTCCATGCATTCTGGAATATTGGATATAGTTTAGACGAAAATGACAGATGTTTACAACCTTTCGATCTGACATTTGATTTATCAGTTATGTCTTATCTTATCCCGTTATTAAGGGGTGCCTGCGTCTATACAGTGCCTAGTTCTCAAATAAGATATAGCTTTATTGCACAATTGCTAGAGGATCATTCACTTACGATAGCTCTTATGGTACCTTCTACAATCAGGTACCTTAGACCTTATTTTGATGAAATCAGACTTCCGGCTCTTAAATACAGTTTGTTCTGTGGTGAAGCACTATCACTTGATCTTGTGAAAGAGTGGAGTAAATGTGTACCAAATGCTATCATTGATAATGTTTATGGACCAACGGAGGATACAATATTCTGCTCAAACTACAGATACAATAAAGAGGGAATAATTAAATCATACAATGGAATAATGTCAATTGGCAAATCTATGACGAGCGGACACATGATTATTGTAAACAATGAAAATCAGGAAATATCCGCAGGTCATCAAGGGGAATTATGCTTATCTGGCTCTCAATTAACACCTGGTTACTGGAAGAATCCTCAAAAAAATAGCGAGTCATTTTTTGTTGACAATAATCATAGAAGATTTTATAAAACCGGAGACCTTTGTTTTAAAGATGCAGAGGGTGATATCATGTACGTAGGAAGAATGGATCATCAGGTCAAAGTTCAGGGCTATAGGATAGAATTGGGTGAAATCGAACATCATGCTTGTGAATTTCTTGAAGGCAGCAATACTGTTGCTCTCACATTCGAGAATAAGGAAGGAAATACTGAGATTATTTTGTTTGTTGAGGGTAGTATACTTGACACAAATGCTTTATTGAATTACTTAAAATCTAAAATGCCAGGTTATATGATTCCTTCAAAGATCTTGATCAGCGAAAGATTCCCTCTTAACATAAATGGTAAGATAGACCGAAAGGAATTAAGGAAATTAATTTGAACAATAGATGAAAGAATTTAATATTAGAAGAGCAACAATCAATGATGTTCCATTTCTGGTTGAGACAATCATTGAAGCTGAAAAAGCCGGGACCAAAGTTTTATCATGGTCCACTATTTTTGGTTTGTCAGAAGATAATACTAAAAAGTATATTTTGGATATGCTTTCGGAAGAGATTGATGGGTGCGAACTTTCAATATCCAGCTTTCTGGTTGCAGAAACAGCAGGACGGGTTGTCGCAGCTTTAAGCGCATGGGTTGAAGGGTTGAATAGTGAATTATCCGCTCAATTAAAAGGCAATCTGCTAAGTTATGTATTACCAAAAGAATGCATCAAGAGAGCCTCTGCAATCTATCCTGTCATCCAGGAAGTTCATATTGATTATGTTCTTGGGATCGATACAAAAAGGAGCCGGATATATAATTAAAGAATTTAGAAACAAGAATTTATTTCAGATATTAACCAATGAAATAATAGAACAATTATTGAAGGAAAATCCAAATGTCACAGAAGCATATACTCAAATATATGGGTGCAATATTCCGGCAATAAAAGCTAATGAAAAGGTCGATTTTAAAATAGTATTGACCAGGGAATCTTTAAATGATGAAATTCTTAACTATTTGCCTTCGAATAAAAAACTATTATTGAAAAAAGAATTGACCAGAAACTAGTAATATGGAAAGAGCAGAAATCATAAACAGCTTAACGTCAATTTTCAGAAAAGTATTTATAAATGATGCATTAATTCTTTCTGATGAAATGACAGCAAATGATGTTGATAAATGGGATTCGTTGACCCATATGATTTTATTACAGAGATAGAGAATGATTTCTCTATCAAGTTTAAATTAAAAGACTTGAATAAAATGAGAAATGTTGGCGATATGATTGACATTATTTCTTCTAAGCTATAATAAAGTGATTTAGTTCATATGTCATTTACGTCGTTTAATTTTTTGATTTTTTTCCCTTTGCTGGCAATAGCTTACTATCTTACACCTGTACGTTTCAGGTGGATTACGTTACTTATTGCCAGTTATTTCTTTTATATCAATATTAAACCGGTTTACGCGCTTCTTACTGCCGGCATTACTTTGTCTACATACTTTTTTACATACTTGATTGACAAGACCAATGTTGAAATTGAAGAAGAAAAGGTTTATGGTAATAAATATTGTATTGATTTTATTACCTCTATTCTTCTTTAAATACTTTGGCATACTAAACGACAGGATTATAACTCTTCTAGAAACCTTCAACCTGAGGTGGCCATTACCGGAAATCAAATTAATACTTCCTGTCGGAATCTCTTTTTATACATTTATGGCAATTGGTTATACAATTGATGTTTATAATGAGGAAATTGAGGCTGAGAAGAATATTGGCGTTGTTGCTTTGTTTATTACATTTTTCCCATTGGTACTATCCGGTCCCATTGAGCGTGCAAAAAACATGTTACCTCAGTTCAAAGGCCGTAAGTATTTCAACTATGAAATGGCAGTTCAAGGGTTAAAATTTATGCTTTGGGGTTATTTCATGAAACTTGTTGTCGCTGATAGAATTGGGCTTTATGTAGATGCTGTTTTTGACAATATTTCTCAACATAATGGGAGTACCTTATTGTTCGCCTCCCTGCTGCATCCTATACAGGTGTATGCCGATTTAGGAGGTTATTCGTTAATTGCGATTGGCTCAGCTCAAGTTTTAGGTTATCATGTTATTTGTAATTTTAATCGCCCATTTTTTGCAACCTCGATGGCCGTATTTTGGCGTAGATGGCATATATCCTTAATTTCCTGGTTAACAGATTATGTTTATACCCCTTTGGCGTTTTCCTTTAGGAAATTCAAAATTTGGGGTATTATAATTGCCTTATTGCTGACCTTTTTAATAAGTGGTATATGGCATGGTGCAAATCTTACATTTATAATTTGGGGACTAATGCAGGGTATTTTTCTGAGTTTTGAAGCATTGACAAACAAAAAAAGAATTGTGTTTGAGCAACGCTATAGCATCTCAAAAAAGTATGCCTATGTTATCTTTTGCATGGTCACAACATATATTTTATTTACTGCTTCGATGATTTTTGGCAGGTCCGCAAATATTGATGATGCATTTTTAGTTTATCGTAAGATTTTTACTGATCCCGGCCCCATGTATCTTGAGATGACTACTTTGGCCTATTCAGTAATCGGATTATCGATATTATTTGTTAAGGATTTAAGAGATGAGTTTTTCCCGAAACGGCTACTGTTTTTTAATAATAAAAATGTAGTTATTCGTTACACTTCATATCTGTTTATTTTGTTTTTAATTCTGCTAACGGGGGTGTTAAATGGGAGTCAATTTATATATTTTCAATTTTAAAAATGAAAAAATTCATTTACAAATTTGTAGTCATAATAATTCTAATTTTTGTCTTTGATTTTTTGATTGGACAGACCTTTGACAGACTTTATTTTAAAGTCAAAAGTGGAACCATATTTAATTCTGTCTATGGAATTCAAGATTGCCACGAGGATATTATATTATTAGGGGCCTCAAGAGGTATCCCATAATTTTATCAGTAAACAGATTGAGCATAGTTTAGGGCTAACTTGTTATAATTTGGGACTTGATGCACATAATATTTATTACCAGTACGCTTTGCTGGTAGAAATATTGGAAAGATACACTCCTTACCTTATTGTGATTACTACGGATGTTATTGCCGAAGATGAAAGAACCATTAATTCGTTATTTCCGTTTCGTAAAAAATACAGGACAGTGAACAATACTATTTTTGAAATAGCCCCTGTTGAAAAGTATAAACTCATCTCAAATGCCTATGCTTATAATTCGCTTATTATAAAAATAATTCAAGGACTTATTGTTCCGGAGCCCGAGACTAATGGATATAAACCAATTTTTGGAAGTAATCCCAACTTAAAACGTGAGGCAGCTGATACCATGACATATTCATCATTAAGGACATTGGAGTATTTTGACAGGTTTATGAATCTGGCCATTTCATCCGGATCCAGGGTAATAGTCGTCAATACTCCTAAGTACATCGATAATTCCATATATGAGGAAACTTCAAAATTCAAGGAATTCATTTCTCGCTACAATGTTGTATATCTTGACTACGAAAATGATACAACCTATATTAATCATCCCGAAATATTTAAGGACAAAGTGCATTTGAATAATCTGGGAGCAGAGATTTTCACAGGTAATTTTATTTCTGACTTAAGAAATAATGTCTGCAAGTAGAAACCATATTTACCTCAGACCTCTTAGTAAGGGAGATACTGAACAAAGATATATCAATGGCGCTTATGCCTGCTTTTATGAACACAGATGTCTGATAATGATCGTGAAAGAATTCTTGCTGTCATGCAAAGGTGCCTTGATAAGTAGTCGTGTCCTTACATGGAATTTCTTGAAATCAACTCCATCCGGAATAATTTACCGCCGCCAATTCAAGTTATGGAAATAATCTCGATACCATTTGCACTGTTAGCTATTGCCTCAATCTTGATTTTTTACATTATAAAGCCGCAATACAGAGTTTGGTACCTGACAATGCTCAGTTGTGGTTTTATAGCCGGGTTTAATTATATTCTGCTTATTTATATTGTAATTTTCTCAATAATAAATTATTACCTCGGAATTAGGATACCGATTGCGAAATATAAACAAGTATTGTTCAGGATCGGTATTCTAATAAATTTATTGCAGCTGATTTTACTTAAATATTCATCATTTGCAGTTGATCCGGTCTTAAGGGTATTTCATATCAATATTGAGATTTCAAAACTTACTTTAATAATCCTTCCTATTGGCATTTCATACTTTACGCTTCAGGGTATAGGCTACCTTATAAACATTAAAATGGGATGGGAGAAACCCGAAAAGAAATTTGAAGATTTTCTATTATACATTGTTTTTTATCCAAAATTTTTGTCTGGTCCCATAGAACGATCAAATCATTTTCTGCCACAACTTAAAATAAACAAATCATTTAATGAGCACCAGGTAACAGAGGGACTTAGAATTGCTTTATTTGGATTTTTTAAGAAAGTTGTTATAGCGAATCAGCTGGGAGTAATAATTACTAGTGCATATTCTGATCTGAGCGGAATTTATGGATTAAATTTTTGGATAATAATTATTGTTCAGCCACTATACTTATATTTTGACTTTTCCGGGTATACAGAAATAGCTATTGGTATTGCTAAAGCATACGGCATTGACTTATTACCGAATTTCAACAAGCCGTTCCTGTCTGAAAATGTGACGAATTTTTGGAAACGCTTTCATATGTCTCTATCTCTCTGGTTTAATGATTATGTTTTCAAACAATTAAGTTTTAAATATCGTAAATGGGGTAAATATGCCTCAGTTTTTGCTGTTTTTGTGACATTTACTTTATTCGGGATATGGCATGGAGCCGGGTGGAATTTTATGGTTCTGGGACTGGCCCAGGCTTTGGCAATAAACTATGAATTTTTTACAAAAAAGAAACGCACTGAGATTTTTTCAAAAATTCCTGTTTTTTTAAGAGTATGGTCAGGAAGGCTTTTTACTTATCTGTTCTTCGGTCTTTCTCTGGTCTTCTTTTTTTCTCCGGATTTGAATACTGCTTTAAGGCATTTTGCTGAATTATTTAATTCCAGCTTAAATTGTTCTTTGAACAATTTTAATTTATGGTCTTCATTTGCACTGGTTTTTGCGGTATTATTCCTATCAATCGATTACATAAATCAGGACTTAAATGAAATATATAAAATGATCATAAAATTCTGGACTAATCATCGTCTCTTGAGAATGACAGTTTACTATTTTATGGTATTCTTAATAATGTCTCAAATGGGTAAGAAGTTAATTTTTATTTATCAGACCTTTTAGTTTCGTAATTAAAAAAATCCGAGAATAATTTTAATAATTGAAACACTTTACGTTTTCATAAGATGATCACCTTTTCAAATGTATAGTTTAAATGAAGCATTTTGTATATAAAATATCGGTATTTCTTTTATTAATTATTATTACATGTGCCTTTATTGAGATCATGTTAAGGCAAATTCCAAACGATTATAAGTTAAAAAGCAAGTATTTGGGAAAATTCTCAGGTAATATTGAAGTACTTTTTTTGGGTGGTTCACATTCACTATTCGGTATTAACCCATTTTATACGAAAATGATAGGATTTAATGCAAGCAACCCTTCACAGTCACTTGATTACGATTTAGCTATACTAAAGAAATATCAAAATAAATGGTCCAGCCTGAAGTTTGTTGTTATCCCACTTTCGTATTCCAGTTTGTTTGAGGACCTGAGTGGAATAGCTGAAGCATGGCGCATAAAAAATTATGTCATTTATTTTGGCATAAGAAATTCAAGACATTTGGCTTATTATGCCGAGATCTTAAATGGTCCTTTGCTAACACAATTTTACAGATTATATAATTACTATGTTCAGAAAGTTGATTTTGTGGAATGCACGGAATTTGGCTGGAATAGCAGTTATAGTTCAGTTACTCAAAAGAATTTAATTGAAACTGGATTAGAAGCTTCTAAAAGACATACTGTAAGTGATCTGCATAAATTTGAGAAAATGGAATCGGACCTCATTTCCATTGTTAATTATTTGAAAGAATTTGACTGCCGGTTGATTTTGTTTACTCCACCAGCCTATAAATCTTATAGTGAAAACCTAAATCCAGAACTTCTTAATAAAACAATCGAAACCGGGAACAGAATTGCAAGAGAAAACGATAATTGTTACTATATCAATCTTTTATATGACAGTACATTTTTGGCCACAGATTTCTATGATGGAGACCATCTAAATGAAATCGGCGCAAAGAAGCTGACCTTGAAGATTGACAGCATTATCAATGAAATGGCAGCTCATTGATTTACAAATTTAGAGCAAACACCGCGATATAAATAGTGCTTTTCACGTCCTCAACATATCTGATATTTCTATTTGTAGCAGGCATTGTTCTGTATACATTACCAATGCGATTTCAATGGATCTGGCTGCTGATTTGCAGTACTCTTTTCTATTATACATTGCTTCCTCATTACCTTTTGCTTTTATATATTTTAATTTTAATTAATTATTTTTTCGGGATAGCCATAGAAAAGTTTAATAAACACAGAATATTCATATACATTTTTAGTATTTGTACGAACATTTTCATACTGATTTTATTTAAGTTTTTTGGTTTTCTTAAATCACTTTTATCTGACGTAATAAAATTATCCTATGTCGATAATCCAATAAAAATTATCTTACCTGTTGGACTGTCTTTCTTAATCTTCTCCATTATCAGTTACTTGATTGAAATAAAGAGAGGTACAATACACGCAGAAAGGCATATTGGAATTTTTGCTGCCTCGCTGCTTTTCTTCCCAAAGATCATGCAGGGTCCTATCGAAAAGCCTGATAGTATTCTTTCTCAGTTCAGAGAGGGAAAGAGTTTGAATTATAATATGATTGCTGAAGGATCAAAACTAATACTATGGGGATTTTTCAAAAAATTGGTGGTTGCTAACAGGTTGGCAATTTATGTTGATGCTGTATATGGAAATTTCGAACAGCACAGCGGAGTTTCTTTGCTGGTAGCAACACTTTTATATTCTTTCCAGATCTATGCGGATTTCTCGGGATATACTGATATAGCATTGGGGTCTGCAAAAATTTTGGGGTTTAATCTAACGAATAATTTTAAGAGGCCCTACTTTGCAGCTTCGGTTAAAGAATTTTGGGATAGATGGCATATCAGCTTTTCAATTTGGCTCAGGGACTATCTGTTCTTTCCATTGGCAGTATTATTTGCTGGTAAAGTGAAGGCACCTACTTATTTGGGTGTATCTGCAGAAAAGTGGATTTTTTTGTTTGCCGTAAATATTACTTTCGTTGTTTGTGGCATATGGCATGGAGAAGGACTGAATTTTCTCATTTGGGGAATAATTTTTGGCATCTATCTGACTGTATCTAACTGGACAAGAGGTATAAATAAGAAGTTAAGAAAAATATTTCATATTCCAAGGCGATCAAAAGCAATAAAAGTATTCAATATTGCTTTCACTTTCATCCTTGTTTCGTTTAACTGGATATTTTTCCGGGCTGATTCTGCCTCAGATGCTTTTCATATAATAGGCAGAATCTTTTCACACGGGGGGGATTTATTCTTTGATTATCAATCTTTTGTATATGGCCTATTTGGCATAATAGTTTTATTATTAGTTGATTATTTGGGAGAAAAATTTGGTTCAGATAATCTGCCATTTAAAACCAACCATTGTATTACGGAACAACTTTTGTATGCAGGATTAGCTATTATTATTATCCTTACAGGCGTTTTAAATAGTAGCCAGTTTATATATTTTAAATTTTAATGATTTCTGACAAGGTAATTCAATTAAAACGTTTTGCGTTTAGGGCAACTACTTTTCTATTAATATTCCTTGTGTTTGATAAGGTTATTGGAGGAATTATGCATTTTCTATATTTCTCACAAGAAAGCAAATATACCTATGGTATTCTTGAAACAGCAAGCGATATTGTCATTGTGGGATCTTCAAGGGCTAATCATCATTATATACCTTCTATTATTTCTGATTTTACGGGATTGAAGTGCTTTAATTTGGGAAGTGGAGGCGAAGACATTTACTATGACTACGCTGTAATTAAGCTAATAATGGAGAGTCATACTCCCAGGTTAATTATCTTAGATATAACGGATAGGGAGTTCGAGTTAAGAGAAAACAATGTGAAAAAATTCTCTGAACTTCTTCCATTTTACAAAACTTCGTATAGCATAAGGGAAATAGTTAAAAGCAGTAACCTCCTTGAACGAACAAGATTATTATCTGCACTTTATCCATTTAATTCTCAGATTGCTAATATCTTTTATTCTTTGATAAAAAAGGGCAATAATCCTAATCTGACTATGGACGGGTATATACCTCTTTTTGGGCAGGTTGCATTGTCCAAAGTGATATATAAAAGAAAGCAGGACGTCCCATTGGATTACTCTAAAATAGATCGTGTTGTTGAAATTGCCGCATTATGCCAGCGTCGCAATATAAAATTACTGTTGGTTGCATCGCCGTGCTATATTGATTTTAAAGGAGAACACTTATCCCTGGATATTTTAACTGATTTAGTCAGGGTTTATGGTACAGAGGTTTGGAATTATGAACAAGACATAAATTTTACTGCTGATAAGACACTATTTAAAGATGAATTACACTTAAATCACAACGGAGCTGTCAAATACTCAAAAATGATTGCTGGCAGGATAAAAAATACAAACCTCGATCTGAATTGAGCTTTCTTTGACCATTTTAAAGTCATATTAATTATTGCATGAAAGATCTAAGGGAGAGGTCTGTCTCCGGATTTAAATGGAGCGCTTTTGAGCGTTTCTCTTCTCAGGGGGTGAGTTTTCTGGTAACAATTATTATCGCGCGAATACTTTCTCCTGAAGATTATGGGGTGGTAGGAATGATAACCATTTTTATAGGAATATCTAATGTTTTTATTGATGCAGGATTTGGTACTGCACTCATTCGGAAACAAGATCGTACAGAGATTGATTTCTCAACCGCATTTTATTACAATATTTCAGTCAGTCTTCTATTTTATTTTCTGCTTTACATCAGTACGCCAATGATTGCAAGATTTTATGAGACAGAAATCTTGATACCGATCACGAGGGTTATAGGGCTGAACATAATAATCAGTGCTTTCGGAACAATGCATTGTGCCAAACTGATTATCGCGATCGATTTTAAAACCCAGACCAAAATATCCTTGATCTCATTATTATTTGCAGGTACATTGGGTATTATTCTTGCCTATAAAGGATTTGGAGTCTGGGCATTAATCTTCCAAAGTCTGGGATCAGTTTTGATTACTACCGGATTAATGTGGTATTTTATTCAATGGAGACCATTAAAGGCATTTTCAGTATCTTCATTTAAGGAACTTTTTGGATTTGGTTCCAAACTGATGCTATCTGGTTTGTTAGATACAATTTATACAAATATTTATCAAATGGTGATTGGAAAGAAGTATAATGCTGCAGATTTAGGGTATTATACTCGTGCGAACGGACTGGCCCAATTACCCTCCTCTGAAGTTACATCTGTCATTCAAGGAGTTACATTTCCAATCCTGAGCGAGATTCAAGATGACATCCCCAGGTTATCCTATAATTACAGACGATTATTGAAAATGTCAGCATTCATAATTTTCCCATTAATGTTATTAATAGCTACATTAGGTGAACCTATTATTGAAATTCTTTTGACTGACAAATGGTTGCCAGCAGTACCTTTAATGCAGGTCTTGTGCATCAGTTATATGTTACATCCTATCCATGCTATTAACCTGAACTTATTGCAGGTTAAAGGTCGCTCAGATCTCTTTCTGCGCCTTGAGATTGCTAAAAAGCTTATGATAACTCTTATATTATTTGTGTCTTTTTCTTATGGTGTTCTCGTTATATGTTTTGGAACGGTATTAGTCTCATTCATCGCTTTAATCATTAATACTTATTATACTGGCAAATTAATTAATTTAGGCTTCTGGAAACAAATGAAAGAAATAACACCTGCTTTTTTTATATCAGTATTAGCCGGATTGATATCTATTATACCTACTTTCTTCACAAGTAATTCATATATGCTGATAATGATTGGAGGACTAGGGGGTATGGCTTTTTACATCGGGACAGCTTATCTTTTTAAATTTGATGAATTGAAAGAATTGTTATCCCTGATAAATAATCGCAATAAATAGCAAGATGATCCAGATTTTTTTGGATGACTATATATCTGTAGTTTATGAAATAAATCCATTTTTTTTTCGTATTATGAAATTGACCTTTATTGTAATGACCTGGAATTATTGCACTTTTAAATATTTACTGAAAAAAAATAAATGCCAAACATAAGACAATGACGACGCATATATGAATATTGATAACTCTAAGGTGTTTGTAACTCAACCTTTCCTGCCTCCCTTGCAGGAGGTTATACCATATCTTGAGGAGATATGGAAGAATAAGATACTCACTAATAATGGTCCTTTCCATGCCAGACTTGAAGAGGAATTATGTGATTTTCTCGGAGTAAAATACATTTCGCTTTTTGCGAATGGAACGCTTGCTCTTATTACCGCTCTTCAGTCATTGAGAATAACCGGAGAAGTAATTACTACTCCCTTCAGTTTCGTAGCAACAACTCATGCACTATGGTGGAATAATATAAAACCGGTGTTTGCAGATATTGATTCTCAAACATTTACGTTGAATCCTGAAAAAGTTGAGGCTGCAATAACACCAAGGACAACAGCAATTCTTCCTGTTCATGTTTACGGCTATCCTTGCAAAGTTCATGAATTACAGAGAATAGCTGATACTTATGGACTAAAACTAATCTATGATGCAGCACATACTTTTGGTGCGAAATTAAATGGCACCAGTCTTTGCAGTTTTGGTGATCTTTCAATACTTAGCTTTCATGCGACCAAGGTATTCAATACCTTCGAAGGAGGTGCTGTTGTCTCTGGTAATGAAAAAACTAAGCAAAGAATAGACTTCCTTAAAAACTTTGGCTTTGCAAATGAGACTACTGTCGTTGCGCCAGGAATCAATGCAAAAATGAATGAATTTCAGGCAGCTCTCGGTTTAATACAGCTACGATATCATGATGAAAATATTCGTAAGCGGAAAATAATTTCTGAAGTATACCGCAGTAAACTGAGTGAGTTGAAAGGCATTTCACTTATGCCTGAAGTTCCTGAGATGGAATCCAACTATGCTTATTTTGCCATTTTTGTTGACAAGGAGGAATATGGAGAATCACGTGATCAGCTTTATGAAAAACTGAAAAGACATAATATATTTGGCAGGAGATATTTTTACCCACTTATCACTCAACTTCCTATTTACAAAGGATTGCCATCATCAAATCCGGATAACCTGATGATTGCCACAAAACTGGCTGAAAGTGTAATATGTTTACCATTATATCCTGCCCTAGAACTGGAAACCGTTAATTATATTATCAGCATAATAAAAAGTAAAAGACCATGAAAATTGCCGGGAATCAATCTTATTTTTTCCCTTATATCGGATATTTTCAATTAATTAATGCTGTTGACAAGTTCATAATTTCTGATAATCTCAGTTTTGTAAATAAAGGGTGGGTAAATCGTAACAAAATACTCGTAAAGAATACAGGTACTATTATGGTTACAGTCCCATTAAAGAACCGTAACTCCTGTTCTAAAATATGTGATATTAAAATAGATGATCAAAATGGCTCCCTGTACTGGAGAAAGAAATTATGTAAGACAATATATGTGAATTATCGTCAGGCACACATGTTTGATGCTATATTCCCATTTCTGGAAGCTCTTATTAACTACCCAACGGAATTTCTATCAGAACTTAATACTCATGCTATCGAATCAATATGTAATTATTTAAATATTAATACAATAATCGAAAATGACCCGAATAAATACAGACATATTGAAGAACTTCTTTTTGATAGTAAATATATTTCTGACAATTATGGGGATCTCGAATCAAAAATAGTCAGGGTACTTGAAATATGCAAATATGAAAAAGCCGACATGCTGTTTAATTTAATAGGAGGCAGCTCACTTTATTCGAAAGACATTTTTAAAAAGTATAATATTGATATAAATTTTTTAAAAATGGGTGATATTACTTACAAACAAAATGGGGGTTCTTTTTTTCCGAAATTATCGATCATCGATGTTCTCATGTATAACCCTATTGAGAGAATCCGTGAAATGCTAGGTGATTTTGAGTTGTTATGAAAGAAATAGGGGGTTATTTTGAGCTTGAACTAAACAAAGGTAAAGAATACCATTGTAATGCTGTAAGACTTAACAGTGGAACAAAGTGTCTGGAATATATACTAAGGGCAAAAGCTTATAAGAAAATTTTTATCCCATATTATACATGTGAAGTTATTCTTCGGCAATGCAAGAAATTAGGTCTTGATTATGAGTTTTATTCTATCGATTTTAATCTGAACCCTGTTTTTGAAAAAGAAGTCAAAGGTGACGAAGTCTTTTTGTATACGAATTACTTTGGTATAAAAGATGCAACCGTGAAAAACCTGGCGTTTAAGCTTAAGAATTTAATTGTTGACAATGCTCAGGCTTTTTTCAGCAGTCATATTGAAGGAATTGATTTATTTTATTCTGCCCGCAAGTTTTTTGGCGTGCCTGACGGTGCTTATTTGTATACTGACAAACTTTTGTCCAACACTCTGACTCAGGACAAATCCAGTGGAAGACTATCTCATTTGGTCAAAAGATTAGAGGAAGGAGCTGAAGCAGGATATGTAGATTTCAAAGCCAATGAAGATTCTCTAAGCACGCTGCCAATTAAATCAATGTCTGCTGTTACCAATGCATTACTATGTAATATTAATTATGAAGAAGTAATTAGAATACGAAGGCGGAACTTTCTGCATTTACACAGGCTAATTGGCAAATCCAATATTCTTAAGATTTCCGAAGACTTTAATTTTGTGCCTATGGTCTATCCTTTTTTACCCGAAAAACCCGGATTAAGGGAATATTTAATATCCCATAAAATATACGTTGCGAAGTATTGGCCAAATGTACAGGAATGGTTAACTAACGATGCGCTCGAATATTTCATTACATCTAATCTGGTACCGCTTCCGGTGGATCAGAGGTATAATCTTAAGGATATTAAGAGAGTAGCGGCGAAAGTTCTTAATTATGTATAGAATTCTAATCAGGCCGCTTACAAATGAAGATGCCAAAGTATCTTATATCTGGCGGAATGATCCTGAGATTTGGAAATATACAGGCAAGAGGCCTGATCGGACAATAACATACGAAATAGAGGATAATTGGATCAGGAAAGTCCTGGCAGCAAGCGACTCTTTTCGTTTTGCCATTGAAGCAGATGGGCATTACATAGGTAATATCCAGATAACCAATATCAGAACCAGACAAGATGGTGAATATCATATTTTCATCGGAGATAGGAAATTTTGGGGTAAAGGTATTGCAACTCTGGCAACATATCAGCTAATCAGGTTTGCTAAAGAGGTAATTGGACTTAAGCGATTGTATCTATTTGTAAATCCCTTGAATACTGCTGCAATACGGGTCTATGAAAAATGCGGATTCGTTAGGAACTCCGATGAAATAAAGATGGTATTTAATCTGGATCAGGCATTGCACCCAACAGTGAGCGTCCTAATGATAACTTATAATCACGGATCGTTCATTAAAAGAGCAATCTATTCAGCATTGATTCAGAGAACAAATTTTGATTTTGATATTACTATCGGTGAAGACTGCAGTACAGACAATACTCGACTGGTAATAAAACAAATTACAGAAAAATACCCTGGAAAATTTAAACTAATTCTTCATGATCAGAATATCGGAGCAATGGCTAATCAGATTGCAACATCTGAAGTTTGCACTGGAAAGTATATTGCAATATGTGAGGGTGATGACTACTGGATTGATCCCTTTAGGTTACAGAAACAGGTAGATTTTCTGGAAGAAAATCCGGAATATGGCTTGGTTTATGGGAAGCAGTATCATTTGGGATTTGACGGGAAGTTCAATTCATACGTACCTCCTCCTATATCGACCTTTGAGGATCTTCTTTTCAACAGCTCTATCCCAACAGCTAGTACCTGCTTACGGAAAAGCTTGTTAAATCGATTCATTTCAGACACTTCTTCGGTTTCCAAAAATTGGCTTCTCGGAGATTTTCCTTTATGGTTATCTGTCTATCAAAATTCTAAAATCAAGTATTTGGATGAGTTTTATTCTGTATATAGAAAGCATGAAGATTCAAATACAGATTTAAAGAGTTTTACCAAGGGAGAGTTGTTTTATAAATCAGTCATTGACATTAAAACATACTTCTATTCCTTTTATAGAGGTAAAAAGCCACTAAGAGACTTTATTAGAAAAGAATATAAATCACTGTTTGACATTTCTCTGGAGCATCACAAAATACTAAAGTGCGTGAAGTACTTTCCATATAACCCAATGCAAAATATCAGATTTATAGGCAACATTATCAGGAAAAAGTTTTGAAACAAAATGAAAATAGTAAAAAGGATTGGAATAATTGTTCCGGGCTTTTTGCCAGTTCCGTCTGTTGAGGGAGGCGCAATCGAAACATTAATAACCGGGTTGCTCGAAATAAATGAAAAAAAGAAATTACTGGATATTTCAGTCTTTTCTCCATATAACAGAATTCTCAACATTAGAAGCTTCAAAATACACAACTACTCATTTTGTGTGGATAAAATATACTGTGGTCAACAAAGTTATCAATATTATAACTCGATTTATTTCTAAAGTTTCAAATAAAAAAATTCCTCATTTTGGAGTACTACAGATCATTTATAATCTAAAAAAATCGAATTATGATATTGTATTAATAGAAGGTAATGATGAGCTTATAATCCCGATATCTAATTGTGTGGGCAAAAACAAGGTATATTTTCATATACATGCAAGGTTATTTTCTAGGCCTGAAATATATGACTATTGTAATAAGGTAATTACAGTCAGTAATTACATCAAAAGTCAAGTTCATTTAAACACTGAAAAAATTGATGGAGATGTTATTGTACTAAAGAATTGCACCAACATTAACAGATTCAGCAGGGATCATAATTTACAATTCAGACAGACTGTCAGAAGTAAATATAATATTTCACCAGACGAGACCGTAATATGTTTTACCGGTCGGATTGTTAAAGAAAAGGGTGTTAAAGAATTGGTTGAAGCGCTTTTACTATTACCTTTTAATCTGCAATTTAGACTATTTATTGTTGGCAGTGCCGGTTCTGATTTTGGCATGTCAAAGGGAACGACTGAATACTATTCTGAGCTGTTAAGTTTAGCTAAAAAATTAAGAGATAGGGTAATTTTTACGGGATTTCTTAAGAATGAAAAAATTCCACATATCCTGGCTGCATCAGATATTTCTGTAATTCCGTCCTTATATGAGGAACCAGGCGCTTTAACCGTTTTTGAAAGTCTTGCAGCCGGTTTACCAATTGTGACAACTGATTCAGGTGGAATTCCAGAATATGTCACGAATGATTGTTCCTATATTATTAAAAGGGATAAGGATTTCATTCCAAATTTATCCTTGGCATTACAAGAATTAATAACGTCTAAAGATAAACGAGAATCTATGGGAAAAGCAGGATTTATGCACGTGCAACAATATAGTTATGATAATTATTATTCAGATCTGTTAAAAATATTGACCGGTGACATTGAAATCACAAAATCGAACCATAAAGAGTATTATTAAGATCATATTGCGATTTTAGTTTATAGTTTTGAAGTTATGGCTATGATTAATTCAACAAAATATATTACCCGTAATCCCAATTGGTTAAAATTGCTTTCATATTTCATAGGTTATGTTATTGTAGTATGGATAATATCATTTCTTAAACCAGCAGCTGATGACTGGGGTTATTTCACTACTCCTCATTATAGCCTGAAGTGGAGCGATCTGCTTCCACAGGGAAGTTACTGGCGCCCTTTTGATGTACTATTTGGACGTCTATTAGGATTTGTCCCTGATTTTTTCCCCTTATTAAACCATGCTTTGGTAGCATTAGGACATTTCATATCTATTTACTTATTGGCTATATTACTTAAAAAACTAAACTTGAGTACGAAAAGTGGCATGGTCGCAGTCTTTTTCTTTGCTGTTTCTCCTGGGGTTATGGCAACTCTTTTCTCTGTAGATTCTTTAAATCAATCATGGGCCCTTACATTTGGTGCAATTGGAGCGATATTCTATTTAAGAGGCCATAGTACGCAAAACAGACTGGGATGGATAATATTTTCTGTATTGGCAGTATTATCGAAAGAATCAGGTATTGTTTGGTTTATTGTTTCACCATTAATCGGCTTTTTTGTTAACACCAGTTCTTTTAAAGAGTCTAAAATAAAAAATAGCGAATTTAGAAATTTGATAATTAATTTCGCCTTTGCTATTCTGTTTGTTTTATCGTACTTCTGTTTGAGAGTGGTAATTTTGGGAAATTCTGATGGTTTCGACGCTAATAATCCAGAAGAAAGATATCACCTGACACTTTTCTCAGTTGCATTTGTTAAAAATGTATTATTAATTATTTCTTCTTCTGTGACATCGATGGACTCAGCTGCGGTTTTTTTAAAGCCATGCAATAATTGCCTAATATTAATTACTGTAGTACTGAATATTACATTCTTAACAATTATGCTATTTCTTGTTGCCAAAAGATTTAAATCATTAAGTGTATATAAGTTGTTCGGGTTCATTGTAATTGCTTTTATAACCTCTTCTCCTCATTTACTTCTTTCACAATCAGCTGAAATGCATGCATATCCAACAATTTTTATTACAGCAATAATTTTAGCACTTATTTTAGATCAAATTCGCTGGAATAAAGTTACTGTTCTAGCTATAGCTTGTTACTTTACAGGTGCAATAATTACTGACATACATAAATGGAAATTAATGTTTGAATATGGCCAAAGTGGTGATAGAATTGCTCTGACTCTTTTATCAAAAACTAAGGTCATACCTGAAAATGTATTAATAATTATGGTCGAAGATGAAAGACCTGGCTATTCTGTTTTTTGGCAAACCCCATTGATGGCTTTTGATTTTGGGGGAGCTATCAGACCGTACTATCAGTGGAAATATCCCAAACATGTAACAAACGTAACAATAAAGAAACAGCCACAAGTATTAATTCGAAAGGCAATCGATGAAGTTACTAATCAGGATTTAAGCATGTTCAACTGTGTCTGGATAATATATGATGATGAAATTTCAGTAATCAACAATAATTAATTCATCGTGACATGAATAATATTTCGTCAATAATAAAGCTAATTCGGCCTTACCAGTGGGCAAAAAATGTACTTATTTTTCTGCCGCTTTTTTTCCATGGAACTATTTTAAATCTCACATCGTTTTTAGATGTCTTTTTTGCATTTGCAGGCTTTTCTTTAATCGCCAGCTCAGTCTATTGTTTCAATGACATACATGATATTGAAACAGATAAAATGCATCCTAAAAAATCCAAGAGACCGTTGGCCAGTGGAATTATGAGTAAGAAGACTGCGTTAGTTGTACTTGTAGTAGCATTCATTGCAGGTTGTGGCGTAATTTTCATCGGTGATTTGCATTATGAAGTAATCTTATGGGCTCTTATCTATTATATTTTAAATGTTTTTTATACGTTAATCTTTAAGAAATATGCAATTATTGACACATTTATTATTGCTCTAGGTTTCGTAATCAGGATTTTAATCGGAAGTGTTGCCGGTAATGTCGAATTATCTCAGTGGATAATTATTATGTCTTTTCTTTTAGCGTTGTTTCTGTCCTTCGCTAAGAGGCGCGATGATCTGGTTATTTTTAAAAATACAGGGCAAATTCAACGTCAGAATATTATTCAATATAACCTGGAGTTTCTTAATATCATTTTTGGAATATTGGCATCAGTAATTATTGTCGCATATATAATGTACACTATATCTCCGGATATAAGTTTGCGATTCGGTGAAAAAAATGTTTATTATTCAACCATTTTTGTTATTGCGGGAATTTTGCGTTATATCCAATTGTCAATTGTCCGTGGTAATAGTGATGATCCGACAAAGATCTTATTCAAAGACAGATTCCTTTTATTATGCGTTTTTGGGTGGATACTGTTTTTTATATCAGTAATTTATTTTTAATATGAAAATAGCAGCTTTCGATTTTGATGGAACAATAACCTCCAAAGATACCCTTCTGGAGTTTATAAAGTTTGCGAAAGGGATGAGAAAATTCCTTCTGGGATTTATAATATTATGCCCAATTATTGTGCTATATAAGACACGATTATTGAACAATGGTAAAGCTAAACAAATAGTTTTTCGATTCTTTTTTAGGGGAATGTCAATTAATGAATTTAATTCATTTTGCTCAAATTTCTCTATATGTATTGATAAAATACTGAATTATGATGCATTGTGCACTATTGGAGAGCATCAAAAAGAGGGTGACACAGTGATTATTATAAGTGCTTCAATTGAGAATTGGATTAGACCATGGGCGGAGAAGAATGGTATTACTGAAATTATTGCGACTAAAATAGAGATAGATGAGAATTCAAACTTGACTGGAAATTTCAGCACTGAAAATTGCTACGGAAAGGAGAAGAAGAATAGATTCCTAAGTGCATATCCCAATAGAAGCGATTATACAATGTATGTCTATGGTGATAGCAGTGGAGATTATTCTTTGATGGGCTTGGCAGACAAAAGTTTTTATAGACAGTTTAAATAAACTATCTTTATCACTACATTGCCATTTTACAAGCATTTGATAACCTAAATGTAATGAAATCTATCAATTCTGAAATAAAAATCTTCGCTGGCAGTTCAAGCGTTAGTTTTGTGAGTAAAATGTGCCAGTACCTTAATATTAACCCGGGGAAATCAGAGACCTTTCATTTTCTGGAAGGGAACATATATGTAAAAATATTAGAGAACGTTCGAAGGAAAGACGTTTATTTTGTTCAGACAATAGGCTTAAATGCCAATGACTCATTTGTTGAATTATTATTTTGGATTGATGCATTCAGGAGATCAAGTGTGAATTCCATTACAGTATTAATACCTTATTTAAGCTATGCCAAAGCCGATAAAAAAGATGAGCCAAGAGTATCTATACGGGCTCGCGTATGTGCAGATTGCATAGAAGCTGTAGGTGCTGACAGAGTTATTACAATCGATTTACATAGTCCGCAAATACAAGGATTTTTTAAAAAACCAGTTGATCATTTATATGCTTATCCTCTTTTGTGTGAATATATTAAAACTTTAACTATATCGGATTTAATTGTAGTTTCACCAGATGTTGGGTTTGCCAAAAATGCAAGGAAATGTGCTGCATACCTTAGGGTACCGACAGTAATATGTGATAAGACAAGAAGAGACCATTCCGAGAAAGCGGAAATTATTGAAATGTTCGGCCATGTAAGAAACAAAAATGCATTGATTGTTGATGATTTTGCCATTACATGTACAACATTAATTGAAGCTGCCAAGGTCCTTAAATTACGTGGTGCAAATAGGATATTAGCCATGGTTACGCATGCTTTATTAGATACTAAGGCAATGAAAGAACTTGAAAAAAGTAATATTGAAACATTAATAATTACTGATACTGTATTTAATCCGATTGTTTTTGATAGTCAGAAAATTAAGATTATATCAGTAGCACCTTTATTTGCGGAAGCTGTAAGAATTGTACAAAATATGGGTTCTTTAAGTTCTTTATTTGAGCATTTGCCTAAAAAAACTATTAAACACTGTTTTTCATAATGTCTATAAGAAATTATACTTCTAATCCTTGATTTATTAGTATACAAATAAGAACATATTAACTCCATAATAGGGATGATTGATATTTATTCTTTTCTTTAATTTGTGATATATTCAAAACCTTATTTCATGAAAAAACTGATATTTATGAAGTCAATTGTTATATTGGTTTCTCTGATGATAGTAATTTCCTGTAAAAGTGGAAATGCTCCTAAAGTACCAGAACTGGAAACGGAATCTGTTACAGATATTACTGCTTCAACTGCCAAATCAGGAGGCAAAATAATATCCGACGGTAGTGCAGAGATTACAGTAAAAGGTGTTTGTTGGGGAGATCAGATGGACCCAATTACATCAGGATTATTTTCTGAAGAAGGTTCAGGAGGTGAAGCTTTCACAAGTACACTTACTGGCCTGGAACCTGATAAAGAATATCATGTCAGAGCATTTGCCACAAATATTGCAGGTACGGCTTATGGTGATGATAAAACTTTCAGAACACTCTCGGGAAGTTCACCTGCTCAGATTATTGCTGATCACACTATAATTGACAGATTTGATGACATACCGCAGTATTACATTGATATAGTTAAGAAGATGTGGCTGGTGATACCAGGGGAATCCCATAGTCAGGCCTATAGAACTGGGTTGGCATTGTTAGAATCATCCAATCCTCTTTATGCAGTAAGTATTGTTAAATCAGGGACACCGGAAGGATATACAACTTCAAATTTAAGATCAAGCAGGGCAACGTGGGGTGATGTTTCTAATGCCTCAGGATGGATTTATAATTATGGTGAAGAAGACTGGTGGACCAGTCCAACAGCAATATCAAGGACAAAAGCCGGAATAACATATTGTAATAGTCATAATTTAAAAATTGATGTAATAGGATTTGGCTGGTGTTATGATCCTGAGATTACAGAAGCGACAGATTATTTGACAACTACTCAGGAATATATAACATTTTGTTCTACAAATGGATATTCGACAAAAGTAATCTTCACAACAGGTCCTGTAGATAATGCAGGCGGATTAGCTCCGGAAGCAGATTTATATAATCTTATAATCAGAAATTATGGTATAAGGGATTATGTAAAACTAAGCCCGGACAGAATACTGTTTGATTATGCAGACATATTATGTTATGATGATGGTTCGGAAGTTCTTAATACAAGGACCTGGAATGGACATACATTCCCATATATTACACCAACTAATTTAGGTGATGCCAGTATAGGCCATATAGGATCAACCGGGGCAATAAGGCTTGCTAAGGCTATGTGGTGGATGCTTGCAAGAATTGCTGGATGGGATGGAAATTGACTAGGCTGGGGGAGATATTAAATAAATCATTATCCAGTTTATTGCCAGTCTTTCAGACCTTTTTGATTTTTTTTCCTGTGGGGCTAATAGTTAAGTCGTCTTTAAACTCATAAACCTGAGGTATTTTAAATAATGCCAGATGCTTTGAACAATGCTGTATAACTGATTCTTTGCTAATTAATTCTTTCTGGTCTTTTCTGACAACAATTGTTGCCTTTAGGCATTTCACCCTCTATCTCGTCTTCAACACCTTCAATCGTACAGTCAATTACTTCAGGCATGGCAAGAATGACGGCTTCTATTTCTTTCGGGCTAATTCGTTTACCGCGCACTTTAATAATCTCCTTAGACCTGGCTGTTAAGTAAATATAGCCATCCTCATCAACTGTTCCTAAGTCACCTGTATAAAGCCATCCGTTTCGGATGGCATTTTTTGTGCTCTCTTCATCGGCAAAGTAGCCCATCATAATATTGTCGCCACGGGCTATCACCTCACCTGTCTCACCGGGCTTTATTTTATCCCCATTTTCATTTACAACAATCAACTCGACACCTGGTATGCCTTTTCCCATTGATCCCTTTCTTTGTTCATAAATCTCAGGTGGCAGCCATGAGAGCCTTGCAGTGGCCTCTGTTTGTCCATACATCACAATGAACCTTGATTTCAGGATGAGCCTCACGGAACTCATCTATAAAAATAGGTGCCAGTTTACCTCCTGCCTGGGTTACATACCTGAGATCCGGGAACCTGGTTTGTTTAAATGAATCGGATTTTCTTAAGAGAATCTGGAAATGACTGGGTACGCCGGCAAATCCAGTGCATTTATGATCTATGAGGCTTTTTAATCACTCCGCCAAGAAAGATAAATGAGTTATTGAACACTATCGATCCTCCGACCCGCAGGTGCGTATGTAAAAGTGAGAGGCCGTAACAATAATAAAAGGGTAGTACGACTAGCATCCTATCGTCAGATGTCAATTGCAGATACTCAACAATTGAAGAGGTGTTTGCAATCAGGTTCTTGTGCGAAATCATTACTCCCTTTGGCTTTCCGGTTGAGCCGGAGGTAAAGATTATCTCAGCACACCGTTCCCTGTCAAATTCTGGGTCGAACATTGTTTCCGGTAATACCTCCGCGTCGGGAGGCATAGTATCCGGAGAAACACAAATATCTGTATTAAGTTCCAGCCTTTTTTCAATGTCATGTGTGGTGAAAATTAAAGGGGGTTGTGTCAGATCACTGATGTACCTGAAGTTTTCCTTTTCGATAACTGGATCAAGCGGGATACATATGTTGCCTGATTTTATAATCGCAAGATATGCCTTTAAAAAGAAAAGATTATTGTGTGAAAGGACAAAGACATGTTTGTTTTGCCCGATTTTGTTTTGCCAACCATGAGGCAAGACTGATAGAGTCCGCATATAGGCTCTTGAAGGAAATCTCCTCTTTACCAACCAGAAAAGGTTTTTCAAGACCGGATGTCTTTTCAAAGAAATAGTCAAATGCGTTCATAATGAAGAGTTGAAAGGTTGAAAAGTTGAGAAGTTGAAAAGTTTTTGGGACTTCATTGTCATACTCCTAAATGTGGCTACCATAGGCTCCTCATCAGATGTCATAATCCAAAATAGTCTCTGATCGGAGGCATTCTGAGGTATTCTGTTGTTTTACGTTTTCTTTCAAAGTTTCTGTATAACGCTTCAATCCGCTCTTTTGTTTCGCCCATTACTGCTGCAACCTCGTCTGCAGGGTAGCCTTTTTCAAAACCATACCAAAACCGGTCCATAAGAGTAAACGGGAGCTGATAAAAGAATTCTTCCTGTGTCTGCTCTGCTGAATAGGTATCTGTAGTGGGGGTTCTCTTAATAATTTCTTCAGGGACTCCCAGGTAATCTGCGAGTTGGTAAACCTGTGTCTTATACAGATTACCAATGGGCATGACGTCACCGGCACCGTCTCCGTATTTGACGAAAAAACCCTGCTCCTGTTCGTGTTTATTGGGGGTGCCAACGACAGCGTAATGAAGTGTCTCTGCATGATAATAGAGCATTGACATCCGGGTACGCTGCTTGAAGTTTGAGGCGGCTACTATTTGAAGATACTCCTGTACGGGCAGTATCTTATCTTTTGTACCTCCCTGATTATCAATAATAGTAAGGTGAAAGATAGGAGGGAGGTTATTGAATAAGCCACTCTGCCTTACACCAATCTTCATCTTATAGGTTTTCGGATCATATTCCGGAAATACCCTTTTTACTGCTTCATCGCGTCTGGAATAGCATCCGAAACCTGAAAGTGCATCCGTAATCACTTCCTTAATTGCTTTCACTCCGAATTTAGCAGCCAGTTCGCGGGCCAGAACCTCACTATCAGGACTGGAATCCTTTTCAGGCAGCATTATACCCAGCACCTTGTCCGGGCCAAAAGCCTTTGCCGCAAGTGCTAAACATACCGAAGAGTCTATGCCGCCACTGATACCGACAACTGCGCCGTTTCGTTTTATATTGTGCAATACATCTTGTTGTAGTTTTTCAACTATCTGATTGATAACTTCTTCAACATTGTCTAAAAGGATGATGTCTTTGGAGAAAGGTTTTCTTGGGGACATAATATTGTTTATTTTGTTTTTCTATACTGTTTATTTTAACAACCCGTTCCGATTTCATCGGGAAGCTTCCCTGCAAACTGGCTCCTCCCCGAAATTGCTCACAGGGCAATTTCTTAATGGTCGGCCCCCTTATCAAGGAGAGGAAGTTGAAGTGATTAAATCATTTATCTTCAATTACTTTTAGGTTACTGAGAGGTGTATTTCTGTATTCCTCATTATGATTTTCGATGAACTGATGATTAATCAGGTGAGTTGAAATTACTGCAGTAAGTACCATATTATCCATTTCCGAAGCAGTCCCGGTCTTTTCTATTTTCCCTAACATAGCGGAAAGTGATTCAAAATTAAAAATCCCAGCTTTCTTTGTATAGCTATCAGAAAGCATTTCATTCACATATTCAGGTCTGTCTTTAGCCAGGAAAACACTGCTTATAGGAGCACGGTATGGTTGCTTGGGACGCTTCAGGATACTTTCAGGTATCTTTCCTTTTAAAAGTGTCTTCAACAAGTACTTTTCATTGAGTCCTTTCAGCTTAAAGTCTGGACGGTAAACCAGCACAGAATTCAATTACCCGGTAATCGAGGAAAGGATACCTTCCCTCAACGGAGTTTGCCATAGCCATACGATCGCCCTGGGAAGAGAGAAGGTAGCCTGACATAAAGACAGTTGTCTCAAGCCACTGAGCTTTGGCTAAGGGAGACCACTCTTCAAAGGTTTCCGGGAGCCTTGCCTCTAAATCGAAGAAAGGGTCATAAGAACTGATTTCTTCCTTGATATGGTCTGAAAAATGCCATTTAATATGGTTGGAGTTGTTCCATCTCAGAAGATGAGAGTAGAATGGATTATCTGTATCTTCCAGCTTATATCCGAAAAACATTTTTAAAATGTTAGGGCTGGCATTTCTAAGGTGAGGAATATCGGGATAGATCTTCTTGAGTAAAAGCGGCCTGATAGCCGAACCGGGTTGAGTAGCCCAGAATCTCCTGATCTTTGCTTCCCTGAAAATATCATAACCTGCAAGTATTTCATCCGAACCTTCGCCCGTGATTACCACTTTGATGTTATTATCGCGGACAAGCCTGGAGAGTATTAGCATTGGTGTCGGAGCTGTCCTGGTAACAGGTGTCTCTGAATGCCAGATCACTTTCGGAAAATACTCTGCTATATCTCTGGAGGAACAGGTTATTGATTTATGATTTGTATTTAAGTACTGTACAGCTTCATTCTGAAATCTGCTCTCATCAAAATCCTTTTCTGAGAAGCCAATAGAGAAGGTATTAAGGATCCCTGGTTCAATGTCTTTTATATATGCAACGGTTGCACTTGAGTCAATTCCACCACTCAGGTAGGCTGCAACTTCAACATCTGCTCTCAACCTCAGACGGACTGCACTGGTAAACAACTCACCGAATTGTTCCTACGGCATCTTCAAATGATAATCCCGAGAATTTATTCGTGAAGTTTAATTGCCAGTATTGTTTTGTTTTCAGTCCCTGGCGACTAAAGGTAAGATAATGACCTGGAGACAATTCAAAAATATTTTTGAAAGCTGTATAAGGAGTTATCGTTGACCAGAATGTGTATATCTGCGCCAGACTTTCATATCTCAACTCCCTGGCAATTGATTTCTGTTCAAAAAGAGCTTTTATTTCAGAGGCAAATACTAAGACCCCGTTGGTTACATTATAGAACAAAGGTCTTATACCCACCCTGTCTCGCGCCAGGAACAATTCCTCCTCCACTTTGTCCCAAACGGCGAAGGCAAACTGACCATTTAAGAGCTCAAGGCATTTTTCTTTATAAACAGCATAGAGATTAACGAGAACTTCGGTGTCTGAGTGGGTTTTAAGAACAATTCCTTTTTTGGTTAGCTCTTCCCGGAGCTCTAAATAGTTAAAAATCTCGCCGTTAAAAACGATCCAGTATCTGCCTGAAATATCAGAAAGTGGTTGCTGCCCGGTCAGCAGGTCTATAATGCTGAGCCTTACATTTCCAATGGTTGCAGCATGAGAATGGTAAATGCCGCTTTCATCCGGTCCGCGGTAACTGAAAGTACGAAGCATACCCTCAACAGCCGAAATGCTGTTTGTACTACTCCGGTAGTCAATTATCCCGGCGACCCCGCACATTTATTCCTCTGTTTTCCTTACAATGAAATCTGATATAGCATTGATCGATTCAAAGTTTTCCTCAACAAGATCAGCATCAATTGTTTTAATCCCAAACTCTTCTTCAAGGAAGGTGATGAGCATAATAAATCCCATCGAATCGAAGAAACCTTCCTTGAATATTAAAGATTCATTTTTAATTTTATTTGCATCAGCGTGTGATGTCTCAACGATGTATTGTTTGATTTTTTCCTGAGTATTAACGAGATCAATAGCCAATTAATAAATAAGTTGGTTTAACTGAATTTCGGGATAAGAGAAGATTTTTCCTGTTTGTAATAATTATCGTAACGGCCGTATCTGCTTTTTTTAAGATTAAGGTCGTTGAATACGATATCGAAGTTATCAATATTGTTTTTCCTGAAAAGATTTAACACATCTGTAAATACATCCTTGCGCGTATAATCGTTTCTGCACACTAGAAGTATGAACGAAGCATATTTTATCATAAGTGTGGCATCTGCAACAAGCCCTACTGGGGTGGAATCAATGATAATATAGTCGAATTTGGTTTTCAGATCTTCAATCAAATCATCAAGGACACCTGCTTCGATAAGCTCAGCCGAATTGGGTAGTACAGGTCCGGCAGGAATAATCCATAGGTTATCGATATCAGTCTTTTTAATGATTTTATCACTGCTGACGTTGTTCACCATATAGTTGGATAAACCTACGGTATTTACAACATTGAGCTTCTCATGCAAAGTCGGACGCCGCAGGTCACAGTCGAGAATAATTGTTTTATGTCCAACAGAAGCAATGGAGGCAGCAAGGTTGCTGGAGACAAAACTCTTACCATCCTGGGGCTGTGAAGAAGTGACCATCAGGACTTTCCGGGGCTCTGACTCTGAATTTAAGGAAAATGCTGCTTCTCAGGTTTCTGAATGATTCTGCAATTGAAGATCCTGGATAATCCTTTACAACAGATTCTGTTTTATAGTAATTTGTATAGATCAGGTTCATCACAGGCTGGTTGATCATATTCTCAACATCCTTGACAGAAGATATCTTTTCGTTAAAGAAGTTCTTAAGTATTATGAAAATTGTGGGAATCATAACGGCCATAAAAAGAGCAACCAGCCAATTCATCATCGTTCTCGGAGAAAGGATGGAGGCTGTCACAGCCCGGGCCGGTTCCAGTATTTCATAGTCCGGGTAGTTGGAAGCCATTGCAATTGCTGCTTCAGATCTCTTTTCAAGAAGATAAGTATATATGGCATCGGTAAGGTTGAACTGTCTTTGCATGCTGACCATGCTTAACTCGGTTCTCGGCAGTCTTGAGATCTCGCCCTGGAGCTTGCTGGCCCTATAATCGAGCTCGTTCTGGGTCAGGTTAAGGGTGTTCAGGTTATTCTTGACATTTTCAAGAATTGCCTGCTTCTGAAGTTTTATCTTATTCTCGATCTGTCCCAGGAATAGGTTCTTCTCTGCATTATTACTTAAAATTGTTGATCTCTGTGCGTTAAGGGAGAGAAGCTCAAGCACCAGGGAGTTCATAATCGGATCGACCACATTAGCAGCTGAAGGAGGAGCCAGACCAGCCATATCCTGGTTCTTTTCGAAATAGTCAATAATGTAATTATAGTATCGCTCCTGAACCTTAAGCATGGAGCGGTCATTCTCAATTTGAGTCATTTTCTCGAGGGCCTGCTGTCCCTGATAACTCAGGTCGGTAACCTGGTTGGACGATCTGTAATCTCTGAGTTCTGATTCGGATTTGGAGAGAGAATCCGATATTTCTGATAACTGTGAATCGATGAAATTGATTGTATTGACTGCAATCTTATTCTTTTTAGAGAGATTTTCGTCAAGGTAAGATTGTATGTAGCGGTTCAGAAAATCAATAGTCAAATTTCTGTTTTCTCCCTGGAAAAAGACATTGATAAGTGACGATTTAATGCTGACAGGCTCTACCTTAAGCCTTTTAAGATAGGCTTTGGTAAGAAAGTCCAGGTGATAAAACTCGAAATATGAGTCTCCCTCTTTGGATGCGACCGGATTATAGAAACTCTTATTTAAGGATACTGAGAACTTGTAGTTATATGCAGAAATAGTTTCATTAAACCTGCAAATGGTATCGACTTCAAGAATGTTTTTCTCGCTGACTATGGCATTATCGACATAGTTGTAATATGATATCTCATCCTCAGAAGCAGTAAGCCTGTATTTCTGGTCATCAAGAATGTAGATATGGAATTTGGCATTGATCGGTTGTATATGCGACTTGTCAATGCTTACGGTATAAGGAGTTCCAAGGTAAACCTGTCCGGGTTTCTGGAATAAGTTATTATTCCCGGTGAAATAACCCACCTCGAGATTCATGTCTTTTATTGTCGTTGCAACGAGGCTGAAGGAGTTGAGGCTGTTAATGTCATTTTCAAGGTTTCTCGCCTCGGTGAGTCCGCCAAGGCCACTGAAAATATCATTGGTGCCCAGCAGAGAAGAACGTTTATCATCCACAGGGCCAATAATTGAATTTACCTCATAAACGACAGGGGAGAACTTATTGACTAAAAAGGCAATAGCCATGCAAATGACAAAGCATGCCAGGTAAAAATACTTATAAGATACTGCCTGTAATATGAACTCCTTAATATTAAAAGCTTCGTTCTGGGAATCGTTTTGATTTGACATCCGGATAGCATTAGTTAAAATCCTAGACCCGCAAACAGAAGAATTGCAAGTGCGGTTGAAATTGAAGCAAGTATAGTAGTATAGGTGATATTCTGGTAACTGGTTGAAATGTCCTTAAGCGGCTCGACAATTACAACATCATTTGGCATGACATAATAATAATCCTTGGAGGCAATTTTTGAATCAGAGAGATTCAACCTGTAATGAATTATTTTGTCATCAACATTCCTTATTACGATGACACTCTTGCGGTCTCCGTAACGAGTAATTCCTCCTCCCAGACCAATCGCTTCATAGATATTTAATTTATCCTGGATAAAGGGGAAGACACCTTGCCTGTTCACTTCTCCCATGACTGTGACCTGATTATCAACGAATTTGACTGTAACAGAGGTATTTGAAACGTAATCGCTCAAAGCTTTCTGTATTTTTTCTGATGCCTGAGCAGTAGTAAGTGAAGCGACATTAATATTACCCACAAACGGGAAGTTCACATTTCCTTCCTCATCAACAAGGTATCCCAGGAGACCTGTTGATGTGCCGCCGCCGACAAACCTCATCTCGTCTGTGGAGTTAAAAATCAGGTTTGTCGGCATATCAATGCTGATTACCTTAATGTAAAGCCTGTCAAATGGCATTATTACCTTCTGAGTACGCGGATTGGCAATAGGTTCTTCAATCTCGTTGATATCATTAAAATAGCTTACCTTTTCTACGGGAACGCAGGAAACCGCAAAAACCATCAATAAGATGGCACCAGCTGTACAGATATTTAATTTCATCTTTATTATAAACTTGTTAAATGTATTAATATTATATCCCTGTTCTCTGGAAGATTGTTTTTAAAGTCTTGAGCAAAATTACAAAATCAAGACGAAGGGACCAATTGTCAATATAAGCCAGATCCATCTCCATCCATTTTTCGAATTTGATGTTGTTTCTGTCAGGTTTGATCTGCCAGAAACAAGACAGTCCCGGTTTTACTGACAAGCGCCTGAGCTGCCATCGCTGGTACTGAACTGTTTCTTCAGGTAATGGCGGTCGGGGGCCAATCAGCGACATTTCCCCCTTGAGAATATTGAAGAGCTGAGGTAATTCGTCGAGCCCGGTTTTGCGCAGAATAGCGCCGATTTTTGTGATGCGGGGATCATCCCTTATTTTGAACGCCGGTCCGTCTGCTTCATTTTGCTCTTCCAGATCCTTCCTCAGATCATCAGCGTTGGCCACCATGGTTCTGAATTTGTAAAGTTCAAACTGCCTTCCGCGGAGGCCAACTCGCGGTTGTTTGTAGATTGCAGGTCCATGCGATGTGAATCTTATGAGAAGAGTTATTACAATAAGTACCGGAGACAATACAATTATCCCTAACAAAGCTCCAAAAATATCCATGATTTTTTTTACAGCCAGGGCAAACGTGCTGTGGGGTATATTGATAAAAGTGAGGAATTTATGATCGGCAATCTGCGTCTTCACCGCATTTGAAAGAGTAAGTTTTTCATCCCTGTACATAAGGTTGAATACAACACCAAGTTCCTCACACGATCTCACAACCTTTCTGACTTCAGAGGGAATAACCCTGTTCTTCACATAGAGCACCTCATCAATCATATCGACTTCCATCAGATCATTCAATACCTGGATGTATCCCTCAGGAAGGATAATAATACTTTCGGCATACTTCTCATTGATTTCATCCGAACTGGTGAATATGGCAACAATCTTATATCCCCATTCTTTGTTGGCAAGCAGGCTCTCGATGAACGGCAGTGAAGATGTATCGGCAATCAGAACGACATTTAAAAAGTTAAATCCTTTCGCCCTGTAAAGTTTGAAAACCTTGTATTCGAAAACACGAAGGAAAAACAGGAATATCAAACCAAAAATCGGAATCAGAACGATAAATGTTCTTGAGAGCTCATTTAGCTTAAAGAGAAAGTAATAGAGGATTAAAAGCAACAAATATTGTTGCTGTTGCAAGAAAGTACTCAAAAAACAGGGAAGTATAATGCTTTGTACGAGGTATTTCTGTTGCCTTTAAGAGATAAAGAGCCAACAACCAGAAGGGAGTTATTCCTATGAAGAGCAAAAGAAAAGCCCAGTCTGTGAAAAAGAAAACTCCCTCCCCATGGTAAACTATCAGGTACGAACATTCAAAAGCAAGGAAAATGGCCAGAATATCAAGTGAGCCAAGGATAAAATTGAGAAGGTTCCACTTCTTGAGGAAGGGGATAACATGTAAACGATATAGCGTACTGAATATATCCATCAGTAGTTCATTTATTTAGTCAGCTTCTTAATCCTGGTTACCGTCAGGATTCCTGGCGGGTTATTCATTTATGCCGCAGGCTTTTTTTTCTGCGTGTAGAAATATGTCATTCCGTGAAGGTTAGTCATCTCAACAACCTGAAGTCCGCACTCTTCAAGGAGATTTTTAACACTTCTCCGGGTCAGATATCTGTTTGTACGTGAATCAATAAAACTGTACATACGATTGATGAAAGGTATTCTTGATTCAATTCCGTTTTCATAGGCTTCAGATCTTTCCGATTCCTGACCAGGCTGATTGTCGTACTTGTCAGAAAATCCACTCTGAGCCTTATTGTCGATAAAACAACCGATAAAATTACTTCTCTGTGGCAACAGGTCAGCGATTGTCTTTAAAAAATCCTTCATCTCCCTTATATGATTCAGCTGCTTAAGACTGACAACGGTCTTGACTTTTCGCATATCCTCAGCATCATAAAAGAAATGACGGTTTGAAGGGATAACCAGCATCCCTGGTTCAGCTGCCAGATCCTGCCGGGCAATGTAATCATAGAAGTCCTCACGCACTCTCTCAGGCAATTCTTCAAAGAATAAACTTATCCGGGAGTTTTCAGATAACGAACTCTTCCGGTAGGCCATCCTAACGGTTTGATCGTTTAATTCTGAATTATATGATACTGCTCCTGAATCCATTTAAATAGTTGACCGTAGCTTTTGCATTGTAAAGGTAAGCTTAACTCAAAAGTCATGCAAACTTTGCTGCCTGTTGCGACCAACCATTAAATGGACAAAAATCAAGTTATTTTGTTCGTTCGCCACCTTAATTTTGCAATTAACACCCAAAAAAGTGGTATTTGTCAAAAATGGAGGTATTTTATTAACAATTGGAAGGAGATGTTGGGATCAATGAAGGAGTGGTTATGTAATTGGCCGTTTATCAGTTTAATATGATAACCATAAGAGCAGATGAACCTGATAAAAAATGATTATTCGGTTTTGACAAACGGTATGTAAAAATTGATTAAAAATCAGTTTGGGCCGACTGTTTTGTGAAACCTATGTATGACATATGGTTTTTTAAGCAGAAAACGATGCTTTTTGATATGAAGGTTCGGTGAAAACTCGTAAAGATTATGCAGAATGATCCGGTCACTTGAAGAGTGAAGGATCATTTGTCCGCACATTGTCTTTGAATGCAACGATAAATGCCTCAGGATAATCTGATTGTCTGCATATGTTAAGAAGTTTGCCTGCTTCTTTAAATGTACTGAAGTCTCCAACAGTGGTTCTGTACCCACCCTTATACAGGTATTCGAACGTCTTATAATTCTTACCTGAAATTGTTATGTTATAACTGCCGACAGGTTTTGTATTGGCAAGGATCTGTACCCTGTATATGATTCCTTCATTATTCTCCGGAGAAGTGGTAGCGGGTTTTGTATCTGCCTTAATTTCCAGATGGACTGGCCTGAGGATTCACCTTTTCTGCCGGCTGGCGGATTTCAGCGGACGATGAGGTTTCGGACGTTTTTGTCATCTCTGTGGTGCACCTTTTTGGATAACTGAGCTTCCAAAACCTTCGCCTCGGCATCTGTTATTCTTTCACCGTTATTAAAAGCTACCAGAAACGACTGATTATATCCTGACTGACGACAAATGTTTATAAACTTTGGTTGCTTCTGCAAGTGTACTGAATTCTCCAACTGTGGACCGGTATCCTCCCTTGTAGAGATACTCATATGAATTATAGTTCTTTCCGGCGATGGTGAGTTTTTGACTTCCGACAGGACTTGGTATTTGCGGCATACTGTATTCTGTATATCAGAACATCTCTTTTTCCTTCAGCCGGAGGAGCAATTACCGGCTCAGGTTTTGTCTCTTTATTTACTTCTGCAGTTTTCTTTGTTTCAGGAACCCTGGCAGGGGCATCCTGCTTAACAGCTTCAACATCAGGTTCAACTTTTCTGGAAGATACTCTGGGCTATAGGTTCTGAGGTAACCGGCTTTACGTTCCTGTGCCTGCTCTTTTATTCCTGCCATCGCAAGAAATTGTTGTGAAAGATCCTGGGTAGCTGTATTTGACGATCAGGGGACTCAGAGTAACCCTATAAAGCTGCATTCCTCCTTTCCCGGACCTTTCCCGGGAGGTGTAGAAAGCCGACTTCCCATTATCCCTGTTCAAGGGTAAATGCAACTTCATCATTTTCAGTGTTAATTGGCTTCGAAAGATTTTGTGGTTTGCCCCAACCTTTCCCATCATAGACACAAACAAAAATATCGTATCCCCCGTGACCCGGTAATTTATCAGAAGAAAAGTAGAGGTTATTATCTGCATCAAGTGATGCAAAAAGCTCGTTACCAGTAGTATTAATTTGTCCACCGAGATTTTCAGGCACACTCCATTCTTCATCTTTTTTCCTTGATATATAAAGATCGAGACCTCCGGTGGAACCTTTCAAATTTGAGGAAAATATCAGGAAATCACCATCATTAGACAGAGCCGGATGAGTAAAAAGGTAATCAACATTACAGAAACTGAGTGGACTGTCATCTATGACCCATCCATTCTGAGTGTATGCAGCTTTGAAGATTTTTTCCCTGGTATCCTTTTCCGGGATTAAACTCAGGTACATGGTGTTAAAATCCTTTGAGAATGTTGTGGCTTCAGCAGGAAACATTAATGATGAAGAAGGCAAAAACGGCATATATTGTCCAAGCAAGGTATCTGCTACCAATGCGATGAAAGGTGTCACGGAGCCAAAAGAGAGATGCTTCTGCGACATTTTCTCAGCGTCCTTGGAATACGCAAGAAATACGATTCCGTTCCTGTAAAACTGAACGCCTGATGATGGTGCGACAATTTCAAGATGGAATGGTTTGATATTGATATTGTTTGCCGTGATCGTGTCTGCAAAGTGGTTTAAACATCCATTATCCTGGTAACTGTTTTTTAAATCCGGATTTGGGTGATAAGCGAATGCAAATCCACTTTTGAACATTACCAGAGCAAGTATTATGAGCAAATGTTTCATGATACAGTCATATAATGTATTACCAATGCCATTTTGCAGAAGATGAAGAGCTTATACTTCCAAAGTTCACTCCTGCCACAATCTCGATGACCAGATCTTCCTTATAGAATGGTACATCTCTCGGGAAATCTACAAGGGTACCGAGATATAACCGCGGGAATTTATACTGGAAGAAGAAAGTCAACTTATTATAGTCGTGAAGATAACCGCCGAAGCAGAAATCTTCCAGATATAGCTTAAGCATAGGATTATATGTCTCCTTCTTATCGAAATTAAGCGAATCGTTCAAATCAATAATCAGTGATGGTTCAATCACGATATTCAATGATTTGCTGATAACAAATTTATATCCTGCGATAAAAAAGTACTCTCTTGAAACAGGCACATCATAGACTGCAAGATCAGCGCTGTCAAGCATGTTTCCCAGGATGTTGGTTGCTGATATACCGGCATAAAGAGACTTACCGTAATAGTACAGTCCGGCATCCATGTTCGGAATGAAACTGTTTTTTGCTGGAGCATCCATTTCGGGAATAGAATCCATCATATTATAAATGCCTTTAACGGCAATACCACCGGATAAAAATGATAAGTTTTTATCGTCAAGCGGTATATGGTATGAGGCAGCAGCAGTGAAACCCAGATTTCGGGAAGGTCCCGCAACATCGTTAAATAATGCTGCTCCCACGCCAAACTGTGTATAACTTCTTGACACAGGTGCTCCAAAATATGTGGGTCCCTTTTTGGCTATTCTGGTATTTCCACTTAGCAGCTGAGATTTATCGGTGCCCTGAATTACAGCCGAAATATCAATAGCCATAAAATCCTTACTTCCGGCAATTGCCGGATTAATTATGAATGGTGTGAATACCCTGTTTGAGATGGGGTTCAGGGGAGTTTGTTGAGCATTGACATTTATCGAACAGGTAATGATCACCATGATCAAAACCAGTTTCTGTGGTGAAAGGAAATAATCTTTGCTTAACATACAATGTTTATTATATATAACTATAAATATGACACCATATTACTTCAATCCTAAACTAAAGACAAGGGGGAGGTTTTTGAGTGCCTAAAGTTGAGAGTGTGCTATGGAGACTAAAGTTACAAGAAGCCTTGCAGTCCGGCGATTCTGCGGTCGATTAAATTTAAGCATGAAGCCCTTTAGCATAGCAGATCACCTTCAACCTCCTTCGTCGCCATCGCTGCAATCTTGCGTGATCGCTATCCCGACATAACATGCCGGGACTTTACGCCCGGCCCAATCCTTGCCAAAGAATAGAAATGGTCTAATTCAAGTCCTGAGTTTTGTGCCAGTTGCTCTGCGTTTCTAACTTACATCTCTTCAAAGGGGTCTTTTTTAGTGAAATCAGGTCTGTACGACAGATGACTGTCAAAATCCTGTAACCAGCCGTGGAAGAAGCCTAAAGAATTGAAAGCATCAAGAACTGTTTCGTATTCTGGAAGCGTTATTGAACGCAGAAGGGATTTGCGATTTGCGATTTGCGATTTGCGATTAGAGAATTTTAATTGGGGCTCGGGATTTGCCAATTGCACCTTATTGTCTGGAGGGAAGTATTGAGACATCAAGGAGATATGCAGGTTTGGTGATAGTCTCTTCTGAAATCAGTTTCAGCACTCCTATACTGTTTTGTACAAAACCTGGAAGAACCAGGTGGCGCACGATGATGCCACGTCGTGCTATGCCACGTTCATCAGTTTGAAGCGTGACGCCTACCTGATGCGCCATCGCTTTCAGCGCAGCCAGTGCATTAGCGCTGTAATCCGGCGCGTCTGACAGTTCCACTGCAAGGTTGTCATCCGAGTATTTAAAATCCGGAAGCCAGACATCAACAAAACCTTCAAGCGACCTGATCGTCTCTGGCAGGTCGTAACCATTTGTGTTATAAACAATAGTAGGATGGTGACCACGTCTCCACAATTCTTCAATGATGCTCACCATCTGCGGAACAAAATGTGACGGAGAGACAAATCCCAGATTGCCTTCGGACATCGGCAGAAGCTCAATAATTGAATCACACACCTCATCGAGCGTCATGACTGTGCCTTGCGTCCCACATTGTGATATCTCGTAATTCTGACAATAGATGCACTGCATATTGCAGGAGGGAAAGAATAGATTGACAATACCTTTTTCGCCAGAGATTGGGGGCTCCTCACCCTTGTGAATCACTAGTGATGCGACATGTATCTTGTCATCAGCATGACACCAGCCATTGGCCAGAGTTCGATTGGCATTGCATTGGCGGGGGCAGAGGTTGCAGGGATTCATGCTGTTCGAAATGCGGAGTGAGCTAAAGTGACTAAAGTTATTACCTTGAGTTGGAAGAGGCAAGAGTTTTTTACCACTGAATGACACAGAGTTTTTCACTGAGTTACACTGTTTTTAGTCTTGCGGTCATGCGGTCAGTCGCGTCTGCTCCGTCTTGCGGTCTTTTTAATACCGGGGCAGAAGACATCAGACAGCAGGGCCATATGACATTTTTCTATCATTTTCGATTTCCCCTAACAGTGTAGCTGACGTAGTTCTTACAATCTTTATATGAACATAATCTCGGGGCTTAACGCTTTCTGCTTGAAAGACTACTACCTTGTTGCCTGTGGTGCGTCCCATCATTGCGCCGGCAGGTTTTTTGGCCTTGCCTTCAACAAGGACCTCAAAGGTTTTTCCAATATCTTGTTTCTTACCGGCAGCCGAAAGCTGGTTTTGCAGGGCAATGATCTCGTTCAGCCTTCTCGTTTTCACTTCTTCCGGCACATCATCTTTCATATGCCTCGCTGCCTTTGTATCTGGCCTCTCAGAGTATTTGAACATATATGCAAAATCAAATCCCACCTCTCTCATCAGGCTCAAGGTCTCCTGATGCTCCTCCTCAGTCTCTCCACAGAAACCTGCAATTATATCGGTTGAAATAGCACAGCCTGGCAAGATCCGGTTGATGGCGGCAATCCTGCCCAGATACCACTCCCGTGTATATTTCCGGTTCATCCTGGTGAGCACTGCAGTACTGCCACTTTGTACCGGCAGATGGATGTGCTTGCATATATTTTCATGCCGTGCCATCACCTCCAGCACATCGTCTGAAAGATCCTTCGGGTGAGATGTTGAAAAACGCACGCGTAATTTTGGATCGATTGAGGCTACCATTTCAATCAATGCAGAAAAATCGATATTCTCCCGGGGCGCAATTGAGATTGGTTCAGGTGAGATCTTAATCACCTTGGCTCCCGATTTCATCAGGAGGCTCCCCTTCAAGCTGGCACCTGTCTGTCCCGACATACCATTTTGGTACTTTACGGTCCGTTCACCTGCCAAGGAAGGGGAATTATTGATTTGCAGATCATTTCCTATCCAGGAATATGAATTCACATTCTGCCCCAACAATGTCACTTCACGGTATCCCTGATCAAATATCTCCTGCGCTTCACGGACAATGGTCCTCGGGTCACGACTGCGTTCGGCGCCGCGGGTATAGGGTACGACGCAGTAAGCGCACATGTTGTTGCACCCGCGCATGATTGAAATGAATGCAGAAACGCCATTGCTATCCAGCCGGACGGGCGATATATCTGCGTAGGTCTCCTCGCGCGACAGCAGCACGTTGACCGCCTTATGACCCCCATCGGTTGATGTTAATAGCATGGGCAGATCCCGATAGGCATCAGGACCTACCACTAAATCCACCATTTTATCGCTTTCAAGCAATTTTTCTTTCAGTCGTTCTGCCATGCAACCCAAAACGCCCACAACAACCTGCGGGCGTTTTCTCTTTTCACTGCGGAAGAGATCAAGCCGGCCCCAAACGCGCTGTTCAGCGTTCTCTCGTATTGAGCAGGTGTTGACAAGGATCAGGTCAGCTGCCTTAATGTCCCTGACCGGTTCATAACCTGCTTCACTAAGAATTGACGCAACAACTTCGCTGTCAGCCACATTCATCTGGCAGCCATAAGTTTCTATATAGTATTTCTTTGGCATAATGTTCGCGCAAATTTAGGGAAAATAAGTAAACCGACGCATCGCCATAAGGGTCCTGCAGTCCTGCAGCCTGGCGGTCAGGCTATCTAGCGATTAAACAATCATGGTATCCTGAAGCAAATGGTTTAACCATAGGTTGACACTTAGTTTTTCGCAGAATGACAAATTTATAGTGATGCTGTCATGCTGTCAAGCAATTATAAAATCATGGGATCATGAAGCAAAGGGTTTAACCATAGGTTGAAACTGAGTTTTTCTCGGAGTTACACAGTTATAGTCATACAGTCATGCAATCTTGCGATCATGCAATCATTCGGTGTTGCATTGAAATATTAAGCAGGGGAAAGAATGACAGACAACTTTCGTCCCGACAGATCGGGACAGGCTTCCCTCTCCGTTCCACCTAGCGGCATCTCAGGGCACGCCTCACTTAGGAGGGGAAAGAATCACATTTGATAAGTTGTTTGCCGGAATTGTATATTTTTGTATCCGGTAAAACTTAATCCATATGTCAGGTCACAGCAAATGGTCAACCATCAAACGCAAGAAAGGTGCGGCTGATGCAAAGAGAGGGAAGATCTTTACGAAGATCATCAAGGAGATAATGATTTCAGTACGTGAGGGTGGCACTGATCCTACGGGAAACGCCCGTCTGCGACTGGCCATACAGAACGCCAAGGGTGCCAACATGCCCAAGGAGAACATCGACAGGGCTATAAAGAAAGCCGGCGGTGCTGACGCCGAGTCCTATCATGAAATAACATATGAGGGTTATGCATCCCATGGCATCGCGGTTTTTGTCGAGGGACTGACAAACAACACCAACCGTACACTGGCCAATATCCGCTTTTTATACGGAAAATATAACGGTGCTCTCGGACCAAACGGATCCCTTACGTTCATGTTTGACCGCAAGGGCGTCTTTACTATCAGCAGGGAAGATATTGATGATAAGGATATTGAAAATATTGAACTTGAACTTATTGACGCCGGAGCGGAGAATTTTGAGGCTGATGATGAGTGGATAACGGTCACATGTGCCAAAGACGACTTCGGAAGTCTGAACCGCAAACTTGAATCGATGAAAATTGAACCTGATGAAGCAAAACTTCAAAGAGTTCCGAAAGAGACAAAGGTACTTGATGTCGAAGCAGCCCGTAAGGTGATGAAGTTCGTTGAAGCACTCGAGGATGACGATGATGTTCAGGCAGTCTATCACAACCTCGAGATAACCGACGAGATTGCAGAGGCTCTCGAATTGTAATCAGGATGTGTGCTTGATTAATAACCCTTTGGAAATATTTGACATATAATTGCTTATGGAAGCACCCGAAATATTAAGTGGCAGGGGTTATTTAATATTAGAGTTGTTAATTATTGACTTATAAATACTTACGCTGACTCAGAAACTGCAGGCAGATCAAATCCTGCCTTAGAAAAAAAGTGCAACACTGACCCGCACGGAGTAAAGTGGATCAGCCTGAATAAAAGAGCCACATAAAAATCGGTCTGATAAGAGCAGCACAAACATTGGAATAAAGGAGCCGCACAACCTTAGTATATTAAGTGCCACCCAATCAGTGGTATAATAATTGTACTAGACATCATTGTAAAATCTGTATTATCTTTGCGTCATGAAAACAACGTTTCTGGCCATAATTTCATTCCTGGTACTTCCCCTTTCACTGTCGGCACAGGATGGCCTGAGCGTGCTTGAGATCATGAATGACGGCCGGCCCCGCTACGAGGCGGAAAGGCTCGTGATAGTTCAGGATCCCGCGCTGGATATGCTGGTAAGCAGGCATATTCTGTACAATGCCAGAAAAGACGGTGTCGACGGATGGCGCATACAGATCTACCGCGGAGGCCACCGCACTGCAAGCGATGATGCCAATAAGGTGAGAGCACGTTTCATGGATGACTACCCAGACATCAGATACATACCTTACATTCGACAGACCCAACTGGTTCAAGGTGAAGGTAGGCGACTACCGCACCAGGGAGGAGGCTGCCATCGTCTTCTTCGACATACAGAAAAGATATCCCGAAGCCTACCTTATTAGGGATGTCATAGCATTCAAAACCCCGGTAAAATAAAATGAGCGACAGCATAAAACACGAATGCGGGATAGCACTGATGAGACTGCTGAAACCCGCAGGATACTATATTGAAAAATACGGATCATGGGATTACAGCCTGCAGAAGATGTATCTCATGATGGAGAAGCAACACAACAGGGGCCAGGACGGTGCAGGACTGGCTGGCATCCATATTGGAGCGAAGCCCGGCACGAGATACATCCACCGTCAGCGCTCCACCTCACCTAATGCGATAAAGGAGATTTTCAACCGTATTTATCCCGGACATCAAGCAAAACCCGTGCGATGTCTGGCTTGGTCACCTCAGGTACGGTACATACGGGAACAATAACATCGACAGTGTTCATCCCGTCACGCGTGAGAATAACTGGCGCTCGCGCAACCTGGTAATGGCCGGAAACTTCAACCTGACCAACATGGAGGTGATCTTCAACCACCTCATCGAAATAGGACAGAATCCGGTCGATTTCTCGGACACGATAACCATCCTGGAGAACGTTGGTCATTTCCTTGATGATGAGGTCGAAAGGCTCTACAGGCAATACAAGGAAAAAGGTTACACCAAACGTGATATTTCGCCGATCATTGAGAAGGAACTTGATCTGGCCGGTATTCTGCAAAATGCTGCCCACCGCTGGGATGGTGGGTATGTCATGGCGGGGATGCTCGGGCACGGCGACGCATTTGTTCTGCGTGATCCGGCTGGAATAAGACCTGCATTCTGGTATGCCGATGATGAAGTGGTGGTTGCAGCTTCGGAGAGACCGGTGATACAAACTGTATTCAATATCAGGACAGATGATGTCATGGAACTCGATCCGGGTAAGGCTCTGATAATTAAGGCCTCCGGGGAATGGTCCTTACAGGAGGTATTGCCTCCGGCGACACCGGCAAAATGCTCTTTTGAAAGAATTTACTTCTCGCGCGGCACTGACAAACACATCTACCGGGAGCGCAAAAAACTCGGCGAGACACTGGCTGAATCTGTCCTGGCTGCTGTGGATCATGACATAGAAAAGACGGTCTTTTCTTACATTCCCAATACGGCTGAGAGCGCCTTCTACGGACTGATCAAGGGTATCGATGACTGGCTCAACAACAGGAAAAAGGAAGCAATACTTAAGAATCGAAAAACACTGACAGCCAGCGAGTTTGATAAGATCATTCAGGTAAGGCCCAGAATTGAAAAGATTGCAGTCAAGGATATAAAACTGAGGACATTCATCACTGAAGATAAAAGCCGCGACGATCTTGTAACCCATGTTTATGATGTTACCTACGGAGTCATAAGAAGAGGTATCGACAACCTCGTAGTGATCGATGATTCAATAGTACGCGGTACTACCCTGAGAGAGAGCATCATACGTATCCTCGACCGCCTTGAGCCGGCAAAAATAGTTATCGTCTCCTCCTCGCCCCAGATACGCTACCCGGACTGCTACGGTATAGACATGGCAAGGATGGGTGATTTTATCGCTTTCAAGGCAGCAATAGAACTCCTCAAAAAGAGAGAGCGTGAGGACATCATCAGGGAGGTTTATGCCAGCGCACAGAAGGAGCTTCAGAAGCCTGACAATGAGATGAGAAACGTTGTGAAGGGAATTTATTCACAGTTCACTGACGATGAGATTTCACAGCAGATAGCTGTTATGCTGAGAGCTCCGGGGATCGAAGCAAAGGTGGAAATCGTTTACCAGACTGTAGAAGGATTGCATCAGGCATGTCCCGGGCACACTGGTGATTGGTATTTTACTGGCAACTATCCAACACCCGGAGGAAACAGGGTTGTCAACAGAGCTTTTGTAAATTACATGGAAGGGATCACCGCAAGAGCCTATTAAGAGAGGTTGATTTACAGAGCCCAATGAGACTTAAGGAAGAAGCATAACTGTCAGAGCCTACTGGAAAAGAGTGCGGAGTGAACTAGAGTGATTTAGAGTGACCTAGAGTGATCCAGAGTTCATAGAGTGCCTAAAGTATTTAAAGTTAAGAAGAGTGAATAATCGATATAATAGTCAAAAAAAGTTGGGGAGATTACTTTCTATTATCAGTAAATCAGTCTATTAGGTACTGGAAATATAAATTGATTTATTTGTACTCCAATTCAGAAATTAAAGATCAGCCGGAAATTCCTATGTTTCCAGCTGATCTTCTGTTTGTTACATAAATTTATCTTTCAAGTTTTTTTGATGATATTAAAAATCACCAACTCTTTATGACCACATTACCAAATAATCTTGACCCTCAGACTTTTAACCCTCAGACCTCAGACCTCAGATCTCAGACCTTCAAATCAGAAAATCACTTAGAAATGTTGAAATTCGCACGGTAAGAGGCCAGGTGACGGTTGATCTTATCAATGTAAATATCACGTACCGTGATCAATATGCCGGTCTCCTCCACATTGCCAAAGTGATGGTTGATAAATGTCCCGAAGCACCTCATGGAAGGGGAGAGGTTCATGTAGGCATTGATCAGCGGTGGGATGTTTTCTCCAAGCTTACGGACCTCCTGGGATAAAATCTTTAAGTCCTCCTTAAAATTCCTGCCGGTAAAGAGCTGTTTCATCTCTCCTTCATGGATATCCAGAATAATGGGATCATCAGGAACAGCCAGTTTCTCAGGATCAGGAAAGTATTTAAGCATGAAATAAAGAATCATGTTCCGTGCCTGCACGTTGTAGTGCGTGTACATTGTCACCTTTCCGAAGAGGAACTTTATCTGCCGGTTGTCGATGATGATGGCACCGAGTCCGTCCCACAGGTTGTCAAGTGCGTACAGGCTTTTGCGTCCCATGGCTCCGCTCTGGTATTCAGGCCTGACAAAGGAACGCCCGAGTTCCATTGTGTGTGGCAGAAATTTTCTAATGAATTTTGGCGAGAATGAGAAATATCCTGACGAGGCATACCGGTCCACCGAAAAACCCTTCTCCTTTCTTCCGGGGAAGATAAACCTGTATCCGCCGATTATCTCACGATTGTCCGGGTCCCAGATAATAAGTTGTTTCTGAGGATGATCGGGATCAAGATCATATTCGTCGAGATCGAGCGCCTTGCCCGTTCCGCCGCCGGCATGCCTGAAGGTGAGCTCCCGAATGCGGCCCAATTCATGCATCAGAACAGATGAACTGTGATGGTCAAAAAGATATACTTCGTTGTTGGCGTTGTTCGTCTTTCTTAACATGCCAATCCTTGACAGCTCCGCCATCAATTCTTCCACCGGCACCGCTTCCCCCAGCGGCTCCATATTGTCATGAATGATCTGGTTTTCCAATGAGAAATATTAACTGTTTCAAAATTAAGAAAATATTACAGACGGGTCGAATACCTCTTCTGTAAATCATAAGTTTTCTCCCGTATAAAATCGGCCCATTGCTGAGGGCTTTTCGACTTGTCAAAGGTCTGCCACGGGATCGCACTACTGAAATAAAGGTCGATATCCTTGCCCTTCTGTCTGAACATCTCATCCGCCAGGTATAGCATCTCTATATTCACCTTAATACCAAGACGTTGCCGTATTTTTGAGAGGTTATAAAAGAAGGAGCTGTTGCGGCCTGAGAAAAAGCACGGGACAATATCGCGCTTATACTGTACGGCCTTGACAATGAAACTCTTCTGCCACTGAAGATCGGTTATCACCCCGTTAACCTTTCGGGAACAAATTCCTGCCGGGAAATTCAGTAACTGACAGTCGGAGTTATAGGCTTCTTCCAGGAGCTTTGCAGCCTCACGTCCGAAGCTGCCGACTTTATTTACAGGAAGGAAAATATCTGAGTAGTTGTCGATGTACAGAAGGATGTCATTGACGGGGAATTTTATTGCACTGTAGTGTTTGGAGAGCTCGCTCATGAAAACCATCCCGTCGAGGCCTCCGAGGGGGTGGTTTGAAACGAAGATATTCCGTCCGCCCGAAGGAAGGTTTTCAAGACCGTGTGCGCGGTATTTTATTCCCATATAGCTGAGGGCGCCATCATTAAAGGCTGACCCGCGCAGGTGACCGTGATTCCTGATGATATCGTTTATACCATCCTGGTGGACAATACGTTTCAGATATCTCACCACAAATCGAGGCATCCACCGGGCAAGTGTTGGGTTCTTGACGTAAAGCACCTTCTCAACATCAATCAGCAGGGGGGCTTTTTCGGTTACCATCATTTACATTCTGATGAATGCAAAGATAAGAATGAGCGGGTTCTGAAGATGTCATAAACATTAAAATACGTGATACCCTAGAGGGTATATGGATTAATACTCCATGACATGCTACAATAATTTTATCCGTTACGCGGTAAATACAATTCCTTACTCTTTGAGTTTGCCCCAATTTATCTGAGGCATCAGGTACTTTAGAAAAGTATCTGCACGACAATTTAATTGCCATTAGAACCGGCCAGGATTAATCGGGGGAACATATCTATGCTCATAGATCCAGCCCTGATTTATCTGGATCATCAGGTATTTTTATAAAGTATCCGGACGACAAGTCCAGTGCCTTGAGAGCCGGTCACGATTTACCGGGGGAACATTTCTATGGCCATGGAGCCGACCCCGATTTATCAGGAACATAAAGTACCGAATAACATTGCATCAAATACCAATACGATTCTTCTGAGAGAAATAAGAAAAAAGTGTCGCTGTATGTGTTTAGCATACAATGTGTTGCAATTAGAAAAATAAGAAGTTTTCAACAAAAGTGAAGAAAAATGGAGGAAAGTGGAGTAAAGTGGGAAATTTATTTTTACTTTAGCCATCTGAAACAACAACCCTGATGTCCACATTCATCGGCGACTATAACTGCAAGCTTGATTCCAAGGGAAGGGTCATCCTCCCTGCCGCGTTCAAGAAGCAGATGCCACCAGCAGCTGAGGATCGCTTTGTGGTCAGAAGGGATATCTTCGATAAGTGCCTCGTCCTCTATTCAATCGATGACTGGAACAGGCAGCTGGATAAAATTCGAAGCAGAATAAACCCATACAACAGGGAGCACAATATCTTTCTCCGCAATTTTTTCAAGGGTACGGCCGAGGTGTCGCTCGACAGCAGCAACAGGCTGCTCATTCCCCGCCGTCTGCTTGACCTTGCGGGCATAGGGAAGGATGTTGTTCTTGCCGGGCAGGACGGACGAATTGAGATGTGGGCTGAAGAGGTGTATGCCCACATAGACATGCCTTCAGATGACTTTGCCAATCTGGCAGAAAAGCTGCTTGGAAATCCTGATACCGGAACAGCATAATGGCGATATATCATCTCCCAGCTCTGCTCACTGAGAGCATAGCGGGGCTTAACCTCAGGCCCGACGGGATCTATGTCGATGTTACTTTTGGTGGAGGAGGCCATTCCAGGGCTATCCTTGAACAGCTTACCACAGGAAAACTTATTGCTTTTGACCAGGATCTTGACGCTGCTGCCAATATCATCAACGATGAGAGGCTGACCTTCCTCAACCAGAACTTCAGGTTCCTGAAGAACAACCTGCGTTATCTCGGTTACGATGCAATAGACGGCCTGATTGCCGACCTGGGTGTATCATTCCACCAGTTTGACTCGCATGAGAGAGGGTTCTCCTTCCGCACTGACACCGGTCTTGATATGCGCATGAACCCAAAAGCTCCGCTGAAAGCATCGGACATACTTCAGACTTACGAAGAGGAACAGCTGGCCAATGTTTTTTACCGGTACGGCGAACTGACGAACTCGAGGAAACTTGCTGCCGCCATAGTTAAAGCACGGGCCCAGGCCCCTGTTGTCACAGTCAGCGATCTCACAAGGGCGCTCTCCGGACTGGTTCCGGCAAATCAGGAAAACAAGTTTTACGCGAGACTCTTCCAATCGTTGCGCATTGAGGTAAACCACGAGATGGAGGCATTGACTGAGATGCTTGAGCAGGCTCTTCAGATGCTGAAACCCGGCGGACGCCTGGTAATGATAACATATCATTCACTTGAGGACAGGCTTGTGAAGAATTTTATCCGCACTGGCAATTTTGAGGGCAGGATTGAGAAGGATTTCTACGGCAACCAGATAGTTCCGTTCAGGGCAGTCAATCACAAGGTGATTGTTCCGGATGACAATGAGATAGCGGTAAACAGCAGAGCCCGCAGTGCGAGGCTCAGGGTGGCAGAAAAGATCTGACAGCGATGGAAGAAGAGAAGATCAGATATAATAACGCCCGGGGCATCATGCAGGATATTGCTCAGCAGAGTAGGTATAACAGCACTCGGGACAGTGCTCAGGACCAAGCTCAGAAGAGCACAAATAACAGCACCCATGAAAGCGCCCGGGACATCATACAGGGCAAAGTTCAGGCGGGCACACATAACAGCACACAAGATAGCGCCCAGGGAAAGACCCACAGCAGCACACAGGACAGCACCCGGGATAGAAGCCAGAAGAGCACACAGCAGAGTGCTCAGAAGAGTGCGCAAAAGAAAACCGGCAAGGGCTGGATGAAAGGCCTCATTAGCGGGACATTCATCACCGAGAGGCTCATACTCAATAACATGAAATACGCAGCTCTGGTCGTATTTCTTGGCATCATATTAATAACCAACAAGTTCCAGGCTGAGCGCACCAACCGTGAAATAGTCGTCCTGGAACAGGAGGTAAGGGATCTGCGTGCTGAGTCGCTTTCTGTCTCGGCCGAATTGGGAGGCGTAAGCCGTCAGAGTGAGATCATCGATTTGATAAAGGAACGCGGACTGGGGCTCGAGGAGCTTCGTGAACCGCCATACAGGATAGTTGTGAATGAATAACACGATGAAACCAAAGGATCAGATATTCGCCCGTACCGGCATCATTTACGGTATCGTGGCGATAATGGCCCTTGCCGTGTTCATCCGCATCATCATTCTTCAGTTCGTGCAGTCGGAGAAGTGGGCTGCCATGGCTGACAAGGTCGTTTTTCGCAGGGAGGTCGACAAGGCCGGCAGGGGAGACATCCTCGCCGATGACGGGCGCATCCTGGCAAGCTCAATCCCGTATTACACCGTCTACATGGATACGCACAGCTCGGGCATGGCTGACACCACCTGGGCCAACGGCATCAACGGCCTCTGCCGGGGACTCTCCAAATATGTCGGGGTGAATTCTCCCGACGGCTGGAAAAATCAACTGACCCGCGCACGCAAGCGCGGCGACAGGTACTTTCTCATCAAGAGACATGTCAGCTATGAGACCCTGAGTTACCTTAAAAAACTCCCGGTCTTCAGGCACGGAAAGTTCAGGGGAGGATTGCTCTACCAGCCTGAAAACAGCCGCATCATGCCTAACGGTCTCCTGGCAAGACGAACCATCGGCTATGTGACCGAAGACAGCACATCCAATATCGTGGGACTCGAAGGATCATTCAACAACTACCTGTCGGGCAAGGATGGGTTCAAGGTGCAGCAGCGCCTCACGGGAGGAGCATGGATTGACGTGGAAAATCTTGAGACCGTCCATGCACGTCCGGGCTATGACGTTGTGACTACAATCAATCTTGACCTTCAGGATGTTGCCGAGCACGCACTTTACCGTCAGCTCTCGAAGAACAATGCTCATCACGGGTGCGTGGTGGTGATGGAAGTACACACCGGCGATATAAAAGCAATCGCCAACCTCGAAAAAGGTTCTGACGGAGCATATCACGAGACATACAATTACGCTGTCGGCGAAAGCACCGAGCCGGGTTCAACCTTCAAGCTGATGTCGATGATCACGGCTCTCGAGGATGGCGTTGTAGACCTCGATGACACTATCAACACTGGCGACGGAACTGTCAAATATTATGACAAAATAATCCGCGATCATGAAGAGGAAGGACTGGGTAAGATCACCGCACGCCAGGTTTTTGAACACTCTTCCAATGTGGGGACGGCAAAGATCATTTACGAGAACTACAAAGACAATCCGCGCAGGTACGTTGACCGTCTTTACTCCATGCAGATCAACAAGCAGCTTGACCTGCAGATCAAGGGTGAAGGGAAGCCTGTTATCCGTTACCCGGGAGAAAAACTCTGGTCGGGGATATCGCTTCCGATGATGGCTTACGGCTATGAGGTCCAGATGACCCCGTTGCAGATCCTTACGTTTTATAACGCTGTGGCTAACGACGGGAAGATGGTAAAGCCCAGGTTCGTCACCGAAGTGCGTGACGGCAACTGGCCGGTCAAAACTTATGACAGTGAGGTCATTACAAATGCAATATGTTCGCGTTCAACAATACGTAAGGCACAGTCACTTCTGGAAGGGGTGGTGGAGAACGGAACCGCCAAGAACCTCAGGAACAGTAATTACAAGATAGCCGGCAAGACGGGCACCGCCCAGATAGCCAATGAGAAGTACGGCTATCGCTCAGGAGAGCGTATATCTTATCAGGCCTCCTTTGTTGGATATTTCCCGGCCGATGATCCTCTCTATTCATGCATTGTGGTCGTCAATGCCCCTTCAAACTTTGTCTACTATGGCAACGTTGTGGCCGGTCCTGTCTTCAAGGAGATCTCCGATAAGGTTTATGCAACAAGTTTCTACCGTAACCTGGAGGCACTTGCTCCGAAGGATGATAAGCCCCTGAAAGCTCCGGATGCCGGCAACGGTTATTACGCAGACATTAACAAAACGCTCCGCACGCTGAATATCAAGGCTAAGAGGAACGTCGACAGCGATTGGGTAAGAACGCGGGAGAACGGCGACACCCTCCGTGTCGTTGACCTGTCGCTCAACGAGGGGCTGATGCCCAATGTGGTAGGGATGGGATTGCGTGACGCCATCTACCTGCTCGAGAATAACGGATTAAGAGTACACTACAGCGGTCGCGGGAAGGTCGTAAGGCAGTCGCCACAGCCGGGGGTAAAGATTTCCAGGGGAGCAACAGTGGCCGTTGAACTGAAACTATGACTATGATGAAGCTCAGGGATATACTGACAGATATAAAGATCAAGACTCTTTACGGCGATGAGGACAAAACCATCAGCGGTGTCACCGCTGACTCACGTGCTGTAAAGCCGGGCAGCCTCTTCATTGCAGTCAGGGGAACGAAGATCGACGGTCATGCCTTCATCGGCAAGGCTGTCAGCGATGGAGCTGCCGCAATAATTTGCGAGACCCCGCCTGAGCCTATCCCGCAGGGAGTTACAGTGGTTGTCGTAGAAGATTCAACATGCTGCACCGGGACTGGCTGCATCGGCTTTTTATGATCACCCTTCCGGGAAGGTGAAACTGACAGGCGTCACCGGCACAAATGGCAAGACTACCATCGCCACCCTGCTGTATAATATGTTTGAGGCGATGGGTTACAAGTGTGGTCTGCTCTCTACGGTGTGCAATTATGTGCATACCAGACGTGAAGATGCTACGCATACCACCCCGGATCCGGTGAAGCTTAATGCCCTTCTGGCTGAGATGGTTGATGAAGGATGCGAATATGTCTTCATGGAGGTCAGCTCCCACGCTATTGAGCAGCAGCGTATTGCAGGACTGACCTTTGCAGGAGGCGTTTTCACCAACCTGACGCATGATCATCTTGATTACCACAAGACTTTCGATAATTATCTGGCCGCCAAGAAAAAGTTCTTTGACGGGCTCTCACCCCAGGCTTTCGCGCTGGTAAACACCGATGACAGGAATGGCAGGGTGATGATACAGAACTGCAAAGCGGCCAAACGCACATTCTCAATGCACGGCATGGCCGATTTCCGCTGCAGCATTACAGAACAGGGATTTGAGGGCATGCTTCTGAAGATAAACGGCATGGCTGTATGGACGCACTTTATTGGCGATTATAACGCATCCAACCTGTTGGCCGTATACGGCACAACCATACTCCTTGGCGCTGAGAGCGGCGAAACACTCAGAATACTCAGCTCCCTTTATCCTGTTGACGGTCGCATGGAGGTCATTCGCTCAACTGACGGTATCACAGGCATAGTTGACTATGCGCATACCCCTGATGCCGTACAGAACGTAATCGAAGCGGTAAACAGACTCAGGCAGGGAAAAGGCAAGCTGATAGTGGTACTTGGCGCAGGCGGTGACCGTGACCGCACCAAAAGGCCGGTAATGGCAAAAATGGCTGCAGAGCGTGCTGACAGGGTGATTCTTACTTCTGACAATCCAAGAAGCGAGGATCCGGAAAAGATAATTGATGAAATGGAGGCAGGACTTGATCAGGATGGCAGGGCAAAAACCATCCGTATCACAGGTCGTGCCGACGCTATCAGGGCTGCGGTGATGTTTGCCACCCCCGGCGATATAATCATCGTTGCCGGGAAGGGTCATGAGACATACCAGGAGGTGTTGGGTGTCAGACATCATTTCGATGACAGGGAAGAATTACGTAAGGCATTTAAAATGAGTTGATATGTTGTATTATCTCTTCAGATATCTTGACACACTCGGTGTCCCTGGAGCAGGGGTGTTCAATTATATTTCCTCCAGAGCTGCCGCCGCCGTCATAGCATCACTGATTATTTCCATGCTTATCGGCAAGAGCATAATTAATTTTCTCCAGCGCAGGCAGATAGGCGAAACAATACGCAATCTTGATCTCGAGGGTCAGTACAGGAAGCAGGGTACGCCATCGATGGGCGGGATAATCATTATCGCTTCAATAGTAATACCTGTACTGCTCTTTGCCAAGCTTGACAACGTATATATCATCCTGATGCTTATTACAACTGTATGGATTGGCCTGATCGGCTTCCTGGATGACTACATAAAGATTTTCAGAAAACATAAAGAGGGACTGGCAGGCCGTTTCAAGATAATCGGACAGGTCTCGCTCGGGATCATTGTTGCACTGACACTCCTGCTCAGCAATGATGTCGTGGTACGGGTGAATGTTACTGCCCCGGCTAAAACTGCAGTTGCCTCTGTGGATCAATACGGCACACACCCGCAAGATATTCTTCCTCAGACAACGGCTATAAACATAAAATCAACTAAGACTACCATCCCCTTTGTAAAGGATAATGAGTTCGACTACTCATGGCTGGTGCCTTTTGCAAAGGGAAAGACAAAGCAGATGCTTGGCTGGATAGTATTTATAGCAGTGGTGATCTTCATTGTGGTTGGAGTGTCCAACGGTGTGAACCTCACGGATGGGCTCGACGGACTGGCAACAGGCACCTCCGCCGTGGCCGGCGTCACGCTTGGTATCCTGGCCTACGTCTCAGGTAACATCAATTTCGCTGATTACCTGAATATCATGTATATACCTGCCACCGGCGAGCTGATGATCTTCGCTGCCGCGTTTGCCGGCGCCACTGTCGGTTTCCTCTGGTACAACTCCTATCCCGCTCAGGTATTCATGGGCGACACCGGCAGCCTCACGCTGGGAGGCATCATCGCGGTATTTGCCATTGTGATCCGCAAGGAGCTGTTGATACCCATTCTGTGCGGAATATTCCTGGTAGAGAGCCTTTCGGTGATGTTGCAGGTGGGCTGGTTTAAAAGAACGAAGCGCAAGTACGGAGAGGGAAGGCGCATTTTCCTCATGGCTCCGCTTCACCACCATTATCAGAAGAAGGGATATCCTGAACCGAAAATAGTCACGCGGTTCTGGATTATCGCGATTATTCTCGCGGTTATAAGCGTAGTGACACTCAAGACAAGATAAGAGATGAATAAGAGGATTGTAATACTGGGAGCAGGAGAGAGCGGGGCAGGGTCAGCAATACTGGCACAGAAGCAGGGATTTGACGTGTTTGTCACCGACAGCGGCACAATTAAGGAAAAGTACCGCGAGATGCTGGTCTCGCATAACATCGCATTTGAAGAAGGAAAGCACAGCATGGAGCTGATATTGAATGCCGCCGAAGTGATAAAGAGCCCGGGCCTGTGGGAAGATAATCCTGTTGTGGTCGCAGTGCGTGAAAAGAACATCCCCGTCATCTCGGAGATTGAGTTTGCCGGACGCTATACTGATGCAATCAAGATATGTGTGACAGGAAGCAACGGAAAAACCACAACAACCAACCTCATCAGCCACATGATGAAGAAGGCAGGGCTCAATGTCGCAATGACAGGCAACGTGGGCAACAGCTTCGCACTGGCTGTGGCAGAGGGAGGATATGATTATTATGTCATTGAGCTGAGCAGCTTCCAGCTTGACGGCATGTACGACTTCAGGGCTGACATCGCCATCCTCATGAATATCACGCCTGACCACCTCGACAGGTATGATCACGAAATGCAGAATTATGTTGACTCCAAGATGCGTGTGATCCGCAACCAGACCTCCGGCGACTGTTTCATCTGGTGTGCTGACGACCCGGTGACAATAAAGGAGGTGGAGAAGCTTAACCTTACGTCACGTTCACTGCCATTCTCGCTGAACACTTGCGAGGGTATGGCTGCCTGCCTTGAAAACGACAACCTCATTCTTGATATAACCCAAAAAACCAGCCTTATGACCATTCATGACCTGGCGTTAAAAGGACGCCACAATGTTTACAATTCGATGGCTGCGGCCATCACCGGCAAGGTTCTGAATATCCGCAAGGAGACAATACGCGAGAGCCTGACCGACTTCCAGGGTGTTGAGCACCGGCTTGAGTCTGTCATCATGGTGGCAGGTATAAACTTCATCAATGATTCAAAGGCGACAAACGTCAATTCAACATGGTATGCTCTTGAGTGCATGCAGGCGGGGGTTGTATGGATTGCCGGAGGAATAGATAAGGGAAACGATTATTCCGAGCTGAATACGGTGGTGAAGGAGAAGGTGAAGGCGATTGTCTGCCTGGGCAAGGATAATCAGAAGATCATCGACTCATTTAGCAGGTATAGTGCCCACGATCGTTGAGACAACCTCTATGGAGGAGGCGGTACGGTCAGCCTATTACCTGGCGCACAAGGGAGATACGGTGCTGCTCTCACCGGCGTGCGCAAGCTTTGATCTTTTTAACAACTATGAAGACCGAGGACGTCAGTTCAAGCTGGCTGTCAGAAACTTATAGAGTATGGCAGACATCAGGGTTAGACGGTTTTTTAAAGGTGACAGGTACCTGTGGGGGCTGATAGCCCTCTTCATGCTCGTGTCGCTTCTATCCGTCTACAGCTCCTCAGTGGGAGTAGCCTACTCGTCGCACCACGGTAACACATTTTATTTTCTGAGAACCCAGTTTATTATGCTGATGGTGGGTCTGCTCATCATTGTGGTAACACACTGGATACCTTATATTAGATATATGCAGTATGCCACCATAGGGCTGGGCGTGGCAATTTTACTGCTGATCATTACTCTTTTTGCCGGTGTAAGCATCAATGAGGCAACACGCTGGCTCGAGATACCCATCATAGGTCTCAGACTGCAGACATCGGACCTGGCAAAAGTGGCGCTGGTGATCTACCTGGCGCGCGGACTGACGGTTTACCAGCATGAGCTGAAGAACTTCAGGACAGTGACCATAAGGCTGGTCGCACCGGTGGCACTGGTATGTTTACTGATAATGTCGGAGAATCTGTCCACCGCTCTGATGATTTTCCTGATAAGCATGATAGTGCTTTTCATCGGCCGTGTTCCCGTGAAATTCCTGCTGGGTTATGCAGGCATGGGACTGGCGGCAATAGTTCTCTTTGCAACATTGTTGCTGGTTTTCAAGAAGGGTGACAACAGGGTTGAGGTTTGGAAGAACCGTATTGAGACATATTTCAGCGGCGAGAGCTCTCCTGATGCAGATTATCAGTCGAACCAGGCCAAGATAGCCATCTCCACGGGCAAGCTCTTCGGCAAGCTGCCGGGAGGAAGCACTCAGCGAAACATGCTCCCGCAGTCGAATTCGGACTTCATTTTTGCCATCATTGTGGAGGAGTACGGGCTCCTTGGCGCCATCATAGTTATCCTCAGTTACCTGGCGCTGATGTTCAGGGGTATACAGATAGCGCGAAAGTGCGATTTTGCCTTCCCGGCGCTGATGGTGCTGGGACTGACGGTCATGATCGTGTTCCAGGCTTTTCTGAATATGCTTGTGGCCGTGGGGCTCTTCCCGGTGACGGGACAGACCCTGCCGATGATAAGCTGGGGCCGTACTTCAGTGCTTGTGATAAGCTTCTCACTGGGAGCCATACTGAGCGTCTCGAGAGTGATGAATGCACGCGGGAGAAGCGAAAAGCTTTCAGATATTGAACGGACTGACACCATAACGGTAGCATGAGCGGCGGGAGGTCAAATATCAGGATCATCATCAGCGGAGGAGGCACAGGAGGCCATCTCTTCCCGGCCATCGCCATTGCCAATGCCCTGAAACGGCTGAAGCCCGAAGCGGAGATACTCTTCGTTGGAGCAACAGGACGCATGGAAATGCAGAAGGTGCCGGAAGCAGGTTACGAGATCACAGGACTGCCGGTTGCAGGATTCGTAAGGGGCCTCAGCCTGAAAAACATATCCGTTGCCGGAAAACTCTTTCACAGCATGCTTAAGGCGAGGAAGATCATTCGCCGGTTCAAGCCAGATGTCGTTGTAGGGGTGGGAGGATACGCATCAGGACCAGTCCTCAAGCAGGCACAGAGAATGAATATTCCTACTCTGATACAGGAGCAGAACAGTTATGCAGGGATCACAAACAAGCTGCTGGCACAAAAGGCCGGGAAGATCTGTGTTGCCTATGAGGGGATGGAGAAATATTTCCCGAAAGATAAAATTATACTGACAGGCAATCCTGTCAGGCTGGCGTTTGACAACCTGGATACACTCAGGGCAGAGGCGCTGGAGCATTTCAAGCTGAATAATTCCATGCCGGTGATACTCGTTCTGGGCGGGTCACTCGGCGCCGGCACGATCAACAGCTCTGTCGGCGGCGGGATAGGCGCGGTTGAGGAGGCAGGGGCGCAGATGATATGGCAGACCGGCAGTCATTATTACGACCGTATGCGTGAGCTGACCGATGCGGCTGCCACAAACAATATACGTGTCACGGGCTTCATCAGCCGCATGGACCTTGCGTACGCCGCCGCCGATATCATCATATCGCGTGCCGGCGCCGGAACAATCTCCGAGCTGGCACTGGTGGGCAAACCCGTAATTCTTGTGCCGTCACCCAATGTAGCCGAGGATCACCAGACCCATAATGCCATGGCCCTGGTGACGAAGGAGGCAGCAGTGCTGGTGACCGATGCCGCAGCACCGGCAGAGCTCATCACCACGGCACTGACACTGCTGAAAGACAGCGCCCGGAGAAAAACACTCTCAGAGAACATCAGAAAACTCGCAATCAGGGATGCTGATGAAGTCATAGCCAGGGAGGTACTTAAACTGATAAACAGATGAGAGAACTGACAAACATAGAAGGCATATATTTCCTCGGCATTGGCGGCATAGGGATGAGCGCCCTGGCCCGCTATTTCCTGGCAGCGGGATACTGTGTCTGCGGCTATGACCGGACCGAAAGCCCGCTTACCGGAACACTGGAGGAGGAAGGCTGCGACATCGTCTATGAAGATAATATAGATGCGTTGCCCACATTGTTTGCCGATCCTGCCGAGCGCGACAGGGTGATGGTGGTTTATACCCCTGCCATACCAAAAGACAGCTCTATTCTTAATTACTTCAAGAATAACGGATACATAATTTATAAAAGGGCAGAGGTCCTCGGACAGGTCTCCCGGGAGACTGATGCTATAGCCGTAGCCGGTACGCATGGTAAAACGACGGTCAGCACCATGATCGCCCATATACTGACTGTGTCACAGTTGAAATGTTCTGCCTTTCTTGGCGGCATCTCAAAGAATTATAACACAAACTTTCTGCTCAACCAGAGCAGGTACACTGTGATGGAAGCTGATGAGTTCGACCGTTCCTTCCTTTATCTGTCACCGGTTATTGCCGTTATCACTGCAATTGATCCTGATCATCTTGATATTTACGGTACTGCAGAGGCCATGATTGACGCTTACAGCGATTTCTGCGGCTGTGTTCAGAAAAACGGCACACTTATACTTCATGAAAATATTCTGCCTGCCCTGAGTCTTCCTGGTGCTGTGCATGTGTACAGCTACGGCATGGGTAAGAATACTTCCTTCAGGGCTGCAGATATCGAAAAAGGAGACGGCTTCTACAGGTTTGACCTGATGACACCCGGCGAACCTGTTAAGAATATTCGGCTTGCATTGCCTGGGCTGGTCAATATCCTAAATGCCACTGCAGCAGCAGCAGCAGCGTGGTGTGCCGGCGCTGAGCCTGATGAAATACGCAACGCACTGCTCACTTATGAAGGTGTCCGCCGCAGGTTTGACATGAGGTTCAATAATAAAGGTGTGGTCTACATAGATGATTATGCTCATCATCCTCAGGAGATAAACGCACTTGTCAGTGCCGTGCGCGATTTTTACCCTGACAGGCATATTACGGGCATTTTCCAGCCTCACCTCTTCAGCCGTACGCGTGATTTTGCCGATGGCTTTGCTGCGGCGCTCGACAGGCTTGATGAAATATTACTGCTTCCGATCTATCCTGCCAGGGAAAATCCTTTGCCTGGTGTCACCTCAGAGATGATCGCAGCAAAGATGCAGAATAAACACGTGAGGGTGGTAACCAGGGAGGAGCTGCTGCCAATCCTCGAGACCACCGGTGAAGGCGTGCTGCTGACCATTGGTGCCGGCGATATTGACCGTTTTATAGAACCGATAACAACGATGCTTAAGAGACGGTACCCATGAGCCTGCTGATGAAGATACTGACTGTCGTCATGGGCGTATTTGTGCTCCTCACTCCGCTGTTCAGCCGCATCGGGAGTGAAGATGACGTGTGCACAGGTGTGGCAATCACACTGGCAGACTCAGCTCAGCACCAGTTTGTCACCCCTGATGACCTGATGGCTCTGATCAGGGCGACAGGCATACGTATTACGGGTGCACAGTTGAATGAGATACCACTTAACACGATTGAAAACAAAATAAAGACATACAAGGAGCTGAGGGTTGCCGAGGTATACCTCTCTGCTGACAGGAAACTCCATCTCTATGCTGACCAGCGTGAACCGGTAATGCGTGTGGTGGCATCCTACGGGGGCGACTTTTTTATAGACCGCGAGGGTGTCATTATGCGCCGGCATAATCTTTACACCCCTCATCTTCATATTCTCGAGATTGACATGCTTTTCAATCCCGGGGAGATGACAGGCACAAACATCTATGATTCGGAGAAGACGGAGAACCTGGCGCGTGCCTTTGAACTCGTGAATTATATCAGGGGCGACAGCTTCTGGAACTCCATGATTGACTATCTCAGCATGTCGCGCGACGGCAGGGTGGTCATGGTGCCGCGTGTCGGCAATCACACTATACGTCTCGGCAGAACCGAGAACTACGAAGAGAAACTGAACAACCTCCTTGTCTTTTACCGCGAAGCTATGCCGGTGACGGGGTGGGACAAGTACAAGGTGGTGAATATTGAATATAAAGGGCAGGTTGTCTGCCAGAGAAGATAATTGTTGAACAACCATATAAGAAAACTATGAGCAGTAAAGATCAGTTAGTAGCAGCCATTGACATCGGAACGACAAAGATCGTTGCCATTGTCGGGCGTTGTGACGGAAACGGAGGAATAGAAATCCTCGGTCTGAGCAACACACCATCAACAGGCGTAAAGCGTGGTGTGGTGCTGAACATCGAAGAGACGGTAAAGGCTATCAGGACCACGGTCGATGACCTTGAAGACGAGAACCGGTATCGTTCTCACAGATGTCTTTGTAGGTATTGCCGGAAGGCATATAAAAAGCAAGATGGCCCGTGGCTATATCACACGCGATTCCCACGAGACGGAGATCGATATAAGCGATATCCGCAGGCTGACGGCTGACATGTTTAAACTTCCCATCGAAGTGGGGGAGGAGATAATACATGTTATCCCGCAGACGTACATCGTCGACAATGAATCGGGTATCAGCAATCCCGTAGGAATATGCGGTAAACGGCTTGAAGCGAATTTCCACATCGTGATCGGGCAGATATCATCAGCACGCAACACTGAGAGGTGCATCAACAAGGCCAACATGAATCTTATGAGCCTGGTGCTCGAACCCCTGGCTTCGTCCGAGGCAGTGCTTACAGACGAGGAGAAGGAGGCAGGTGTTGTGCTTGTCGACATCGGAGGAGGCACCACTGACGTTGCCATCTATTATGACAACGTGATCAGGCATACAGCCGTGATACCGTTCGGAGGCAATATGGTCACCGCGGATATCAGGGAGGGATGCTCGATACTGCAGAAACAGGCTGAAGACCTCAAGGTCAAGTTCGGTTTCGCAATAGGCGATATTGCACCTGAAAACAAGGTCGTCTCAATACCGGGCATAGCAGGACGTGATCCCAAGGAGATATCGTTCAAGAACCTTGCCTATATAATACAGAGCCGCATGGAGGAGATCCTTGATGCGGTCAACTTCGAGATACAGAACTCAGGCTTTGCCGAAAAGCTCACTGCCGGAGTAGTTATCACAGGCGGTGGAGCGATGCTGAAGAACCTGCCGCAGCTCGTCAAGTACAAGACGGCCATGGATGTGCGCATAGGCCATCCCAATGTCCACCTGAGCGGCAAGGGCAAGGATGAGATTAATCAGCCCATGTATGCCACAAGTGTAGGTCTGATCATGAAAGGACTTGAATATATTGAGGAGAATAAGATTGAGGTTCGCTTCGGTGAGAAGAAACAGGAACCTGTTCATCCCCTGAAACCTGTTTTCCATCCGGAGAAAGAGGTGAAAGTGGAAGAGGAGGAGGAGGTAATGATCGATGAAATACCTGAAGAAAAGCCGCGGAGACCGCAAAATACAATAGTCAGCAGCCTGAGAAAAATCTGGGGTGATATTATGGATGCCACAGATGAAAAGATGGATGATAGCACGTCAAATAATTAATAACTGAAGTCATGTCAGAGGATCTGATGAATTTTGACCTGCCCGTTGAGCGGTCGTCAATAATAAAGGTGCTGGGAATAGGAGGAGGCGGCAGCAACGCCGTAAACCATATGTTCCGAAAGGGCATCAAGGATGTCAACTTCGTGGTCTGCAACACTGACCAGCAGGCTCTCTCGCAGAGTCCGGTACCTGTAAGGGTGCAGATAGGAGAGACCACCACCGAAGGTCTTGGCGCCGGCAGCCAGCCGGAGAGAGGCCGTGACGCAGCCATCGAGAACATCGAGGATGTCATGAATGCGTTGTCGGGAAACACCAAAATGGTCTTCATAACTGCTGGCATGGGAGGAGGCACAGGCACCGGAGCAACACCGGTGATCGCCAAAGCATGCCGTGATGCCGGTTATCTGACCGTGGCAGTGGTGACTATTCCGTTCAGGTCTGAGCTCAATCAGCGTATCAAGCTGGCTATCAGAGGCATCAATGATCTGAAAGACAAAGTCGACTCGCTCATCGTGATCAACAATGAACGGCTGAGGGAGATATACGGAGATGAAGGCGTATCTGCCGCTTTCGCCCGTGCCGATGATGTACTCGCCAATGCAGTGAAAGGCATAGCCGAGATCATCACATGCACAGGCTACATCAATGTGGACTTTGCCGATGTTGACACTGTAATGAGGAATTCAGGTGTTGCCCTCATGGGTATCGGTACCGCCGCAGGTGATGACCGTGCAACAAAATCCATTGAAGCAGCCCTGACCTCGCCGCTGCTCAGCTCCAATGATATCACCGGGGCCCAGAGCATACTGCTTAATATTAAATCGGGAACAGGGCAGAACGAGATAACGATGGATGAGCTTGGAGAGCTCACTGATTATGTCTATGAAGCAATCTCCGAGGATGCTCTCATTATCAGGGGTCTGTCGACCGAGGAGGAGCTGGGTGATGCCATCAGCGTCACCGTCGTTGCCACTGGCTTTGAGGCCAGCGCTGACCTCGACGCCTATAAGCCTGAGAGACGCAGGGAAGTTGTCAGCCTGAATGCTGCACAGCAGCCCTCTCTTCCCGAGAGCGCAGGTGAGGGAGACTCACAATATATAGTCAGGCCTGCCCGCCCCGGTCACCACGACACCCCCTCACACTCTACGGTGATAAACCAGGGTGTCATTGATTTTGACCCCGACGGCGACATAAGCATTTCTCCCGCTCCTGCCCGCCCCGCCCCGCCGCCGGCCGACAAGAACGAGGGGACCCTGCGCAAGCTCAAGCATATGCAGAACGTCATAAAGAATGAGGGCCTCTCAACACAGTCGATGAATGACAACATCGAGGACTTTGAGGAGGTGCCGGCATATGTGCGCAAGAAGATCGCCCTGCATAATGCCAACAAGGCTGCAGGCAGCAAGGTGTCAAAGTTCACCCTGAGCCTCGACGAGGATAATCAGCCGGTCATCAGGGAGAATAATGCTTATCTCAACGATAACGTGGACTGAGTTTGTTTTTTGTTATTATATGGTTGTTGTTCAAAGGACCGGCCCTCTTTCTGAGGCCGGTCCTTTTTGTTGCCACTTTTTAAGTAAATTTGCCGCTGATGCGCCGCCTCTTAGCATATATGGCCCTGCTGGTCCTCCCGGTGACCCTCTCCGCCCAGGAGATTGATACCATCCCGGCAAGGATCATCAAAGAAAGGACCTTACAGGCCAGGATGGCTGATACCATCGCGGTGCAGGATACGGCACGGATACCATTGCCGCCTCGTAAGCCTGATACCATCATTGCAAAGACAACGAGGCAATGGACCCTCTCGTCTGATTACACCACTGAAATAAAAATCCCCCTTGACACGGCATTTTCACTCTTTCACCGCCGGCGCGTCACTGACAAAATCTCTGACTTCAATGCATATCCCGGGAACTACGGCCTCCCGCTCTACCAGATAAATTTCTTTGACCGCGACTGGAAGCCTGACAGGTACCTCTATTCGTATTATTATCCTTTTATGTACACCCCGTCTAACACACTTTTTATTAATACCCATGTGCCGTTCACCGAGTTGGCATGGACAAACGCGGGAGCCCGTCAGAAGTCGGAACAGACCTTCAGGATCAGACATTCACAGAATATAACCAGGAGGCTGAACTTCGGACTGATATATGATATCGTGTATGCCATCGGACAGTACGATTACCAGAAGGCGGTTGACAAGAACTTCCTCCTTCACTCATCCTATAACGGCGACCAGTACACTGCCTACTTCAGCACAGGAGTTAATGACCACCAGACATACGAGAACGGTGGGATAGCCGGATCGGAATTCCTCAGCCAATATCCCCCGGAGGATGTACCTGTGTTGCTTAACGATGCGAATGAGTCTCAGAACCATCTTAAGAACAGGTATGTGCTGCTGGCTCAGAGATATTCACCCGGCGGAAAGCGTGACACCGTTACCGGCGAGATGTTGCATGCCGGACCGGTGACCTTTTCGCACATCGGAAGCTACGAATGGAACAAACGCGGGTTTTATGACAAATACCCGGGTTCCGGCTTCTATGACACCACATTTATAAGCAATTCTTCAACAGAGGATTCTCTTTATCAGAACCTTTTGTCAAATACGCTGAGGGTGGATTTCGCCGCAGGCAGCTACGGACCGCTTCAGGATCGGCGCCGGGGCAGGTATACGCAATGAGCTTCGTAACTATGGCCAGCTGATCCCCAAAGACACACTCGGAGTACCGAATGAAATAAGCAGGCATAAAAGCTCATTTGTGCTTACCGGAAAAGTTTTCAACAACATTGGTGAAAAATTCGGGTGGTCGGCAACAGGCGACCTGTGGTTTCAGGGATACCGTGCCGGTGACTTCATCGTGGACGGCCGCATTTTCAAGGATTTTGCCACTTCCCGCAAAGGCATGATAACGTGGGACGCTACCCTTGCCGTTGCCAGTTATACACCCTCCTTATGGTACGACAGGTGGGGCTCGAACAACTTCTCATGGTCGGTGGATCATGGAAGAGAGTTCAGAACAACGGCCGGATCATCACTGCTCTGGCCCGGACGCAATCTCAGCCTTAAGTTCAATTATGCCATCATTGATAATTTCATTTACATGGGGAATGATGCCATGCCTGCCCAGCATGAGGGCGGACTGTCGGTTGCCGCCCTTTCGCTCAGGAAAGATCTTGTTTTCTGGAAATTTCACTGGGATAACACAGTACTTCTGCAGACAAGCTCCAACAGTGACGTCCTGAGCCTTCCCCTGGTGACAGCCCGGAGCGCATTCTTCTTTGATCATTTATTTAAATTCGAATCAACAGGAGGGGAGCTTTATTTTCAGCTCGGGGCTGAAGCGATGATACATACCGCCTATTATGCAATGAATTATATGCCTGCCACAGGCAGATATTTTAGCCAGTCTGACACTGAAATTGGTAACTATCCGTTTATCAACGTTTTCGTGGATCTTAAGGTAAAACGGACCAGAATCTTCGTAATGTTTGACCATGTCGCGGCCGGTCTGATAGGATATAATTATTTTTTAATACCCGATTATCCTATGAATATCAGAATGTTACGGGTTGGTTTCGCCTGGACTTTCTATGATTGAAAAATTTTGTTATCTTTGTACCGAAAACATTTCCTACATTGGATTGTTTAATTGTCGGACCAATATTTTAGATATTGAGGAAATTAATTTCGTTCTTATTCATTGTTATTCTGTCAGTCATCTCCTACGAAAAGGAGAGCAGAAGGGTTGATACTGTTCCGGTACCTCCCCGTGATCTTGATGCAATCCTCGCCGACGGCAAGATCAAAGCGGTAACGAACATTAACCAAACGAGCTACTTCATCTACAATGGAGAGCCGATGGGATTCCATTTCGAATTACTCAAACGTTTTGCCGATCATCTTGATGTTGAGCTTGAGATAATTGCCCGAAATGATATTGATGAAGCACTGGAGCTTCTTGAGGACGGTGAAGCAGACCTGGTAGCCGTAGGGCTGTCGGTGAGCCCGGACCGCAAGGAGATGATGCGTTTCACTGATCCTATCATGCAGTCGGGAGAGGTGCTCGTGCAGCGTAAACCCAACGGATGGTATAAGATGTCGGCAGAAGACATCGGGCAGAAGATGGTCAGAAATCTGCTTGATCTCAAGGGAAAGACTGTCTATGTGCAGAAAGGTTCTTCATACGCCCAGAGGTTGTATGCCCTTGAGCGGGAGTCAGGCATTGACATTGGCATCATCGAGGTGCCATATGATGCCGAGGAGCTTGCGCATCAGGTCTCACGCGGTGAGATAGAGTTCACTGTATGCGATGACTACATGGTAAACATTATCGGATCTCTCCACAGCGAACTTGATTTCGGCACTTCTGTAAGCCCCGCTCTGGACATAGCCTGGAGTGTGCGCAAGGATGGAAGTAACGCTCTCCTTGAAGAGCTGAACAGCTGGATAAAGGGATTTAAAACCACAAAGGAATATGCACGCCTGGAGAGAAAATATTTCACTGGTACGCGTCCCGCTTACATAGCCGGATCGAAATATGATGCCACTGAGACCGGCAAAGTGTCTCCCTTTGATGAAATAATAAGGCATTACAGTGATTCGATAGGGTGGGACTGGCGCCTTGTGGCGGCCCTTATCTACCAGGAATCCAGGTTCAATCCTTCAGTCACCTCACCGCGCGGTGCTTACGGTCTTATGCAGGTAATGCCTGAGACAGGAAGACATTTCGGTCTTGATGTCACCAGGTCTGTTGAAAACAATGTCTATGCCGGTGTAAAATACCTGAGACTGCTGAACACGATATTCAACGATAAAGTACCCAACCCGGATGAGAGGGTTAAGTTTATCCTGGCTTCATATAACGCAGGGCATGGTCATATCCTCGACGCAATAAGACTCACTGAAAAGAATGGCCTTGACCCCGGTAAATGGGATAATAATGTTTCGGTTTATCTAGAGCGCAAGTCTGATCCTGTCTACTACGGTGACCCCGTGGTACGGTATGGCAAGCTTAAAGAGGGTGTAGATGTGAATGAGTATGTCGATGAGATACTCGAGCGCTACGAGCATTACAAAAATATCAAATAAACAGATTGTTTTATTTATGTACCCGGCGTATGAATTCCTCCACCTCGGGTACACCTCCCTGGTAAACAAGATAACCGTTGTACGGCTCACGTTCGGTGATCTCACCGTTGACCGGCGTTAGCATTATCTTCTTCACCTCCTCAAGGTCATCTGTCTGGCCAAGCGCCCAGCCCAGCTTCGCCCAGGCCACCTCAGGCAGCATATTCCCCAGCGGAATTACCCCTTTAGCCATCATATCACGTCCGGTCTCATAAACGAACATGTGTACGTATCCCCAGATCGTCTGAAGTGTCATGTAGACAGCCACGTTCTCCTTCTGAGCGCGTTCCAGCGCAGGGTACAGCTCCCTGTTGACATGACCCAGTCCCGTGCCCACGATTATTATGCCCTTGTACCCCATGTCAATGAGCGAATGAAACATTTCAACCTTCATGTGAGGATAAAAATAAATCATCGTCACATTCTCATTGAAGTAGGGCATTATAGTCACATTGCGGTCCTTGCGCCTCGGATTGTAATCAGGTTTCATTGGTTTCACCTCTCCGCGTCTGACCGTGGCTACCGGTATATCGCCGATGGTTCTGAAGGTGGACCTGTACGAGCTGTGCATCTTACGAACCCTGGTTCCGCGGTGAAGGAACCCGTATTCATCACTTGTGGGGCCGAACATGCATACCATTACCTCGGCGATGTCACCGTGCCCTGCAGCTGTGGTGGCATGTATCAGGTTCAGGGCAGCATCCGACGAAGGCCTGTCGGATGAGCGCTGTGACCCCACCAGGATGATCGGCACGGGTGGTTTCTGCACCATGAATGAAAGGGCGGCAGCGGTATGATGAAGCGTATCAGTGCCATGACCTATAACAATACCGTCAATCCCTTCTTCAATCTCCTTGCCGATAGCTTTAGCGAGAATCATGTACTGTTCAGGACCCATGTTCTCGCTGAAGACGCCAAAGAGTTTTTCAGTGTGTATGTTGCATACGTCTGCCAGCTCAGGCACCGCGCCGTATAGCTCACCGGGTGAAAAAGCAGGAATTACAGCCCCGGTGCGGTAGTCGAGCCGCGAGGCGATGGTTCCGCCGGTCCCCAGGAGCTTCACATTGGGTTTGTCGTCAGAGTATGGGAACGCTTTCTCCGGGATCTTGTAATTGGCCTTGTTGTAACCCGTTTCAGCCATTTTGGTGATTGTGGTAATGTCGATCCCGATGTTATAACCACTCTCTATCTTGATTACAATATGGAGATCATCGTTGTTCTCAGACCTCGGCAGCACGGTACCGCGGAAGAGGCCACGGGTAGTTTCGATATCTGCCTGTCCCCAGACACGTACATTATAAGTCTTTAGCACCCTCAGGGCCTCGCCCTTATATCCCTGAAATAAATCTTCCGTCATATTGTTTGTTCTGAAGCTTCCAGAATATCCGTTATCTCTTTTCTTACGTCTGCCAGCCGCAGTGTCCCAATGGCATTAATGTGTACCTGACCCATTATCCAGTCGATGGATGATACGCTCCTGCCGTCATAACATATTCCGGCAAATTTCCTGTCAAGTTCCTTAACCCGGGATTTGATCTGCTCCATTGATTCGGGTTTGCAGCCTGTAGTGGCAAGTATCTTTTCAAAGTCCGGCTGAGTTGTGGCAACGACTTCAGGAAGCATCAGCCTTGCCACGGGCAGGAGCATTTTCTTTCTGCTTATAAACTCGAACAAATCGTACAACCTTTCGTAACTGAATCCTTCTGCCACCCTGCCCCGTCCTTCAAGATTGCGGAAACGGTGCCCCAATATTATTCCTGCTTCGCGGTGGTCAATGCCCAGTTCGTCGCCAGCCCTTTCGATAAGAGCTACCAGATTCTTGCTTAAAAGATAATGCCATGTATCTTCAGGTAAACCCCATTCTTTCATCTGCCTGAAGCGCAGGGCGATTTCCTTTGGCTGGTTTTTGGCCAGTCTTTCAAGCATCTCGGATGTGACCGGCAACGGCTGTGAATCAGTATCAGGATACATCCGGTCCCGTCCGGGCAGCACCCGTTCAAACATTGTGGTTCCGTTTGCAAAGGACTTGCGTGTCTCGAGTGGCACTCCTTCCAGGGCAAGCCGTATACGCTCATCGACTGTCTCGATGGCGGTCGGGATGTCTTCCGCCGGTCCCCACAGTATGATCTGTGCGTCGTCTTCTGAGGCAGAGAGCCAAATGGCCACTTCAGGGAAGAGGCTGTTAAAGTTTTTTTCTCCGATTTCTTCGGAGTGTATCATATTGGGCTTTTCGATGCAGGCTATCACCTTCAGCCTGTCGCTTATCTCGTCTGCAAAGATCAGTCCAGGCTGGGTGAAGTGAGACAGTATTCCCCGGCAACCCGGAAGATTAATTGCAATGACTTTTTCTCCCCTGTCAAGAGCTGCCCGCACCGGAGCAAAATGAAGATGATTTTCAGATTCGGTTATCTCCCTGCTTTTCAGCTTCCATACTCCCGGATCAGGAATGATCTTCTTCAGCCTTTTCCGGATATTCAGAAGTGCGTACTGCCTGAAAGCCTCATTATGAGATAGCTCAGGTATCCATTTGATATGAGCTACACCCTTTATCTCCGCCCGGTTTCCGCCCTCACAGCTGACATTCACGTCCTCGCGGGCAGCGCCGATGCCCGTACGCACTTTGCCGGTGCTGCGATTGAGAAAGCGGATATATTCTGCAGCCTCGGCCAGCTCATCAGGTGTCAGGCAATCGGGGTAAGTCACCGTTTCTATCAGGGGCATACCCAGACGGTCAGTCTTGTATATTCTCTTGTGCCCTATATCCGAGATCTCCCGGCAGGAGTCCTCCTCGAGACTTAACTGGATCAGGCGCACCTTTTTGTTTTTCAGCTGCAGTTCACCCTCGACGCTGATAATTGCCGAACGCTGAAAACCTGTCGGAATGCTGCCATCGAGGTACTGTTTGCGTGTTATGTGCACCTCTCCCACAATGTTCATTCTGGCAGCGAGGGCAATATTGATGGCTATCTCAAGAGCCTCATGATCAATGGGGAAGGGTGGCGTATCATCGACTTCATATGTGCACGCTGTCCTGTTATTAAGACGGTAAGTTATCTCCTTACGGGTTCTGAACTCCATCAGCGCCGTACCGTCATAGACTCCCATTTCACTGAGGGTTGGCCTCATATGACGGATAACCTCGGCATCGTACTCCTCGTCCCCGTGGTAGATGCCTGCCGGACAACGGCAGAAGAGTTTACTGCGGGTTTTAAGCTGCTGATGTACCTCAAGGCCAGATTTAAAACCAATCCGCTTATAATCATTAAGCGTGGCATCTTCGCGGGTGACATAACCTATCTCCTCCCTGGTGCGTTCATAATTATTTTTTGGATCAAAACCGGTCATCTCAGTCAGCGTTCTTTCTGCAAGTTAAGCAGAAGCTGCGAGATTCGGAGATGCAGAAATGAAGAAAGTTTGCGCAACTTTTTCTATGACTGGACTTTCTTATCGGGGGCTTAAAAATATGTTCATTTTGTTGTTTGATGATTTAAAAAATCAACAACACAACCCAAAAATATCATTTGCATTCAAAGCCCATAAAATAAGGGTAACTTAATATTATTAAGCAGGTAATATGCAGATAATCAATCGTATCGTATTGCTTTCACAGGAGTTATCCTCGCAATGAGCTGCGAAGGAATGAGAAGCATGAGAATGATTACAGCCATCGTTCCGGCGTTGAGCAGGATGATATGAAGGGGATCGAGGTTTATCGGGACGCTCTTAAGGTAGTACGAAGCCGGATCGAGTGCGAATATTTCAGTTTTCTGTTGCAGCAATGCCAGCCCCAGGCCAATGATGTTTCCCCAAAAGAGTCCCTTTGCTGTCAGCCATGCTGCCTGGTAAAGAAATACACTGCGTATCAGCTTGTTGTTTGCACCCATTGCTTTCAGGATGCCTATCATATTCGTCTTTTCGAGAATGAGTATCAGAAGGCCGGAGATCATGTTGAAACCGGCGACAAGGATCATGAGTATCAGGATGATTATGACATTGGTGTCCTGGAATCCCAGCCAGTCAAATATCTGCGGATACCTTCCCCGTATGTTGGTAACTTTTACCTGCTCTTCACCCTCTGCAATGCGGTAGCCTATTGCATCGTTCACGACCGCAGTCATAAGGTCGAGTTCATCAAAATCATTTATGAAGATCTCGAAACCGCTGACCTGGTCGTCCTTCCATCCGTTCAGCTTCCTTATGTGGTCGATATCGCAGAATAGGTAAGTCTTGTCAAACTCCTCGAGGCTGGTTTCATAAATGCCTGTAATAGTGAACTTTCGCATGCGCGGAGGATCCTGAACAAAAAACATCGAAAAAGAATCACCGAGCCTAAGCCCGAGCATATCGGCTATTTTTTTAGAAATCAGGACATTGTCGGTTCTGGCAGTATTACTGATCCTTACCACTTCTCCTTCCACCAGGTTCGAGGAGAAAAAGCTCCAGTCATAATCGTTGTCAATGCCTTTGAGTACCACTCCCTGGATGTTGTCTTCCGTCTTTATGATACCTGCCTTGGTGGCATAAACCTGGATTGATTTTATGCCCGGATGATTGATGATCTTTTCAATGAAGGGCTGGTCAGAGCTGATGGGTACGGTCTCGTATGACAGGTTGGCGTCCCAGTTGACAACCTGTATATGTGCTCCGAAGCCGGCGATCTTGTCGCGTATCTGTTGTTTGAAACCTGTCAGGATGGCGACGGCGAGAATCATCACCGCCAGTCCCAGCGCGATGCCGATGATTGCAATAACATTGATCGGGCGCGAGAAGGCAGTATCCTGGCTGCGTTCCCTTATAAGGCGGCGGGCTATGAATGTTCCGGTTGACATCGGAACAAAATTAAGAATTAAGAATTAAGAATTAAGAATTGGGGTGGAGTTTAAGGGTCATGGTTTTCTTTATCGATCCGATAATTTTTAATAATTCATCCAGATCGAGCATCAAACTTTCAGATTCCTTATTATCAATTAATTCTGAATCTCTTAAAAGCTTTAGCCAGAAGATAGTTTCCCGACATTCTTTGTATGCAATCCCTATTTTTGCCAAAAAATCTCTCTCAGATTGCCCACCGATAGCTTCCTCTATATTTGCTGCTATTGATGTTCCACTTTTCAAGATCTGACGAGACAGCTCGAATTCGTTTTTATTTTTTTTAAGTGAAAGATATAACCTTACAATCTTCAATGCCAAGACATAGCTCTTGTCAACTACCACATTATCCTTCATTATCTCAACCCCTGTAAATTCTTAATTCTTAATTTTTCATTCTTAATTCTTTACTCTACCCTACCAGGGTAGACCTTCAGCGCTTCTGCAAGGGTCTCCATCGCAAGGCGCAGGTCGTCGATCTTAAGGACGTAGGCTACTCTTACCTCATTTTTGCCGGCACCAGGAGTGAAATAAAACCCGGTTGCAGGCGCTACCATGACGGTCTGATTTTTATAGCTGAACTCCTGCAACAGCCACTGGGCGAATTTGTCAGAGTCGTCAATGGGAAGTCTGACAACGGTGTAAAATGCTCCCTTGGGCAGAGGGCAATAAACACCGGGCATGCTGTTCAGCGCTTTGACCATGAAATCCCTGCGCGCCAGATATTCATTGTATACCTCGTCGAAGTATTCTTTGGGTGTTCCGATGGCTGCTTCGGCAGCAATCTGCCCAAGTTCAGGCGGACAAAGCCTTGCCTGCGCGAACTTGAGTGCAGCTGTGAGCACATCCTTGTTGCGTGTTATCAGCGCCCCGATGCGCACTCCGCACATACTGTAACGCTTGGAGACCGAGTCCAGGAGGATTACGTTCTCATCAACACCTTCGAGTTCCATAGCCGAGAAGTGTTCCTCGCCATAGCAGAACTCCCTGTAAACTTCATCAGACAAGAGGAAGAGATCATGTTTCTTTACGATATCGCGCAGCTGCATCAGCTCATTACGCGAATAAAGTGAACCTGTGGGGTTATTGGGATTGCATACCAGGATAGCTCTTGTTTTGGGGGTGATCTTCTTTTCGATCTCACTGATGGAAGGAAGGGCGAAATCATTTTCAATATAAGTTCTGACAGGGACAATAGTAACTCCGGCAGCGGTGGCAAATCCATTATAGTTGGCGTAGAACGGTTCGAAGGTGATCACCTCTTCACCCGGGTTAAGGCACGCCATGAAAGCGAAGAGCACTGCTTCCGAGCCTCCTGTGGTGACGATGATCTGTTCGTGGGTAATGTTTACGCCATATTTCCCATAGTTCTCTGCCAGCTTGCGGCGGTATGATTCATTTCCGGCTGAATGGGTGTATTCAATGACTTTCAGGTCCATGTTCCTGAGTGCATTTAAAGCAATCTCCGGTGTGCGAATATCAGGCTGTCCGATATTCAGATGGTACACTTTTCTGCCCTTGCGCTTGGCTTCCTCGGCATATGGAACGAGCTTGCGTATGGGCGATGCAGGCATTTTTCCGGCTTTCTCAGAGATCTTTGGCATGTCCGTATTTTGTTTTCAATAATCCTTGTATTAACGAAGCGCAAATGTATTCAAATTCACCCTATCCTGATATGATTTAAGGCATAAGAACAGGCAGTTTTTCCGAAATGACAACAAAATGCTAATTTTGTGACCTCGCTTATCAGTATAAGTGGAAATTAATTCGCAAATCGCAAATTCATGACGGATATACCTTCAAAATATGAACCCGGGGCAGCTGAGAACAGGTGGTACAGTTACTGGATGGAGAAGGGCTTTTTCCACAGTGTACCTGACGGCAGGGAGCCTTACACTATCGTCATCCCGCCGCCGAACGTCACCGGAGTGCTGCATATGGGCCATATGCTCAACAACACCACACAGGATGTGCTTATCAGGCGTGCCCGCATGCTTGGCTTCAATGCCTGCTGGGTGCCCGGCACTGATCATGCAAGCATAGCCACCGAAGCAAAAGTTGTTGCCAAGCTCAGGAGCGAGGGGATTGAGAAGACCGACCTCTCACGGGAGGCTTTCCTTGGTCATGCATGGGAATGGACAAACAAGCACGGAGGCATCATACTGGAACAGCTGAAGAGGCTGGGAGCATCGTGCGACTGGGAACGCACCATCTTCACCATGGACGACGAGAGGTACCGCTCAGTGATTAAGGTGTTTATAGATCTCTATGACAAAGGATTGATATACAGGGGTGTGCGTATGGTCAACTGGGACCCGCAGGCTCGCACCGCAGTGTCTGACGAGGAGGTAATTTATACCGAGGAAAAGTCGAAACTGTATTATGTCAGGTACAAAATAGTTGGAGAGGATAACTATGTGATGGTAGCCACCACCAGGCCCGAGACTATCCTTGGCGATACCGCCGTCTGCGCCAATCCTTCTGACGATACGTTATCAGCATATGAAGGGCAAGCATGTGATCGTTCCGATGACCGGTCGTGAGGTACCGTTTATCTTTGATGCATATGTCGATCCGGAGTTCGGGACCGGCTCCCTGAAGATCACCCCGGCGCATGATATCAATGACTACGAAATAGGACTGAAGCATAACCTTGAGACCATCGATATCTTCAATGACGACGGAACCATAAGCGAAAGAGCCGGTCTCTTTATCGGCATCGACCGTTTCGAAGCAAGGAAGCTGGCGGAGCAGGAGCTGATAAGGACAGGCGCCCTGGTTAAGGTTGAGGATTATATCAATAAGATGGGAAGGTCAGAGCGCACTCATGCTGTGATCGAGCCAAAACTGTCGCTGCAGTGGTTCCTGAGCATGAAGGAGATATCCAAAGCCTGCTCTTGACGCGATAATGAATGACACCATCAGGCTGTTCCCTGACAAGTTCAAGAACACCTACAGGCACTGGATGGAGAATGTTCACGACTGGTGCATCAGCAGGCAGCTGTGGTGGGGTCACCGCATACCTGCATACTATTATAATAATAACGAGTTTGTCGTCGCTGAGACTGCTGAGGAGGCACTCATCAAGGCACGCCTGATCAGTGGCAGGGAAGATCTTGCAATATCAGATCTGAGGCAGGATGAAGATGTGCTCGATACATGGTTCTCATCATGGCTCTGGCCTCTGACATGCTTTAACGGGATCAATGATCCTGATAACGAAGACATCAAATATTATTACCCATCAAATGTTCTCATCACTGCCCCTGAAATTCTCTTTTTCTGGGTTGCCAGGATGATCATCGCAGGTTATGAGTATCGCGGCAGGGAACCGTTCCGGGACGTGTATCTTACCGGGCTGGTGCGTGACAAGCAGAAGAGGAAGATGTCAAAATCTCTGGGTAATTCCCCTGATCCCATCACCCTGATGGAAAAGTACGGAGCTGACGGTGTAAGAGTTGGTATGCTTCTATGCTCTCCGGCCGGCAATGATCTTCTTTATGACGACAGCCTGCCTGAGCAGGGGCGCAACTTCGCGAACAAGATATGGAATGCTTTCCGCCTGGTATTAACTATGGACACCGATGACAGTATCCCTCAGCCTCCAGCCTCAGAAGCGGCAGTAAGGTGGATGGACGCAATAATCAACAGGACGCTGGCTGAGATCGATGAAAGTTTTTCGCGTTACCGCATTTCAGACGCACTGATGCAGACCTATAAGCTGTTCTGGGATGACTTTTCAGGATGGTATCTTGAAATCATCAAACCGGCCTACGGAAAGCCGATGGACGGCAAGACCCACAGGGATTCACTGCGTATCTTCGAAACCCTGATGAAGGTCATTCATCCCTTCATGCCATTCATTACGGAAGAGATATGGCAGAGGCTCGGTGAGAGAACCGACGGCAGCAGCATAATGATTGAAAGAATGCCCGAGGCCGGGAAGTTTGATGCCGCCATGCTGAGCCGTTTCGACATTGCCCGTGAAATCGTGAGTGCGGTCCGGACCATCAGAAAGGAAAACAATATCCCGAACCGCGATCCCCTTGTTCTCTGTGCAACAGCCGGATCGACGGGCGAAGAATTTGATGAGGTCATCAAACGCATGTGCAATCTCACCGAGATACGCATCGTCACCGGTAAAGTTGAAGGAGCTGTATCTTTCAGGATACACACCTCGGAGTTTTTCATACCCTTCGGGGAAGGAATTGATCATGACGATGAGATCAGGAAGATGCAGGAGGAACTTGCTTATACTGAAGGATTTCTAGCCTCAGTGGTAACGAAGTTGTCAAATGAGAAGTTTGTTGCAAACGCACCCGGAAAAGTGATTGACCTCGAGAGAAAAAAAGAGGCTGATGCAAGGGCTAAAATTGCCACGCTTAAAGAAAGTATAGCTTTACTCGGAAAGAAATAAACTGTCAGGGTTACTGTTTACTGACGGTATAGCTGCCGTCTCTCACCCGTCACTGCCTGCCATCCGTCATTAAGTATAAGGTGCCATCCGTCTCCGGAAATATGATTACGGTCAATCTCCATAACCCTGGCACTTATGCGCAAGGTACGCAGATCGTTGGCCAGCAGTGCACCGCCGTCATCAACAGTCAGCCTTCCCCAGTTGTCTGAAACCCGCAGCCGCTCATACAAAGTACCCAGTGAATCCAGGAAATTTATGTCCTCAGGCTCATAGCTGAAATTAGGGCTCTCCATTGTAACTGTCACCACGGGCTTCTCGAAAAAAGTGGTAACAATTTTACCGGTACGTTCATTAATCATGGTCTCGCGTTCACTCTCCTCAGTTCTGATGGACTGAACATCATAGTTCATGGCAAGTGAGCCGGCAATGTCGCGGCATACCTCCGGAAGGGTCACACCGTAGGCCTCACAGGCAGCCTTGCCCAGATCAAAATCTGCCTGTTTTATCTGCTTAAAATCGAAACCCATGTCGTTCAGAAGGGTGGCATACAGGGCACCATGCACGAACCCATAACCTGAGGCATAGGAGGAGTTACCGTAAATCCTGTCAAGATATTCCAGTATTCTTGCGCGCAGCTCATCATTGTCCTCAGTGCAGAGCTTTATGTAGGTAAACGTTGTCAGGCCCTCATAATTCTCGAATTTATTCTCGTCTGTGATGGCTTCAGGGAAGAGTTCGCGCCGTGCACCGCGGAAGATAAGAGCATCGCGTATAGCTTGCCTGCGCAACTCGCCGGTAGCCCCGATGGCGCTGGTAAGGGCTTTCCATTCCAGCTTCAGGTAGAACCTGTTATTTTTGTCATTCAGGTGCCTGGTATTAAATGTTGAAGGCTTAAGGTCATGCCGCTCCTGGTAGCAGTGAAAGAGGCTGTGAACGCTGCGGGCTGTTATCCTGTAGCGGTCTTCCGTATCCGGCAACGGAACCATTGCGTATCGCACGCCGCCGAACTCAATCACATTATTTGTAATAAGCCTCTCTTTAGGTAGCACCCCCGTGAAGATGCCTTCCCTGGCCTTCAGAATACCGGTTGAATCGGCAACATTCGTATAAATTTCCCGGCTGAGGTTATCGACGAACATGACAGGGCCGTATAGATTCTCTCCCCAGAGACTGCCGTTGTCCTTGTTGCAAATCTCCTCGACGGACTTGAAGTACTCGGCGGCTTTCCCTGCCGAGAACCATTCCAGTCCTTCCTTCCTGTTACAGGAAGAAAGAACTATAATGACGGCAAATAATGATCAAGCGTTTCATCCGGTTCTGCATAGGCACCAAAAATATGAAAAAATCGATTCACGGACCAGGGAGCACCAGTCCTGAAACCCAATAATGATAAAGGTGTTGGTTTTTACATGTTTAAATATTTACATTTGTCCGCTGTCAAAAAAAGCAAATAATGAATAATGACATACTTATGAGCCGCAACGAACTGGTGCAGTTCCTCAGAAAACCTGCGGACCAGTTCACCTCTGACGATATCATCAGGTTTATTGAGACGAAGGGCATAAAGATGGTAAACTTCAGGTACGCAGCTGATGACGGCAAGCTGAAGACCCTGAATTTCGTACCCTACAGCCGTGATCATCTGGCTGCAATCCTCACTGCCGGTGAGCGCGTTGACGGTTCCAGCCTCTTTTCTTTTGTCGAGGCAGGTTCAAGCGACCTTTATGTAATGCCCAGGTACCGCACCGCCTTTGTCAATCCTTTTGCACAGTCGCCCACCCTTGAAATTCTGTGCTCATTCTATAATTCAGAGGGCAAGCCCCTCGAAAGTTCTCCGGAGTATATTCTCCGTAAGGCCATAAAGCGTTTCAAGGAAGCCACCGGCTACACCATCAGGGCGCTTGGGGAGCTGGAGTACTATGTAAGGTCTGAAACCGATGAGCTCTATCCGCTCTTTGACCAGAAGGGTTATCATCAGTCAAAGCCATTCTCCAAGTTCGAGGATCTCCGTGTTGAGGCTCTTGAACTGTGTGCCAGGGCCGGTTGCCATATCAAGTACGGACATTCTGAGGTCGGAAGTTTTTCAAAGGACGGTAATGACTATGAACAGCATGAGATTGAGTTTCTTCATGTGCCTCTCGATGAGGCTGTTGAACAGTTGACTGATAGCCAAGTGGATACTTCGCATGCTTGGTTATGAGTACGGTGTGGAAGTCAGCTTTGCCCCCAAGATAACTGTTGGCAAGGCAGGATCGGGTATGCATATCCATATGCTGCTTGAGAAAGATGGCCAGAGCATGATGATCGAAGACGGTCATTTAAGTGATACGGCGAAAAAAATGATTGCAGGTATTCTTGATCTGAGCAAAGGGCTGACAGCTTTCGGCAATACCATACCCACCTCGTACCTGAGGTTGGTGCCGCATCAGGAGGCTCCCACGAATATCTGCTGGGGTGACCGTAACCGGTCAGTGCTGGTCAGGGTGCCTCTGGGCTGGCTGGGCGCATCGCAGATGATACATGATGCCAATCCTGCCGAGCAGGCCGGCGGCGAAGAAAAGATCTCAAGACAGACCGTAGAGCTCCGTTCACCTGACGGATCTGCAAATATTTATCTGCTGATGGCGGGTCTCGCCGTTGCAATACAGCATGGACTTGAGATGCCTGGAGCCCTTGAGATGGCTGACAGTCTCTATGTCAATTACAATATCTTCAAGGAAAAGGAAAAGACGGCACAGAAAAAGCTTGAATCACTGCCGGCTTCATGCTGGGATTCAGCAGAAGCTTTGCTCAGCCTCAGGCATCATTTCGAAAAAGACGGGATCTTCCCGGCAGGAATGATAGACAGTGTTGCAAAGAAGCTGAAGGCCTACAATGATCAGAAGCTGAGCGAGGAGCTCTTCGGAAACAACGAGGCTATTGCGAAGCTGGTGAAGCAGCATCTGCATTGCGGTTAGAATAATTCAAAATCAGGCCTTCTCCTTCAGCCCGGCTGTGGCAGATTTTATGCTCAGGTTAAGCTCGAAGCCCACGAGCAGTGCCAGGGAGTTCAGGTAAAGCCAAGTCATTAAAACAATAAGGGTTCCGATGCTGCCGTACAGTTTATTCCACTGTCCGAAGTTATTGGCGTAGGCAGAGAACCCAAGTGAAGTGATGATGAACAGGGCAGTTGCAAGTATTGACCCCGGCGATATGAACCTGAAGTCCTTCTTCTTTGCCGGAACCAGATAGTATAATGCTGAAATAGCCAGGAAAAGTATCACAACAATCAGTATCCATTTGAAGATCATAAGGATGTAGAAGACGAGAGTGAGCCGAAGTACGCCCACTTCCACAAGGTTATCTATCACTGACCGGTTGAGAATGATGAGTGTCCCTGCGATGGTGAACATCATAAGGATGGACAACAGGAGAAAGACTGCAATCTTTCTCTGTTGTATCCAGGTGCGGCTCTCGAAGCCGTGGGCCGTTACGTTAAAAGCATGCATCAGGGCATGTATCCCGTTTGTGGAAAAAATAATCGTGGCAATGAACATCAGAATCAGCAGTCCTCCGCTACGGTTGGTGATAACGTCAACGATAGATTCCTCGAGGTAGTAATATGCATTTTCGGGCAGGATATTTTCAAACAGTTTCAACAGTTCGGTCTGAAAGTTGGGAAGAGGAATAAAGGGAATGAGGGTAAAGAGAAAGATAGCTGCAGGCAGCAATGCCATCAGCATGTTAAATGCAATTGACGATGCCCTTGTAACCAGCACGCCGCGTCCGAAGAGGCCTTTTACAGCCAGTTTTACCACCATGTCCAGCGGAGCCCCGTCAAAGCCCGGCAAAACAGCTTTTGTGATCTTTTTTGTTTTAATGCTGATGGTCTCCCTGGTACTCATGCAGGTTATCAGTAAGCCTTAAGGCTCATGTCAAGACTGTTAATATGATGTGTAAGAGCTCCGATGGAAATAAAATCAACACCGCACAGGGCATAGTCCCTGACATTTTCCAGGTTGATACCACCGGATGATTCTGTCTCGGCAGCATTGCCGATAAGTTTAACGGCCTCAACCGTCATGGGTATTGTAAAATTGTCAAGCATAATACGGTCAACACCTGAAGCAGCAAGTATCTCATTCACCTCCTTAAGATTACGTGACTCCACTTCAATCCTGAGAGACAGGTTATTCTTCTTAAGGTACTCTTTTGTCCGTGTTATCGCTGTTGTTATACCTCCGGCAAAGTCAGTGTGATTATCCTTCAGCATGATCATGTCATAGAGTCCCATGCGATGGTTGGTGCCTCCGCCGAGACGTACAGCTTCCTTTTCAAGAAACCGTAATCCCGGCGTTGTTTTCCGGGTATCGGTTATCTTCGCTTTTGTGCCCCTTACCTTTTCCACATAAAGGGCTGTGGCTGTAGCTATGCCGCTCATGCGCTGCATAAGGTTCAGCACGAGGCGTTCCGAGCGCAGCAGTGAATGCATGTTTCCTTCCGCCGTAAGTGCAATATCACCAAAGCTGATGTGTTGACCGTCGCTGAAGAAGGTTTCGATTTTCAATGAAGGATCGGTCATACGGAAAACCTCCCGGGCAACCCTTATGCCGGCAATGATTCCGCTCTCTTTTATAAGTAGCCTTGCCCGGCCTTTGGCAGATGGGGGTATACAGGCCAGTGAACTGTGGTCACCCTCTCCGGTGTCTTCGTCAAGTGCATGGCGTATTAATGCCCGGAGCTCATTTTCACTCATTGTCAGGTTCGATCCGTATCTGATGAATCAATGGGTTGCCATCAACTTTCTTCAGAAGAAAATAAACACGGAACCGACCCTTATCGGTATCAAGGATGGCAATGGCATATTGGGCATCACCCTTTGCACCCTGGTGCCTTATGACAAACTCACGAGTGCGGTAACGGGTGAAGAAATCCTTGAGAATGCTCTCTGCAACACTCTTGCTGTAAAAGTCCTCCTTGTCCGGAATCACCAGCTCAACGGTGCTGTTGAGGTATTCGGAGAGACCTGCAGCATTGCCTGACCGGAAGGCAATGGAAATGCCTGCAGGTACACTGGGTTGCTCCTGGGCTGCGAGAAAGACTGTCAGAACAAACAACAATCCTGCAGTGGTGAATAACTTCTTCTTCATTTCAATTCCTTTTTGCGCTACAAATAAGGACTAGCAAATTTAATTAATATTATCAAAAATTGAACCACTTTTATATATACCCCTTTTACACGCCGGTTTTTAAGGCCTTAATTGCTATATTTGTCAGACTCAACTTAAAGAACAGCATAAATGAAGCTGGTACTCCTGGTGACCGGAAAGACAGATCAGACCTGGATAAGGGAGGGTGTCGCCGAATATGAGAAGAGAATCTCCAAATACGCCCGTTTTGAGTTGGTAACTCTGCCGGATGTAAAGAATCCGGGGAACAGATCGGCTGCCGCGGTAAAGGAGAAAGAGGCGGAGAAAATGCTTTCAGCGTTTAAGAGCGATGATCATGTGGTGCTCCTCGATGAGCATGGAAAGAGATACTCTACCACGGCACTGGCGGCCTACATGCGCGGTGCAATGATGTTACCTAAGAAAAGAATGGTATTTGTTGTCGGCGGCCCGTGGGGCTTCCATCAGAGCGTCAGGGACAGGGCAGATCATATCCTTTCACTGTCAGACCTCACCTTTTCGCACCAGGTGGTACGATTATTGTTCGCAGAACAGCTTTACAGGGTGCTGTCGGTGATTGCCGGTGACCCTTATCATCATGAATGATATTATGCCAGGCCGACTTAAAGACATAAGAATAGTCTTCATTGCCGCTCTTATTGCAGCTGTTCTGGCAGTATCATCAGACTATCTCTATTTCAGCAACCTCGAATGGAGGTACCGCACTGCGCGTCTCGACAAAAAACTTATTGAAAAAGAGGAAAAGGCTGAACGCCTTCTCCTGGGCATGGAATCACAGCTTAAGGCAAGCAATGATCCGTCACTCTTTTTTCACAACAGCACCGGATCCGACGCTCTTAAAGATGGCATTGCACTGCTAGTCTATAAAGGGAACAGGATAGCATACTGGTCCGATAACAGCATTGCCTTTCCTCTTGTTTATGAGGCAGGCCTCGATAATCATAAACCGGTATTTTTCAGTAATGGCTGGTTTATTCCCGTCCGAAGGGAATATCAGGACTGTAATATTCTGGCACTGATAAAGGTTTACAGGCAGTATCCAATTGAGAATAAATATCTCAGATCGGACTTTCCCGTGCAATTCATGCTGCCGTCCGGAACTCAGATAACTTTCGATAAGACAAAGTCATCTTTCCTGGTAAACGGCATAGAGAAAGAGTTTCACTTTGGTATTGTATTCCCTGAGAAAAAGCCTAACACACCTTTTCTTATTATTCCTGTTTTTTTCTGGCTGATTTTCCTGTTGCTTCTGATAAGGCTCATTGTGCTTGCAGATGACTGGCCAGGCCGACGCATGAAGAAGTCATTCCTGATTCCGACCGGCCTTGCAGCAATGCTGCTGGTTTATATGGTCATATTGTTTACCGGGTTACCGCCTTCCGTAAAATCGACAGAGCTTTTTTCACCTTTCTTATGGTCTGCCGGCTGGTTTCTGCCATCTGTAGGCCACATGACTTTATTAGGGCTTGTCCTGGTCTCGGGCCTGAATATCTTTTTAAGGAAAGATATTTTCAATTCACCGTTAAAAAGCAACAGTTTGCGCGGGTTAGCCGGTCCTGGAGGCTTGATCGTACTGGGTTTCCTTTTCTTCCTGGCCGGTGAAGCCCTGTTCAGAGACCTTGTACTGAATTCTGCGATAAGCTTTGAAGCATATAAGATAATTGACCTCAGCTTTATGAGCCTCGCCGGTTTTCTTTCAATTTTGCTGATATCTTTCAATTCCACTGCTCTTTTTTCTGAGGGCTTACAGGATGATGGCTGAGATGTCAGTCAGGATAAACCTGGCAGTTACAGCCATAGCATCACTGGTTCTTCCGGCTGCCTGCCTGACAGTAACGGACTGCAGCTCCTGGGGTATACTCTGCGTTGTTTTTCTTGCCGGCACAACATTATTATGGCAGCGTAAATCCCATTCCATGCTGACGCTTATCCTGGCATTTGCGGGACTTACAGGCATCTTCTCGACGGCTCTGATAATAAAATATTCTGTTCTGAAGGAGGAGCAGAATCTTAAGGTTATGGCAATTTCCCTTGCCAACGACAACGATATGGTTGCTGAGGATATGCTTATGGATCTGTGGCCGGAGCTGAAAAATGACACCACCCTTGTCCTGATGATGAACAAAGAGCAGTTTTCGGATGCTGACATCAACAATGTTTACAGGTACCTGGAGGATAAGTACTTCAACGGGTACTGGGGGAATTACGACCTGAACATAGTTATGTGCCGGGATGATTCCCCTTTGATAATACCCTCCACAGGGTCATCGGCTGACAATTGCTTTAACTTTTTCAATGAAAGGCTGAAGAATGAGGGTGATACCATCACAGGCACAGGATTCTGGTTCATGCACAACCAGGGAGGCAGGGCTTACTATTTTTCGAGGCTCATTTATAAAAACTCAGATTCTCTGACAAACGGTCTCTTCATTGAGCTGGTAAGTCATATTGAATCATATCTTGAAGGTTATCCGGAATTGTTGCTCAATGCACCCCATCAGCGTTCCCCACGGCTCCGCAACATCTCCTTTGCAAAATATTATGACAGCACTCTGGTGTTAAGATCAGGCGATTACCCATATGATAATCTGATCGTTCCTGAGAAGTCGGATGCCGACTACCGGTTCGTGAATGTTAACGGTTACAAGCATCTCTATTACAGCCTTGGAGACATGACCCTGGTCATTACTTCCAGGTCTGTAAAAACCCTTGACAGGATTATCACCTTTGCCTACCTGTTTGTCGTAATTCTGTTGTTCGCCTTTGTATTACTGCTTGTTTTCATACCCCATCCGGGTGATCTGTTAAAGTTTGACACGTTCAAACGCCGGCTGCAACTTGCATTCGGGGCAGTGCTTTCCGTTGTCTTCATTATAATTATTATAGGAGCTTTGGTTCTGACTACCAATCAGTTCAGAAATAATCATAACCGGATACTGGAGGAAAAGACCATGTCCATATCCATTGAACTTGATCATAAGTTTTCATCGGAGCAAAGCCTTGAAGGCTGGAGCTCACCTGATTATCCATCACTTAACTATCTGCTGGTAAAGTTTTCGAATGTCTTTATGACGGACATTAACCTGTATTCACCATCGGGCTCTCTTCTGGCCACTTCAAGACCTGAAGTCTTTTCTCAGAATTTAGAGGGAAACATGATCAATCCCGAAGCCTATGGTATTCTTCTGGATAAAGAAAGGAACGAATATATTGCCGAAGAGCATATAGGCGGATTGAATTACCTTTCTTCATATATGTCGTTTTACAACGAGGACAACACACTGCTTGCCTATATTAATCTTCCGTATTTTACGATGGAGAACCTCCTGACCGGGGAAATTTCAAACCTGGTGGTCACTCTTATTAATTTCACCCTGCTGCTGCTGATGCTGATGATGTGGCTCGCTGTCTTCCTGAGCGAAAGGATCACATCCCCGTTAAACCTGCTGCAGCAGGCAATGGCCTCCGTGAAGTACGGTAAGAAAAACGAACCCATCGATTACGGCAGCCGTGATGAAGTAGGTGAGCTTGTCAAACAGTACAACAGGATGATTGACGAACTGGAGGAAAGTGCAAAAAAGCTGGCACGCAGCGAACGGGAAATGGCCTGGCGGGAAATGGCAAGACAGATAGCCCATGAGATAAAGAACCCTCTTACTCCCATGAAACTGAATGTACAGCAGCTTTTCAAATGGTGGAATGACAAGGTTCCCGACTTTGAGGGTAAGATCAGATCTTTTACAAATAATCAGATTGAGTATATCGACAACCTTTCAAATATTGCAACTGCCTTTTCTTACTTTGCCAGGTTGCCAGACCCGGAACCTGCAGAGGTTAACGTGTTTTCTCAGTTAAAAACCACGCTTGAAATATTTGGAAATGCTGAAAACGTGTCCGTTATCCTCGATAGCGGAAACATCAGTAAAGCCGTGGTCATGGCTGACAGGGAGCATCTGAACGGCATTTTCTCAAATATCCTGAAGAATGCATTACAGGCTATTCCTTCCGGAAGAAAAGGAGTTATAAATGTTAAACTTACTGCAACCCTTGACAAGGTACGGGTCAGGTTCACTGATAACGGAACAGGTATCCCTGAAGAGCTGAAATCCAGAATGTTTACTCCCAATTTTACCACCAAATCGTCAGGTATGGGACTTGGTCTCTCAATTGCCAAACGTTATACAGAGACGGCAGGCGGAACAATATGGTTTGAATCGGAGCCCGATAACGGTACATCTTTCATTGTTGAGCTGCCTCTGCTCTATACGGTTGAGCGTAACATAAATACTAACAGCTAAAAAACCACGTTTAATAACAGTTAAAATACATATATTAGCAAGCAATATACCCACAGATGCCCCGGAATGTGCCTAAAATAATCAGATTTTATTTGGTATTGCTCTTTTTTATGGTTGCGGGCCGGGGCGCTCCGCTTTCAGGTCAGACACCCCTTGTCACCGGAAATATAAACAGATACGCCAAAGTCACCTCGGTCAGTACAGATTATGTAATTGTTGATGATGTTGCTGATTTTGCTGTTGGTGATACGGTCATGATCATGCAGATGAGCGGCGTCAGGATCAATGCATCACAGACACTTCAAGGCAATTACCAGAACACGGTAGGTACCCCCGGTCGTTATGAATTCCTTATTATTTCAGGGATAGACGGGGGCACAAAACGGATATCATTCTCAAGAAATTTACTGAATACTTACGACGCGTTGGGGAAAGTTCGAGATCATTAAAGTAAGGTCTTACAGCAATGCAGTTGTGAACGCAGAACTGACATGTCAGGACTGGGATTCGGCTTCAGTAAGGGGAGGAGTGCTTGCTTTCCTGGTAAAAGGGGTTCTTACGCTGAATGCAAATATTAATGTTGGCAGCAAGGGATTCATCGGAGGTAAAGTGTCACAGGGCGCAGGCTATTGTCAGACATCCGATGATTCTATTACATATGAATCTTACAGTATCTGGACCGGTGCATCAGGGTATAAGGGAGACGGTTTAGGATTCAGGACTGCACTGGACGAACCTCTTTACCCCGGTTTTGCCCGCGGCAAGGGCGTGAACCTGACAGGAGGTGGCGGAGGAAACGGACACTTCTCCGGTGGCGGAGGAGGTTCAAATTACGGTGCCGGCCGGGAAGGGGATGTGGAAGTTCCGTCATGCGCCGGGTTACTTACAGGAGGGAGGGGAGGCTATTCAGTAGGTCCGACAGCGCTGAACGGAGGTGTCTTCATGGGCGGCGGCGGCGGCGCATCAGTATATCTTACGACCCCGACAACTTCGGCAGGAGGTGACGGCGGCGGAATTGTGATCATACTTGCTGACAGCATTGTCGGAAACGGAAGGCTGATCACTGCCCAGGGAGGCGAACCTAACGCCAACACGGTAGCCAACAGTGGCGCAGGCGGAGGTGGCGGAGGCGGATCAGTACTTATCAGCACGAGATATTATAACACCAATCCTGTCCTTTCGGCAAACGGTGGCAAGGGAGGTAATACAGTTAACCAGAACGGTGCCGGCGGCGGCGGAGGCGGCGGATTGATATGGACCAGCGGAGTATTCCCCGGAACTGCAACCGTTGCAGGAGGACTGAGCGGAACACACAGTGCCGGAGACCCTGATAAGGACGGTTCCCCTGGTACCATGCTGACTAATCTTAAACTTCCCCTCAACGGGTTCCTCTTCAATGCCATCTATTCATCACGTACGCTGAACCAGATTGACTCAATCTGCGAAGGCATGGTTCCGCCGAAAATGACAGGCACCAAGCCCACAGGCGGAAGCGGAACATATACCTATCAGTGGCAGAAAAGCTATGATAACTCCACCTGGTCAAACACCCCTGGCACAAGTATGGACTATACCCCGGCTACAGCCGAGACTGTTTCCCTGTGGTTCCGCAGAGTGGTTAATGACGGTGCCGGAATTACGGACATCAGCAAAGCAGTGCAGATAATTGTACATCCCCATATAACAGGCAATACGGTCGGGTCAGATACAACTCTCTGTTTTAATCAGAACCCCGAGGAGCTTTACCCACTGAACACTGGCCCGGGGGGTGGTACAGGACTGTATTTTTATACATGGGAACAGAGCCCTGATAATGCCACATGGGCTGACGCTTCCGGGACGAATACCAACCCGAAATATGACCCTCAGGCCCTTACGGCCTCCACATACTACCACAGAATTGTGAACTCCGGGGCATGCACTGACGTCAGTACACGGGTGCTGATAACAATACTTCCGTCGATTACGGGAAATAATATACAAACTGACCAGACGATTTGCCAGGGCTCATCCTTTGTCAATCTTACCGGTGACATACCCGGAGGAGGGGCCTCACCCGTCTATACATATCATTGGGAAAGCAGTCCTGATAATTCAGTCATGGTCACCTGCCGCCGTGCCTAACAGCAGCATCGGCTATGACCCGCAGAACGATGCTCCGTCAACTACCTATTACAGAAGGGTCGTTTACAGCGGCCTGAACAATACCTGCCAGTCAGCCAGCCCGTCTGTTCTGCTGATTTGTCATCCATCAATAACAAACAATACCATTGCAGCCGCTCAGACAGTCTGTGAAGGCTCGGCGCCTGCAACCCTGGATGGTTCATTGCCCGCCAACGGTGCCGGTGCCGGATCGTACACCTATATATGGAGAAACAGCGTTAACGGCACAACATTTAATGAGATAACCGGAGTCACCACCGAGGATCTGCCAGGCACTGTCCTGACGGCAAGCACATGGTACAGGCGTATTGTCAACTCATCTGTCTGCACCAGCACGAGCAATGATTTAAAGATAACGGTTGATCCTGCCATCACCGGCTTTCAGATCGGTATCGGCGCACTGGAGCATGATACGATAAGCACCGGAAGTACTCCGTCAATGCTGACCGGAGCTCCGGCCGGGGGTCTTGGAACATATACCTACACATGGGCATCATCAACTGACAATGTGAATTTCACGAATCTGCCTGTAACAACCCAGACATATCAGCCCGGGGCGCTTACAGCAACCACATGGTTCAGAAGAACAGTTGCATCAGGTGTATGTGCGGAGAACTCGACATTCAGGATCACTGTTCTGCCACTTATAACAGGAAATACAGTTACAGCCGACCAGACAATATGCAATACCAGCACGCCAGCTTCGCTAACAGGTAACTCCCCAGGCGGAGGTGACGGCAAATACAGGTACCTGTGGGAGAAAAAGGATGCTTCTTCGCCTGACTGGGTAAACGCTGCAGGAACAAATACCACTGCAAATTACCAGCCGCCTCTGCTCGACGGCACCACGCAGTTCCGACGCAATGTCTATTCAGGTGAGAACAACTGTTGTTCATCAGTGTCGCCGGCTGTCACAGTCAATGTTGACATCATGCCAACAAATGTCACTGCAGGGCCCGACAGGGAGCTGCTGCCTTACCAGCTTGCAGCTAACCTCGAAGGAAGCTTTGAAGGAACGGGCACATCGGTCTGGACATATATTTCAGGCGACGGAGACCCTGAATTTGAAGACGCCACAGTTGGAAATACTGCTGTGCGGCAGCTGGGCTTCGGAGAGAATGTTTTTGAGTTCAGTGTCACGAATAATACTTGCATCGCAACGCCTGATGAGGTTATCCTTTCTGTGCCTGATCTGACCATTCCGCAGGGAGTGACGCCCAATAACGACGGAATAAATGACTATTTCAATATCGAGGGGCTGGAATTTACCCGCAACGAGCTTGTAATAATAAATACAGGCGGTGCGGTTGTTTACCAGGCAGATGATTACAGGAGCGATGACCCTGTAAATGCATGGACCGGACTCGACCTTCACGGGAGTGAGGTCCCTGAAGGTACCTACTATTACCTGCTAACCATCAACGGCGCTGTTGACCTGACAGTTCCTGACTATGTGGCTCATATCAGCGGTTTCTTAATACTTAAGAGATAGGATGAAGCGAAGGGTATACATAATACTTGCTCTTGCTGTCCTGCTCCAGACAGTGGCTGTGGCACAGCAAACACCCATCACCAGCCAGTATCTCACCAACGGTCTCGTGATCAATCCGGCATATGCCGGAACACGCGGAGCTCTCAGCGCCAATCTTTCATACCGCAAGCAGTGGGCACGGATCTCCGGTGCCCCGCAGTTCCAGAACCTGTCGCTGCACAGTCCTATTAACAAGAAGGAGAAAGTAGCTCTCGGGCTGGTTGCTGAATACAATACCTACGGAGTGACAAAAGATGTTGGCATATACGGGTTTTATGCCTACAGCGTACGCCTTGGCAGCGGCAAGCTATCGATGGGGGTAAAGGGAGGGGTCGATCTCTCCAATACAAATTACAATAATCTTGAGTTCCCTGACGGAAATCCACCTGACCCGCTGCTGACCGGAAGCACTAATTATGTACTTCCTAATTTCGGCGTGGGATTCTATTATTATACTGACAAATATTTTGCAGGACTTTCGGTGCCGTCAATACTGACTTACGTGACTGACGAGATGGATCAGTTCAAAGTCTCTCCGGATTACACAATGTTCAAAACCTATTTTTCCGCCGGAGCTCTTCTGCGGTTCAGCGACCTCTTTAAGGTCAAACCCTCAATGCTGCTCAGGTATTCAATGTCGGAGCCGCTGGAGCTTGACCTTAATGCAAACCTGATAATTGCTGATCTGGTATGGATCGGAGGATCTTACAGGATTGCCGAAAAGGCTGTTGTCGCCCTTCTTGACCTTCAGTTAACGCCGCAGCTGAAGCTTGGATATTCTTACGACTATCAGTTGGGCCATCTCAACAACTACACCTCTGGAACCCATGAGGTATCACTGAGGTATGAATTTGAATTTTCGGTTAGTGCAACTTCACCAAGGTATTTCTGATAAATGAAGAGGCATTCAACATATACGGCAGTAATATTCGCAGCTCTTCTGGTCTGCCCCGCATTTCTTTACGGTCAGGCAAAAGGTGCTTTTGAGGTTTCTCCGGTTTCGGCCGTATCATCAGGCTCTGATGAGATGGCTCCTGTAATACTCAGTGACGGAATACTCTTCTGCTCGAACAGAAAGACCAATCCTTTCCTTACAAAAAAGAATCTTGAGGGTGTCAGGCTTTACGAGCTCTATTTTGCACCTTTTGACGCGGATGGAGAACCTGGCAATCCGGAACTTTTCGCATCCAACCTCGGGAAGGATATCAATATAGGACCCGCATCGGTTTCATCCGATGGCAAAACACTCTGGTTCACCCGGAATTACATCGTGGGAAGAAAGGTGAAAAAGAATGAGACAAACAAACTCGGCATATTCACCGCGACACGCAATGGATCGCAATGGACAAATATTCAGCCATTTGAATACAATGACCCTGCCATAAACCTTTCTTATCCGTATATATCGGCAGACGGCATGTACCTGTTTTTCTGCTCTGATATGCCGGGCACTTTTGGCAAATATGACATTTACATGTGTGAGAACGTGGATGGGAAATGGACCAGACCGGTTAATCTCGGAGATAAGGTCAATTCAGCCGATGCTGAGATAAACCCCTTCCTTCACAGCTCCGGAAGACTTTACTTTGCCTCTGACCGCCCGGGAGGTCCCGGTGGACTTGACATATGGTACACAACGCTGGCTTTCGGTTCATGGACCAAGCCGGTGGTGCTTGACGATCCGATCAACTCTGAGGCTGACGACTTCGCCTTTTATGCTGTCCAGGGTGGCCTTGAGGGATATTTTGCTTCAAACCGCCGTAAGCACAATGATGATATCTTCAGGTTCGCCAGCACGATCATCCGCTGGTCTGTCTGCGATACAGTCAGAAAAAACAACTATTGCTATGAATTTATTGAGGAGAATGCCCTGAAAAATGATACTATGGATATCAGGTTCAGGTGGGAGTGGAATTTCGGCGACGGAACAAAAGCCGATGGTGTAACAGCTGAACACTGCTACGGCGGGCCGGGTGTATATGACGTCAGTCTCGATATTATCAACCTTATCACCGGTGGCATTGAAAAACGCCAGGCTTCGTATGAACTGGCAATAACGGATATCGAACAGCCTGTTATTGTTTCCCCTGATACGATTATGGCCGGAGAAAATCTTATTCTTAATGCCGGAGAATCAAATCTCCCGGGTATGGATATTGCCAGGTATTACTGGAATTTTGGAGATGAAACCGTTTCTTCAGGGCTGGAGGTATCAAAGATATATTCACTGCCCGGGAAATATAATATACAATTGATAGTTAGTTCTAAACCGGGTGCGGGAGGTGTTGTGCGTGAGGTATGCGTCTGCAAGGACATCGAGGTTACCCCTAACGGAAATTAGTTATTTTGCAACGGAAATGAAAAGAAACCGGTATATACACATTGTTATCCTTTCCCTGCTGCTGGCTATGTCTGCAGGTGTCAACAGCCAGGAAGTCCCGGGTCCGGATGAGAATATTCCATTCCTGATAACTTTCGGAAGGCAGGGAGGGGAGACCTCATGGGGTGATGATGACTTCTCACAGACATTTTTCTTTACCATACCGAAAGATTACAAGGATCCTTTCTATATAAGGATTTATGACGCTGATATCGGGGGCAAGACAGACGAGCTGAACAACTTCTGGAATACCCGGATGGTTTATTCTGTTTTTGGCGGCAAAGGATGCTATACCGACCCTCAGGCCAAGGGGATTGACCCTTCAGGCAACTACAAGAGCGGCACAATGCTTGCCACCAGGACTTTCGGGATGGATAACAAGCTTGATGAAAGATGGTTTACCTTCGGGCCGTTCAATCCGGCAGACGGCGAATATTACCCCAAGTTCTCAAGCAATGTTTTCAAAATAATATGTGACGGTGTCTCGGGTGATGACGGAAATCTTTACAGATATGCCCTCTCAAGGAGGTCGGACGCCAACGTGCCTATCCAGGGAGCCAACGCTTTTACCTATGAATACACATTCAGGATGTGGAATAATAATGACACTTCATTCGTATCTCATATTTACCCTTATATCGACAGCGGATGTATCTATATCAAACAGAGAAACTTCGACTGGGACGATGACGGTGAATTCGTTGTTGTGTCTGTTGAACGTAAAGGACAGTCCCTGCCGCTTTCAGGAGATGACCAGTGGGTTGATGACCGCATGCCCATCCTTGATGCAGAGATCGGCAAGTCCCTTGACTTCCGGTTTTACAAGAAGCGCGGTGAACTGGTGAAAAACAACAATGTGGTAATGACCGTCGAAAACCAGTACGGAGAGAACCTGCAGTTTTTCAGTGCACCCATTGGTGGTGTGCCGGTATATAAGCCAAGGATTACGGTCAGACCTAAAAAATAAGCATGGTCAGGAGCATAAGTATCTTAATTACAGCACTCTGTATGAGCCTGTTGCAGGTGCTGATCGCGGGTCAGGCACAAGCACAGACATACAGTTACAGGACCTACGATCAGAACAGCGGCTTACCGGGCGATTATCTCAGCGTGATCGATCAGGATCACGGCGGATTTCTCTGGGTAGGACTGGAATCCGGCCTGTTCAGATACGATGGATTTGAATTCCATCCAATGTTATTGGCTGACACCCTCTCAGAAGCATACCCCAACGCTCTGTACTGTGACAAAAAAGGAACAATGTGGATCGGCCTGACCGACGGCTCTCTCTTTACATGGAAGAACGGAGGCATTCCGGTAAGAAAAAGCGACATTCAGGCTGACAAGATAAACCGCATCACCGAAGGACCTGACGGAAGGGTGTGGATAGTCACCCAGACAACGGGTATTTATGTCTCCGATGCAGGCACCGGTGACAGGATGACTAAACTGTCAATGCCTGAAGGAACCGTAGTATTTGACATATCATTTTCAGGACCGGATTCAATTATTGTTGCTACACAGGATAACCTGCATCTTTGCCTGATATCGGGTGACAAGGCAGCCATCAGCTACTCCTTCCCCGAACTGGAATACACGTGGGTGCAGACAGTCAGAAAGATAGATGACAATCACTGGGTTGCAGGTACTGACGGTGCCGGTCTTTTCCTGATAAAGCGCGAGAAGGGCATCATGACGGCATCGGTAATTAATAACCCTGTGTTCGAGGGCTTGCGCATTCCTGAACTGATTGCCGGACCCGGGCGGGCACTGCTTGTTGCCACCCGCGAGGCAGGAGTGATCAGGGCTGAATTCAATGAAGATTTTTCCTCGCTGAGCCAAACTTCGGTTTATAATATGAACTCAGGCCTGCCCGAAAATGATATTAAAACAATTTTCAGGGACCGTGAAGAGAACCTCTGGATCGGCCTTTTCAACCGCGGCCTCGCGGCGGTGACAACCAACGCCTTCTCGTTCTTTGCACCGGCTGTTAACAAAGAGATTAACTTCATCGGTGAAACAGCGGGGAAAGTTGTTGTTGGTAACAGGAACGGCCTCTATGACTTCGATCCGGTCACCGGCAGTTTTTCAAACTGGCGTGAGCTGAACCGTAAGACAGGAGGGTCAGGTATTGTCTCCTGGAACTGTGATGAAAACGGAAATATCTGGATTGGAACTATCAGTGAAGGTCTGTGGCTGATGAACGCCAGGGGAGACTTAAAGCAGTTCTATCGCTCCATGAACCCCGGACAGAACCGGATCAATTCTGTCGCCATTGACGGTGACAATATCTGGATTGCCACACTGAACGGTGTTATCCTCCTCGACAGGGAGACGGGAAAACAGAAAGCGGCATACACCACCTGGGAGATGCTTCCGCATAATAATGTTTCACAACTGGTTGTCAACAGGCCGGGAGAGGTACTGGTTGCCACTGAAACGGATAAGTTATGCTATATCCATATCACCGGCGGTGTCAGGACTGAAGGCCTGATCATGGAGGGTGTGATGCGGAACAGGATACTGAGCCTCTCTGTCTCCCCGGACGGGAAAATTGCCGCAGGCACCAACGGAAACGGATTGTTTTATTTTACAGGCGATACTCTTCTCAATTTCACCACGGCTGACGGTATGCTTTCAAATTACTGCTACAGCACGCTCATTGCCTCTGACGGGCGCATATGGACCGGTCATGAGAAAGGCTTTTCAATAATCAACCCTGTTACCGGGTCAGCCAGATCATTCAGCAGTGAGTTCGGCTTCCACGGCGACTGCATGGCCCAGGCGATGACCGAGACGCATGACGGCTCAGTCTATGTGGGCACCACAGAAGGTATCTGGACTTACAGCCCTGCGATGGAACAGAAGATATCCACCCCTCCCCAGGCAGGAATATTATCTGTGATAATCGGTAATACTGAATATCCTTACCGCGAGTCTTACAACCTGCCCTACAAGTCATCTTATACTGTAAGGATCAACTACGCGGGAATTTCACTGCGCGATCCGTTAAATGTTGTTTACCGGACCAAACTGGAAAACTCCGATGAGGAATGGGGGGAAATAACTGCAGACAGGTCGGTAACATACAGACTCACAGAAGGTCATTATAAGTTTCTTGTGGAAGCCCTGACCCGCGATGATGCCGAGAATGTCACAACAGCCTCATTCGAGCTGGTAATCCAGAAGCATTTTACCCGGAGCTGGTGGTTCATCCTGTCAGTCATTGCACTTGCTGCTGCTGTCGTTTACCTTATAATCTATCTTCGTGAGCGTGCTCACAGGATACAACGTGAGTTTCTTGAGGAAGAACTGAAGAAACGAACCGCGGAGGTCTATGCACAGAAGGAGGAGCTGGCCCAGAAAAACCTTGATATCACCGAAAGTATAAAGTATGCCAGGCGTATTCAGAGCAGCGTTCTGCCTGATACTGCAAGACTTGGAACGGTTTTCAGGGACGCTTTCGTTTTCTACCTTCCCAGGGACATTGTTAGTGGAGACTTTTTCTGGTTCGACTGGATAGACAAGGACAGGTTTGTGGTAGTTTGCTCTGACTCAACCGGTCACGGTGTTCCCGGGGCATTCATGTCAATGATAGGAACAGCTCTTCTTCAGGATATTATCACCGTGAAGAAGATCACCAGGCCGTCACAGGTTTTGCATGAGCTTGACCGGCAGATTTTCTCAACCCTGAACCAGAACCAGGAGCTGGAAGCTTCAAACGACGGGATGGATATCATCGTCTGTGAATTCAATATAAAAACCAGGCACCTGGTCTTTGCCTCAGCAATGAGACCTGTTATACTTGTTATCGACGGAGAACAGCAATATGTAAGGGGTAACCGCTCTGCCGTGGGCGGAGAGTCAGTGTCTGAGAAGTTTTTTGATGACCAGGAGTACCATCTCAGGGAAGGCGACATGGTTTATCTCTTTACTGACGGATACCCTGACCAGTTTGGCGGTGATGGCAGCAAGAAGATGAAAATCAGCCGGCTGAGGACAGTCATAGATGAAATTAAGTCCCTTTCAATGGCTGAACAGGAAAAGCGGATAAGGGATTATTTCCATGAATGGAAAGGCGATAACGAACAGGTGGATGATGTTCTTATGATGGGCTTAAGGGTCTGATCACCCGTCACCGCAGGTACCTGTATCTCCCAGGACTACAACGCACGTAGTGGCTGTATTGCTCTCATTGCCGCGACGGTCTTTGATCCAGAAATCGTAATACAGCGTGTCAGTATCATTATAAAGGAAGTAGATCATTGTCACGTCAATGGTACCCTTAAGTATCTTGTTCTGACCCGGCGCATCCAGATATGGAATGCGGTATTCAGACGGGTAAAGCGGATCAGCTGGGAGGAGCCAGCTCAAAGACACCTTCTGTCTTGCGGTAGAGCTGCAGGAAGAGATCGCTCCCTAATGAATTTGATGCGCTGTCCGGTGCTGCAAGACCAAGGTCGCCGTCACCATCCTCAAAATAAAAGGTCAGCTTGCCGGCTTTTGCCGGATTACCTAAAATATCGGTTGTATCAAACAGGGCAAAGGTTCTGAACTCTATCGCCGGTTCAGGCGGAAGCTTCTCAATGGGACCGCAGGAACCCAGGAAGATAAGAAATGCAAAAATCAATATCGGAAAGGATATTTTCATATATGTCTGCCCACTATTGTCCACAAAAATCACACCAAATTTATTTATTTTTTTCTGAAATAGATCTTCACTGGCGCACCAGACAGTTCGAAATTCTCTCTCATCCTGTTCTCAATGAACCGCCTGTAAGGGTCCTTGATATACTGCGGATAGTTGCAGAAAAAGGCAAATGTAGGGTACGCTGAAGGGAGCTGGGTGATATACTTTATTTTTATATGCTTGCCCTTGAGTGCCGGCGGAGGTGTTGATTCAATTAACGGAAGCATTATCTCATTAAGCTGCGAGGTGGATATCTTCCTTCTCCTGTTCTCATAAACCTTCATGATCAGCTCAAGGACATTGTGTATCCTCTGCCTGGTTTTGGCAGAGATGAACAGCACCGGGTAGTCAGTGAAAGGTGCAGTCCGCGACCTGAGCTCATCCTCAAAGTTTTTGGTGCTCTGGGTGTCTTTTTCCACAAGATCCCATTTGTTAACCAGGAAAATAACCCCTTTGTTGTTTTTCTGGATGACACTGAGAATGTAAAGGTCCTGTGACTCCATACCGCGTGTGGCATCGACAAGAAGGAGACAGAGGTCCGAATCCTCAATGGATCTTATCGACCTCAGGATGGAATAGAATTCAATGTCTTCATCGATCCTGGATTTTTTGCGCAGACCGGCAGTGTCAATGAGCACAAACTTTGTGTCGAATTTATTATAGATTGTATCTATTGAATCACGTGTGGTGCCGGCGACTGGGGTGACAATATTTCTGTCTTCTCCCAGGAGGGCATTTGCAAGTGATGATTTGCCCACGTTGGGACGGCCTACAACAGCCACCCTTGGTATTTCCGGAGTAGGTTCTTCGGCCTTTTCGGGCATGTGCCTCACAATCTCGTCAAGCATGTCGCCCGTTCCGCTTCCATTGATGGAGCTGATGGGGAAATAATCTCCCAGTCCGAGACCGTAGAACTCGGCAGCATCGAGCAACCGGCTATTGTTGTCGACCTTGTTCACGACCGTAATGACCTTTTTTTGAATCTTCCGGAGCATGCCGGCAACAGATCTGTCAAGTTCATGTATGCCGTCCTCAACGTTGACCATGAAGATGATTACATCTGCCTCGCTGATGGCCTGCTGCACATGACGGTTAATCTCACTTTCAAATACATCCTCAGAGCCTTCGACAAAGCCTCCGGTATCCACAACGGAAAATTCGATGCCGTTCCACAGTACCTTACCATAGTGCCTGTCGCGCGTCACTCCGCTCACTTCGTTAACGATGGCATCACGGCTCTCTGTCATGCGGTTGAAGAGAGTTGATTTGCCTACGTTAGGCCTGCCTACTATTGCTGCTATTCTGCTCATGATCAATAAAAAAAGACTAAAGGTAGCCAAATTTCTTCAGCATGCGCGGATTATCCCTCCATTCACGTGCCACTTTCACATACAGTTCCAGGAATACCTTTTTGCCGAGGAACTCTTCGATCTCCTTCCGTGCGCCTGTACCGACACGTTTTAGCATCGAACCCTTATGTCCGATTAAAATTCCTTTCTGACTGTCGCGCGCCGTATATATTACTGCTGCAATCCTTGTCAGTGTTTCTTCCTCTTTGAAGCTTTCAATCTCAACTTCAACAGAATATGGGATCTCCTTCTGATATGTCTCAAAGATTTTTCCCCGGATGATCTCCGAGACGAAAAACCGCTCATAGCGGTCAGTAAGCTGATCTTTAGGGAAATACGGCGGTCCTTCCGGAAGACCGGCAATTATTTCGCGAAGAAGCAGGTCAGTGTTGAACTTATTCAGGGCAGAAAGAGGCAATATTGGCACACCGGGTGCCATGTCAGCCCATTTCTCCACAATATTCTCCAGCTCAGGCTGAGTGGTGAGGTCTATCTTGTTGATGACAATGATCTTTGGAACCTCACTGGCGAGGATACGCTTCAGCTGCTCAGCATTTTTGTCAACTGTCTCCACAACATCGGTAACATAAAGGATCAGGTCAGCATCATCGAGAGCAGACTCAACGGATTTCATCATTACCGCCTGCAGCTTGTACTTCGGGTTAAGAATACCGGGAGTGTCAGAATAGACTATCTGGTAGTCATCGCCCGACAGCACGCCCATTATCCTGTGGCGCGTGGTCTGCGCCTTCGGAGTAATGACAGAGAGCCGCTCACCAACAAGCAGATTCATCAATGTCGACTTTCCTACATTGGGGTTACCAAGAATATTTACAAATCCCGATTTGTGTCCCATCAGATTAATATCCTATTTGTAAATGCCTCTTTTAAGCATGCTTAACTCCTGGTCGGTGAGATGTCTCCAATGACCACGCTGAAGGTTTTTCTTGGTGAGTCCTGCGAAGCTTACGCGATCAAGTTTTCTGACCCTGTAGCCAAGCTTTTCGAACATGCGTCTGACAACCCTGTTCTGACCTGAATGGATCTCAAGACCTGCCTGGGTATGATCATCAGGTTCAGGAAAAGATATTGCATCTGCACTGACGATACCCTCCTCAAGCTCCACGCCCGTGACCATTGCCTCCATATCGTTCTTTGTCAGTATTTTGTCAGTGAAGATATGATATACCTTTTTTGCACCGAAGCTGGGGTGGGTCAGTTTGCCGGCCAGGTCACCGTCATTGGTAAGCATCAGCACACCCGTGGTGTTTTTGTCAAGCCTGCCTACAGGATAGATCCGCTCGGTCGTGGCATCCTTTACGAGGTCAAGCACGGTAAATTCAGCATGAGGATCCTTCACCGTCGTCACATAGCCCTTGGGTTTGTTAAGGAGGATATAAACTTTCTTTCCCGGAGCAAGTGTCTTGCCATTATACATCACATTGTCAGTCGGTTTGACTTTAACACCCATGTCAGTAACCTTGCTTCCGTTGACTGATATGTGACCGTTCCTGATAAGCTCATCGGCTTCACGGCGGGCACATACGCCACTGTTGGCAATATATTTATTCAGCCTGATCAGCTCTTCCTTTTCCGGTTTGGCTGCAGGTTTCCCACTCCTTTTTCTTTGTGGCCCCTGAGGTTTTCTTTCCATTGTAATTGTTTTTCAGTGCGCAAATTTACAACTATTTACCGGTTTTCTCCCCGATCTTTTTTGCACCTTTGCACTTTAGAAAATTTACCGGAATATGGCACTGATAAAATCTATCTCAGGCATAAGGGGTACCATCGGCGGCAAACCCGGCGAGGCACTTACTCCCGTTGATATTATAAAATTTGCATCGGCATACGGTACCTGGCTCAGGAGACGTGGCAAAGGTCCGCTCTCTGTTGTCACAGGCAGGGATGCACGGGTCTCAGGTGAACTCGTGGCTTCGCTGGTAAACGGGTCTTTGCGCAGTGTGGGCATAGATGTGACAGATATCGGTCTTGCCACAACACCGACCGTTGAGATGGCTGTCACCGGAAAAGGGGCAGGTGGCGGAATCATACTGACAGCCAGCCACAATCCTGCCCAGTGGAACGCCCTGAAACTGCTCAATGAGGCTGGCGAGTTCCTGAACGACAGTGATGGCAGGGCTGTCCTGGCCCTTGCTGAAGCTGAAGATTTTGATTATGTATCTTATGACTTGCTGGGCACCGTTACAAGCGAAACAGGCTGGACGGAAAAGCATATTCAGGCTGTCATCGGGATGCCCCTGGTTGATGCTGAGGCGATTAAAAATGCCGGCTTTACAGTGGCTGTTGATGCTGTCAATTCGGTGGGCGGAATAGTTATCCCCGCACTCCTGAAGGCATTGGGTGTCAAAAAAGTCATTGAGCTGTACTGTGAACCCACGGGCCTCTTCCCGCATAACCCCGAGCCTCTGCCTGAGCACCTGGGAGACATATCACGTGTTGTGAAAGAAAAAGGCGCGGACCTTGGATTCGTGGTTGACCCCGATGTTGACAGGCTGGCAATAATCAGTGAGGATGGTACAATGTTCGGCGAAGAGTACACCCTGGTCTCTGTTGCTGACTATGTGCTCAGCCACAGAAAGGGTTCAACGGTTTCGAACATGTCATCGACAAGAGCGCTCAGGGACATAACTGAAGGTCATGGATGCAGTTACAGCTCCGCCCCTGTAGGCGAGGTAAATGTTGTCGCGGAGATGAAGCGCACAGATGCCGTCATCGGCGGTGAAGGCAACGGCGGCGTCATATATCCTGCCCTGCATTACGGCCGCGACGCTCTTGCCGGCATAGCGCTGTTTCTGACACACCTGGCAAAGTCAAAAGTGACCTGCGGCGGGCTCAGACGGCAGTATCCTGATTACTACATAGCTAAGAAAAGGGTCGAAACGGCGGGCGATACCGATATGGCTAAACTTTCAGCTGTTCTCATGAAAAATTATCCCGACGCAGTCAGTGATACCCGTGACGGTATTAAGCTCGACCTTCCTGCCGGCTGGGTCCAGATACGCAAATCAAACACCGAACCTATCATCCGTGTCTATGCCGAGGACAGACAAAAAGAACTGGCTGAAAAACTGGCAGATGATGTAATCAGGATTGTCAGGAGCCTGTAAAATTAACCCTGCCGGAAGGAGTGCCCTGAAAAGCTGAAGGGTATTCGTCCCGGCTTACTCTGTTAAGTTAACGAAAGTTAATGTTTCCTTAAAACAATTTACTTAGCATATTTTTGTGATAATTTCACGACTTAATTAAAATATCAGAAAAAGTTCCGCAGATGAAAAGGACTCTTATTATAACCGCAATCATTGTCGCAGTTGCGATTATTGCCATGATCGTGATCAGCAAAATTGCTGGAAAAGAAGACACCGGTGTGCTGTTTACCGAAGTTCAGCAGGGCGATTTTGAGGTAGTGGTAACAACCACCGGTGAGTTGCAGGCTGAGGTATCTACTGATATCAAGGGACCGGATGGTCTGATGAGCCGGAACATGAGGTTCGGAGGGATAAAGATCCAGGATCTTGTACCCGAGGGGACCGAGGTAAAGAAGGATGAATACGTAGCAACGCTTGACCGTTCGAGTGTAGACAATACTCTAAAGGATGAGCTTGACAGGCAGGAGACGCTTGAGACCGAACTGCTGAAAAAACAAATTGACACAACCATATCCCTTGGTAATCTAAGGGATGATCTTCTCAATCTTAAGTTTAACCTTGAGGAAGCTGAGATCACTCTTGAACAGTCAGTATATGAGCCGCCCACAACCGTACGGCAGGCGAAGAATTCACTGGAAAAAGCCCAGAGGGCCTATGACCAGGCACTTAGCAACTATGATCTTAAAGTGCAGCAGGCCAGGGCAGATATCAAAGACACACAACTTCAGCTTGGTAAGCAGAACCGTAAGGTGGCTGAGATGCAGGACATAATTCAAAAATTCGTCATCAAGGCACCTTCTGACGGTATGGTCATTTACAAGCGGGAATGGAACGGTGCAAAACGCAAGGTCGGATCAGAAATCAGTCCCTGGGATCCGGTTGTGGCTACCCTTCCGGACCTTTCATCAATGATCTCAAAGACTTATGTAAATGAGATAGATGTCAGCAAGGTCAAGGCAGGGCAGGAAGTAAGGCTCACTGTTGATGCTTTCCCAGAGAAAACATATACCGGCGTTGTGGCCAGCGTGGCCAACATCGGAGAACAACTCCCCAATACCGATGCCAAGGTCTTTGAAGTAATTACCAAAGTCGACGGTTCCGATCCTATCCTGAGACCTTCAATGACAACAGGCAACCAGATCATTACAAAAACATTCAGCGATGTTGTTTATATACCCCTGGAGACTGTCTTTACCTCAGCTGACAGTATTCCGTTCGTATATAAGAAGGACGGTTCCCACCAGGTGGTCGTTCTTGGAGAATCAAATGAGAATGATGTGATTGTCGAACAGGGTTTATCGAAGGGAGACAAGCTTTATCTGACTGTTCCTGAAGGAGGAGACAAATTCAAGCTGCGCGGGGAAGAGCTGATAGCTATTGTCAGGGAGCGCAGGCAGCTTAAGGCAGAGGAGGAAAAGAAGACACAAAACGTCACTCCGCGTGACGGTATGAGACCTGACATGACACCGGAACAAATGCGGGAGTACATGCAGAACCTCACTCCCGAACAGCGCGAAAAGATGAGAGAGATGAGAGGCACCGGAGGACCGGGAGCAGCCGGTACGGGACAGGGCCGACCCGGCGCCACGAGGACAGATACTGCTGCAAGACAGCAGGTCGTGATCCGTAAGCAGTAGGTTCAGACAGGTTCAAACAGGTAATCAGCGGAGGAAGAAAATGTTTAAAAGATACCAGCATGATATGCGCATCGCCGTTGAGTCTATCCTTTCCAATAAGCTCAAGTCGATACTTACAGCGCTCGGGATCATATTCGGCGTTGCCGCGGTCATAAGCATGCTTGCAATAGGAAAGGGAGCCCAGCAGGAGATACTTGACCAGATAAAAATGGTCGGGGTTAATAATATTCTTATCAGCCCGATTGTGCAGGAGAAAGAATCAGGAAGTGACGAAAGTGAGAGACAGCTGAACAAGTTTTCCAGAGGACTGACCCTCCTTGATGTCGATGCTATCCGCAGTACTATCCCGGCAGTGCAGAGGATCAGCCCGGAAATCTCATTCAACTCTACCATCGTTCTCAGCGGTATGAGATATACCGCCAAACTGGTCGGTGTTTCAAATGACTACTTCGAACTTTATAACCTGCCCCTGGCACAGGGAATGTTCTTCAATGATTACCAGGAAGAATATGGAATACAGGTATGTATCATCGGAGCAAATATCAGGGCCAAGTTCTTCAGCCAGGTAGACCCGATAGGCCAGTATCTGAAATTTGACAATGTGTGGTTGAAAGTGATCGGTGTGCTTGAAAAAACAAACGTCTCTCTTACCGGGTTCGAAGAGAAAGGAGTAAACGTCTATAATGACAATGTCTATATTCCCATAAAGACCATGCTGATGCGCTATCAGAACAGGGCGCTGGTAAATACCAAAGCTTGCTACCCAGGCAACATCAATGCAGATCTTTGGAGGCGGAGGACACAATGCAAGGGTCGTTGTCAGCAGTTCTGATGCATCAGCGAGTGAAACCAACTATAACCAGCTTGATAAGATTGTGGTGCAGGTCAGTGAAACCGAACAACTTACCCCAACCACAGAGTTACTCAGCAGGATGATGCTGCGAAGACATTCCAACGTGAAGGACTTTGAAATTACGGTTCCGGAGCTGCTGCTTAAACAACAGCAGAGAACAAAAGATATCTTCAATATTGTTCTCGGTGCTATAGCCAGCATCTCACTGATAGTAGGTGGTATAGGTATTATGAACATAATGTTCGCCTCGGTGATGGAGAGAATAAAGGAGATTGGAACAAGAATGGCTATCGGTGCAAAGAAAAAAGATATTGTGGTGCAGTTCCTTTCAGAGGCTGTTCTGATAAGTGTCACAGGCGGTTTTATCGGCATTTTCCTCGGTATCATCCTGGCAGTGGCCATACAAAAGATTGCCGGTATCACAACAATCGTTTCGTTGTTTTCGGTGGTTATCGCCTTCGGTGTGTCAGCAGCAGTAGGTGTTATATTCGGGTATTCACCGGCCAAGAGGGCATCTGAAAGAGATCCGATTGAATCACTTCGCTATGAATAATCACATAACATGAAAAAACTAAAAACACTCTTTATAATAATTTTTGCGGTTTCATTTACCTTTCCGGGTTTTTCGCAGGAGGTAAAACGCCTTACATTTGAGGATGTTATCAATCTTGCCGCGGAACAGTCCCCAAATGCTTTTATTGCCAAACATCGTTTTCGTGCAAGTTACTGGCAGTACAGAACATTTGTTGCGGAATACCGCCCCTCGCTGATGCTCAGCGGCACGCTTCCGAATTACAGTTCAGCATATAACAGGGTATGGAATTCGTCTACACAGCAATATGAGTATGCATCGGTAAATGTCATTCAGAACCAGGCATCGCTCTCGCTAACCCAGAATATCGGACCTACAGGAGGCACCATCTCACTGAATTCTGATATTACACATGAGATTGATCTTGAGAACGATAACACCAAATATATTACTTCTCCGCTGAATATCATGCTCACTCAGCCCATCTTCAGATATAATGAGCTAAGATGGCAGAAAAAGATTGAGCCGATGAAATACGAGGAAGCAAGAAAAACTTACCTGCGGGATTTGGAGAATGTCAGGATACAGGCTGTTCAGAACTTCTTTGGTCTGGCCCTTGCCCAGATAAACAGGGAGATAGCCCGGACCAACATGCAAAATGCTGATACCCTTTATCAGATTGCCAAAGGACGTTATAACCTGGGCACAATCGCAGAGGATGAACTTCTTCAGATGGAACTTTCGTACCTGAACGCGGGAACTGCAATTAATGAATCAGAGATAAACCTGCGGGACCGGGAAATCAGACTTCGTTCTTTTCTTGGTTTCAACCAGAATGTCCGCATGGAGCTGATTATTCCGGCTGAGATACCTGATCTTGAGGTAGAGGTGTCCGAGGTTCTTCAGCTTGCAGAAGTGAATAATCCCGATCTGATTGCTCTCGAAAGGCAGCTTGTGGAAGCCCAGAGCTCAGTGGCTCAGGCCAAATCGGAAAAGGGTTTGAATGCAAATCTCACTGCCTCCTACGGTCTGCGTGACCAGGATCCTGATCTCGCCCTTGCCTATACCGATCCTGACAAGCAACAGTCAGTAAGGCTCGGCCTGACGATGCCGATACTAGACTGGGGCCTGGGGCGCGGAAGATATAAAATGGCAAAATCGAGCCAGGAACTGACACAGGTACAGGTGGAACAGTCACGCGTCGATTTTGAGCAAAACCTGCTTCTTGATGTTCAGCAGTTCAACCTTCAGGATGATCAGGTGAAGATAGCTGCCAAGTCAGACACTGTGGCTGCAAAGATGTATGAGGTAACAAAACAGAGATTCCTGATAGGAAGGATAGATGTGCTTGAGCTGAATAACGCCGACACAAAGAAAGATCAGAACAAGCGGAGCTACATCCAGGCATTGAGTAATTACTGGAACTATTTCTACAACCTCCGGGCACTTACACTATACGATTTTGTCAACCGGAAAGCCCTTGAAACGGACTACGAGAGCCTTGTTGAATAGAATGGCTGCAACAATTGCACGACTGCCGGCTACAGCCGGCAGTTTTGTTTTTTAATATGCTTTCAGAAAATAAAGTTATATATTTGCGCCTCGTATATTTCAGCGAGTAAAACACCGGAAAACAATTTTAAAATAGTATACAGATGCAGAACAAAGGATTAATCACAGCTCTGGCTATTGCCCTGACCCTTGTTTGCGTTTACCAGCTTTCTTTTACGGCGACTTCATTTAAAGTCAAAAAGGAAGCCAAGGTATATGCTGCAGGTGATCTTAACAAGGAGCTTAACTATATGGATTCAGTGGCCTCATTGCCTAAGGATCAGTGGGGTTTCCTTGGTAATACCTTTAAAGAGGTGCAGCAGAAGGAGCTTAACCTGGGTCTTGACCTCAAGGGTGGAATGAACGTAATACTGGAGATCTCGGTTGAGGATATAGTCAGGGCACTGTCAAACTACAGCGCAGATAAAACATTCAATGACGCTCTTGCCCTGGCAAAACAGAAGAAACTTTTGGGCAATGAAGACTTTATACCTCTTTTCGTCCGCTCATTTGAGGAGATAGACCCCAACGCCAGGCTCGCGGCAGTGTTCGGTACCGTTGAACTGAAGGACCGTATAAACTTCAATTCCACCAATCAGGATGTTCAGAAAGTCCTTGAAGAAGAGGCCAACTCTGCCATTGACAATGCATTCAATGTTCTGAGAAACAGGATTGACCGTTTCGGCGTTGTTCAGCCGAACATATCTCAGCTGCAGCCCCGCGGCCGCATCCTTGTTGAACTGCCTGGTGTGAAAGACCAGCAGAGGGTACGTGACCTTTTACAGGGAACAGCCAACCTTGAATTCTGGGAGACATACGAGAACTCTGAAGTAATAGGGTACCTTGCCCAGGCCAATGAATATCTCAAGACTATCCAGCCGGCAGGGACCGCTGTTACAAAAGATACTGTTGCTGTGGCAGATACTACGGCAGACAAATCTCTTATTGACATCGTAAGCAGTGATACAACTGCAGTGTCAGAGTCATCCAACCTGGAGGAATTTACCCGTCAGAACCCGCTCTTCGGGCTTCTCAGGCCAAATGTGTCACAGGACGGTCAGCCGGTACCTGGCTGCCTTATCGGTTTCACAGCAGGCAAGGACACCGCGAAGGTGAACGCCTACCTTAAGATGAACCAGGTGAAGGCGCTGTTTCCCAGGGAGCTTAAGTTTTACTGGAGCCAGAACCCGTACAAATATGACGATACCAAAACATTATATGAACTGCACTCTGTCAAGATCACCACGCGTGACGGAAGGGCACCTCTTACATGGAGATGTAGTTACCTCAGCACGCCCCTCCACGGGAGTGACCGGTTCAGATATAAAAGTCGACTTTTCAATGAACGGCGAAGGTGCAAAGACATGGCAGCGCATGACGCGTGATAACATAGGCCGTTGCATTGCGGTTGTCCTTGACGACTATGTAAGATCATATCCGCGCGTTCAGAATGAGATATCCGGAGGTAACACTGAGATTACAGGTGACTTTACCCTCGAAGAGGCCGAAGACCTTGCAAACATCCTGAAATCAGGTAAAATGCCTGCTCCGGCGCACATCATCTCTGACACTGTGGTAGGCCCTTCACTTGGTAAGGCAGCGATAAACAGCGGTATGAAGTCATTCATTATCGCCTTCATTGTCGTTCTTCTTTATATGATCTTCTACTATGGCCGCTCTGCAGGTCTGGTATCGGACATTGCCCTGATGGTGAACCTGTTTTTCATGATGGGTGTGCTTGTCTCGCTGAACGCGGTACTGACACTCCCCGGTATAGCAGGTATAGTACTTACAATAGGTATGTCAGTTGATGCCAACGTACTGATCTTTGAAAGGATCAAGGAAGAGTTGCGGGGAGGCAAGGGAGTGAAACAGGCGATCGCTGACGGTTATAAGGGTGCTTCCTCAGCAATCATTGACAGTAACCTGACCACTTTGCTGACAGGTGTTATACTGTACTTTACGGGAACAGGCCCTATCAAGGGATTTGCTTCCACACTGGTAATAGGTATCATCACATCACTCTTCTCGGCAGTGCTTATATCAAGACTGATCTATGAGTGGCTGCTGAAGAAAAACCTGAACCTGAAGTTCTCGGCACCCTATACTCAGAACTTTATGCAAGGCATGCATATTGACTTCATTGGCCTCAGAAAATACGGGTATATCTTTTCGATATCACTCACATTATTGGCGTTGTTGTGCTCTCAACAAAAGGTCTGAGCAAGGGTATCGATTTCACGGGTGGCCGGACATATATTGTCAAATTCGAGAAGCCTGTAAATACAGAAGAGATTGCTAACCTGCTTTCCGATGAACTCGACGGTGACCCGATGGTTGTGACCTTTGGCTCAGATAACCAGGTTAAGATCAGCACAAAATTCAAGGTTGAGGATCCCGCTGCCACAGATGAGGTGAACAGTCTTATTTACAGCGGACTTAAAGATCTTGTACCCGGTGTCGATGAGAAAACCTTTATCAATAACTATATTGTAAGCTCCGAAACCGTGGGGCCGACAATAGCCCGCGACCAGGCCGGCAAGGCTGTGTGGGCAATTATTCTCGCCCTGATAGGCATGTTCCTGTACATTTTTATAAGATTCCGAAAGTGGCAGTATGGGGTAGGTTCTTTGGTGACTGTGGCACACGACGTTATCATTGTGCTTGGTCTCTATACAATCCTGCAGGGCGTAATGCCATTCTCAATGGATATCGACCAGGCATTCATTGCAGCAATTCTGACTGTCGTCGGCTACTCGATCAATGACACTGTGGTAATTTATGACAGGATCAGGGAATACCTGCCTCTCTATAGGAAGAGATCACGGAAAGAGGTCTTTAACCTGGCCCTTAACAGCACCCTGGCCAGAACACTGAACACCGGTATGGCGACAATCTTTGTGCTTATTATCGTCTTTATCTTCGGAGGGGAGGTGATCAGAGGCTTTATCTTCGCCCTCCTGTTCGGTATAGTCTTCGGAACTTACTCATCCCTGTTCATTTCCACGCCTGTGCTGTATGAGACAACACGTAAAAAAGGTGAAGATGACAATGCCCAGCCTGTTGAAACAGAAAAGAAAAAGATAGCCGGATAACGGCACATGATCTGAGGCTGCCCCGTTGAGGCAGCCTCATTCTTTTATTGACATGCCGGATTCATTGTTTGTTATTCTTTTATAACTTTACCGGGCAATCTTACAGAACCAATGGGCATAAGCGGACAGGAAATATTTATCATAATTATAGTTATTCTCATTCTTTTTGGCGCTGACAAGCTCCCGGATATAATGCGGACCATGGGGAAGGGCATGCGTGAGGTCAGGAAAGCCACAGACGAGATCAAGAAGGAGTTTGAAAGCAGCACTGAGGATATCAGAAAAGACATTAATGAAGTTACCAGCTCAGTCACTAAAGACATAAACGATGTGACCGAAAATTTACAGAAGGATTTCAAGGATGCTGCATCACCGCTCTCTGATGAGCTCAACAGTACCGCACGCGATATTAATAATGATGTGAAATGATCAGGGCAACCGGTATACTCAAATCGTACGGTGATCTGAAGGTCCTTAAGGGCATCGATCTGGAGGTGAAGGAGAAGGAGGTTGTTACAATTGTGGGTGCCAGCGGTGCCGGTAAGACTACCCTGTTACAGATACTGGGCACTCTTGACAAGGCTGATTCCGGGAAAGTACTCTTTAACGGCGAAGACGTAAGTGCACTTTCACAGCGTGCCCTCGCTGCCTTCAGGAACCGGCACATCGGCTTCGTGTTCCAGTTTCACCAGCTCCTGCCTGAGTTCACAGCTCTTGAGAATGTGTGCATCCCGGCACTCATTGCAGGAAAATCGCGCAGTGAAGCCGGAGAGAAGGCCACATCACTACTCTCCTTCCTGGGTATGGGAGACAGGCTCGACCACAAACCGTCACAGCTCAGCGGCGGCGAACAACAGCGGGTTGCAGTAGCCAGGGCTATCGTTAACAGTCCCTCGCTGATACTGGCTGACGAACCGTCAGGCAACCTTGATACCGAGAACAAAAAAGAGCTTCATAACCTCTTCTTCAGGCTTCGCGACACCTTCGGCCTTACATTCATCATTGTCACTCATGACCCGCAACTGGCTTCGATGTCTGACAGAACTATCAGGATAAAAGACGGAATGATCACAAATGAGCCCTGACCTGAATAGTTTTTCCCATTTCTCTTGCCGTTGAAAAAAAAAGAAATAATTTTAGTCCTTTAATAAAATTTTCGACTGGTAATTATCATTAATCTTCCGTAAAATCATGGAAAAGAAAAACAACAGCCTGGTACTTGGTATGTCGGTGATATCCTCAATCTTCTTCATCTTCGGATTTGCCACTACCTTTATCATCACTCTCAGCAGCAAGGTAAAGGATATATTTACTCTTAGCGAGGCTTCGGCACAGCTGCTCACCGGGGCATTCTTCCTTACATATCTTGTACTGTCGATACCTTCCGGCTATGTAATCAGAAAGATCGGTTACAAAACGGCTGTCATTACAGGTCTTTTGCTTATGGCTGTCGGAGCATTCATGTTCTATCCGGCCGCAAAAGTACCGTCATTTCCTCTTTTCCTGGCCGCTACCTTCGTTCTGGCAGCCGGCGTTGTTTTCCTGCAGACCTCTGCTAATCCATATGTAGTGGCTCTGGGCAGTTCAGAAACTGCTTCAGGAAGGCTGAACCTCACCCAGGCCCTGAACTCCATTGCTACCATGATTGCTCCATATATTATCTCTGTATTTATTTTCAAGGGAGTGAGTGAAATGATGACACCGCAGGAGTCGGCCCAGACAGTGCAGATGCCTTTTGTACTTATGGGTGTGATAGTGCTGCTGGTTGCTTTTGCCATCCTTATGATTAAGCTGCCGAAAATCACCGGTTCAGTCGAACAATCCAGAAAGAGTGTATGGAAGTACCCCCATGTTCTGCTTGGAGCACTTGCAATCTTCTGTTATGTGGGTGCCGAAGTGGGCAACGCCGGATTGCTTGTGAACTTCCTGAATGATAAGCTGGGTATGACCAAAGAGAACGCTTCAACCTATGCGGCCATCTACTGGGGTGGCGCTATGGTAGGCCGTTTCTTCGGCTCTATCATGATGAGCGATATAAAAGACGCTTCGCGCAAATATCTCTACTTTGCACTTGTACTGGTTCTGGCAGTCGTTTCCGGCGCCTTTGTCACAGACTGGAACTGGACTATCGGACTTATATTCCTCGGAACATCATTCATCAACCTGCTTGCAATACAGCTTGGAAGAGGCAATGCAAACAGGACACTTGCTGTCTTCGCCCTTATTGCTGCAGCACTTGCAGTTGCAACCACTTTTGCACCGGGGAATATCGCGCTTTGGACACTGGTTTCTATCGGATTATTCAACTCTGTAATGTTCCCCAACATCTTCAGCCTGGCAGTCAGAGATCTCGATGCCGGTGAGATGAGTACGGCATCAGGCATCATCAACACCCTGATTGTCGGAGGCGCTGTGGTGCCGGTAATAATGGGAAGAATAGCAGACAGCCCCGCTCTTGGTTACTCATGGGCATTCATAGTCCCTGCAATTTGCTATCTGTACATCTTCTTCTTCGGTGTCAAGGGCAGTAAAATACGTACGGCATAACTATCAAGAATAAAATATAAATGAAACAACTTACAATAGGAATCGATATTGGTGGTACCAATACGGTTATAGGCGTCGTCGATGCTGAGGGTAATGTACTTGTAAAGGGCGGAATAGATACGCCTTCTCACGGGGACATAAACCGTTATGTAAAAGATATGGCTGAGGCAATAAATGACCTGATCAAATCAGTCACGATGGTTAATCCGCAGGTTGAGATCCTGGGCATTGGTATCGGAGCACCGAATGGAAATTATTACAGCGGCACCATCGAGTATGCCCCTAACCTGTCATTTAAGGGAGTTGTGCATCTTGTTGATCTTCTGAAAAAACAGTTTCCTGAATATCAGCATATTGCCCTTACCAACGATGCCAACGCCGCAGCTCTGGGCGAGATGATCTACGGTGGTGCCAAGGAGATGAAGAACTTCGTCATGTACACCCTTGGTACCGGTGTAGGAAGCGGGCTGGTGGTGAACGGTGACCTTGTATATGGCCATGACGGCTTTGCGGGTGAGTGCGGTCATACTACCCTGATACCCGACGGACGTGTATGCGGATGCGGCGGACTTGGACATCTTGAGGCATACTGCTCAGCCCCGGGCATGAAACGCACTGCCTTTGAGCTGATGGTGAAATATAATGCTACGGACAGCCTCCTTGCCGGCAAATCGTTTATTGATCTTGAATCAAAAGATATCTATGATGCTGCCGTAAAAGGAGATAAACTGGCACTTGAAGTCTTTGAGCTCACAGGCAAATATCTTGGCCAGGGTCTTGCTGATACGGTACATCACCTCAGTCCTGAAGCCATCTTCCTTTTCGGAGGCCCGACAGCAGCCGGCGAATACCTCTTCAAGCCTGCAAGGGAAAGCATGGAGACCCACCTGCTGCCGATCTTCAAGAACAAGGTTAAGATCCTTCCTTCACAACTCAAGGCAGGTGACGCCCCTATTGTCGGCGCCAGTGCTCTTGTGTGGAAGGAACTGTGATAAAAGTCGTCCCCGCCATACGGGATAAATTTATAGAGACGCGCATACCGCGAGACCATAAGGAGCTGAGAGATTTTCTCGATGCAAGGGTTGAATTGTATAACAGACCTGAATTTATCGGGTCTGACCCTGTCAGTATTCCGCATCGTTTTTCTGAAAAGGAAGATATTGAGATATCAGGTTTTCTCGCAGCTACAATAGCATGGGGTAACCGTGTCTCAATCCTGAGGAGTGCGGACCGCATGATGAGTATCATGGGGAATTCACCGTATGATTTTACTCTTAATCACACTGATAATGACCTGAAGGGAATTGAGGGTTCGATACACAGAACCTTTAATGCTGAGGATTTTATCTACTTTATTGAGGCATTGAGGTATCTTTATACGGAACATGGCGGGATGGAAGGAATCTTCACCCGTTACCAGACAGATACTTCGCTTCAGCCCGCTATTCATGAGTTCAGGGAACTGTTCTTCGGGTTACCTCATAACCGCAGAACAGCGAAACATGTCTCTGATCCTGCTAAAGGCACGGCAGCAAAAAAAATCAATATGTTCCTGAGATGGATGGTAAGGAACGACGGCAGGGGAGTTGACTTCGGCCTGTGGAAATCGATATCCCCTTCAATCCTTTCATGTCCGCTTGATGTTCATTCCGGCAATGTGGCCAGGAAGCTCGGGCTCCTCACCCGCAGGCAGAATGATTCGAAAGCACTTGCAGAACTGGACGGTCACCTGCGTGAAATGGATAAGGAGGATCCTGTCAAGTATGACTTCGCTCTTTTCGGCCTGAGCGCTTTTGAAGGTTACTGATCAGCACAGGATGGCCAACAGTTATTTTAAATTCAAACAGTTTACCGTTCACCAGGAGCATGCTCCGTTTAAAATCACCACCGACAGCGTTCTGCTGGGCGCATGGGCTCAGCTTACAGGTGCAAGGAATGTACTTGACATTGGCACCGGTACCGGAGTACTCGCTCTGATGGCCGCACAGCGTTCTGAGGCACGGATTGTGGCGATAGAACCTGACCCGGGTGCTTTTATGCAGGCCGGGCTGAACATAAGCGACAGCCCATGGCATGAAAGAATAACTCTGATAAATACCAGGGTGCAGGACTACCTCCCGGAGGCAGGCCTTCTTTTTGACGTTATTATAACCAATCCGCCATACTTTGTCGACTCCCTCCCGAATCCTGACCCGGTTAAGGCCATGGCAAGACATTCGCTCACATTGAGTTTCCGGGAACTTCTTGAGGCAACCCTTCGACTTATGACACCATCAGGCGAGTTGCATCTGGTTCTTCCTGTAAATGAAGCAGGTCAGGTAATTGAGATGGCCGGCTTACTGGGATTACACTGTCAGAGGAAACTTAATGTCCGGCCTGCGCCGGAAATCCCTCCGTCAAGGGTGTTGATGACTCTGGGCTACGGCCAGGGCAATGTTGAAGAATCGACAATTGTGATTGAAAAAGGAGGGAGACATAAATACTCTGACGAGTATGTCTCCCTCACAAAAGATTTCTATTTGAAATTCTAAAAGTTACCTGATCATTTTATCTATTGACTGGCCGTACTCTTCTTCCATCTTTATACCATTCAGCGCCAGCTCATCCAGTATAGGATTATATAGCTCCGGAAGAACGGGCCGGTAAACCCCTGTAAGCTTGATCCTGCCTGTTAGTATCATCTTAACGGCCATGGCTGCGGGCAGGGCTACTGTCCGGGCGATGGATGTATCTGTTGCCGGGCTTCCGAAATCGAGCATCCGTGAACTGATGACTTCGTGGTGGCCGTCAGGATAAGAGGCAAGGAAGAGATGCTGCATTATCACCATATCACGCTCATTATCACCAAGCCACATCATCTTAATCATAAGGTCAGAGGTGATCTCATACGGGGAGGTCACACCGTATCCCATCACTTTGTCGCTGAACAGTCCCAGCCATTCAAGAGAATCAAGTGCTGTCTCCGTCGGGTTAAGGCCTGGTTTATTTTTCAGTTCACTTCGTAGATCATTGCCGGGTAATCCGGCTCTCTCAGCAACGAACTGTCTATAGGTTTTTCCGGTATAGTTATGGTCGCCATCGTCGATCAGGCCGATTGCCTTTATCAGGTCAAGTGTTTCACACCATCCTTTGAATCTGTATGTGCCACGATACATCGTACTGATGCCCTTAAGTCCGTAAACGTCGACGTAACTTACTGAATCACGGTTAGGATAAACATCCATATCGCCCACCCCGGGGAAATAATTTGTGAACCTGTCTTTGAACAGGTCGATGGGTGCAATGGTCACTATTTTATCATGCTTAAGGTAAGTGGCGCCGTTACGGCTGGCAAGGACAACGCCCTTGGGGCTCCATGAGAATTTGTATCCCATCGGGTTGTTAATAGCTTCCGGGGCGGGAAGAGCTCCGCAGAGGGAATAAAATTCCTCAATTTTGCCACCGTTTTTGTGGACGTTATCAATTATCCTCATTGCCGACATGTGGTCAATACCCGGATCAAGGCCTGCCTCGTTAAGGAATATAACACCTGCCTTAACGGCTTCGTCATGTAAAGCCTGCATTGCCGGCGATACATACGATGTTGTTACAAGGGGTTTCCTGTGCTGCAGGCAGAGTTTTGCCACATCAACATGATACCTGTATGGGAGCAGGCTGACAGTGAGATCAGCATCCTTTATCATGGCTGACAGTGATTCCATATCCTCGGTCATCCAGGCAACGGCCCTGCCGTTCGGATGATTTTTTATCAGCTTGTCTGCCTTGTCTTTGGTGCGTGTGGCAATGATTACTTCAAAACCTTCTTCAAAAAGATAATCAACCATTGGTTTTGAGACCAGGCCGGCACCGAGAATAAGTACTTTTTTCATGTTTTATATTTTTACTTTAACTGTCCGTTGGGTTTTCGCAGGCGCTTAATTATGGTGACTGCCTCACAAAAGTAAATAAACTCTTCCGGAGTATTTATGATAAAAGTTATACTTAAGTAGAAGGAGATTCTTAATTTTGTTTTGCATAAAGTGGATAACACCCTGCACCGCTGATGTCTCAGATACCTAAATATGCTGAAACCCCGCTGATGAAGCAGTATATGGCTGTCAAGGCGAAGCATCCTGATGCTATACTGCTCTTCAGGGTTGGCGATTTCTATGAGACTTTCGGTGAAGATGCCATACGGGCTTCGGAGATCCTTGGTATCATTCTCACACGCCGGGCTAACGGGTCAGCGAGATTTGTGGAGCTGGCCGGATTTCCTTTCCATGCCCTTGACACCTATCTTCCCAAACTTGTCAGGGCAGGCCAGAGGGTGGCAATCTGCGAGCAGCTCGAAGACCCCAAACTGGCAAAGAAGATTGTCAAAAGGGGAATAACGGAGCTGATCACCCCCGGCGTTTCGTTCACAGACAATGTGCTGAATAACAAGGAGAACAACTTTCTTGCCGCAGTGCATATTGATAAACAGGCCGTTGGGCTGGCATTGCTCGATGTCTCTACCGGTGAGTTCTACATAGCGGAAGGCGATACTGCTCATGTAGAGCAGATTATGAACAATTTCCAGCCCAGGGAAGTCCTTTTTGAAAAACGCAAGTCAGACCTTTTCCGTGAAAGGTTTGGCAGCAGGTTCTATACATATAAGCTTGACGACTGGATTTTCTCTGCCGAGGCGGCAAATGACAGACTCCTGAAACAGTTCGGCACCAGCTCCCTGAAGGGTTTTGGCGTACAGGGTATTCCGAACGGAATAGTGGCTGCAGGCGCCATCCTGTACTATCTCGACATGACTCATCATGAGAATCTTGGCCACATCAACCATATCGCCCGTATCGAGGAGGAGAAATATGTGTGGCTTGACAGGTTCACCGTTCGTAACCTTGAGCTGTTTCATTCGCCTTACGAGGGAGCCAAAACACTCATTGATATCGTTGACCGTACTCTTTCGCCAATGGGCGGCCGGATGATGAAGAGGTGGATATCATTGCCCCTGAAGGATATTGAGGTGCTGAACGCCAGGCTTGACATCGTTGATTTTCTCATGACAAACAGTGGCATCACCGAAGAGATGGAGGGGCTTATCAGGGAGGTGGGCGACCTTGAACGCCTGCTCAGCAAGGCTTCGGTAGGGAGGGTGACGCCGCGAGAGGTGGCACAGGTGAGAAGAGCACTTACAGCTATCGGAGAATTGAAAAGGTTATGTTCAGGAACCGGGTGTCAGCCTCTTGTGTCCATCGCCTCAGGATTTGACCCATGCCCGGAACTGGTGGAGAAGATAGGCCGCACACTGATGCCTGACCCTCCGGCAGCAGTCAATAAGGGGCATGTCATAGCCGAAGGTATATCACAGGAGCTTGATGAGCTCAGAAATATATTTTACGGCGGAAAAGATTACCTGAATGACCTGCAGCAGAGAGAGAGCATCAGGACAGGCATAAGCTCACTCAAAATAAGTTACAACAATGTCTTCGGGTACTATATCGAAGTCCGGAACACCCATAAGGATAAGGTCCCCTCTGACTGGATACGCAAACAGACGCTTGTCAGCGCTGAGAGGTATATCACTGAAGAGCTGAAAGAGTATGAGAGCAAGATACTCGGAGCCGGTGAGAAGATACTCTCACTTGAGACGGCACTCTTCAATGAGCTCATCTCTTCGTTGACCCCGTACATCGCACTTATTCAGGCTGATGCTGCAGCTGTGGGCAGGCTCGACTGCCTGCGCTCATTTGCTGCCATCTCTGAAGAGAACGGATACAGGAGACCGGTACTGGACGACAGTCATGTGCTGGATATAAAGGATGGACGCCATCCTGTGATCGAAAGGCAGCTTCCCCCGGATGAACCGTATGTGCCCAATGACGTATGGCTTGACAATGACGATCAGCAGGTTATAATCCTGACAGGGCCTAACATGTCAGGCAAGTCAGCGTTGCTCAGGCAGACGGCTTTGATTGTGATTATGGCACAGTCCGGCTGTTTTGTGCCGGCAAGGGAAGCCCGCATCGGCATCATTGATAAGATCTTTACCAGGGTTGGAGCATCGGATAACCTTTCGCTGGGCGAATCGACCTTCATGGTTGAGATGAATGAGGCCGCCAGCATACTTAATAACCTCTCAGACCGCAGCCTGGTGCTGCTCGATGAGATAGGCAGGGGCACAAGCACCTATGACGGCATCTCCATTGCCTGGGCGATGGTTGAGTATCTCCATGAGAACCGTCACCGGGCAAAGACGCTCTTTGCCACTCATTATCATGAGCTGAATGAGATGGAGAACACCTTTGCGAGGGTAAAGAACTACAATGTCTCAATCAGGGAACTTGACAACAGGGTCATATTTCTGCGGAAGCTGAAAAGGGGTGGGAGTGAGCACAGTTTTGGCATTCATGTGGCCCGCATGGCAGGTATGCCGAAGAGTGTCGTCGGCAGGGCAGATGAGATACTAAAGATGCTTGAGGTCGGTCGCGGCGGACATTCACTGGGCAAGCCGGTAGAGGAGATAGCTGTCAACCGCGAAGGGTATCAGCTGAGCATCTATCAGCTTGACGACCCTGTGCTGAAGCAGATACGTGATGAACTGCTTGGCCTTGACCTTGACAATCTCACGCCCATGGAGGCGTTGAATAAACTGTACAACATCCGCAAACTACTGAAGTAGAACTGTTAATTTGTTTATTTAAAAAAAGTATTATTTTTGCACTCACAATTGCGGGAATAGCTCAGTTGGTAGAGCACGACCTTGCCAAGGTCGGGGTCGCGAGTTCGAGTCTCGTTTCCCGCTCAGAAAATAAGAAACGCCCATCACGGGCGTTTCTTATTTTATGTACCAAGGGCTCAATCAATTATTGTTTAACTGCTCCCCATTCGATGAGGATACCATCCCTGAAATAAAGCCATTTCTTTGAATAGATCCATTCCTCGTCGACACTCTGATCAACATACATACGGTTTATCTGTTTGGGTCTGCCCCAGCTGTCAACAGCCATTTCGGAGGTGACACCCTTCCATACCTTATTCTGATACAGGCGTTTTCCTATATCATTACCATATTTTGCCACCAGGGCTGCATACCTCTCTTCCGGCTGTACTTCATTCTGTTGCTGTTCAGCGACCTGCGGCTGAGCCACCGGGGCAACGGCAACAACAGGCTGATCCGGGCCGAGACCGTCTGACTTGACATAACCTGTAACCTCCCCGAAACGCACCTGGCTGTAGAGTGAATCTGTCTTAATAACCTCAACCGTGCTGCCTTCGGGGATAAGCTGAATCACCGTAGTGAGGTCATCCTTGTCGCCAAAAAGCCTGACTGATCTTGTGGTTGTGGCCTTCTGCAGATCCTGCGCAGACACAATGATGCCCATAAACAATACGAGCACGGAACCTATTACTTTCTTCATGATTTAATTATTTCTACCGTGTAAATACTCAAAAATCGTACCACCATTACTTCTTACGGATTATCATCAGTCCGTCTCTCAGCGGGAGCACTATCTTTTCCACGCGAGGGTCTGAACGGACCATCTCGTTAAACATCACCACGCCTTTAGTCTGAGGGTCTTTCAGGGCTTCCCCGCCTTCAACCTTACCACCCCAGAGTACATTATCGGCAATGATAAATCCTCCCTTGCGTACTTTTTCAAAGACAAGGTCATAATATTCACAGTACTCGCGTTTATCACCGTCTATAAATACAAGGTCAAATATATATTTCATCTCTGGTATGACATCCTGGGCCCTTCCTGTATGCAGTGTCACCCTGTCAGCCAGGCCGGCAAGGGCAAAATAGTGGGTGCTCATCTCATTGAGTTCATCATTGATCTCTATTGTATGAAGCTGTCCCCCGCTCTTCAGTCCCCGTGCCAGGCATATGGCCGAGTAACCCGTGTATGTTCCGATCTCAAGGATCCGGGACGGATGAATCATAAATGACAGCATCTCAAGAAACTTGCCCTGTATATGACCTGAGGCCATATTCGGGTTAACGACATAAAGATGAGTCTGACGGTAGAGCTCCTCAAGCACCTTATCCTCAGGTGTACTGTGCTCCCTGATGTATTTGTCAAGTTCTTTCTCCATTCTGTCTGTATATTAATGTTGAGAGTGATTTACGGTCAAAGACAATGTTCGCGATGTCAGCCAGTTCAGTGGTTGTGACAGCGTCTATCTTCCTGAAGGTCTCATTCATCGTGTCGATGCGGTCAAAAATCTGCAGGCTCTTTCCCAGGCTCAGCATGAGGCTCTCGTGATTCTCGTAGGCCCTGGCAAGATAACCCTTGATCTGGTTTTTTGCCCTTGACAGCTGCAGGATACCGAGGGGCTGGTGCTTCAGCCTGTCCAGCTCATTATATGTGAGTGCTATACTCTTCTCAAGATTTCGCTTGTCAGTACCGAAATATATGGTTATAAGTCCTGTATCAGTATAAGGGTTATACATTGACTCGACATTGTATGCATAACCTCTTTTTTCACGAAGCGAGAGGTTCAGCCGTGAATTGAGACCCTGTCCGCCCAGTATATTATTCAGTATGAAAAGCCCCATTCGCTTGTCATTGTGAAGGTCATAGGCGATGTTACCCATGATGCAGTGGTTCTGATAGGTGTCCATCTGCCGTTCTGTCGTGACAGGGGCGTACCGGTAATCGGTTTTAATCCGGTGTACACCGTTATTTGCTTCAACATTTCCAAAGTGCTTTTCAAAGAGGTTGATTATATTTTTTGGGCTGATTGCCCCGACGGAGCAGAAAACCATTTGCTCCGTCGAATAGTTGCGCTTGATGAATTTACGGATGGTATTACCCGTTATTGACCTGATAGTCGCGGGTTTGCCAAGGATGTTCCGGCCAATTGGCTGGCCGGGAAATACCAGCTCCTCGAATTCGTCGAAGATGTATTCAGCAGGGTTGTCGAGATATGAGTTTATCTCCTCCATGACTACTTCTTTCTCTTTTTCCAATTCGGAAGGAGGGAAGGTGGATGAGAAAAGAAGGTCGGCAATCAGTTCAACAGTCCGCGGGTAATGTTCCTTAAGGAAGGAAGCATGTATGGCTGTTTCCTCTTTTGTAGTGTAAGCGTTAAGCTCGCCGCCGACGTCCTCCAGGCGGCTGAGTATATGATATGCTTTGCGGTGTGTGGTGCCCTTAAAGAGCATATGTTCAATAAGATGAGCTATGCCGTGCTCATCAGGCAGCTCGTCACGTGAGCCCGTGTTAATAATTATGCCGCAGTGTGCAACCTCGCTTGATGTCTGGCTGTGTACCAGCCGGATCCCGTTGGGAAGAGTGTGAAAAGTTAGTTCCATGCCTGTTTGAAGATATGACAAAGATAATATCTTAAGCAGCTAAATGGTCTCTTTAAAAAAGTGAAAGAGCCCTCTTGCACACGAAAGAAAAAGGCAATATATTTGCAAACCGATTTGGTACCATAGCTCAGTTGGTAGAGCAACGGACTGAAAATCCGTGTGTCCCCGGTTCGATTCCTGGTGGTACCACATCAAAAGAGTGAGAGTGTAAGCGACAGCAGCCACCTCACTCTTTTTCTGTTTATGCTATACCACAATGACTTTGTTCTTTATTAATGACAATTACTTCTTATCAGAGCGGTTTCTTCCAGTCCCTGCGCTCAAGCCATTTGATGAGAAGGAAATTTGTCAAGCCAATAATTACCATAACGGCTGCAAAGATCAGGAAGGAGTGCCTGATATTATCCGCACCACCGGTCATTACTGTCCACTCGCTCATTCCGAATATGCCTGCCACAAGTGTCAGCGGCATGAAGATGGTTGTTATAAAGGTCAGTCGTCGGACAGTAGCGTTAGTCTGGTTCGAGTCCCGCGCCATCTGGTTATTCAGCATTGAGGCATAGAGCTCCATCAGACTGGACACATTGTCTCGGTTGCTCTCTGTCATCTCAAGGAAGTTTGACAGATGGTCAAAGATATCACGATAATGAACTGTAGCTTTTTCAGGCACCCATTCACAGTCGTTCCGGCTGATCTTGGTCAATACCTCACGCTCATGGAACAGGATCTTGCGGAGTGCAAGGAGGTTACGGCGCATGTAAATAAGGTTGGAGGGGTCGAAGACGGCGGGTGAAGCCAGAATGTCCTCCTCAGCCTGGTCCAGATCTGCTTCGGCCTTTTCAACTACATCCGCCATCTGGTCAACGATATAATCAAGGATGATGTGCATCAGCCATGCCGGACCGCGCTTAACGGCTGAAATATTCCTTTCAATGGCTGATTGAATGCCTTTAATGGGAAATTGTGTAGCCTCGGAATAACCGCTCACCGTAACTACGAAATTTTCACCTATAAAGAGGTCAACCTCATCTGACACGAGTTCCTCCCGGTCATAGCGTAGTGCGTTGAATACAATGAAAGTATATCCCGGGAATTCGTCCATCTTGGGAACCTGGTTCTCGTCGGTGCAATCCTCCAGGGAGAGAGGGTGGATCTTCAGAGGTTCGACAAGCACCGCCAGGTCTTCGCGCGAGGCTTTCACATAGTTGAACCAGACGTAACCGTTGTCACTGAGAGCTTTCACGGCTTCGCTGAAGGAGTCGAGCTTCTCAAGTTCGCCGGATGGTGAGATCCTGTAAAATTCCGAGTTATTCATGACTGAATTGCTTTGTGAAAAGACATGATAAATGATACGTGAAATTATCTAAAAATACTGAATAATAAATGATGGTTAGAGGCCATCCAATTATTGCAGAAAGACATTTGAAATGATCATTGACGGCCGTTGGCTGTCGAATAATTGTTCAGAGGAACAATAAATGCCTTATAGGAATTTAATTTTGTCTCAATATCCTTAAAATCAATATTATAACCTTCGTTTTTTAACGACGTCACAAATTCACCGTGCCTTCTGTTCAGTCGGTAATCAGGCTCCCGGCCCGGATGTTTCAGGTATCTTTCAAAAATGCCGGGGTCTTCTCTGATGTTCAGCACCGCATGATAAACCAGCCTCTTCTCCCTGCGGTGCATTGATGAACCTAGTATTTTCCTGTCGCCGATAGTGATGTCAGATATTCCCTTCATACCGTAGTTTTTCACACCGAGGTCAGCCAGCACATCAAGCATCATCCCATTGATCACCCTGAAGAAATCCTGTGATGATGTCATTTCACGGAACTCCCGTGCAATCGTTATTACTGCCATCATCGGTGTCAGCACAACCGCTTCTCCGCCTGTGGGTCGTTTGGTGACCGGAATGTTGTCAGCTTCGACGTTTTCAGTTATCAGTGATCTTTCAGGCGTATTACTCTGCCCGAGGACTATCATGGTTCTTTCCGGCTGCCATAACAGCATGCCATTGCCTGTTCCACCGAATAATGCGGCATCATCGAGGTCGTATGGCCTGAGAATTACGGACATTCAGGTCACTCAGGCTTTGTGCACCGGAGTGCCCACCGCATCTGATCCAGCTTCCAGGAACACCTCGGAGATGGTAGGGTGCGCATGCATGGTACGGGCGACGTCCCAAACAGTACTTTCGACAGCCATGTAAGCTGCCGCTTCACTTATCATATCCGTGGCGTTGTGCGAAATTATCTGTACACCCAGCACCTCACCGTACTTTGGCTCGGAGATGATTCGCATGATACCTTCGGGATTACCTTCAGTCAGTGCTTTGCCGTTAGCCGACAATGGAAACTCGTTGACTTTATATTCGATGCCTTCGGCTGTGAGCTGCTGCTCTGTTTTTCCTATCTGGGCAATCTCCGGATCGGTGTAAATGGTCAGTGGTACACGACTCGTCTCCATTGTTTCAGTTATACCCAGAATGTGGTTCACAGCAGCCAAAGCCTGTGCTGAAGCGGCATGTGCATAGATGCTCCTGCCGTTCACATCGCCGACGGCATAGACACCCTCTATGCTGGTCATGAAATGCTCATCGGTAACATAGAAGCCGTCAGCAGTATCAGGTTTAAGCGACCCGACGGGTCTGATGCCTTTGCGGGGCATACAGTTCACAATACCCTCATAATCATCTATATTCAGTGCTTCAAAGCCTGTACTGCCCTCTATTATCTTAATTTTCATCGACTCAAACCTGCGCATAATATAGGTGTTCAGGTAATCGTCAAGCAGCGGGAAAATCTTTTCTGTTGTTTTAACCAGGGTCACGTCTTTTCCGATCAGCGACAGCAGCTGAGAGATTTCTGCTGACACCGGACCAGAACCAACCACAAGAAGCTTATTCGGTATCTCCTTCAATGAGAAAAAGTTTTCGAGGTTGAGAATCTTTTTATCGCTGACCTTGAACGGCAAAGCTCCGGGGTATGATCCTGTGGCAATGATTATGTTCTTTGCAGTCAGGCTGCGGTTATCCACCGCGACTGTACCGGCACCCTCGACAGAGGCAATTCCGGTGATGATCTCGACACTGTTCTTCTTCAAGAGATATTCAACTCCCTTTGTCAGCCTGCGGACAATGCGTTCTGACCGTTTAACACCTTTTTCCCAGTTGAATGAAAGTGCTTTCAGATCAATGCCTTCAACTCCGAAGTCGGCAGCCATTGATAATCTTGAGAAATATTTGGCGCTTTCGAGCATTGCTTTTGAAGGTATACATCCCCAGTTAAGGCACATGCCACCGACATGTTTCTTCTCTATAATGGCTGTCTTCAGTCCTGCCTGTCCTGCCCTGATGCCAGCTACATATCCTGCCGGTCCGGCGCCTATGATGATAAGATCGTAATCCATCTTTGTGATTGTTATTTGTTATCTCATTATCAATGTCAGCGGATCACCCACACCTGCTGCCACATCATTCAGGAACTCCGTTGCTTCGGCTCCGTCAACCATCCTGTGATCAACTGAGAGCGACAGCGGCATGACATTCCCCACCTTTATCTCACCGTTCACAACCACCGGTTTCTGGTTTATACGCCCGATACCCAGGATGCCTACCTGCGGGTAGTTAATCACCGGCACACCGAACCATCCGCCCAGTGCTCCGTAGTTTGTTATTGTGAATGTACCGTCTTTCATATCGTCGAGGGTCAGCTTGCGGTCACGCGCTTTAACTGCGATCTCTGCCACAGCCCTGCTCAGCTCTTTGATACTCAGTTTGTCGGCGTCACGTATCACGGGAACCACCAGTCCTTCAGGTGTGCTTACAGCGATCCCGATATTGTAGTAGTTCTTGTAAATGATATTTCCTTTTTCGAAATCCATCTCCGCGTTAAGTTCGCGGTGACGTTTCAGTGCGGCAACCACAGCTTTGATGACAAAGGGAAGGTATGTAAGGCTGATCTCTTCCTTTTTGTACTCATCTTTATATTTTGCCCTGGCGGCGACGAGGGCTGACACCTCCGGTTCATCAAACAGGGTCATGTGGGCAGTGCTCTGTTTTGACCGGAGCATGTTTTTGGCTATCGACTTTCTCATCTGGCTCATCGGAGTGATCTCGATGAGCTCACCGCTGACGGGCCGTGAAGCCTGGGCTACTGCTGTCTTTAGCACTGGTGCGGCTGCGTGGAAGTTCTGTATATCGCTCTTCATCACCCTGCCTGCAGGTCCTGTACCCGGTACCTGGTTGATATCAATATTCATCTCACGTGCCATGGCCCTTGCTACCGGTGTGGCAAGCACTTTCCTCGGTGCTAAACTTGCTGCGGCAGGCCTGACCTCAGTTCCCTCATCGCTGGCAGGCAGAAATGCGTTGTTGGACGCCACCTCTATTGTACCCACTACGCCGGCGCCTTTCTCATCTACCATCTCGCTCTCTGCCTTCTGTGCCTCGGCAGCAGCCTCACCGGCAATATCTATTTCGACGAGTGTCTCACCTACATGAATGGTCTCACCCACTTTGCCGTATCGTGCAGCAACGACACCCTCACGCGGTGACGGTATATCCGTCACTACCTTGTCTGTTTCCATTTTGACAAGCGGCTGTCCCACCTTAACTGCATTCCCTTTATCGACATACCACTCAATGATAATGCCTTCGGTAAGCCCTTCACCTATATCGGGAAATTTAAAAATATATCTCATCGCTTCAGAATTTTATTGTTCGTTCAATCTCATAGAAGATCTTCTCGGGTGTGATCATGTAATGATGTTCACCGCGGGGGTAGGGGACTATTACGTCAAATGCAGTCACGCGTTTCGGGGGTGCTTCAAGGTTGAGGAAAGCCTCCTCGTTGGCCAGCGCCATTATCTCCGAACCTACACCGAAGCTACGCGGCTCCTCACCGACAAAGATGACTCTACCGGTCTTCTTAATCGAAGCTGTAACAGTTTCTTTGTCAAGAGGGTATATGGTTCTCAGGTCTATCAGTTCGACTGAGTATCCTGCTTCCTTGGCCATCACCATGGCCTTTTGCACTTCACGGATCATTGCGCCGTAGGCAACCACAGTCACGTCAGTGCCCTGCGTCAGTACTTTGGCCTTACCTATCGGTACTGAGAATTTTTCTTCGCTTACTTCCTGCTTGATTGCACGGTATATGCGTTTGGGCTCCAGAAAGAGTATCGGGTCATCGCTCTCCAGTGCGGAGATCAGAAGGCCCTTGGCATCATGCGGAGTTGATGGCACAACAACCTTCAGCCCGGGTATATGTGCGAACATAGCCTCCATGCTTTCGGAGTGGTGCTCGAGGGCATTTATCCCGCCGCCGTAAGGCAACCGGATGACAATCGGCATTTTATACTTACCACGTGACCGGTTATGCATACGAGTGAGGTGTGATATTATCTGGTTAAAAGCAGGGTAGATGAACCCGCAGAACTGCATCTCGATAACGGGACGCAACCCTGCTGCGGCCATTCCTACTGCTGTTCCGGCAATACCTGACTCCGCGAGGGGGGAGTCAAAGACCCTGTCAACCCCGTGCTTCTTCTGTAATCCTTCTGTGACCCTGAAGACACCGCCCTCAAAGCCGGCATCCTCACCATAGACAATAATGTTTTTATCCTCTGTCAGTTTGATGTCAAGGGCGTCATTGAGGGCATTGACAATATTCATTGCTTTCATTTGCGTGCTTTTTTCCATTGTAAGAATTTCTCATGTTCAATCTGCTGATTGCGAAGATCCTGCGGCATATCTGCGTACATATATTTAAATACATCCTCAAGCGGATACTGAACAGTCTGTTCTGTTTCCATAAACTGCCGGTCGATCTCCTTTTTGTACTCTTCAGTAATTTTTTCCTCTTCAGCATCGGACCACAGTTTCTTTTTCCCAAGGAAGAGCTTCATGCGTAACAGAGGGTCTTTTTTGTCCCATTCTTTCTCCTCTTCCGTGGTGCGGTATTTTGTCGGGTCATCAGATGTTGTATGCGCGCCCTTGCGGTATGTGACCGCCTCTATCAGAACAGCCTGCTTTTCTGTCCGGGCATATTCATGAGCAAACCTTAAGGCTGCCACCATAGCGAAGATATCATTGCCGTCCACTTTGAGGCCTTTGATGCCATAAGCCTTTGATTTTATTGCCATGTTCAGGCTGGCGGTCTGCATCTTCACCGGCACCGAGATGGCATACTGGTTATTCTGAACGACGAAAATGACAGGTACTTTCCATACACCTGCAAAATTGAGCGCCTCATGGAAGTCACCCTCTGATGTACCTCCGTCACCGACAAATGCCATGGCCACTTCATCCTTCTTCTGATATTTGATTGCGTATCCTATGCCTGCTGCGTGGAGCAGCTGTGATGCAATAGGCACTGAGAAGGGGAGGACGTGATTTGCTTCGGTGAATTTAAACGCTTCTTCAAAGCCCATGTTGAACATTAATATCTCTTTCATTGTCACACCCTTGGCAAGCCAGGCACCCATCTCACGGAACGCCGGCACCAGCCAGTCGTCGTGCCTCAGAACCTTGCCAGCAGCTACGCCTATGGCCTCCTGGCCGTAGTTGGGCGGATAAGTGTATACTCTTCCCTGTCGCTGGTATGAGACGATCATGAAGTCAAGTGTGCGGACAAAAAGCATATCCTTATAAAGCTTCACCATCTCCTCGTCGGTGAGCTGCGGCATCCACTCCTTTGCGATAACCTTGCCGTTGTTATCTATTACCTGCAGCATTTTATCATCTGCCGGATCAAACTGGTCGAACATAATTTATTTCGTTTAACGTTTCTAATTAAAAGACAATCAAATTTGCATTTTGTTCAGTCCTTCTTCCACAAAATGCCATCAGAGGAACCAGGAGAAGCAAGTAAAAAGGTTAATAGGTTATGCTCCAGGAAATATCTTCTCCGGTTTGGTTTAATAAGGTAATCCTGTGGATATTCTTATTGACGGTGTTCCTTATTACTGCTGCTGCGCTGGCATGGAAACCTGATGATTCATATCCTTCAGGTTCATAGATGACAATTGTATACTCGTCGCCTGCAACCGTATGACTTCTTCCGCTAAGAGTATTTTCCTGCCAGTTCACGCCAATAAGATCAGTAGCCCCGCAGCTTATGTGCCTGTCGGTTGCCAGTACCTGCGGATGACCTGTTTTTGCTCTTATGCAGAACAGCTGGCAGTTGAAGGCATGGTCAATCTCATCAAATATGAGTTTATCACTGATAATGCCAATATATTTTTCTGACCAGAATTCATAAACGAGATATTCTTTTCCCGGTTCAAGACCCAGGTCATCAACAGTTACCATTTTCTCACGGGTTCCGGTCCTGCCAAGCATGACCCATCTCTCCCACGGCATGTTCAGATCCAGCATAAAAAGGTCAAACGGAGTCGTTCGGCTGCCATCTGCCTCACGCTCGCCCGACCCGCTCATCTCTGTCATCGTTCTGTCAAGCATCATTGACCTTGAAGGATCAAGGTCAAATACCTGCCCGGGCATGGTGAACAGCACGGGCAGTGATTTACGGGCAGGATTGATAAGGGATGTATTGTACACTTCAGGTTTATCGGTTACCATGAATAGGGAACCTGTCAGCGAAGTCGTCATGCATGAACGATAGGCTTCTGCAGGGGTGAGCTCAATATGATCAGGGTCATTACGCCAAATGACATTATTAAAAGAGTTATACTGTGCAAGAGCGGCATAACCGAAGCCATCGTTTCCGATACGGCACCCGTCAGCAAGGCCTACCACTGCAGGCATCACACCCCAGCAGGCAAGCAGGAAATTATCTTTGCCTATATCTTCCCGGACCCGTTCAACAACGTTCCGAAAAGCTTCTTCCCTGTAAGCACCTTTTTTACCGAAGTATTCACTGTGACTGTTATAACCCTCGTAGAGAAGATGCCGGAGGGCATCGAGCTTGAAATATTGCCAGCCGGTTTCCCTGAAGTGGCTGTAAACAGGAGTAATCATAGAATCCAGCGCATCCCTGTTTGAGCCATCAAGTATATAGTCAATCCACCTGCCGGAAGCCGGGGAGCCGTCAGGACCGGTTACAAACCACTGCTTATGAGATACCACGAAAGCAGAATCATGATTGGCCACATTGGTCCAGATGCCAGGTTTCAGCCCCAGTGACTTAATGTAGGCTGCCAGGTTCTCCAAACCATCAGGAAATTTTTCATTGGGATGTATCCATGTCTCAGGCTGACCGCCTTCCTGCTGGTATCCGTCATCAATCTGGAAGTATTCAAGTCCGTACGGTTTCATGGTCTCAGCTATTACTTCCGCGGAATGCCGGATATTTTCCTGAGTTATGCCGGTCTTAAATGCAAACCATGAACACCACCCTGCTACTGATTTGTTCCAGACTTTGTATTTCCACGGTTCAAAATATGAGAGACCCCGGTGTTTCTGGTAGTAATGCGGTCTGAATCTGAATGTAATCTGGTTGCATTGCGCTGCAATGGAAAACCTGTTCGAGACACTGTCGGATATTCCCGGAGCGATGCTTATGCTGGCAGACGTATATGACTGATCGACAGAGAGCAGCCAGTCTTTTTCCCTGTCATAAACTGCCCTGTTTAACTTTGACAAATCCGGACCGTAAGTGTGGCGGACGATCTGAGCACCTTCAATCCTCCTGTCAGCCTCGCACGCAAAACTCTCTTTGCCTGCCGTGATCAGACCGTTGATATTAATCTGTTTGCCGTTTTTCGATGTAATTGTAAAGAGATGAGAGACTTTCCCATTGCAGGTGTCACTGAGTTCATTTACGGTAAATTCTGATGACGGTGCATTCACCACTAATATCATTATTTTGTTTCCGTCATACTCAAGGCTCAGGAGGCTGTCCTTTACTGACAATTTTCCTGCAGTGTTGGGCGGCGTATTATCTGTTACCTGGTGACCACATGATATCAACGTTATCACAGTGAAAACAGCAGGAATCAGATTTAATCTGCCCATCATGGTGTTCATTAGCTTCCCAAAATTAATAAATTATACCAAATCGAACGGAACCGGATAAAACGACAGTATTACCGATTGTGAAGAAATGTTAAGGCGGGACAGGCTGTTGATAATTTGTTTTAAATTAGCTCCTTCATAATCAGAATTGCGACCCACTAACATTAAAATCATGAAAAACCTCCTGAAAACATTTTTGATTCTGGCTACCTTTTCTATGGTTTCATGCCAGCAAAAGACTGCCGACGAACTTACTCTGCCATTTGAAAAGTATGAGCTGGACAACGGACTGAATGTCATTCTTCACCAGGACATGTCGGATCCGATCGTCTCAGTTGCGATCTACTATCATGTCGGTTCCAACCGTGAAGTGCCGGGCCGGACAGGCTTTGCACATCTTTTCGAGCATGTTATGTTCCAGCAGAGCGAGAATGTACCTGAAGATCAGTTTTTCAGGCTGATACAGAGTGCCGGGGGGACGTTGAATGGCTCAACCAACCAGGACCGCACCAATTACTACGAGGTGGTTCCGAAGAATGCTCTTGAGATGGTCCTCTGGATGGAGTCAGACCGCATGGGTTATCTTGAAAATACAATCACGAAGCAGGCATTTACCATTCAGCAGAATGTGGTACAGAATGAGAAGCGCCAGAATTACGATAACAGACCCTACGGGCATAACTCAACCGTAATGGCACGGGCTATGTTTCCTGAAGGTCATCCATACAGCTGGACCACAATCGGCGAGATTCAGGATCTTTTCAATGCTACAGTTGAAGATGTAAAGGAATTTCATGGCCGTTTCTATGTCCCCAACAATGCTACACTGTCTATTGCCGGTGATTTTGACCCGGTTCAGGTAAAAGAACTTGTGAAGAAATATTTTGGTGAGATTCCCAGGGGTCCTGAAGTTGAGACAATGAAACCTATGCCTGTCACTCTGACTGAGACCAAGAAGCTCTACCATGAGGATAATTTTGCCAACACTGCACAGTTCACCATGGCTTATCCAACTCCTGAGCGATATTCAAAAGACTCTTATGCATTGTCAGCCCTTGCAGAGATCCTGGCCGGCGGCAAAAAATCACCGATGTACACTGTGCTGGTAAAGGAGAAAAAACTTACTTCAAACGTTGGTGCATTCAATATGTCGCAGGATCTGGCAGGAATGTTTCGCATAATGGTCACTGCCAATCCGGGTGTGTCTCTCTCTGATGTTGAGAAAGCCGTTTTTGAGGCTTTCAACCGATTTGATACCGAGGGGTTCACCGAAAAGGATCTTGAAAGGGTCAAGGCCGGACAGGAGACTGGTTTCTACGATGAAATAAGCAGTGTTCAGGGCAAGGCATTCGGATTGGCAGAGTATGACATATTTGCCGGTGACCCCGGTTTTTATAAGCAGGATATGGCAAATATGAAGGCTGTCACCACCGCTGATGTAAAACGCGTCTATGACCAGTATATCAAAGGCAAAAACTACGTTGCCACCAGTTTTGTACCCAAAGGTAAGACAGATCTTGCCGCTGAGGGTTCCGTTAATGCCGGAATAGTTGAGGAAAACATACTTACTGCCACCGAGGTTAAGGTTGAGGCAGGAGCTGCCGAGGAGATCAAAAAGACTCCAGCCTCATTTGACCGTTCAGTTCAACCGCCTCTGGGACCGGATGTATCAGTTACTGTACCGCAGGTCTGGAAGTCGTCATTATCAAACGGCATGCAGGTGTACGGTATATCGCATACCGAAGTGCCTCTAATTCAGTATAACATCGTAATTGACGGGGGACACATGCTTGATAACATCGCTTCGCCCGGTGTGGCAAACATGCTGGCGACGATGCTTAATGAGGGCACAAAGAATAAAACTCCTGAAGAGCTTGAGGAGGAGATTGACCTTCTTGGGTCTATGATTCGGATTAATGCCGGCACGGAAGATATCACGGTGAGTGTGAACACCCTTGCTCGCAATTTTGAAAAGACTCTTGCAATAGTGGAAGAGATGCTGCTGCAGCCAAGGTGGGACTCCCTTTCCTTTGAGCTTGCGCGCACTCGAGTCATCAATGGAATAAAAAGAAACTCAATCGACCCCACTTACCTCGGTTCAATGGCGCTCTCAAAACTCATTCTCGGTAAGGATAATATCTATTCCGCTGACGTATCAGGTACCCTTGAGAGTGTGCAGTCGATGACCATGGATGACATCAAGGCATTCTACGAGAAGAATATTTCTCCGTCAGTGGCACGCTTCCTGGTGGTAGGCTCTGTCGATCAGCCGCGTGTTGAGAAGTCACTTGCTTCCCTCGGCGCCAAATGGAGTGCGAAAGAGGTTCAGATGCCTGAGATGACTTTCCCCGTGGCACCCGAAAAACCCGGAATTTATTTTGTCGATGTACCCGGCGCCAAACAGTCCAACATCTATATCGGATGCCCTTCCATTCCCCGCGGAAATCCTGATTATTATCCGGCTTTTGTGGCCAACTATAAACTTGGCGGATCATTTAACGGTAATGTCAACCTGGTTCTAAGGGAAGAGAAAGGGTACACCTACGGAGCCAGAACCAACATACAGGGATTAAAGAACTATGGTGCATTCATTGCGAGTGCAGCAGTCAGATCTTCAGCCACGCTGGAGTCAACAGAGATCTTCAGGGACCTCATGACCCAATACAGGGCAGGTGTCTCCCAAAGCGATGTTGATTTTACAAAGAATTCCCTCCTTAAGGGTAATGCCCTGAGATTTGAAACACAGAGGGCGCTGCTCGGCATGCTCAATACAATGACTCAGAACAATCTTCCGGAAAATTATATCGCGCTCGAGGAGAACTATGTTAAAAACCTTACTGTTGAGGAAGTAAATGCACAGGTTCAGAAATACATTGATCCGATGAAAATGTACTATGTTGTGGCCGGTGATGCTGCCACCCAGATGAAAGAGCTTAAAAAACTGGGATTTGGTGAACCCGAAATAATTAATTAAATATATAAATCATGAAGAAAGTTTTTGGTTTAATGATGCTTATGGCGCTCATCCTGGCCTCAGGGTGCAGTGCTGACAAAAAGACTTCGTTATCAGTGCCGTACGAGACGTACAAACTTGATAACGGACTTACCGTTATCCTTAATGAGGACAAATCCGATCCTATTACTTCGCTTGTAATACTCTATCATGTTGGTTCGAACAGGGAAGTTCCCGGCAAAACGGGTTTTGCCCATCTGTTTGAGCACATGATGTTCCAGCGTTCAGAGAATGTCAAGGAGGACGAATTCATGAAATTTCTTGACCAGGTTGGAGGCGAATTTAATGGTGGCACAGGTAATGACCAGACTGTCTATTACGAAGTTGTTCCGAAGAATGCCCTTGAGCTGGCCATGTGGCTCGAGTCTGACCGTATGGGATATCTCAGCAATACAGTCACTCCCCAGTCTTTAGCTCTCCAGCAGAATGTGGTTCAGAATGAGAAGCGACAGGGGGTTGATAACAGGCCTTACGGCTTCACTAACTATGTCATCCTGAAAAACCTCTATCCCAAGGGTCACCCGTATAGCTGGGATGTGATCGGAGAGATGGAGGATCTGGCAAATGCAACCGTGGAGGACGTAAAGGCTTTCCACAGCAAATATTATGTTCCTAACAATGCAACACTTGTCGTATCCGGGGATTATGATACACAGGAAGTAAAAGCAATGATAGAAAAATACTTCGGGGAGATACCTGCAGGTGAGGAGCTTAAAGACCCCGAACCAATGAATATCACTCTTGGCGAGACAAAAAAGCTCTATCATGAAGATAATTTTGCCCGTGCACCCCAGTATACAATGGTATTTCCCACAAATGAGCAGTACACAAAAGACTCATATTCTCTCGATGTTCTTGCACAACTGCTGGGTCAGGGGAAAAAATCACCTCTCTACAAGGTTCTTGTAAAAGAGAAAAAACTTACCTCAAACGTAAGATCCTATAATCAGTCGCAGGAGCTTACCGGGCAATTTGAGATAAGTATTACGGCAAATCCCTCAACGAGTCTTAATGATGTTGAGAAGGCTGTATTTGAAGCCTTTACAAGATTTGAGACAGATAAGTTCACCGAAAAGGATCTTGAGAGGATCAAAGCAGGACTGGAGACGAATTTTTACGGTATGATGAGCAGTGTCATGTACAAGTCATTCATGCTGGCGATGTCAAGTGAATATGCAGGCTCTCCTGGCTTCATTACCAAGGAACTTGAGATGATGCAGGCCGTCACCATGGATGATGTATGGGATGTTTATAACCGTTACATCAAGGGCAAGAATTATGTAGCCACCAGCTTTGTGCCAAAAGGTGAGACTGGCCTGATAGCCGAAGGCTCTATGAATGCAGGCATAGTTGAAGAGGATATTACCAAAGCGACCCAGATGAAGATTGAAGCTACCGGCGAAGAGGTAATTGAGAAAACACCCAGCAAAATTGACCGTACGGTTGCTCCGGTTCTGGGACCCGACCCGTCAATCACAATACCTTCGGTGTGGCAGACAGAGGCGGCCAATGGCATGAAGATATTCGGTATAGAACAGCATGAACTGCCACTTGTGACCTATTCAATTGTCATTAAAGGCGGTCACATGCTTGATGACATAAGCAAGCCCGGAGTTGCCAGGTATATGGCCCAGATGCTCAATGAAGGCACTAAAAACAAAACTCCGGAGGAACTTGAAGAGGAGATACAGCTTCTTGGTGCCACCATCAATGTCAGGGGAGGAGAAGAGAACATAACAGTATCCGTCAAAACTCTTGCACGTAACTTCGAAAAGACACTTGCTCTTGTTCAGGAGATGCTTCTTGAGCCGCGATGGGACGAAGAGCAGTTTTCGATAAACAAAACTCGCACAATCAATAATCTGAAACGTAACCTGGCAGATCCCAATTATCTGGCATGGAGAACGGCCAGCAAACTGAATCTTGGCTCTGGCAATGTCTTGTCAACTGACGTAAGTGGTACTGCTGAGAGTGTTGAGGCTATCACTATGGATGACCTGAAGAGTTTTTACGAAAAGAATCTTTCCCCGTCGGTTGCCAATTTCCTTGTAGTGGGAGATGTTGACCAGGTCAGGGTAGAGAAGGCAATAGCAGGTCTGAATGAGCTGTGGGCAGCTAAAGAAGTTCCCATGCCGTCACTTACTTTACCACCTGTACCTGAAAAATCGGCAATTTATTTTGTCGATGTTCCGGGTGCAAAACAGTCAGTGATAAATATAAGTACTCTTTCCATGACGCGTGACAATCCTGATTTCTATAAGGCTGATGTAGCAAATTACTTGCTGGGAGGTGGTACAAGTGGTCGTCTTTTCATGGTTCTCAGGGAAGAAAAAGGATTCACTTATGGAGCATACTCCGGATTCAATGGTTTGAAGACATATGGAACCTTTAATGCCAGTGCAGCTGTACGTTCTGACGCTACTCTTGAATCCGTTCAACTCTTCAGGGATATCATGAAGGAATATGGAGCCGGTGTTACGCAGGAGGCCGTTGATTTCACGAAGGGATCTCTGTTAAAGGCCAACGCAAGACGGTTCGAGACGATTGATGACAAACTTGGAATTCTGAATACAATGACCACCTACGGATTACCGGTAGATTACATAAGGCAGGAGGAGGATTATCTCAGAGGCCTGACGGTTGAGCAGGTCAAGGAGACTGTCCAGAAGTACATCGACCCCATGAAGATGAATTATGTGGTGGTGGGTGATGCGGCAACGCAGATGAAAGGGTTGGCAAAAATAGGCTTTGGAGAGCCGATAGCAGTCAAGTAAAGAAAAGGGCGTCCTCCGTGACGCCCTTTTTACATTTGAAAATTTAGAAGCTCCTGGGCTATTTCTTTATATCATTTAGGATTATGACTGAGAGTTTAGTTTTATTAAATTTGAATAGAATGAGAAAGACAGGGAATGAATATGAGGGTTTTGAAAGATAATCTCTGTATAATATCACTGGTTTTATTCGGTTTTTCTGCTTGCAATAAGGAGAACGATGGAGCTGAGATTCTGACTTATGATATTATTGGCAGTGAGGATGATACTGAATTAGAAAAAATAAAAAAAGAGATTAATATCCTGTTTCCCGGTGAGATTATATCAGCAGAAGATCTGATTGCAGAATTCACCTTGTCTGAAGGGGCGTTGGCATTTGTTGATGATAAACTGCAGGAGAGCGGCTTGAGTGTCAATGATTATGGACATCCTTTTAATGTCCATGTTATTTCTGAGAATGAGGAAAACGAAATCAATTGGAGAGTCACTTCTTACAATAATACCTATACTGATGGATGGGGACTGGGTTGGTTCCAGTCTTATTCGGCAGCAAGCAACCGAACCTATGAATGGTATATTGATCAATTTAATACAGGACAACACTCATCTTACAATTGTGGTCCAGCCTCAACTACAATGGCTGCCAGATGGTCTCAGTCAATTTTCAGCAAGACTGCGGCTGAGGCAAGAGCTGCATATCGGCCTGAAGGCGGATGGTGGTATACGAGCGATGTCCAAAATTACCTTGCTGACAATGATATCCCTCACTACGTAATAAATCTCGGGTCATCATATAGTAGTACGGAACAGATCATTTCAGCTGAGATAGATAAGGGACATATCATAATACTTTGTCTCGACATGTTTTATGTAAGAAGTGGGTCTAATGCCAACAAGAGGGTAGACAGGTTCTATCCTGCTTCAACCGCAGGATGGGGGCACTTCATAGTTGTCAAGGGATACAGGAATGTTGATAGTAGACTGTACTTTGAAGTATATGATTCTTACTGCGATGGTTTGGTATATGGTGATGGGTCCTTAAAAGGCAAAGACAGGTATTACCGGAGTGAAGATATATACTCTGCAACCTCCATATGGTGGAATCATGCAATAATAGTTACACCCTGGGGAGACAAAAGCTATTCTATTCAGGGTCTTGATCCGGCAACCATCCCTTCTCAATGGGGAAGGTAGTCAGCAAAATCAAATCGAATATACTTGTTGATTCAGTACGCAGTCAGGGTGCAGTGGGGGCCGAGCGTTTAGAATTTGCCTGGTAGGCAAATTCCGCGAGGAGCCAGGTTGCAGCAGAGGCATTCCCCCATCCTAAACATAAGGAAGAGATATTCAAAAAAAGATATTAATTTCGCCGAAGCACAGTTGTAATAGACTGCCCGGATGGTGGAATGGTAGACACGCAGGACTTAAAATCCTGTGACCATAGCGGTTGTGCGGGTTCAAGTCCCGCTCC
>CAWADB010000019.1:0-148562 GCA_963780735.1 uncultured Bacteroidales bacterium
TTATAAACTGCAATGTCCCGTTAACTCTATCAGCGTATGGTTTATATGTCAGCGTTTCAGTCATGAAGCTGAATGAGTTGAAGAGGGTAGCATATCCTGTTGAATAATACAGGTGCTCTTCAAAGCCCATGATGGCTTTAATCTCGCCTCTGTCAGTGTACTGGACGTATGGCACCATCTCATTGTCATAATCGGTACGCATGCGGCTGTAGAGTTCAGGCAGCATCTTCGCGCGGAAAAACCGTTCCATATCCGGGTACATCCTCTCCGGCTGTGTGGCTATAAGTGTTACCGTAAACTGATGATCAGAACCGTTTGTCGTATGGGTATCAAGGAACACGTCCGGGTCGAGATAACTGTATATCTCTGCAAAAGCCCGTGCATCACGTAAATCCTGCTTCACAAAGTCGCGGTTAAGATCAAGGAAACGGGTATTGCGTCTGGCCCCTTTTCTTCCGGGCCGTTCTGGTCGATGCGCCAGTAGGGACTTCGCGTGAGGGCGCCTCCAATGTTATAAACAGGGATGATGGCGATGACACAGTTATGGAGGTACTTCTTCATCCCATCCTTGTCAGCCAGGATGTCCGCCGCAAACCTGGCGCTGGCGTCAATACCCTCGGGCTCGCCGGGGTGAATGCCATTGTTTATCAGGATTATGGCTTTTCCTTTCTTTATGTTGTTTCCGCCGGGTCAAATTCACCGTCGCCTGAAATAATGAACAGGTGCAGGGGTCTTCCGGCATCTGTCATCCCCATCTCTTTCATCTGCGCTTCAGGATAAGCCTGGTCAAGGGTGGTGTAAAAACTGATAGCCTCTTGCCAGGTCAGGCTGTGGTTTAACTCGTAACTGAGTTGCTGCAGGGTTTTGATCCTGCGCAGTGAGGCCTGCTGCAAGCATTAGTGAAAGGACCGGAATTACAAAGCGTTTTCTCATTGTTTATTTCTGCAAATTAATCTGTATTATACAGTAACGACGCCCCGTTGGAGCGTCGTGTCGCCGGTCAAAGGGACAGTTAGCGTGACAGCATACTTTCGGCAAGGTCAAGTATTGTTGTGTCTTCTATAGTGACTATTCCCCCTTCAGGTCCTTTTTCAATATGGTATCCCGGCACTCTGCCCGCGGTCAAAGTTCCATCCGCCGAAATAATTCCTGACGGTCTCCTCAGAGAGTGTCAGGTCATTGGCAATCTTTCTGATACTGCCGTCTGGCAGCTGGTCTTTGATCTTCCTCAGTTGAGAAAAAGTAATTGTTCGTGCCATGATTTATACTGGATAGATTTGTCCAAATATACTCATATCTTATTGAAAAAGGAAATAAAAAAGGGTCTTTAGGATTATTTTAACATTTTAGATTTCAATGGATTGTATATCCCTGATAATGTAGACGTCGTAATCGCCCAGAAATTCAAAGTCTGCCTTAAGGTACAATTCAACGGCCGTCTGAATATGAAAAACGCGGAATCATAACTGCTTAGGTAGCATAAAACGGTCGAACCAGATATTCTTATTCCTTAAGTCAGGTGACAAGGGTGCCTTTCCATTGGCAAAAATACCCGCCCTGGTGAACAGATTAAACGAGTTATGGCGCATCTCACGTAATATTGATATTGACATTTCAGCATGATTGGTTTAACTTTGTGGTTAATGGTCAAATGAAGACAGAAATCATCGCATTTAACCTGGGATTCCGTTTCAAGTCGGGATTGCCCATTCTGGCTCCGGAAATCGATGCCCTTCAAGAACACAGGAAAGTTCTGTTAGACATTAGGAGCACTTTTGTTCGTCCCGGGCATGGGAAGCCCTTTCCGGTTGGAGCCATTAAAAAAAATAACTTATAACCTTAAATCTAACACCATGAAAAACCGTTCCAGCCGACAGATTCACCATTCGGTCTCTTGTACTCCTGTCATTACTGGTTGCCGCAATCTCACAGGCTTTTTCACGGAGTCAGGCCGGGCAAACTGATTTAAACGAATACCCTTTGGTTACGGTTCCGTTAACTGAAACGCGGTCCTTTTATTCAAAAATCCTGGATCAGGAAATGGTCCTATACATTAAAATTCCTGCCACCTATAAAACCGACACACAAAAGATTTACCCATGCTATTACTGTACCGATGGGAACCGGTCATTCCCCTTGATAGCAGATATGGCGAGCTATTTCGAAATCCCGGTGATTGTAGAACCAGAAATTTTTGTTGTGGGGATAGGATATAAGATCAGGGATATGGGCGACTGGGGAGCCTGGAGGACCAGAGATATGACCCCGACCAATATTCCTTCGTCGGATACTTACTGGGCGGGTGTCTTTTCAAAATTTGCAGGCAGGCAGCTTGAGGTTAAGACAGGAGGCGCTGCAAAATTCCTGGAATGTATTGAAAAAGAAGTATTCCCGTTCATCGGGATTCAAATTACCGCGTTTCGGCAACAGGCAGGGGGTTGGGCGGTTATTCCTACGGCGGTTTGTTTTCGTTGTATGTTTTATTTAAGCGACCGGAGTTGTTCAGCCTTTACTATGCCGGCAGCCCTTCAATAAAATACGACAAGGGTGTTCTTTACACCTATGAAAAGGAATATGCCGCCGCACACAACGACCTGAATGCAATGCTTTTCATGACTGCAGGCGGAGCCGAAGATTCGGCAATGATAGCAAATGTAAACATATTGGCTGCCCAGCTGGAGTCCAGGAATTATCCCGGACTAAAAGTCGAAACTCAACTTTTCCCGATGAGACGCACATGTCGTGCGTTCCGGCTGCCTGGATGAGAGCATTCAGAGTTCTATATAAAAAATAAAATATCCCGAAATGAAAACACTAAAATTTCTGCTGCTTCTAGTCTTCATAAACAGTTCCCTGCAACTGTTATCGCAGGTAAATCCGGTCAGCATTGATTTAAGAAACAACGGAGTGAAACTGGATGCGAAATTCTATCCGGTGGATAAAACGGGGAAAGTGCCAACGGTCATCCTCCTGCACGGCTTCCCTGGTAATCAGTCCAGCCCATTGGGATTAGCGGAAAAACTGAATGCCGCAGGGTTTAATATCCTGGTATTTAATTACCAGGGATCATATCTGAGCGAAGGCAATTTCGGCTTCGACAACTGTATTGATAATGTTGGGGTAGCTTTTGACTTTCTGACAGAACCCGGAAATCAGGCGCGGTTAAAAATTGACACTTCCAGGATCGTTGTCTGCGGTTATAGTTTCGGAGGCACAACTGCAATTGAAAGTGCCATGTATAATGACAAAATCAAAAATATCATTTCAATTGCCAACGACGATCACTCTGTTTCTCTGAAAAAAGTAGCCGTCGATTCAACTTATCGAAAGGGTTATACGCAGTTCATCGCCAAATCGTTTGAGCCGGCAGGCCCTTTCAGAGGTGATCTGAAATCTCAAATGGAGCTTTATCTTCAAAATATCGACAGATACGACCTGGTTAAAAATGCCGAAAAACTAACAACCAAGAAGGTACTGTTTATTGTTGGCTGGCACGACAAAACAAGCTTACTGGAAGTAAACACACTCCCGCTTTACAGAAAGTTGCAGCAATTGAATGCCGGAAATATTTCAATAAAAGGATTTAAATCCGATCACCGGTTCAACAATGTAATTGATGACCTTGCGGATACTATAACTGCATGGATAAAAAATAATTAACGCGATATAGTACGGTCAATAAAATGAATAGTTTTGTCGTGATTCTTGTTTTTGTTCTCTTTATCAAGCCAGGTCTGCAAAGCTGTTAGCAATACCGCGTTAGTGTTTTTCTGGTTAACCTATTAAATTTCAATGGATTGTATATCCCTGATAATGTAGACGTCGTAATCGCCCAGAAATTCAAAGCCTGCCTTCCGGTATAATTCAACTGCCACGTTATTAGACCTGTGCACCTCCAGTTTGACCTGGTATCCTTTTGCCTTCACGAACCGGAGTGATTCTCTGAGAAGCTCCTTGAAAGTCCCTGCCCCTGGAAGGCAGGATCAATTCCAAAGTGGTGCAGGTGCAGGCGTCTGCCGTCGAAGGTCATCCATGAGGTTCCGATGATGTTTTGTTCAGGGCTGTCATCGCACATTACCAGCATCCTGCCGCCCATCTCAATGCTGCGTTCAACCGTCGCCTCATCATCACCTCTCTCCGGTCTGCTCAGGCCGGTGGCCATCCATAGGTTCATGATCGCATTGAAATCGCCCTTATGATATTCCCTGGTGATCATGGCTGCTTCATGTGTTCAGCTTAAGTTCTTTTATATAACCGATAAACTTCAACAGGGCTTTTCTCTTGATGTCGTCAAGATTAAAGTCGATATTATTGTTCAGGTAGTCTATAACTTCTTCAGGTGTGGCTTTGGCTCCCTCCTGAAGCAGCTCCACTGCCTCATTTTTACGGTTGAGTCCGTCGCTGAGGGCCTTGTTGAAGAGAGTGATAAAATGATCAGGCAGGGGTTTCGATGAGACCCAGCAGGCAAAGACAAATGGCAGACCGGTGAACTTCTTCCATTCCAGTCCGAAATCAAGCCTGAAGGAAAAGAGGTGTGCATACTCAAAACAGCGGTCCCCGATCATCACAGCGGCTTCACCAGGCTTCATTGACGTGATTTCAAAATCGCGCGATGCAGTCTGCCATTCAAACTCCCTCTTCCAGGCCTTGACCGCAAGAATTTTGCATAAAGCCACCGAGCTCCTCGATCTGAAGTCAAGGTATTTCTTCCTGATTTCATTAAACGGAGTGTTGCTTACCAGGAGCACCGTCCGCACCTCTCCCTGGGTGCTCAGGCAGTAGTCGCTGACCAGATGGTACTCCGGCATTGAGGCGATCATGGCAACAGGTATAAGTCCCACGTCAGTCTGCCCTGAGAGCAGCCTGTCGGCACACTCAGAAGGGTGACATACCTCGAGGTCTATCATTGATGCAACCTCACCGTCCCGCAGACCCAGCATGAAAGGGTAACTGTTGATGTATTTGACAGCTGAAACCCTGATCTTTCTCATTTCATTAGCTGCTCTTGCAGATAAATACAAAGGTTCAATTTTTTTACACCAGTACAAAATAGTATTTTTGTTTTTTGGTGCTCAGATTAAACCTCAGTGAGGAGATGATAAAATGGATCGGTTAAAGGCAATTTCACCAGTTGACGGCCGCTACGGCGAGCGGGTAAAAGAACTTATTCCCTATTATTCGGAGTATGGACTTATGCGTTACCGTGTGCTGACCGAGGTGGAGTATTTCATTGCGCTCTCACAGGCCCGCCTGCCGCAGTTCAACACTTTTCCGGAAGGCATGGAGCTGCCGCTGAGGTCAGTATATAAAGAGTTCACCGTTGCCGACGCCGGGTACATAAAGGAGAAGGAGGCTGTGACCAATCATGATGTCAAGGCTGTGGAGTACTTCGTCAAGGAAAAAGCCGTCTCTCTGGGCCTGCGGCAGTGGTCCGAGTTTGTGCACTTCGGTCTTACATCCCAGGATATTAACAACACCGCCATGCCAATGGCGATAAGGGACTCAATGCGTGATGTCATGATACCCCTGCTGGCATCATTGCGTGATGCACTTGATGTCATGGCGGTTGAATGGGCTGATATACCGATGCTCGCACGTACACACGGCCAGCCTGCCACTCCCACCAGACTCGGAAAGGAGATTGCAGTGTTCAGGGAAAGACTCGACGGTCAGATGCTCACCCTGATGATGACAAAATACAGCGGCAAGTTCGGCGGCGCAACGGGCAATATGAACGCCCATAAAGTTGCCTATCCTGCCGTCGACTGGGTAGCCTTTGCCAATAAGCTGCTGGGCGAACAGCTCGGGCTGGAAAGACAGCAGACAACTACCCAGATTGAACATTATGACGGACTGGCTGAGCTGTTTGACAATATTTGCCGTATTAACACAATTCTTACCGATCTGAGCAGGGATTTATGGAGTTACATTTCCCTTGACTACTTCAAGCAGACCATCGTCAGCGGCGAGATCGGCTCGTCAGCCATGCCCCATAAAGTCAATCCAATAGATTTCGAGAACGGGGAGGGTAACCTTGGCGTTGCCAACGCCCTGTTCAGCCACCTGTCATCAAAACTCCCCGTATCGAGGTTGCAGCGTGACCTGACCGATTCCACAGTTATCAGGAACACCGGCGTGGCAATGGCTCATTCACTGATTGCATGGAAATCGATTAAGAAAGGACTGTCAAAACTGATTGTCAACCATGAAAAGATAAAGAGTGACCTTGAGAATAACTGGGTAGTTGTTGCTGAGGCTCTCCAGACAATTTTGCGCAGGGAAGGCTTCCCGAAACCTTATGAAGCACTCATGGCGGTTACAAGGACAAATGAAAAAATTACCGGTGAGGCGATACGTCTGTTCATAGACAGCCTTGACATCAGCGATGAAGTCAAGGCAGAGATGAAAGCCGTCACTCCTTTTAACTATACCGGGTTCTAACGGACAGGCATGAACAGCATCAGAACCCTCCTGCAGTACCTGAAGCCATATAAATGGCTGGCAGTGAAGAATATGGCATACAATATTCTGAGTGCGTTCTTTGCACTTTTTACTTTCACATTGATAGTGCCTTTTCTCCAGATACTCTTCAAAAGGGTAGCGGTGGTACCTGATCCCGGAGCCTTCACATTTTCGGCAGTGTATATAAAAAATTATGTCAACTGGCTCTTTTCATCGTCAATTGATAAGTTCGGAGAGGCCCGGACACTGCTCCTGGTTGTGATCATTTTTGCTATTTCGAGCATCATAAAGAACCTTTTTGTTTTCCTTTCCAATAACTGTATGGCAAGCCTCAGAGCAGGGACCGTCAGGGATGTAGAAGAAAAATTTATGACAAGATACTTCGGCTTCCCCTATCTTATTTTTCTGAAGCACGTAAGGGTGACCTTATGACCAGGATGTCGAATGATGTGCAGGAGATTGAGATTTCAGTGATGTCATCCTTGTCAATGCTGTTCCGTGACCCTTTCACTATTATAATATTTGTTATATATCTCATCATAAACAGCCCGCAACTGACTCTCTTTGCAGTTCTTCTTCTTCCACTCAGCGGATGGCTGATCGCAAGGATAAGCCGTTCGCTGAAAACCAGGATCCTTTAAGGGACAGCAGGCTCTGGGAGGGTTACTGTCCGTTCTTGAGGAAACGTTATCGGGATTACGGATAGTAAAGGGTTTCAATGCTGAGGAGAAGATGACCAGGCAGTTCGGGCAGGCAAATGAGAAATATACAAGACAATTCCGAAGGGTTATACGCAAGGCATATCTGGCTCATCCGGTAAGCGAGTTACTCTCGACAATAGCTCTGCTGATACTCCTGTATTATGGCGGGATGCTGGCTTTAAGTGGGACAGGCAGCATGACTTCTGACAAGCTTATTGGCTTTGTGGTTATCTTTTCGCAGATCATTCAGCCGGCGAAGTCTATCTCAACTGCGTGGTTTAACATACAGAAGGGAATGGCCTCCATTGACAGGGTCAACCAGGTTATTGATGCAGAGGAGACGATCACAGATAAGCCGGATGCAGTAAGAATCAGCGGATTCAAAGATAGCATTGAGTTCAGGAATGTGTGGTTCGCCTATGACCATGAGCCGGTCCTCAAGGATATTAACCTCACCATCAGGAAGGGGCAGACAGTAGCTGTTGTTGGCCGCTCGGGAGGAGGCAAGTCGACACTGGCAGACCTGCTGCCAAGGTTCATCGATCCTGACGAGGGCGCAGTGTTGATAGACGGTGTGGATATCAGGGACGTGAACATTAAGGATCTGCGTCACCAGATGGGTATCGTCAGTCAGCAGGCCATACTCTTCAATGACACCTTTTATAATAACATATCATTTGCACTGACAGAGGAGGCTGAGGAAGAAGCTGTGTTAAGGGCGGCTAAGATTGCGAACGCACACGACTTTGTGACAGAGACTGCCGACGGGTACAACAGCACAGTGGGCGAGGGCGGGAACAAACTCAGCGGCGGCCAGAGGCAGAGGATAAGCATAGCACGCGCAGTAATGGCCAATCCTCCAATACTGATACTTGATGAGGCGACATCAGCCCTCGACACAGAATCGGAACGCCTGGTTCAGGATGCCATGGTTAAGCTCATGGAGAACCGTACATCGATAGTAATAGCACACCGCCTCTCAACGATCCAGCATGCCGACCTGATAGTAGTGATTGAAAACGGCCGGCTTGAAGAGAAAGGCACTCATGAAGAACTGTTGCGGATACCTGACGGCATCTATAAAAAGCTGTATGAGATGCAGACGTTCTGAAATCCTGCATTCTGTCAGCGCGCCTTATTATTTCGGGAGTATTTTGCTAATTTTATCCGCAGAACTATTATTACTTAGAATTGTTAATACGGTATTCTGACCTGCAAAAAATAAAAAATGATGGAAACGAAAAGTACGACTGACATTCTGAAAGAGGCGATCCTGCTCGAACAGAGAGGCAAGGCCTTTTATTCAAACATTGCCGCCCAGACTAAGAGTGAAGCCGTCAGGAAGGTATTCTCAATGATGGCCGACGAGGAAGACCAGCATATTATCTTTCTGTCACGCCAGTTTACGCACTATCAGAAGCATAAGGCTTTTACTGAGAATGCCGCTCATACCGACGACCCCTCCGAGGAGGCAGCAATGCAGGTTCTCTCGGCAAAGATGAAGGATCAGATCAGCGCTGCCAGCTTTGAAGCTGCAGCCATCAGCGCTGCCATGGATTTTGAGACCAGGGCTGTGAACCTCTATGCAGGCAGGGCTAAATCAGCAACTGACGCAAATGAAAAGGCGACATACAATATGCTTGCCGAATGGGAGAGGGGGCATCATAAGTGGCTCATGAGGATTGACAAGGATCTGAGAGAGCAGGTATGGTATGACAATAACTTCTGGCCTTTCTAGACCAGGCGGCGGAACTTCGCCGGAACCTTTAATTCGAAACGCAACTCTTTTCCGGTCACCGGGTGAATGAATGCTAGTACGCTTGCGTGTAACCCAAGTCTGCCTATTGGATTACCTGTTGCGCCGTATTTCTTGTCGCCGGCAATACTGTGACCCATCTCCTGCATGTGCAGTCTTATCTGGTTTTTCTTGCCTGTCTCGAGGGTGACCGCCAGCAACGAGTAGTCTTTGTTGCTCTTCAGGGTTTTAAAGTGGGTGATGGCAAGGTCCCCCTTGTCTGGATTTTGGGTTGAATGCATCATCAGCGCCTTGCTTTCAAAAATGTAAGACTTTAAAATGCCTTCTGCCTGGGTGACCTCACCCTCCACGAGTGCTGTGTACGTACGGGCCGTAACCATATTCTGCCAGTCCTTCTGCAGCCTGCTCTGCACCTTTTCACTTCGGGCGAACATCATAAGTCCCGAGGTATCGCGGTCGAGGCGGTGGACAATAAAGATCTTGTTTCCCGGTCTCTGCAGCTTGACATAGTTGCTCAGGATGTTGTAGGCAGTCAGGTATTTTTCATTGTCAGAGGCCATGGAGAGCAGTCCCGCATTCTTATCTATGACGATGATATGCTCATCCTCATAAACGATCTTCATGTTTCTCATGAGGATTCCGTCAGCAAGCCTCTCGCCGGTGACGACGATCTTATCTGAAGGGCGGATCTCATGATTGAACTGTGTCACGGGCTGGCCATTGACGGTGACCTGTTTATTGCGGAGGAGAGATTTGACATTATCGCGGCTCATCTTCCGGAGGTTATCGATGAGGAAGGGAAGGAGGGTGGTGTTTTCCTTGACTTCCAGTGGTATGTCGTTATTCATTTTGTAATCGGTTCAATACGGCCACAAAGGTCAGCAAAAAGGAGGAGAAAGGGAAATTTCGGGATGCTCACCAAAGTCAGAATGGGTAATTCATATCCCGGAATACCTGCTTGCTCCGATCATAGAATATGTGAATTATATAAATATGTAAAGGAATTGTATAACTATTCGGAATGATTATCAGGTTACTTTACATGGATTATATTTTTATTAAGTAATGGGATATTTTGACGGCAACAAAATTCAGATAAGCCTGATAGATAAACCATTGAAAAGGGTAAAACTTCATTTGCCAATCTTTTTGGCGGTTACCTCCACAATTTTTACGGTAGTTATTTCCATTATTTATTTTGTCAATAATATTATTGCAAAAACCTGATAAGTATAGTGTGTAAAATGTAGTCGGGGTTGGGCAAAGTGAATAAGTAACATAAAATGAATTAGCCATATTCCAATAACTGTAATAGTATTAATACATCATTGGAAATAACATTTTACAAGCTCTTTTCATAAGGTGCCTTCGGATAAATTCTTGAATAAGCAGTCAATTAATTATAAATTAAAAACACAAATGACATGAAAAAAGTATTATTAGTTTTTACGATTTGTTTTTTTGGGATGTCTCTTTTTGCTCAAACCCAGTTTGATGTAAAATATCAGGACCTTCCCAAAGACATTCAAAAGTACATTACAAAAGATTATGACGGTTGGATGATGGATAAAGCTGTCATGGGACAGGATGAAAAGCAAAAGATGGCTTTTTGTGATGTTTATGTTTCAAAGGGTACAGAGAAACTAAAACTTGTATTTGACAAAGATGCAGTTTTTGTAAAAAAAGAGCCTGTAACTGATAAACCAGCAGTTGCACCGGCAGCGGTAGTGGCAGCGGCAGCAGCAGCGGCAGCACCAGCAGCGGCAGCAGCAGCGGCACCAGCAGCAGCAGCAGCAGCGGCACCAGCAGCAGCAGCAGCGGCAGCACCAGCAGCAGCAGCAGCAGCGGCACCAGCAGCAGCAGCAGCGGCAGCACCAGCAGCAGCTACAGCAGCAGCACCAGCAGCAGCAACACCGGCAGCAGCAGCGGCAGCACCAGCAGCAGCAGCAGCGGCAGCAGCAGCAGCAGCACAACCTGTTGATACTATTGTGAAAAAGAAATAAACTTCAAAGGTTATTTGGACACTTCGCAGCCCTCGGACATCAGCTCCGGGGGCTTTTTATTATCATTTCTTCTGTAAATGCCATTCTATACCTTTTGATCCCCAGCCATCGTTTAGTACATCACCACATGTAAGGTATGGAGGGGGTGTGGAATTTTTCATTCCCTCCATATTGGTACTGGTAAAAGTGCCATGGACATTTATGCAACCATTTCCTATATAGGAAGTGAAATCTATATTTACTCCACTAATGGTACCCTGGAGGGTTCCTTTATTGGAACCGAAGGTCATCGTACCAACAATATCGTTATCCTGCTGATAAAGAGTGAGGGACATGTAATCTGTCACCTTGTGTGTTTGGTTTACATCGTTGTCACTGCATGTAAGGGTGCCTTCCCATGTACCTTCAATGTTACGCGCCGGCGAAAGGAAGGAAAGAAGTCCATTTTCGCATGCTGTCAGAGATATGATAGTAGCGAAGATCAGAAACATTTTTATTTGTTTTCCCATTTTATTGTGATTTAAGGTTATGGTGAGGATTTAGATGACATTGATCACTCTTTGTGGTATCACATTTATAGTTCATTTATTAAAACATACTCTGAAATTGTTTCGGGGATTTGATATTATTCCAAATAATTAATTAAAATTGAAAATAAAGTTTCTGATCTATTGATATTTACGAGTATTTATGTCTCTGTAAACAGTCTGTCTGTCTCCATGGAAGGTAATTCTGTCAAATTGCTATATAAAGCCAGGGATTTGGCTGTCATTTAATCGGGATTATTTCATTAAAGTTGTAACTGAAACATAAGGGTATTGCAATTCTTGAATGCCATTCATTAGAATACACTCTTCGGCATCTATGTACCCTGCGTTGTCTGTTATAACATTATCAGAGGGTCATATAGTGAAATAAAAGCGGCACGCCAGATATTACATGTGCTGCGATTGAGTAACCAGCCCGTAGTCAATATCGGCAAAACTGCTTCTTGTTGGACGGCTTGGGAGTAGGCATAGCAAGTATAGGACAGGTTGATTATGCCTGACATTGTGATATATTTTTCGTTTATTACCGAATATGAGGATTTACACAGATATTATGAGACTTCCGCATGAGTTATTTTTGTTTTCCATTTCTCCTCACTCAGGCAAGCTAAAGGGGTTACTCGCTTCGCTCGTGATCCCTAAGGGGGATCCTGCAGAACTTAAATGACCCTTCGGGTCTTTTCATTTTCCCTTCAGGCGCTCCCGAAAGCGGGCTTTCGTCGCACCTTCGGCAAAATAAAAAACCCCCGCAAAAGGCGGGGGCATTTAAGCTCTGCGGAGAAAGAGGGATTCGAACCCCCGGTCCAGTCGCCCGGACAACGGTTTTCAAGACCGCCGCGATCGACCACTCTGCCATTTCTCCATGAACCTGCCTTAACCGTGGCTAAAGCATGACGCCGCAAATATAGTATATTTTTGCTTTTTCTTCACTTTGGGCAATTTTTCCCGTTTTAGAGCGAATTGTGCAGCGACTGTAATGCCCCTTAAATGGGCCTCTGACAGAGCCACAAACGCGCATATCTCTGTAAAATGGGGCTGAGTTATCAACAAAAACGCTCATTTATCATAAAAATAAGCTTTTGGGGATTAAAAAAAGGATAAAAAACTTGCATTTGATTAATTATGAAATATATTTGTATGCAATTAGAAGATTTTGGTCTAACCCTTAAATTGTATTGACTATGACAAAAAAAGAATTAGTAGGCAGTATTGCAAAAAAAGCAGGTGTATCGCTTAAAGATGCTAACGTTGCTTTGAACGCTTTCGTAGGTGCATTTGGTGACGCTATGAAAAAAGGTCAGAGACTCCAGCTCCCATCAATGGGTACCTTCAAAGTGGAGAAGAGAAGTGCAAGAGTTGTTCGCAACCCACGCACCGGCGCCAAACTGAATGTTCCAGCCAAGAAAGTTGTTAAATTCAAAGCTGCTCCGGCTCTTACAAAAGGCCTGAAGTAAAAGTTTCAGGGGTGCAAATGCACCCCTTTTTTATTGGTAAAAATGATGCCGTCACAAGCGGCATTATTTTTTTAATAAAATATCAAATTTCAGGGAAAGGTAATTTTTATTTTTTTTTATTATATTTGTTAACCACGAATCTTGGCAACCAGACCAGCCTGATATGAATTGTATTATTGTTGACGATGACCCCGTATGGCTCAGAACCCTTGAGGAATTTGTAGGGAAATCGGCGTCCTTACAACTCGTCGGGAGCTTCACAGATTCCGTGTCAGCACGTAACCTTCTGATGTCAAGGGGAGACATAGAACTGATCCTCCTCGATATCATGATGCCTGAGATGGATGGGTTCGACTTTCTGTCAAGCCTCGAAAATCCCCCGCACATCATTTTTGTTTCAGGCAGTGAAGACTACGCTTTTAAGGCTTTCAACTACAATGGTATAGACTATCTGCTCAAGCCAATCTCATATCCGCGCTTCTGCAGGGCCATCGAGAAGATCATGAAATACTACGCTCCCCGCGCCATACCGTCAGCCGCCGGTGAGGAGGAGATCTTCATTAAAAAAGCTTCATCCCTTGTACGCCTCAAGCTTAAGGAAATACTTTATGTCGAAGCTCTTGAGAATTACGTAAGTGTGGTCACGCGCGACGAGAAATATACCATTCACTTCACCATGCGCGCCATTGAACAGCAGCTGCCGTCAGGGCTCTTCGTGCGTATTCACAGGTCATACCTGGTCAATAAAAGCGTTATCAGATCCATCAGCGAAAACAGCCTTACCATCGTTGTCGGAAACACACCCAAAATCCTGCCCGTCGGAAAATCCTACCGTGACGGGATCATGAACTACATCAACATAATGACGCGTTAAATGCCGTCGCCAAGGCAACTCTTCCTGGATCATCTGGGCCAGACCTCTATTTCACCACTTCTTCTTGAAATTGAAAGGGCAGAAGGTTCTTTTCTCTATGGCAGGGAAGGGCAGGACTATCTTGACCTTATCTCCGGAGTTTCCGTGAGCAACACCGGTCACCGTCATCCGGCAGTGGTGGCGGCAATCAAAGAGCAGGCGGACAAATACCTTCATCTGATGGTCTACGGAGAGGTGGTGCAGAGTCCGCAGGTGGCATACGCGGCACGCCTTGCCTCGCTTCTCCCCCCAACATTGCAGTCGATCTTCTACGTTAACTCCGGCAGCGAAGCCATTGAGGGCGCAATAAAGCTGGCACGCAGATATACCGGGAGGAACGAAATCATATATTTCCGGAATGCCTACCACGGATCAACTACAGGGGCCCTGAGCGTGCAGGGATCGGAGTTGTACCGCAATGCCTTCAGACCACTGATGCCGTCAACAACGATGGCTGAGTTCAATTCGCCCGGGGCAGCTGAGATGATCAGCGACAGCACCGCGGCTGTACTTGTCGAGCCTGTTCAGGCAGAGGCAGGGGTCATACAGCCGGCAGAGGGATTCCTTGAGAGCCTGCGTAAAGCATGTGACAGCCATGGCGCCCTGCTTGTCTTCGACGAGGTTCAAACAGGCTTTGGTCGTACAGGCAGCCTCTTTTCACTTTACAGATATAATGTCATTCCTGATATCCTTGTCCTGGCCAAAGCTCTGGGCGGCGGACTTCCCCTGGGAGCTTTTATTGCATCACAGGGCATCATGTCAGCCCTCTCGCATGACCCCTCACTGGGGCACATAACAACATTCGGAGGTCATCCGTTATGCTGTGCGGCAGGATTGGCATCACTGGAGGTGATAATCGGAGAGAGGCTGGCAGAAAATGCAAGAGAGAAAGAACGGTTGTTCAGAGAACAGCTTGCTCTCCTTCCCGTTAAGGAAGTCAGGGGGGAAGGCCTGCTCCTTGCCGTCGTTCCTCATAATAAAAAGATCATACCTGACCTGGTTGCCCGTGCTCCTGAATACGGGCTGCTTCTCGATTACTTCCTCTTCTGCGATGAAGCCTTCCGTATAGCGCCGCCGCTGACAATCTCCCATGACGAGATCATCCTTGCCTGCCAGAGGCTCGGGAGACTGATGAATGCCCTGGCCTGACAAAGGCTCGGGAGACTGATGGAAGCCATGTCCTGACACAGTCTCGGAATACTGATGGAAACTCCGGCCTGACCTACTGACACTCTGTCATATTTTACGCCTGCGGCACGCGCTTTGGAGATCGTCGGAAGGATAATCAAAAAAACTATATATTATGGAAAAGGGTAAAATCGGAGTTACTACAGAAAACATTTTTCCTATCATCAAGAAGTTCCTCTACTCAGATCATGAGATATTCCTCAGGGAACTGGTTTCAAACGCAGCAGATGCAATACAAAAACTGAAGACACTCTCTTCAGCCGGTGATTTCAAGGGAGAACTCGGCGAGCTGCGTATTAAAGTTGCCGTCGATACTAAAAAGAAAACAATAACAGTGTCGGACAACGGCATCGGGATGAGCGCTGAAGAGATTGACAAGTACCTCAACCAGATAGCTTTCTCCAGCGCCAACGAGTTCCTTGACAAATACAAGGACCAGACCAGCGGCCTGATCGGACAGTTCGGCCTGGGATTCTATTCGGCGTTCATGGTCTCTGACAAGGTGGAGGTCATATCCAAATCGTACCAGGAGAATGTGCCTGCAGTGAAATGGATCTGCGACGGGAGTCCTGAATATGCAATTGAAGAAACTGCCAGGGATGAAAGAGGCACTGACGTAATACTGCATATTGATAAGGAATCAAAAGAATTCCTTGATGAAAGCAGGATAGAGAATCTGCTTAAAAAGTACTGCAGCTTCCTGCCTGTGGCAGTACAATACGGCAATGAGAAGGAGTGGAAAGACGGCAAGATGGTCGATACCGGCAAGCCGAAAATTATCAACAATACCAGCCCGGCATGGACCCGCAAGCCTGCTGACCTGAAGGAAGAGGATTATGTAAAATTCTACCATGAGCTCTATCCCATGGGAGAAGATCCGCTCTTCAACATTCACCTTAATGTTGATTATCCGTTCAAGCTCACGGGAATACTCTATTTCCCCAAAATACGCAACAACTTTGAGATCCAGAAGAACAAGATACAGTTGTACTGCAACCAGGTCTTCGTCACTGACTCAGTCGAAGGAATAGTGCCTGACTTCCTGACATTGCTTCATGGTGTGATCGATTCACCCGATATACCTCTCAACGTTTCAAGAAGCTACCTGCAGAGCGATTCCAATGTCAAAAAGATCTCAAGCCATATCACTAAAAAAGTGGCAGACCGTCTGGCGGAAATTTTCAAAAAGGACAGGGAGAACTTCGAAAAGAAATGGGATGACCTTAAGCTATTCATTGAGTACGGAATGATCACCGAGGAAAAGTTCTTTGAGAAGGTTTCAAAATTCTCGCTCTTCAAGAACACGGCGGGCAAGTACTTCACGCTTGAAGAATACGATAAGTTCATAAAGGAGAACCAGACTGACAAGGACAAGGCACTGATACATCTTTATACCACTGATGCTGTAGCGCAGCACACATATATTTCAAAGGCTGTTGAGAAGGGATATGATGTGATAGTTCTTGACGGTCAGCTTGACACTCACCTTATCAATACTCTTGAATCAAAGGATCAGACTTCAAGATACTTAAGGGTAGACAGCGATGTCATCGAGAACCTTATCAGGAAAGAGGAGAAGCATGTTTCAAAACTCACAAAGAGCCAGTCTGAAGATCTGACACAGGTGTTCCGCAGCCAGGTGACTGACAGTGATAAAACGCATTACCATGTAAGGGCTGAGAACCTCGATGAGAAAGACCTGCCGCTTATTATCACGCAGAGTGAGTTCATGAGGAGGATGAAAGATATGTCACAGTTCGGCGGAGGATATTCATTCTACGGCGAGATGCCTGACAGCTATGACTTTGTGCTTAATACCAACCACCCGCTTGTGACCTCACTGGCAGATGAGCTTGAAAAGGAGCATGCCGATGAACTCAGAAAGAACGGAGCAGGTATCGAAAAGACAAAGGTCGAGATCGAATTCATGGAGAAGGAACACGGCAAGAAGAAACCCGAGGAAATATCCCAGTTTGAAAGGGATGACCTGGAAAAACTGAAAGGCGATCTGAAGCAACTCGAGGATAAGAGGAAAACCCTACTGACAGGCTTTGGTACCGGTCATCAGTCTGTACGTCAGCTGGTTGACCTGGCCTTGCTGGCAAACAACATGCTCAAGGGCGAAGCGCTTAGCACGTTTGTAAGACGCAGCATTTCCCTTCTTTAGAAATCTGTAATTTTCTTTAATTATGCCGCAGAGCTGCCCAGTCCGGGTGGCTCTGTGCCGTTTATACATGGCAGTGTCACATCATGTAACGCGCCAGCTCTGCCTTAACATAGTTGAGTGCAGCACGGCACGGCTCGGTATCCATATCCATTACCTCCTCGATCAGAAGCCTTGACAACTCCTCCCCGGTGGCTGTGGGAGGCAGTTTTGTTGCAATGTTGTTGATGATCCTAATAACAGTCCCTTTCGCATTCTTTACCATCTCCCACGCTTCATTGCTCATATAGATCTGCTGCGAGAGGTTATGCTCGTACTCACTCCTGATATTGGAGATGAGGGCTGAATGAAGCTGCTGTGCGGTCATCCCGGGTTTAACTGTGCGCATGATGAGCGATTCGGTGGAAATACGCTCAAGAAAAAGAACTACCCTCTCATAAGCCTGGAGCTTTATTGGAGTAATGGTCTTCACAGTCTGAAGCAGAAGGTCCTGGCGCCTCCTGTCCTGATCATCATGCAGCATGTGTTTTATCACCAGCCAGGCGGTTATCATCACCAGCAAAGCCGGTAGCGTTATCTTCAGTATATCGAAAAAGGTTTCCATGTCTCTTATGCTTTAAGCAGGTTCAGGCATGCAAATTAATCATTTTTATCATAGACAGATAAACGGCAGAGCGAGTGTTATAAACCCTTTTCTTTTTCACTTTTAACAATTACATTTGGACTGTTCACACGGTTAAGTAAATAATAACAGATAATTATGGAGCATATTTCCAGAAGAGTTCAGTCGTTGTCGGTATCCCAGACACTGGCCATGGCCCAGAAGAGCCGCGAGCTGAAGGAGCAGGGCATAGATGTGATAAGCCTAAGCCTCGGGGAGCCGGATTTTTTTACCCCTGATGACATCAAGGAAGCAGCCAAAAAAGCAATTGACGATAACTTTTCATTTTATCCGCCTGTGCCGGGTTACGCTGACCTCAGACAGGCTATCTCACGCAAATTCAAGGAGGAAAACGGTCTTGACTATTTGCCGGAACAGATCATCGTCTCCGCCGGCGGCAAGCATACCCTGATAAACATACTGATCTCCGTTGTGGACCCCGGTGATGAGGTCATTCTCCTTGCTCCGTACTGGGTAAGCTACCTCGATCATATCACCTTTGCTGAAGGCAAGCCGGTTATTATTCAGACTACTATAGACAGTGATTTTAAGGTCACTCCCGGTCAGCTTGAGAAAGCCATCACGCCCAAAACCCGGGTGCTGATCTTTAACTCCCCGTCCAATCCGACAGGAATGGTTTATACAAGGGAAGAGATGGCTGCGTTGGTGCAGGTGATTGAAAAGCATCCACAAGTACTGATCATCTCTGACGAGATCTACGAGCATATCACTTTTTCAGGAGCGCATATCAGCCTTGCCACATTCACATCCATTGCTGACAGGGTCGTAACCGTCAACGGTGTTTCTAAGGGATATGCAATGACAGGATGGAGGATCGGTTACATGGGCGGACCTCTATGGCTGGCCAAGGCATGCAACAAGCTGCAGGGCCAGTTCACATCAGGTGTATGCTCCATTGCCCAGCGTGCCGCTCTTGCAGCAATAACCTCCAAAAGCGACTCCAGGTCTAAAATGCGCGAAGCATTTCTTCGCCGCCGCGATCTGATTTGCGGTCTTCTGAATGATGTACCCGGACTGAAGGTCAGGGTGCCGCAGGGGGCATTTTACGTCATGCCTGATGTAAGCTCGTTCATTAAAAAGAGCTATGATGGCAAGGTAATGAAAGACGCTGATGACATCACATTCTTCCTTCTCAGTGAAGCCAGGGTGGCGATGGTCAGCGGCACTGCCTTCGGCGCACCTGACTGCATCAGGATTTCATATGCCACCTCCGATGATAAGATTACAGAGGCGGTAAGGAGAATCAAAGAGGCACTGGGGAAACTCGTCTAAAAAATCGCAAGCTTAAATTCGCAAATCACAAGTCGAAAATCTTAATTTGCAAATCGCAAATAAAAAAAGCTGCCGGAGCAGCTTTTTTCTTAATACTTATTGAAGGAGATCACCTCCTCCGCAGGTTTGCGTGATTTCTTCCTGACCGTGTTTTCAGTATACCCCACCGACAGTACCAGTTCTACCTTTTTAGATTTTGGTATTCCCAGGAGTTTCATGATCTTACCTTCGTCGAACCATCCAACAATACACGTACCCAGTCCTTCCGCGAAAGCCTGGTAAACCATTGAAGCCGTTGCAATTCCAATATCGATCAGCGAATAGTCTTTTTTCTTTATCAGGTCTCCCGCCCTTGAGGTGAAGTTTGATTTCTCCCTTACAATGACGATAAGGACAGGAGCCTGGCGGACGAAACCGTTCATGTTCAGTACTTTCGACTCTGTTGCGCCGGCTACCTCGAGGCGCAGTGCAGGCTCATCCACCACGATGAACTTCCAAGGCTGACCGTTGCACGCCGACGGTGACAGCCTTCCTGCTTCGACTATTCTGTCAATCTTTTCCTTCTCAACAGGCTTATCGAGATATTTTCTTTCACTCTGTCTGACGCTCATCAGTTCGAGCATCGCATGGCTGTCAGTCATTACTGTCAGAGTTGCAATCAATAGTTCTCGGCATAGATCTCACAGTATGAGAGAGGATGGAGACATGCCGGACAGTTTTTCAAAGGCTTGGTGCCGAAATGAACATATCCGCATTTGCGGCAATACCAGAAGACCTTTTCATCGCGTTCGAACACCTTATTACCCATCACATTGGCAAGAAGCTTCCTGTATCTTTCTTCATGAACCTTCTCCGCTGAAGAGATGGCTTTGAATGCCGTGGCAATCTCCTTGAATCCTTCTTCCTCAGCTACCTTTGCAAACGAGGGGTACAGTTCTGACCACTCTTCATGTTCACCTGCAGCAGCAGCTGCGAGGTTATCACCGGTAGTCAGAGTCTTGCCTGCAGGATATGATGCGGTTATCTCGAGCATGCCGCCTTCAAGGAATTTGAAGAAGCGTTTTGCATGCTGCTGTTCCTGCTTTGCTGTTTCAAGAAAAATGGCAGAAATCTGTTCGTATCCTTCTTCCTTTGCAACTTTTGCTGCAAATTCATAACGGTTCTTTGCCTGTGATTCACCTGCAAATGCCTTCAGGAGATTCTTCTCCGTGCGTGTTCCTTTAATACCTTCCATTTCAGTTTTATTTTAGTTTTTGATTGTTTACAGGACTGTAAAATTAGTATAATTTACCTTTTCTTCCACTTTATGAGTTTCTTCTCCTCACCCCTGACAAGTCTGCCGATGTTTTTTCTGTGGGTTACAATCAGGGCTATCGCGATAACAACGGCGAAGATCTTAAGCAATAGCGAAGGAGTCCGGAAAACGGTCATCAGCAGCACCGGGAACATTACTCCTGCAGTCATCGAACTGAGCGAGACATAGTTGCTTATCAGCAGCACCACAAGGAATATCGCCGCACATGTCAGGGTCAGCAGAGGGTGAAGTGCCAGTAGCACGCCGAAGGTCGTTGCCACGCCTTTGCCTCCGCGGAAGCCTGCAAAGACCGGGAAGACATGACCGACGATTGCTGCCAGACCGCATGCTATCTTCAGTGCCGTCATCTCTGACGATCCGTCCGGGGCAGCACTGAGAAAGACCGGGAGAGAAGCAGCAAGCCATCCTTTGGCAAGGTCAAACACAAGAACAGGGATGCCGGTCTTCCACCCCAGTACCCTGACAGTGTTCGTGGCGCCTGCATTTCCGCTGCCATGTTCCCTGATATCAATACCGTGAAACATCCTGCCTGCCCACACCGCTGACGGTATGGATCCGGCCAGGTAAGAGAGGATCAAAGCCAGAACAGCCAGGTAAATTACCATTTATGTTTTGTTACAACACCGGACCCGAAGATACAAGTTTTGCTGTTTCGGTGTTCGAAGTGAATTTACCGAAGTTTTTAATAAATTTCCCGGCCAGGTCTTTCGCAGCCAAAGTCCATCTCTCACTGCTGCCCCAGGACTTGCGCGGATCAAGCAGTCCTGCAGGCACACCGGCAACTTCGACAGGTATGCTGAGGTTGAACACCGGCAGGCTGACAAACTGTACATTGTCAAGTGTCCTGTTGAGGATGGCATTGATGATATTCCTGGTTGAGGGCAGATCCATACGCTGACCGGTACCGTAAGGGCCGCCCGTCCAACCCGTGTTTACAAGCCATGCATTGGCTTTATGCGCATTCATTTTACGTGTCAGCTCATGTGCATAAATGATCGGATCAAGCATCAGAAAAGCAGCGCCGAAACAGGCTGAGAAAGAGGGGAGAGGCTCCACTATTCCCCGTTCGGTTCCGGCAACTTTGGCTGTATAACCGCTGAGGAAATAATACCGTGTCTGCTCCTCCGTCAGCCTGGCTACCGGTGGCAGGACTCCGAATGCATCAGCCGTCAGAAAGATCACTGTGGTTGCATGACCGGCTTTTGAGACCGGCCGGACAATGTTGTCAATATGATATATCGGGTATGATACCCTGGTATTCTCCGTTTTTGCTTTGCTCGCAAAGTCTATCGCTCCATTTTCGCTGACTACCACGTTCTCGAGCAGGGCGTCACGGCGGATGGCATTGTAGATGTCAGGCTCATTACCGGGACTGAGATTAATGCACTTGGCATAACACCCTCCCTCAAAGTTGAAAATGCCGGCGTCATCCCACCCGTGTTCATCATCACCTATCAGTGCCCTGTCAGGATCAGTTGAAAGTGTAGTCTTGCCTGTTCCTGAGAGGCCGAAGAAGATAGCCACATCCTTATCCTTCCCTACATTGGCAGAGCAATGCATTGAAGCGATGCCTCTGAGGGGGAGATAGTAGTTCATCACCGAGAAGATCCCTTTCTTCATTTCGCCGCCGTACCATGTTCCACCGACAAGAGCCATGTTCTCGGTGAGATTGAACAGCACGAAATTCTCGGAATTCATTCCAAACTGTTTGTATTCAGGATTGGTGGTTTTCGATGCCATCAGAACAACAAAATCAGGCTTAAATGATTTAAGATCCTCCTCTGACGGCCGTATGAACATGTTCTTTACGAAATGTGCCTGCCATGCCACTTCCATGACGAATCTCACATTAAGCCTGGTATCAGCATTGGCGCCGCAGAAGCAGTCAACGACAAAAAGCTTCTTGCCGGAGAGCTGCCCCGAGGCAATCTTCATGCAGTGTTCCCAGGCTTCTCCTGTGATTGGTTTATTATCAGAAACAGTGGCTGTCTCCGATTTCCACCATACTGTATTCTCAGTTTTGGCATCACGAACTATGTACTTGTCCTTTGGCGACCTGCCTGTAAATATGCCGGTGTCAACAGCCACAGCGCCGGTGTTCGTGACGGTGCCTCTCTCAAAACCTTCATTCGCCGGTGAGGTCTCCTCGGCAAAAAGCTGTTCATATGACGGATTATAGATTAATTCCTTTACATCCGTGATACCATATTGGTCCAGCATTTCTTTTGATTTCATAACAGATATTTAGGTAGAGGTGCTAAAGTTAACAATATTAAGTTATTCCGGATTGTGACAAATGTCAGCCCGGTTAAGATATTGATATACTATTGTGACAGGCTAAATTGTTATCTTTAATGGTTTTTACTGATTGATATGAGAACTACCATTTCACTGCTGATTGTATTCCTTTCCCTGAGTGTCTCAGGGCAGGAACTCAGGATGAGGTCCGTTACCAAAGTCAGACCGGATGACAACAGAACCTGCATACTGGCAGGTACCATCCCGGGCTCGCGTTTTTTACTGGTGACAGAAGAGGGGTATACAGGACTTTCTCTTTTGGATTCAAAACGGGGGAAGATCCGGCAGATAAGTTCTGATGCAGGCTCAGGATATGAGCCTGCAGTAACGGAGGACGGGAAAAGTGTGATATACCGTTCAGATACCTTCAGCGAACAGAAGAAATACACTTCCCTGTATAAATATAACCTTGAAACCGGCGAGACTGCAACCCTGATGGATAAAGAAAGAGGTGTATTGCCCGCAGCTGTCTCCGGTAACAAGGTACTGATTAAATCAGACAGCAGGAGCAGTGTTGAGACTTCGGGTTCTGCATCACTTAAGGGAGGAGGAGACGATATTTTTATTGTCATCGAGGATCTTGTTCCTGTTCTTTATGCCGGAGGTGAGAGAAAGCCACTAAAACCAAACGGGGAAGGCTACTACATATGGGTTTCACTGTCGCCGGATAAATCCAAAATCGTTTACAACTTTCAGGGTCTCAATACCTTTGTTTGTAACAGGGAGGGCCGTATACTGTACGATGCAGGTAGAATCAATGCCCCGAAGTGGCTGAATGATAATATTATAATAGGTATGGATGACAAAGACGACGGCCACAGGGTGATTTCGTCAGAGATCGTTTACTATTCACTGCCGGCTGAAAAGAGAAGTTATCTGACTGATACAGGAACCCGGAGCGAGATGTATCCTTTTCCGGTTTCCGGCGGAAAGAAACTTGCTTTCTGTACCGACGAGGGCGAAATATATATTATGAAGCTAAGGGTGAGATGAGGAAGTGGCTTATAAGCGGGCTCGTAACATCATGCCTCCTTTTGCCATCGGTTTTGCATGGTCAGAAGACAGATTTCACCGGCATGAGGATTTTTCTCAATCCCGGCCACGGAGGAAATGATTCAGATGACAGGCATATGCTCGCAACTGACTTCTGGGAGTCGGAGGGTAACCTTGAGAAGGGACTCTTTCTCCGTGACCTGCTGACAGACCGTCACGCCACGGTATTCATTTCGCGAACCACCAATTATACTTCTGATGATCTTCCGCTCTCATCAATAGCTGCCATGGCCAACACTGCTAATGCCGATATCTTTGTTGCGATTCACAGCAACGGATTTGACGGCACGCGCAACCAGCCACTGGTGCTTTTCAGAGGATACGATGACCAGCCCGTATACCCTCAGTCGAAGGTCATGGCACAAATACTCTGGGCTAAGCTATTCGAAAAGGGCAACTGCTGGACCAACACCTTTGAGTGGGTCAAGGGCGACTGGACTTTCTATCCTGAGTGGGGTGACAAGGTCGGTCTAGGTGTTCTCAGGACACTGACAATGCCGGGTGTCCTGTCTGAAGGATCATACCATGATTATATTCCTGAATCATGGAGACTTAGAAACAAGAGTCACCTTCACCATGAATCATGGGCCATCCTCAGAGCCCTGGCTGAGTATGGGGGTGTCAATCCCGAACCGACAGGAATTATAGCCGGAACGGTAAGAGACAAACTGACCTCCCCTTCATACTATTTCAAACCCGGAACGAAAGACGAAGACTCTCCGGTTAATAATGCCCTGGTCACTCTTATGCCTGACAATCTCTCTGTCACCCTGGATGACCTGAATAATGGATTTTTCATGTTCGATTCACTTGCCCCGGGAAATTACCAGCTCATCTGCAGCGGAATACCTGATTTCCTGAATCAGACTATCAACGTTGCTGTCACTGCCGGAATGACCACACTGGCAGACTTACTCCCGGCATTTGATACTACAAAATTTCCCGTGGTTCTTGATTTTATTACCAGCACAGCCGACAGTCTGCCGTTTAACCAGGAGTTTACTTTGGTTTTCAATATTCCGATGAACAGGAGCTTTGTTGAGGCCAACCTGGTGTTCAGTCCTGAAGTCAGCGTAGTATATGAATGGGATGAAAAAGGCAAGGTCCTGAAAGTTAAGCCTGCTGTTGGGTTTGCCAGCCGGACCAATTATCAGCTGAGGCTTATCACCGGCGCCTGTTCACGATGGAATGTGCCCCTTCTGTCTGAATTTCAGTATAGTTTTGTAACCAGATCACGGACTAAATTCAAGGTGGAAAGAATCTATCCCTCAGGAGGATTTTCAGGAGTGACATTGTATCCGCGCATCACGGTTTTCCTTGATGCGCCTCCTGACCAGGCTTCGGCTTCAGCAGGGATCAGGCTTGTAAACAGCCAGTCCGAACAGGTTACCAGAATAAGAGAAAAATTTGCAACGGTTAACGGAAAGGGAATATACAGCTTTGAACCGGAGCAGCCACTTACAGTCAACAGCCAGTATCGCATTATCCTCGATGCCGGGGTGAAAGATATCACCGGTCTCACTCTGGGTGAGAACAGCGAGCACTCATTTACCACCCGCACCAAGGCATATGAAACTGGCGCGGTGGTGGAGCCGTTTGATGACATATCAGGTTTCTGGGACCCCGAAGCCAGCGGCAGCACCGTTGGCACTGACAATCCGCTTACAACGTTTACCCCTTCTTATGATATTCTCCGTACCGGCAGCGTCGCCGGCAGGCTTGATTATGTATTCACAGGTGAGACCGGAGGGATTTGCAGGGTTTTCGACACACGCAAACCGGTAATTGGAAGCAACCTGTCATCATCGTTCGCGATGTGGGTGTACGGTGACTTGAGCAATAATATACTTGAGTACTGGTTTTATTCTCCGGGAAGTGTTAACCAGATAGTCTTTGCAGACACTGTTGACTGGGCAGGATGGGATCTTATTACGGTGCCTTTCAGCCGGATAGGTGGTAATGGCGACTGGCAGTACCACAGCCTGGTTATTAATCAGACCCCGGGAGGAGCAAAGCAGGGAACGATGATTTTTGATGATGCCATGGTGATTACCCCGACAGCAATCAGCGAGGCCGGGGAGGACGAAATTGATTTTACTGTTTATCCCAATCCCTCATCATCTTCGGCAACTGTGACATATACTCTAAGGTCCGATGCTGAGGTCTCTGTTGACCTCTTCACTCCTGACGGAAGAAGAGCTGAGAGCATTTTTCACGGGAAGGAAAATCCGGGGCCCTGCCAGCATCAATGGACCCCGTCTGCCGACTTACCGGCAGGCAATTACATTATCAGGCTGGAAGCCAGGTCACAGGCTGGCATTTCAACTTCTTCCGTGAAGTTTATCAGGGTCAGGTAACTCCGCCAGGCATTAAAGAAAAAGCGCAGGGAAGAACTTTCCCCGCGCTTTATTTATTTGCGATTTGCGATTTGCGATTTACTTTTTCGCATGTTTAAGTGATGCCTGAGCAGCGGCAAGACGTGCTATCGGCACCCTGAACGGTGAGCAGCTGACATAGGTGAGTCCGTTCTTGAAACAGAACTCCACTGACGCCGGGTCACCACCCTGTTCACCGCAGATACCTATCTTGAGCTTGGGACGCGTTGATCGTCCTTTCTCACAAGCCATGGTGATGAGCTGCCCAACACCGTCCTGATCAATTGTCTGGAACGGGTCGGTGGCAAGCATCTTCTTATCAAGATAGTCATTCAGAAATCCTCCGATATCATCACGGCTGAAACCAAATGTCATCTGCGTCAGGTCATTGGTACCGAACGAGAAGAACTCGGCTGTCTTTGCCATCCTGTCAGCGAGCAGACAGGCACGCGGTATCTCAATCATGGTACCGTACTTGTTTTCGATCTTGCTGAGGCCGAACTTTTTGCAAACTTCGTCATGCACCCTGTCGTAGATCTTCTTCGTGATGTCCAGTTCAGACACATCGCAGGTTACAGGAACCATTAACTCGGGTATCGGGTTCTTGCCTTCCTTCAGCAGCTCGGCTGCAGCTTCGAACATTGCCCTTATCTGCATCTCAGAGACCTCCGGGTAGGTTACGCCAAGGCGTACTCCGCGGTGGCCCATCATCGGGTTAGACTCGTGCAGAGCCTCACCGCGTTTGGCTATTGCCTCAACAGATATGCCCAGTGCCTTTGCAAGCTCGGTTTGTTTTTCGACTCCCTGGGGAACAAACTCATGTAGCGGAGGGTCAAGGAGACGGAAGGTCACAGGCAGATTGTTCATTGCCTCAAGAGTGCTTTTCATATCTTTCTTAACGAACGGGAACAGCTCTTCCAGGGCAACCCTGCGTTCTTTCTCGCCTTCGCTGAGAATCATCTTGCGGAGAAGGAAGAGAGGCTTCTCTGATCCTTTACCGTAGAACATATGCTCTGTACGGAAGAGACCGATACCTTCAGCACCGAATTCGCGGGCCACTCTTGCATCATCAGGGTTATCGGCATTGGTGCGGACACCCATTGTGCGGCATGAATCAACTATCTTCATGAACTGCTGGAACCTGGGGTTCTCGGTTGCATCCATGAGCTTGAGCGCTCCGCTGTAAGCACAACCTTTTGTCCCGTTCAGGGTGAGAACGTCACCTTCCTTGAAAGTGATGTCTGTTCCGGCGATTTTTACCTTCCTGCCAGCGAGGTCAACATGCAGTGCTCCTGCACCGACGATGCAGCATTTGCCCCAGCCGCGTGCCACAAGAGCAGCGTGTGAGGTCATACCGCCACGTGCTGTGAGGATACCCTCAGCGGCACGCATACCTTCCACATCTTCAGGATTGGTCTCTTCGCGAACGAGGATTACCTTTTCTCCTCTGCGGTTCCATGCAACTGCGTCTTCAGCGGTGAATACCACTTTCCCGACAGCAGCGCCGGGACCGGCGGGAAGACCTTTGACGATAGGTTTAACAGTCTTTTCCACTGCCGGATCACAGATAGGATGCAGCAGTTCGTCCAGCTGTACCGGGTCAACCCTGAGGACAGCCTTTTTCTCATCGATGAGGCCTTCGGCAAGCATATCCATGGCCATGTTCAGGGCAGCGGTGCCTGTGCGTTTTCCAACGCGGCACTGCAGCATGTAAAGAACACCTTCCTGAATGGTGAACTCGATATCAAGCATGTCATGATAAGCTTTCTCGAGGATATCACGGATATCGCTGAGTTCCTTATAAGTTCCGGGCATTGCTTCCTGCATAGAGTGCAGGTGTTTGTTCTGCTCGTTCTTGGTAGCCTCGTTGAGAGGATTCGGGGTGCGGATTCCTGCCACGACATCTTCGCCCTGGGCATTTACAAGCCATTCACCGTAGAAGAGATTCTCACCGGTTGCAGGGTTACGTGTGAATGCAACACCTGTAGCTGATGAATCACCCATGTTGCCAAATACCATTGCCTGAACGTTAACTGCTGTTCCCCATGCGTCAGGAATTCCTTCAATACGACGGTAGGAGACAGCTTTCTTGCCATTCCAGCTCTTGAAAACGGCCTTGATACCGCCTTCCAGCTGCTGACGGGCATCATCGGGGAATTCACTGCCAAGTGATTTTTTTACTTTCTTCTTGAATTCCTCTGCAAGAGACTTGAGATCATCGGCAGAGAGGTCAGTATCTGACTTGTATCCCTTCGCGTGCTTATACTCATCGAGCATCTCATCAAGCTGCTTGCGAATGCCTTTACCGTCTGTCGGCTCAATGCCTTCTGCCTTTTCCATAACCACATCGGCGTACATCATAATGAGACGGCGATAGGAATCCCATACGAAACGGGGGTTGTTTGTTTTCTTGATAAGTCCGGGGATTGTTGCCGAGCACAGGCCGACATTCAGCACTGTGTCCATCATACCGGGCATAGAGCTGCGGGCACCTGAACGGCATGAGACCAGAAGTGCATTATCCTTGTCACCATATTTCATTCCCATGGCTTGTTCTGCCTTGCTCATTGCTTCCCATACCTCTGGCATGAGCTCTCCGGGCAACTGACAGTTGTTTTCATAATACTCGGTACAAACATCAGTGGTGATGGTGAAACCTGCCGGTACCGGGAGGCCAAGAAGACACATTTCAGCCAGGTTGGCTCCTTTGCCGCCAAGCAGATTTTTCATATCTGCCCCGCCCTCAGCTATCTTCTTGCCGAAGGAATAAACACGCTTAACTTTTGACATAGTCTATAGGATTATATTAATTATTGAATTGTTTTTCAGACCGCAAAATTAAAATAAATGCGGAGATTATAAAACACCTTTTTCTTTATGTTTTGATCTCGGATGGTACATCAGCAGGGTATCCCTCAGGTAGCTCCGGTCTATGTGAGTATATATCTCGGTGGTGGTGATCGACTCATGACCCAGCATCTCCTGCACCGCCCTCAGGTCTGCTCCGCCTTCGACAAGGTGTGTGGCAAACGAGTGACGGAAGGTATGAGGACTGATTGTCTTCTTTATTCCGGCCGCCTCTGCCAGTCTTTTTATCACTGTGAATACCATAACCCTTGACAGTCTCTTTCCCCTGCGGTTAAGGAAGAGGATGTTCTGGTCAGTGATGACCGGCATTGTCATTCTCCGGGCGAGGTAGTTGTCGATCTCCCTCAGGGCAACAGACCCAACAGGCACCAGCCGTTGCTTGTTGCCCTTGCCTGTCACAACTACAAAACCTTCATTGCGATGGATATCGGTCAGCCTCATGTTAACCAGCTCCGAGACACGCAGTCCGCAGCTGTACATTGTCTCGATAATGGCCTTGTTCCTGTGTCCCTCGGGGGTACTCAGGTCAATGGCATTTACTATCATGTCTATCTCATCCACAGACAGGACTTCCGGCAGTTTCATACCTGTCCTGGGCGATTCGAGCAGGGCCGAAGGATCATCGGTGATGATTTTTTCAAGGAGCAGATACCGGCAGAAAGACCTTATGCCTGAGATGAGCCTGGCCTGAGTACGTGCAGAATCATGGCCACCGGCGGTGAAGGCAATAAAATCACTCAGATCCTGGTATTTAAGATCTGAAGGATTGGCTTCATTCCTGTTTTCACGGATATAATCCCGGAGCTTGCGTACATCATTCAGATAAGCCTCTACACTGTTTGATGACAGTGACCTCTCAATCCTGAGGTAACTCCCGAACCCTTTCACCGCTTCCGCCCACGCTCCTGTCATGATCTCATATGAACCGGTCCAAAGTTATATCATATTACATAACAGTCATAAATCCGGTCATTTCTTTATTTTTGCATATCAGGTCATAACCAGTGGTCTGTAATAATGCTATGAAGATAGAGATCATAAACGGGCCTAATCTGAACCTTCTTGGTACAAGGGAACCCGGGATTTACGGCAGCCGTGGATTTGAAGACTTTCTCAGTGAGATTGAAGCCAGGTTCCCGTCAGTCTCATTTAATTACTCGCAGTCAAATGTTGAGGGTGAGATTGTCACAATGGTACAGACTTCCGGCATGCGTTCAGACGGCCTGATCATCAACCCCGGAGGTTATACCCATACTTCAGTGGCGATTGCCGATGCTGTTGCTGCTGTCAATATTCCCGTCATTGAAGTGCATATTTCAAACCTGCTTTCAAGGGAGGAGTTCCGTCATACCAGCCTTACCGGGAGGTATTGCCGCGGAACGATCATGGGTTTTGGCCTTGACAGTTACCGGCTGGCGGTGGAAGCGCTCCTGGAGGTGTTGAAGAAATAAAAGGATTATGAATGAAGGTATTCTGACAAAGCGAACGAAGATAGTTGCCACTATCTCTGATAAAAACTGTGATCCTGATTTTCTCCGGCAGCTTTTTGAAGCCGGCATGGATGTGGTGCGGGTGAACTCCGCCCATCTCGATCCCGAAGGAGTGACAAAAATCGTCACCAATGCCCGTGCTGTTTCAGACAAAATCGCAATTCTGATAGATACCAAGGGACCGGAGATAAGAACCACTGTCTGCGACGAACCCCTGCAATTCATTAAGGGTCAGATTGTGAAGATTGCCGGTAATTCAGATGAAAAAACATCACTTGAAGTCATTAACCTTAATTACAGGGATATAGCAATGCATGTCCCGGAAGGGTCCTTCATACTTATCGATGACGGTGAGCTTGAGATAAAAATTACCGGTCGTGAGGGTGGCATACTTGTGGGCAGGATTGAGAATGACGGGGTCCTCGGATCGAGAAAGACTGTTAACATACCACAGGTCAGGATCAACCTTCCGTCCGTAAGTGAGCGCGACCTGACCTTTATTGATCTGGCGGTAAAGCTTGATGTTGAGTACATTGCACACTCATTTGTGAGATCGAAGGAAGATGTCCTTGCCGTTCAGCAATTGCTTGACAAACAAGGCAGCAACATCAAAATCATAGCAAAGATCGAAAATCAGCAGGGGGTGGACAATCTCGATGAGATCATGGATAATTCCTACGGGATAATGGTGGCCCGCGGCGATCTCGCCATCGAGGTACCCTTTGAGAGAATACCCGGTATCCAGCGGACAATAATTGAAAAATGCATCACGAAACGCAAACCTGTTATTGTGGCTACACAGATGCTGCATTCGATGATCACAAACCCCCGTCCGACACGGGCAGAGGTAAGCGATGTGGCAAATGCAGTTTACAGCCAGACTGACGCCGTGATGCTGAGCGGTGAAACGGCGGCGGGGAAATTCCCGCTGGAGGCTGTCAGGACCATGGCAAAAATAGCCACTGAGACTGAAGGTGAGAAGGCCGAGTATATTGAGATGCCCGCCGGATCACTCAGCGGGGAAGTATCAGCTTACCTGGCAAAAGTTGCCGTGAAAACTTCAATACGGATAAATGCCAAAGCCCTGCTCGCCGATACCGTAAACGGCACTGCGATCAGAAATATGGCCGGCTTCAGGGGCATCAAGCCTATCGTCGCCCTTTGCTATTCATACCGGACGATGAGAGAGCTTGCACTGTCATATGGCGTGGTGCCTGTCTTTATTGAGAAGAAAAAATCTGTTGATGAGTTCATCAGGGTTTCTCTCAGGGACCTGCTCAGCAAGCACGACCTTGATGACAATGACATCATTGTCGTACTTGCGGGCAACTTTTCAAGGGCTGCCGGATTTTCATTTATTGAAGTCGGCACCGTCGAATACCTGAAGGAGAGGGTCAGAATAAGTGAAAGTGACCTGATGGCTTGATTTTTGCTGTGAAACACTGTATGCAGATATGAAAATATTATCACTTGCAATATTGATTTTTCTGCATCCTGTGCATGTGTCACTGACAGGTATTGAGTATGACAAGATAAACCATATTTACTCCGTGTTTGTTAAAGTATGGTCTGATGACCTTAATTCAGATATCAGACTGTTGAAAATCGGAAGTGAGCAGATAAACGGGGATGAAAATGAGATATATTACAAATATCTGACAGACAGGATTATACTAATTGAGGACGGGAAACAGCTTAAGATGACATTACTGAAGTCGGAAACCGACGGACTGGAACACAGGTTTAGCCTTGAAGCCAGCGGAAGCCGGGCGGTAACCAATGTTACCGTAATAAACCGGATCATGACACGGCTTTATGATGATCAGGCAAACATGCTGCTTTTCAGTTTTAATGGCCTTGAAGACGGATACAAGTTCACCGCTGCCGATACATTGAAGAATTACCAGGTAAAATGAAAGGGTATTGAGATGATAAGAAGAGTTACGTCAGCATTTTTGCTTCTGTTTCTGATTACTGCTTCTGCAAGTGCTACGCATAACCGTGCAGGAGAAATAACATACACACAGATATCTGACCTGACTTATGAGGTCACAGTCACAACCTTCACATATACACTCAGTAAGGCTGACAGGCCAACACTTGATGTTGAATGGGGTGATAATTCCATTACGAACGTAGCAAGGATCTCCGAAACCTATCTGCCGAACAACTACAAGAAGAATGTTTATGTTTCCAGGCATACCTACCCGGGCCCGGGCATTTACAGAATAGTCGTGCAGGACCCAAACAGGAATTACGGGGTGGAAAATATTCCGAATTCTGTCAATGTTGTGTTTTCCATTTCCACCATACTTATTGTAAACAGCTCCATAGGCAGAAACAGCACCCCGGTGCTTTTAAATCCGCCATATGACAAGGCTGCCCTGGGGAATATATTCATTCACAATCCCGCTGCCTTTGATCCGGACGGCGACAGTCTCTCTTACAAACTTACCGTTTGCACTAAGGAGGATGGCAAGCCAATCGCCAATTACACCCTTCCGCCTGCATCCAATAAGTTTTATGTTGATTCAATATCCGGAGACCTGGTATGGGACGCGCCTACTAAAATTGGCATCTATAATGCTGCCATGGAGATACAGGAGTGGCGCGGTGGAATAAAGATAGGAATTGTTGTCAGGGACATGCAGATTGAAGTATATGATACAGACAATAATCCGCCTGTCACTGCCCCGCTTACCGACCTGTGCGTTGAGGTCGGTGAGACTGTCTCCCTCAATATTTCGGCAACGGATGAAGATGGTGATTCTATAAAACTTATCGCAACATCCGGAATATTTACCACAGGCTCCTGCAAAGCAACATTCACTACCATCAGTTCCGCACCGGGACTTACCACGGCGCGGTTGCAATGGGTGCCCTGTCACAGCAGTGTAAGGCACCAGCCTTATGATATCATCATTAAAGCTGAGGATAATAACGCAGAGCTGCAGCTTGTTGATATTGACAACATGAGCATCAAGGTGCTTGGTCCCCCGCCAGTGCTGACCGATATCATGCCGCAGGGGAATTTCGTTCAGCTGATATGGGAAAACTATGGTACTACGGAAATTGCCGGGTTCAGCATCTACCGCCGTGAAGGAGCATCATCACTCGTTGCTGACACATGCTATGACGGCATACCGCCCTCATCAGGCTTTGTCAAGGTAGGTTATGTATCCGGCTACGGTGCCCTGACATTTACTGACACCAATGGCGGTGCAGGTCTTGATGCCGGCACTGAATATGCCTACAGAATAGTGGCAGTATATCCAAACGGTACTGAAAGCAAGCCGTCAAATGAAATCGTGACTGCGCTTATAAGGGGATTGCCGCTGATAACAAATGTCTCCATACGAAACACCTCCGCAACCAACGGATCACTGAAACTGGCATGGCAGAAGCCACGTCACCTGGATACCATACCTGCAAACGGGCCTTATGAATATAAGATTTACAGGGCTGAGGGTATAACCGGCACCGATTACCAGCTCATTTATACTCTGCCTACCACTGATCTGAATGATACTGTTTATATTGACACTCTGATCAACACCCTTGACAAGGGATGGATTTATAAGATTGAACTGTACAATAACGAATCCGGCAACCGTTTCCTGATCAGCGATCCGGGTATTGCGTCTTCACTGTTTGCGGGCGCCTCGCCGGGAGACAGGAAAGTCAGGTTTGAGCTGAAACGCAACGTGCCCTGGATCAACAATACTTATGATTTCTACAGGTACGACGGCGCTTCATGGGTGCTGATAGGAAGCACCTCCGGTCAGCTGACCTTCGTCGACGATAACCTTGTCAACGGTACGGAGTATTGCTATTATGTGGTATCCACAGGCGGTTATCAGGGTTCTGATACTCCCAAGAACCTGATTAACTTTTCTCAGAAAACCTGCGTTACCCCGGTCGATAATGAGCCTCCGTGCACACCCGTACTGTCAGTGTCATCGCAATGTGACAGTCTTTACAACACGGTTACCTGGACAATAGCCGACCAGGTGTGTTACGACGATGTGGCGGCCTATAAGCTTTATTATAAACAGACCAGGGAAGAGGATCTTGAACTGCTTACCACAATCGAGAACAGGGATATCCATAAATATATCCATTATCTTCCTGATTATGTCGCCGGTTGCTATGCGATCTCAACGGTAGACGCTGTGGGTAATGAAAGTAACCTGTCAACGATGATATGTGTTGACTCATGTAATTTCTATGAGATCCCCAACGTATTCACTCCCAACGGTGACGACTTCAATGACTGGCTTGTTGCCAAGACTTCCGTGCTTGTTGAGAAGGTGGAATTCAGCCTCTTCAACAGGGCCGGTGTGCTCGTCTTCAAAACTGAGGAACCGAAACTGAACTGGGATGGCACATATAAAGGTAAAGTTGTACCCACAGGCGTATATTATTATGAATGCGAAGTGTTTGAAAACAGGATTTCAGGGACGGAACAGTTTCATCTGACCGGTTTCGTCCATGTACTCACGGAAAAGGGAGCAGGTCCTGCGGTAGTGGAAGCAAAAAAGTAAAGGGAATGAAAAAAAGTGTTGTTCTTCTGATCATAATTCTTGCGTCACAGCTGATTGCCGGACAGGGAAGGTATAATGAGATGCTGAAGGCTGTCGCACTGTCGGCCGGTGGTAAAAATATTGAGGCTGCCGGGGTACTTACCGGACTGATAAACGCCGCCCCTGATCCTGAGCTCTTGCTCCTCAGAGGAGATGCGTACCTGAAATCCGGAAATGTGAAGGAGGCAAAGAGTGATTTTATGGCTGCCGAGAGCATAAATCAGGGGTCAGGCCTGTACGGACTTGCCAGCTGTGCTGCTGCCGGAGGTGACGCCAGGGCCGCTGTTGCCTATCTGGAAGCACACCTTAAATCACAGTACAGGAAGAGCGAGCCTGAGATCATGCTTGACAAATCATTCGGGTCAATTCAATCTTCACCCGAATGGAAGAGCCTCTGGAAGAAAGAGTGGTACAAAGGTTACGAGAGGAAAGGCTGGCAGATAGACAATTATCTGAAGACGGGAAATACTGACCTTGCCGAAGAGGTGTGGCGCGAACTGTCTGCCGTGTATTCAGACATGCCTGTTACAGACTATTACCACTCGAGGATACTCATAGCCAGAGGCCAGTACCGTGATGCCGCAGCACTTCTTGCGCCGCTGACGGCCGGTCAGGAGGCACCTGCTTCATACCTGAGCGCCCTTGCCGAAGCAAGGGCAGGGGAGGGCAGTTATTATGAGGCTGCCATGGTTTATGGAAGACTGATCGATACTGAGTATCCTGATCCGCAACTGTATCTGAAAAGGGCGGCAATGCTTGTCAAAGCGGGCGACCGTGATGCTGCCAGGGATGACATGGAAAAATATCTCGGGCTCGACCCTGAGAATTCCGAAGCTCTCGGGCTGATCGGAAAAACCCTTGCAGAGGAGGGGGCAATATATGAAGCACTTCCTTACCTTAATATGAACATCGAGAAACACCCGGGCGAAGCCACGGCTTTCAGCATCAGGGGCGATGCATGGCTTGCTGCACGCACATGGGATAAGGCCGCGGAAGATTATACAATGAGCCTCGATCTCGACCCTGAGAATGCCGATGTAAATCTTAATCTGGGGATATCCCTGATAAACAGTGGCAACACCGGCGACGCATGCCACTACCTCCGCAAGGCAAAGGAACTGGGAAATAAGGATGCAACAAAGTACCTGAGCAAATACTGTATAAAATAAAGGTTTTCAGACAAGGCGTGTCGCCTTCTGTAAAGAACGTGTCACCTTACACAGAGAGCACGTCACCTTACATGTTTCGCTATCCTGTCATACAGGTCCTTCGGCTTGAAGGGCTTTAGCACATAATCATTGATAGCAAGGTTTTCAATCTTATCGCTAGCTTCTGACATCACTGCAGCTGTAAGGGCAACGATAGGCATGCTGCTGATCTTCTTGTCAGCCGAACTGCGGATGATGCGTGTCGCCTCTATCCCGTCCATAACAGGCATGTGAAGGTCCATGAGGATAAGGTCATACTGGGTTTTGTTTACTTCATCAAGGGCCAGGCTTCCGTTCTCAACATGAGTGACAATCACACCCCAGCTTTCAAGGAACTTATTGGCTACGAAAAAGTTTATCTTGTTGTCCTCGGCAACCAGGATTTTCTTTCCGACCAGCCCCTTCATCGTTTCAGCGGCGGCCTTATCAGTCGTTTTTGCATCTGTAGCCGGCAGGCCGTATTCTATAGAGAACCTGAATACGGATCCTTTATCCGGCTCGCTCGATACGCTTAAACTTCCGCCCTGAAGATCAACGAGGCGCTTGCATATAGCAAGACCAAGTCCTGTACCGCCGTACTTGCGGGTGGTGTCGGGAGAAGCCTGAGCATAGCTTTCAAAAATCTCTTCCAGCTTATCCTTTGCGATCCCTATGCCTGTGTCGGTAACGGCAAATTCCAGGACTGCCTTGTGGTCATGTTTTTCTTTTACTGCGGCGCTGAGCGAGATACCTCCCTTAGAGGTGAACTTCATTGCATTTGAAATGAGATTGGTAATTATCTGGTTCAGCCTGACAGGGTCACCAATCAGCGAAACCGGAAGATTAGCCGATTTCTCAACCGCAAACGAAATACCTTTTTCTTTGGCGTGGTGGCTGTATGAGCGCTTGACATCCTCCAGCATGCTGGCCAGATCGAACTCTGTCTTTTCAAAGACAATCTTGCCGGCCTCCATTTTATTATAGTCAAGGATGTCATTGACCAGGGTCATCAGGTGATTGGCCGAGAAGCGCAGCGTATTTATGAATTCCATCTGATCCTCCCGGGGATTGTCCTGATACAGGAGGTTGGTGATGCCAATCACCTCATTAAGAGGTGTTCTGATCTCATGGCTCATCGTCGACATGAACTGTTGCTTTGAAAAAGCAGCTTCCTCAGCCCGCTTGCGTGCCGTTATGAGGTTGTCAAGCATCCTTCGGCGTTGCAGTGTGAGCACTATCTGGTTTGCAATGAACTCGAACACCTGGAGGTCATCGTTGTTGAATGCGTCAACCTTTTTGTAATCCTGAAGGCAGATGGCGCCAATGACCTCATCATCCATCTTGAGAGGGACACCCATCCATATCTTGCAGGGCGAACCCACCAGGCTTATGGCACCTGTTTTTTCTATTTTGAGGATGTCATTTTCATCAAGCAGGACAGCCTTATTATTCTTGATGACCCAGCCCGTGAGAGTGTTCTTTGCATCAGTTTCCTTGAAATGGTCAAGCTCATCGGCAAAGAAGGGAAAGGTCAGCGTATCTTTCTCATGGTTGTAAAGTGCAATAAAGAAGTTGTTTACATTCCATAACTTACTGATTTCCTTAACAATGGTAGGATAAATGTCAAAGATGTCCGAATCCTGCAGTGCAACTGTCGAAATATTATACTGAATCTCCTGCATCAGGCGGCTCTTGATCTCACGGCTGATATCGCGATAGATCCCCAGGAAGGCTATCGTCTGGTCATTTGAGATTACGGATGATGCGATAAGAGAAACATTGATTTTGTTTCCCTGCTTATCCCTCCTCACTGTTTCAATGGCTTCCGTACCTTGTTCCAGAGCTATTTCATCGACCTTAATTGCCTCTTCCTTGAGTTCATCAGGGACAATCAGATCATCGACCATCCGATTCTGCACCTCCTCAGGTTCATACCCGTAGAGCTTCGTAAATCCCTTGTTGACACGTAAAATCCGTCCGTCGAAATCCGTAAGTACAATAGCCTCGGGAGCAGCATCAATCAGGTGTTCGAGCATTGCCTTCTCCGTCGAGAGCTTCTGCTCATAGTCCTTGTGCTTGCTCACATCCGTCAGGACACATCTGTATCCGGTGACCCTGTTCCTTATGATTATGGGTCCGGCATGAAAGAGCACCGAGACCCTTCGTTTCTGTTTGTTTAAAAGGTAATACTCATCGAAGGTAATCTGCCCCGGCTTTGTAAGGTCGGATAGCTCCCTCATGAGTCTGTCAAGGTCTTCGTTCATGAACAGCTCAGGGAGCGACACCCCTTTTGTAAGATCATTATTGTCGAACCCGAGAGTGATCATTCCCTGGGTGTTCATGAAAGTGACATGCCCCTTGGTGTCAATCTCCATGATCATCTCAGGAAGAAGTTCGGCAAAGGTCTCAAAGACAATTCCCTGCTTCAGTATTTCATTTTCCCGCTCTTTCTGATGCTGGCCTGCTTCCCATGTTACTACGATATCGCCTGAGGAAAGAAGGAGACCGATATAATATCCGTTATCATCGTTTCCGTCGTCTGAGACAGGAATTTTAAATGAACCGACTCTTCTCTGAATATTCTCAAGGAGTGTCAGCAGGGCTTTATGGTCACCCAGGGGTGTCTCGCTGATCTCCTGGCCGAGAACATCATCGTGATCGAGTTGCTCAACCTCTTCGGCACGGAAGTTAAAATCAATTATATAGAATTTATCGTCGTCAGAACGCCTCAGGATCATGACATAACTGCTCATCGAATCAAAGATCTCCTTGAGGATCTTTTCTGATTCAGCCCTGGCATACCCGTCATTGAGCGTGCTTATATCATTATAGTATGTGATCAGGTATATGCTGTCACCGAAGAAGAATGTCCGTGCACTGAAAAGGAATGTCCGTTCCTCACCTGTACGCATACGAAGTCTGATCTCAAGGTCGCTTACCCTCTTGAGGCGCAGAAGCAGCCTCTGGTATTTCCTTCCCTGAATCAGATCAACGTAAAGCTGTATGTCTTCCGAGGTTCTGCCGATGACCTCTTCCCTTTTGTAGCCGGTGGTATCAAGAAAGGCCTGGTTAACCTCAATGTACTCGAGCGTCTCAAGGTTGCTGAGAGTGATAAGCTGGTTTGTCGAATTAAAAGCCAGCTCGGGAATATCTGTCAGATGTTTAAGGGAATCCAGAAAAGCGGGTGAGGGATCGGTCTCCTTTCTTTTCTCTTTACGGTTTTCCATCTGAGTACCTGTCAAATCGTTCAATATATCCGGATTAAAGCAGAATTAACACTGATAAACGTAATTGGGTCTGGCCCAATTATTAAACCTCACAGGCCTTATTATATTGCATTTGACTTATGTTTTTTGAAGTAGGCACACCATATTGATAATCCGCAGGTGTCGCATGCAGGATTACGGGCAGTGCATGTATAACGCCCGTGCAGCAGAAGCCAGTGGTGGGCCAGCGGCCTTTTTTCGCCGGGTATCTCTTTTGTCAGTCTCAGTTCGACCTCCAGCGGATTCCGGGCTCCGGGGGTTAACCCGATACGCCTGGCAACTCTGAAAATATGGGTGTCAACTGCAATCACAGGCTTGTTCCATATTACGGAAGCGACGACATTGGCTGTCTTGCGTCCTACCCCCGGCAGCTCCCTCAGTTCATCGATTTCCGAAGGGACAGTACCGGCAAAACGACTTACGATCATCTCTGCCATGCCTTTGATGTGCCTGGCCTTGTTATTGGGATATGAACAGCTTTTTATAATCTCAAAGATCTCTTCCTGTCCGGCCTTTGCCATTGTTAAGGCATCCGGAAACTTCTCAAAGAGGGCCGGAGTGATCATGTTTACCCGCTTGTCAGTGCACTGGGCTGATAAAATAACTGCAACAATCAGCTGAAAAGGATCACTGTAGCCCAGTTCTGTCTCTGCAACAGGCATCGTCTGTTCAAACCATTCCAGCACACCCTTGTACCTTTCTTTTATAGTCACCTGTTTGTTGGTTATTACGGGTTGAAAGTAATATTTTTTTACTTTTAGACGAAAATGGTACACCAGGTGAATAATATCATGGTAATTCATTATCCAGTTTATTATTTTTCGTCCCTATGCAACACCTTAAGATAAACATTGATTCGTGCAGCTCGCTGATCATTACCGGAGGTGATCTGAATGATCTTCACGCATTACTTCCATCAGGCATCAGGATTTTTATAATCACGGACACGAATGTCAGGGGATTATACGGGGACAGTTTCCCCGCAGCGGAAGTGCTGACTGTGCAGCCAGGGGAAGGAAGCAAGACCCTGGCAGTAATCGGTGATCTGTGTACCCGGCTGCTTGAAGCAGGAGCAGACCGGTCAGCATTTATCCTGGGCTTCGGCGGGGGAGTGGTCTGTGATATAGCAGGATTGGTGGCTTCGGTTTATATGAGAGGCGTACGGCACGGCTTTGTCTCAACAACACTCCTTTCACAGGTCGATGCAAGCACAGGAGGGAAGACGGGTGTAAATCTGGGAGCATACAAAAATATCATTGGTACTTTCAGGCAACCCGAGTTTGTACTGTGTGACCACAAAATGCTTTCGACGCTTCCCGAAGAGGAGTTTCAATCAGGATTGGGCGAGCTGATCAAGAGCGCCATCATACGCGACAGGGATCTATTCTTTGATATCTCATCATCCCTCGGCCGCATTTATGACCGTGATCCGTTAATTCTTGAAGATCTGATTTACAGGGCTGTCAGGATAAAAGCAGGCATTGTCAGGCATGATCCCCTTGAGAAAGGAGTGAGAAGGCTGCTTAATTTCGGGCACACTTTCGGCCATGTTATCGAGAGGGCATATAACCTGCCTCATGGCATTGCGGTGATGGAAGGTATGCTGATCGCTTCAAGGCTGTCGGTGTGGGCGAATGAGCTGCCGCTGTCTGAGCTGCGCATTTTTGAGAAGGTTCTCGAACAGGCAGGCTTTCCCGGTGAGCATGTACTGCCTGCTAATGCTGTAAGCATGATATCAAGGGATAAAAAGAGCCAGCAGGGCTCTGTCAGCTTCGTGCTGCTGCGCTCTGTGGGAAAGGCTGTCATCAGGAAATTGCCTGTTTCAGAGATAGATGCCTTCGTAAGGTATTACAGTGAAAATGAACAAAATAAATCAGTGATAACATAAAGATGAACACAATAGGAGTTGTTTTCAGGGTTTCAATATTCGGTGAGTCGCACGGCTCATCAATTGGAGTGGTTATAGACGGCTGTCCTGCCGGGTTGCCTTACTGGCGTGAGGAGCTGATGGCAGACCTGTCGAGGCGCAAAGGACTGTTACCCGGCACCACACCACGCAAAGAGGCTGATGAGCCGGTAATCCTCGGCGGCATATTTAATAATTTTACCACCGGCGCTCCTATAGTTATATGCACCCGTAACGACGACACCCGTCCCGGCGACTATGAGCAGTTCTCAAGCATACCCAGGCCGGGTCATGCCGATTTTACGGCAGGGTATAAATACAAGGGTTTCAGCGATATGCGTGGCGGCGGACATTTCTCCGGCCGCCTGACATGGGGATTGGTGACCGCTGGTTACTTCGCAAGGAAGATACTGTCTCCGGCTATTATCACTGCAAATCTCATTGAAGCAGGAGGGGAGAAAGACCCTGCCGCAGCGATTGCAAGGGCAATGGAAACCAATGACACCGTTGGCGGCGTTGTTGAATGCATTGTAAAAAACGTTCCGAAGGGACTGGGAGAGCCGGCCCTTTTCTCAGTGGAATCTGCCCTGGGTCATATAGCTTTCGGCATCCCTGCCGTGAACGGTGTTGAATTCGGTGCCGGATTTGCTTCCTCAAAAAGCTACGGCTCACTGAACAATGACCCATTTGTCGATGCCCGGGGTAAGACCTCAACAAACAATGCCGGCGGAATAAATGGCGGAATAACTAATGGCAACGATCTGGTAATGAGAGTGTCAGTCAAACCGGCAGCCAGCACCGGGGTACTTCAGAAGACTTTCAACAAGGATAAGGGCGAGATGACCGAGCTGGAGATCACCGGCAGACACGACGCCTGCATAGCAAGAAGGATACCCGTGATCCTCGAATCTGCAGTTGCGATTGGCCTCGCTGACCTGCTCATGATAGACAGGGGAATAAACGGACTGAGAGAGAGACCTTAGTAAAAGTGCAGAAGTCCGGGGCACGGGGATGACTCTCACAAAGTCATGATCAGGATGCGCTCCGTACTGTCTGTTACCCTGAACCGGTTATCAATGCGGTAACCCATGACCCACATAACTTTGTCTCCGGAGAGGAGAAGAAGCACCTTCTCCTTTTCTGTCACAGGCACTTTCAGGTCAATGAGAAAATCACTAATTTTCTTCAGCTGTGACATACCCAGGGGCGCAAATCTATCACCCGGTTCCCAGTGCCTGGCGGTTACAGGAAAATCTACAAGTGCCAGATCAAGACACGCAGTCAGCCTGCTTCGCGGAAGGGGGTCATCAGACGGTACCGTGATACGCAGATCGGTGAACAGACCTGATAACCTCATCTCATCTATCGAGGAAAAAATGTATGATGATGGCTGATCATCACTTCTGGCAGAAATGAGGATCTTGCCTCTGTCCCTGAGCAAACGGTGGGTCGATGATAAAATATACTTTCCCGTCGATGAATCGAGCAGGTCGATCATCTCCTGTGTCTGCTGTGATGAGAGTCCGTATCTTTTAAAAAGCTCATAGATGTGCGGAGCAGCAGGCTTAAGTGATCTGAGCTTGCCGACATCGGCTTCAACGCCATTGACTGACGGTCTGAAAAGTTCAGAGTGAATTCCTTCGATATAAATATCAACCAGCTCCGAGGCGGAATTAAGATGAGACATGGTTTCAGTGATGGCAGCAACGGAGTTTGCATTTACTTTTTCAATCTCCGGTAAAACCCTGATTCTTATTCTGTTCCTGGTATATTTAACTTCAGCATTGGAGCTGTCTTCGCGGTACTTTATTTTTTCCGCTGTGGCAAAAGCGTCAATCTCGGTCCTTGTGGCGAAAAGCAGCGGCCTGATGATGTTATTGTGCCGCGGGCTCATCCCTGTAAGCCCGTTGAGCCCGGTACCCCTGAGCAGATTTATGAAAAAGGTCTCAATGTTGTCATTCAGGTTATGAGCGACAGCCACTGCGTCAAAGCCTTCCTTTTCTATAAGGGTGTCAAACCAGTTGTAACGCAGCTCTCTGGCAGCCATCTGAACCGAGATATGCCTTGAGGCAGCGTATCCCAGGGTGTCGAACCTTGTGGTAAAACACTGAATATTTCTCTTTCCGGCGTAGCTGATTACGAATTTCTCATCACCGTCAGATTCTTCTCCCCTGAGAGAAAAATTGCAGTGCGCTATCGCATGGTCTGTGCCCGCTTCCCTGAAAAGGAAAGCCATTACCATCGAATCTATGCCTCCGCTGACTGCAAGCAATACCCTGGTGCCTGCTGAAAACAGTTGTTGCTGCTTTGAATATTCGATAAACCTGCGGTACATTCTCTTTTCCCTGTGCAAAGTTAAGAATCAGAAAGAACATTGGCCTGCTGCCATGGTAAAAAGAACTGTTTTCAGTGACTGGTCACTGGTAAGTAATCACACCCGGAGGGTCAGGTTCAAAACCGGGGGGCTTAAGCCGCACGATCCCGTCAACAGTAATCCATGACGACTGGGAGTAGGCCGGCAGGTTAGGATACCAGGCCAGCCTTATTTGTATCGTGTTTATAACAAGCCGGTCATTTCTGATCCGCACACCCGCTCCCAGGGCTGATATATAGTTGTATTCTCCGGAGGTAAGCTCTCCCCTGATAAGATAACCGGCATCAGCAAAGGCAAAAATGGCGAATCTGAAGCCAAGGCGCGGCCTGGCAGTGAAAAGAACCGGCTCGAGGGTGGCAATAATCCTGTTGTCGCCGGCGATTGAATCATTCCTGAAGCCACGTATAAAATCATTATTACGCAGATACAGGTATTCGTCGGAATACCTGTTGAACCCCCTTATGTAATACACATTGACGAAGGTGCGGATCTTTGACCCCCCCGCCTTTATTAGCGGAGTGAAGTACTTCAGCCTGGTCTCGAACAGCCCCTGTTCTGTGTTCCCCTCATTATAAAAGGTCGAGAAGCTGACTCCGCCGTACAGATATCCGAACCTGGTAAAAATATTCCCGAATGATGCTTTCAGTCCTGCATAATTTCTGTACTTGAACTCATTAACCTCCCTGCCGCCCATAAGCTCAAGCATATAGCCATAGGGCACATCCTCGGTCCGGCCATAACTGTATATCAGTGATGTATTGATGAATCTCTGTGACGAAATGGCAATACTTCCTGTGATCAGCTGATAGCTCTGGAGGCGGTAATAGGAATTATCATCTATTTCAGGTCTTTTGATCACATTGTTGCTGTTGTATCTGGCTGAAAAAATCAGCCTTGTAACAGTTTTACGGTCCAGCATGAATGACCTCGCTCCCCAGTAATCATGATAGATGTAGCGCAGAGGTTGCGGGGTGGCCATAGTGTCAAGGTCTTCGGTGGTATAGTTCAGTCTTATAGATGCTGACCATGCGTATTTTGTTTCAGAAGTGGTGAAACCCCGCTTGAAAATCCCACCCATTTTTGTTGAGCCAAGACCGTCGGAAAAATCGAGTTCCAGATCCGCGAATGTCCGCGCGATATTCCTGACAGCATATTTTATTCCGAAACCCGGATAAGCATATTCGTCGAAGTTATACGGAATTGTCACGGCAAGCTCGTGCCCAAGCCCTGCAAAGTTCTTATCAAAGAGTTTCACTGTCCCTTTAGGGATACCGTCAAACTGGAAGGCAACGCCGTACGGATAGTTTTCGCGGACTACCACCGCTACATCAACGAGGTTACTGTCTGCCGGAACGATTATTATGCGTGCATCCTCAACGAAAGGCAAATCCCTCAGCAGCCTCTCATTGTCTGCCATCTCCAGTGAGGATACGGTATCTCCTTCGTGAAACACCAGGTACTGATTAAGCACAAACGTGTGGGTCTTGACATAGGTCGAATTGAGCAGCCTGTCTGCTTTTGACTGATCAGATTCAACCGGATTATCTATGTCAGTACCGAATGCATTAAGCCTTATCACTTTCCTGGTCCTGATAACCTTGCCTTCGAACTCATCATAACGCGATGTGCTTTTCATTTTCTCCCTCATGTTTCCGGCAGCAGGCGGTGCGACGACAAGCATATCATAAAGAAGGCTTGTTAGCTTCCGCTTTTCAGACCTTACCCTGAGGGTGTCGTAAAATGCCCTCGAAACAGTATCCGGGGAGGCTACTGCCTGTGCGGATGCATGCGGCTCAGAACCTGCAAGGAGAAGGCAAATAATGATTAATGTTCCGGGGGAGAGAGTATTATTGGCACATCGGTTCACAGCTGCTTTGAATTGTCTTCCAGGACATCATCGGAGTTAAACTGGAACCCGAGTCTTTTTCCTGTAATCAGTCTTGAATGCTGTATTTTTGATTCGGCCTGACCTACAGAAGCGATCTTTACCGTATCGTACGGGGGGACCAGCAGATCGAATTCCAGTGAGTAGTTTATGGCCGTGTAAACAATTGTCTGAAGAGACTCCTTACTGAATTCCTCATTTCCGTAGTTGGTGAAGAGCATGCCCATCTGCCTTTTGCCTTCCACGAAATACTGGTTTTCGTGGTTTATGAATATTCGGGCGATGAGGTACCCGAGGTCATCGAGCCTTGAGTATTTGAAGGAATCTGCCAGGAAGTTGTAAATATTTATGATACCGCTGTAGGCATTGTATTTACTCTTCTGGATGTAGGCAGTCTTCCATGCCGGGTGATCGCGGTCAAACTGGAATATGTTAGAGTGCATGCTGAAAAGAAGCATATCGGCGGCTACCCTGATCTGGGCATCAAATGTGCTTCTGTCAGTATATTCCATGCGTATTCTCTGATCAACATCCGACAGGTTGAGGTTTACCTCCCTGGAGAGGTTTTTCAGTATATCCTTAACCATAATAAATGCTTCCGCAGTGTTGTCAAATACCTTTGTCTTAAGTACCGATTTGTTCTTCAGGGTATCGACTATTATCATCTTTCTCTGTGTCGGATCATCTACCATGGCAAATATTATTACTTAATCCACTAAAATAGTGTTTTATTAACGATTGGCAAAACACTCTTCTATTAACGGAACGGCGTCAATTTAAGTATTAACAATCAATAGGCCCGTGCAAAGAGGACCCTCATGTGCGATGGTTTTCCGGTCAGGATGCACTTGCCCTCTTCGGCAGGATTATCGAAGGGTATTGCCCTGATGGTTGCCTTCGTCAGGTTTTTGATCTGCTCTTCTGTTTCGCCGGTGCCATCCCAGTGTGCCATGACGAATCCACCTTTGTTCTCAATGATATCACGGAACTCATCCCAGCTGTCAGCAGTATACGTGTTTTCAGTTCTGAAATCAACTGCTTTCCTGTAGATATTCTTATGGATCTCCTCCATCAGTCCGGTAACGTATGTGACCACGTTGTCACGGCTGATTGTTTCCTTGGTGAGGGTATCACGCCGTGCAACTTCGACAGTGCCGTTTTCAGCATCGCGCGGACCGATGGCGAGCCTGACAGGTACACCCTTAAGCTCATAATCTGCAAATTTGAACCCTGGTTTCTGAGTGTCACGGTCATCGTATTTTACTGACAGACCGGCTTTCTCAAGCTGGCTCTTAAGGTCTTTTGCTATTTCGGAGATACTGCCCAGCTGTTCATTACCCTTGTATATGGGAATAATCACTACCTGTATCGGGGCCAGCCTGGGTGGCAGGACCAGTCCGTGGTTATCGGCATGTGCCATGATCAGTGCACCGATGAGCCTGGTTGTCACACCCCATGACGTAGCCCAGACATAATCAAGCTTACCCTCCTGGTTGGTGAACTGGACATCAAATGCCTTAGCAAAGTTCTGACCGAGAAAATGGCTTGTCCCGCCTTGCAGGGCTTTGCCGTCCTGCATCAGCGCTTCAATGGTATATGTATCTATGGCACCGGCAAATTTCTCACTTTCAGTCTTCACCCCCCTGATCACCGGAAGCGCCATAAAATTCTCTGCGAAATCAGAATAGACACCAAGCATTCTTATTGCTTCTTCCTGTGCCTCCTCCCTGGTTGCATGAGCCGTATGGCCCTCCTGCCATAGAAACTCCGTCGTGCGGAGAAACAGCCGGGTACGCATCTCCCACCTTACAACATTTGCCCACTGGTTAATCAGTAACGGGAGGTCACGGTAAGAATGTATCCAGTCCTTATAAGTGTTCCAGATGATTGTCTCTGAGGTGGGTCTTACAATCAGTTCCTCTTCAAGCTTTGCATCAGGGTCAACAATGATGCCTTTGCCATCGGGTGAGTGCTTGAGACGATAGTGCGTCACAACGGCACATTCCTTGGCAAAGCCCTCCACATGAGCAGCTTCCCTGCTGAAGAACGACTTGGGAATAAACAGCGGAAAATAAGCATTTACATGTCCTGTAGCTTTGAACTTCCGGTCAAGTTCCGCCTGTATCTTTTCCCAGATGGCGTAACCGTAAGGTTTGATAACCATGCATCCCCTCACTGCCGAGTTTTCGGCAAGATCAGCTTTGATCACAAGATCATTGTACCATTGTGAATAATTTTCCTCCCTGTTAGTAAGAAACTTGGCCATTAGTTTGGTATAGTATTTGAATTATGTTAATTAGCAAAAAAAGAATTGCGTAAAAATAGGCAAAACTTGCGAACCAAACAGGGAGGCACACAATGAAGACGAAAATTTTACTCACAGCTATGGCCACGATGGCGCTTGCATATACGGCATTGGCTTCAGTCCCCGGTGAATTTTCAGGTGAAAGGGGTAACGGTTACGGCAGCCAGCAGATCGTGGTGAACAACTACTACTACGAGAGCGGTTATGAATACGCCTCCCGAATAAACAGGTTCCACAATTCATACGTTGCCTTCGACTTTTATTCACCTCTCTATACGGAGACCTTCTGGTATCACTACACTCCTTATACATGGGGGGTATCAATATATGACGACTGGTATTATTATGGCGGCGGGGTGTCGAGGTACAACTGGACAAGCGGCTTCGGCGGGTCTTACTGGTGGGGCTATGATCCATGGTGGGACTACGATCCCTGGATGGGTTACGGATGGAATTCATGGTATGCCCCCGGCATGAGCTACGGTGTCAACTATTATCTCGGCAGACCGTATTACCATTACCCCATGGCATGGAACAGCTGGTCTTATTCAAACTGGAATTCCTACGGTCCGTATGACAGATACGATAATAATTACTATCACCACGGACCGGATGACTGGAACAACAATAACAGTCACAATAATAATAACAACACGGGTTATAATCCCTCGAAACCTTACGATAACGGCCACAGGCAAGGGTATCCGGTCTCTACCCGAAGAAGTACCGGATCTAATTCAACTACTCCTGCTGCAACCACAGGGACTGCTCCGCGCACATCAACCGGTACGTCTTCACGTACCTCAGCGGGTACCTCTACACGTACCTCAACGGAGACGTATACACGCACTTCAACCGGCACAGCTCCGACCACAACAACCGGCACGACAGCCCCGGCCAGCGAGACTTCTTCAAGACGAAGCACCACGGTGGTTGAAAAGCCTGAAAGCGTTGTAAGGGTCACCGAGCCGACACAGCCCCGCCAGCAGACTCAGACAGTTGTAAGGACCAATAAACAGGTAAGGGAGACAACAATGAGACAGAGCCCGGCAACCGTCTCTTCAGCGCCTGCACAGCCGACCGTTGAGAAAAGCAGTCAGCCAGGTACCGTGGAGGCTTCCGAAATTACACCTCCTTCAGGCAATGAACCGGAGAAAACCGGTTCTTCAACAAAGAGCAGGAGGTAAACTGTAAAGAGTGCTTAATTTTTGGTACGAAATTTGTATTATATACAGTATAACAAAAGAAGGACATATCATGAAAAAGTTCAGGTACATAATCCCGGTCATTCTGGTGGTTGCAAGCTCGTGTACATCACAGCTTTACACCGGAACTGCTGAAGATGATCTGTATTACAGGCCATCTGATGAACCGGTAGTAGCAGTTCAGACTTCTACACCTGCCGGTACCACTGACCAGTACTACGATAACATGCTTGCCGGCGATACACTGATCGCTGACGACTATGTTCCTTCAGCATCATACCTTTCAGGAACAGGAGCTGACGCTGCAGTAGTAAACAACTATTACGGGGCAAGCGCTGCAGAAAGGATCTACCTCTTCAATGACGGTTTCTATCCTTACTGGGATTATTACAGTCCTTATTCCTTTAACATGTCATTCGGTTACGGTTTCGGCTACGGCTTAGGCATGAGCTTCGGCTGGGGGTACCCTTACTACGGATACGGTTACGGAGGTTATAATCCCTACTATCCTTATTACGGATATGGTTATGGAGGCTACTATGATCCTTACTGGGGATATGGCTGCGGCTACCCTTGCTACGGCTATGGTGGATATCCGCCATACTACGGCAGCGGTTACCCGCCCTATTACAATGATGGCTCCAGCCATTATATGTCACGCAGGGGAGGATACAGTACCACTACCAGGGGATCATATACAACAGAGGGTGATGGCAGAAGCAAATCGGCCATACCCACTCAGAGCACCTATTCAAGGCGTTCCGGGTCAGCATCACCTTCATCATCATCTGCAACATCAGCTGCACAATCCGGAACAACCACTGCAACAAGGAGACCGGCAACTGCATCCGAGAAAAGCACATATACCAGGTCTTCATCAGTGCCGAACAGCGGACTGACGACCGGGCAGGGATACACCCGCCGTGATCCTTCATGCACCCAGTGCACAATCCGGGACACAATCAGCCACTCAGACCAGGACACAAACCGGCACACAGACCAGAACACAAACCGGTACTCAGACCAGAACCTCTCAGTCCCAGGTGCAGGGCCAGACACAGAGTGTGAACAGACCACAGTACCAGACCACCGACAGGACTTATACTCCAAGTTACAACAGTCCCAGGATGAGTTCAAAACCTTCTTACAACAATAGCCGGACTTCTGAATCGGTTCAGGGTACCACTACATATAACAGGGGTACTACAACCAGAAGCAGCAGCGGAAGCAGTTCGTCAGGGTATTCGGCTCCCTCAAGATCTTCATCCTCATCGGTTCAGTATTCTGCTCCTTCCCGCAGCAGTTCTGGGAGCTCAGGCACCAGAAGCAGTGGATCTTCGGGCTCGGGCAGCAGAAGCAGCAGTTCATCATCGTATTCCGGCGGCAGCAGAAGCAGCAGCTCAGGAAGCTCAGGAGGATATAGCGGCGGCGGAAGCAGCCATAGCTCGGGCTCATCATCTTCAGGCAGCTCATCCTCATCCTCTTCGTCACACAGCAGCGGCGGCGGCGGAAGCAGACGGTAACTTTAACAAATAACATTGATGGTTGTGTTCCTAAAAATCCGGAGCAGCAGGGCTCGTATACTTAAACAGACAGAAAAGATGAAAACAAGATTGATCCTTATAGCAGCCGTTCTGCTTCTGCCACTCAGTTTGTCAGCGCAGAACATAGACGATGCCCTCAGATATTCAAAGCTGTTCTACCAGGGCACGGCACGCTTCGATGGCATGGGCGGAGCATTTACAGCCCTTGGCGGAGACCTGACTGCAATTTCATTAAATCCGGCAGGCATTGCCGTCTTCAGATCAACTGAGTTTGCGGTGTCGACCCAGGTGAACTTTAAAGACAACAACTCTAATTTTTCCGGATACAACAATGAGAGTCAGTTTTCCCAATTCAGCCTGGGCCAGATAGGCCTGGTAACTTCCATGACAATGGGGAAAGGATCAGGTCTGAAAGGGTTAAGCTTCGGCTATTCCTATAACAGAACCAATAACTACGATACGCATATAGTTATTGACGGTATCAGCGATGCAAGCTCAATGGCTGATTACTGGGCTGACCTGGCAACAGGATATAATACCTGGGAGCTGCAGGATAATACCTCTGCAGGCTATATGGCTTATCAGCAATTACTCATCGATACACTCTCAAACAGTTTTACCGATTACGCTTCAATTTTTTCCTATTACGGCGAAGACAGTCCGCAATATGGTCAGCAGACAAAAAGAACTATTGACAACGCAGGCTATACCGGAGAACATACTATCGTCTTCGGCGCTAACCTGGCTGATAAACTTTACATCGGGGCGGGTTTTGGAATAACAACAATGTCTTATACAGGTCATTACAAGCATACGGAAATCGATGCTGAAAACAATGTCTTTGACTTTGTAGACTTCACATACACCGACCATTTTGACGCTGATGGCTCCGGATGGAACTTCAAGATAGGAGCGATCTTAAGACCTGTGGAAATGATGCGGATCGGCTTCAGCTTCGCCACCCCTACCTATTATAATATCGATGAGTACTACTACAGTAATCTTTCTTCATACCTGGATCTGAATACCCCGAATGACCCCAGCGATGATTTCGAAGGCATCACTGAGATGGATCCCAATTCTTACCATTACGAATTGAATACTCCCTGGAGGATAAACACGGGTATTGCCTTTCAGATCGGCACAATGGGACTTATAAGCGCCGACTATGAGTATGTTGATTATACCAATGCGAAATTTGAGCATGGTGCTGACGGGTATGACTTTTATGATGAAAATGAAGAGATAAGGTACGAGCTGAAAGGTGCCAGTAATATCAGGGTTGGAGCTGAATTACGGTTCGGACCCACTTACATCAGGGGAGGTTATAAATACTACGGATCAGCATTCAAAAGCGGCTCCCTCAATGAGGATGCAAGTTATAATGGCTACAGCGCCGGATTAGGATACCGGCAGGACAAATTCTATATCGATCTCTCTTTTTCAGGCCTTATCAACGATGAGAGTTATCTGATGTATCCAAATGCATGGCTTGAGCCCGCCTATTTGCATAATCATGATAAAATACTGACAGGAACCGTTGGCCTCAAATTCTGACGATTATTGCTGTTTCAATTATATTGCCAGGGACCCCAGCATCAATGCTCCGGTCCCTGGTCCATTATTGAGCAGTACATCAATGATACTCAAACCGGGTACATACCCGAATCTTTCGGCAAAGACCTGCATATAAGGCATTTCCTTATATCCATCAGCCGGGGGAGGTTTTTTCGGTGTTATGAGGTACCTGTAATCTCCTGTGAAGGTGCCTTCTGGCAGGTAATCCGTCGTAAAATCTGTATCCTTGCTGATGCCTATCGCTTCAGTAACTGCCGAAAGAGCCTCTGCGTTGAGGTCAAGCAGGAAGCTGAACGGCTTTTTTATAACAGTACTTATTGCATCAAAATAGTATTCGTAAAAAGGAGCGGTGGCATATGCCGAGGTTATGCTCCTGAGATGCAGTTCACGCCACCGGCGGCTGTTGTCTATCTTAAGATCCCTTATTGGTGTCTTATGGAAGGAGCCGCGCAGTACAGGGACTGACAGCACCAGCGTTCCGTTAGCCCCGAGAATCCGGCACCGGTTCCGGTAGGTCTGTTTATGATAATTTTCCCACTTTTCGATTAAAACCTTGTTGCTGTGTGCAATCAGGAAGAAGTATTCTGCCGGAGGAAAGTAAGCGGAGGATAATAAGACTTCCCGGGTCATTGCATCCTAGAGACTGTTTATTCTGCTTGCCGCGAAGCCTGCCCCGAACCCGTTGTCTATATTTACCACCGTCACCCCTGCAGCGCAACAGGTCAGCATTGCAAGCAGTGCTGACAGGCCTTCAAATGACGCTCCGTATCCCACACTCGTGGGTACAGCAATAACCGGCATATTCACCAGCCCGCCAACGACGCTTGCCAGGGCTCCCTCCATACCTGCAATGACTATTGCCACCCTGCAGGCACGGATCTCGGGGAGCTTATCTACGAGCCTGTGTATACCAGCAACTCCGGCATCATATATCCTCACAACATTATTACCGAGCAGCTCGGCTGTGACAGCTGCCTCCTCAGCAACAGGTATGTCTGAGGTGCCTGCCGTGATAACTGCAATGCTGGAAGAGGGAGGCACGATATCCTTCTTTTTAATACTTATTATACGGGCGGTTTCAAAATAAACGGCATCCGCGAAAAAGGGCCTGATATAATCAAACATCTCCCTGCCGGCACGGGTGCCCATTATATTGTTTCCGTGCTCCTCCATGGCGGAGAAAATTGCCCTGACCTGCTCGGGCGTTTTACCTGCACAGTAAACTATCTCCGGGTACCCGGTCCGCAGCTCACGGTGATGGTCTATCCTTGCAAAACCCAGATCACTGTACGGAAAGTCGTGAAGCTTCTCCAGAGCCTCATCTACGCTTAATGATCCGTCACTGATGCTTTTAAGTATTGTTTCCAGTTCTCCGGCGTTCATTATTCTGTAATGTTTTTGTTCATACTACCGCTGCGATAACCCTCCATATCAACAGTTATGTATTTGTAACCTATGCCTTTGAGAGCATTAATTATCTTTTGTCTCATATCGTTTTCCATTATTACGGGGAGGAGATCCTTTCTGCACTCTATGCGCACCAGATCGCCGTGAACCCTTATGCGGGAACCTTCCAGTCCCATCCCGGAAAGTAATGTCTCGGCTTCCTCCGCCTTCCTCAGTTCACCGGGAAGTATTGCAGTATCATGGGGAAAGCGAGTCAGCAGGCAGGCATTTGACGGTTTGTCGCTTACGTCCAGGCCTGCTTCCCGTGCCAGCATCCTTATTTCATTTTTGGTAAGACCTGCCTCCAGGAGCGGGCTCCGTACATTTTGTTCGGCAAGAGCCCTCATGCCGGGCCGGTAGTCGTTGACATCATCAGCGTTGGTACCGTCAAATATGACTGAAATTCCTGCCTCCCGGGCAGCACCCCTGATGACACCCATCACCTCAGTCTTGCACAGGTAACACCGTTCCGGAGGGTTCCCCTTGACAGTTTCGGGGACTTCCATCCTGATTTCCCTGTGCATGACCCCGGATCTGTCACAGAAGGCAGCAGCTTCTTCCACCTCGGATGCGAACATATAAGGTGTGCTGACCGTGACAGCCAAAACCCTGAGTCCGCTTATACCTGAGGCAACACTCACCAGAAAAGTGCTGTCAGTACCACCGGAGAGTGCTATGGCAGCTGCACCGGAATCAGACAGAATTGTTCTGAGCTTTCTTAGTTTATCGTGTGGTGTCATTTTCTTTTGAAGCCAGGGTGATTATCTCCTGCATGACCTGTTTCATTGGCAGTCCGGTCTCCGCGGCAATGGCAGCACAGCGGTCAGCCTCAGGTTTTACGGAGACAAGACGCCCGTTGTAAAACGATTTTTTAATGACTGCTTTGCCGAAACGTGTATCTATCTCCTCAAACTCGCGGTGAAGAGTCTCTTTTATAAAGGGGTGGATCCTCAGCCCTATTGTAGTGGACTCACTGAACAATATGTCCCTGACAGCCCCGATCTGGTGTTCCTCGCAGATCACGCTTATGGTCATTGCCGGCCGGCCTTTTTTCATTATTACCGGGGTGAACCATACATCACCGGCACCCGCACCAAACAACCTTGAAGAAATGTACTCAGACAGTTCGGGGTTCATATCGTCAATATTGCACTCAACGACGAACGCCTGGTGCCCTGTCATAATATTTTCGGCCGTTTCGGCGAGATATACCCTCAGGATGTTTGGCCGCGCGGGATTGTTCTTCTGGCCAATGCCGTAGCCGGTACTTTTAATGGCATATTTCAGTTCTGCCGGAGCAGGTACGGCCAGGGCGGCAAGAATTGCTGCGCCGGTGGGTGTGGTGGCCTCGAAGTCAACACCGCCCGTATGCACCGGGAAACCGGCGATGATACGTGCTGTGGCTGGCGCCGGCACCGGCAGAAGGCCGTGCTCGCATCTGACCATCCCGCTGCCGAGCTCTATATCAGAGACATATACCTTGTCCACACCAAGTTCGATGAAGCATATAGCGGCCCCGACAATATCTATAATGGAATCCAGGGCGCCTACCTCATGAAAATGTATCTCACTGACTGGTTTGTCATGTATGACGGCCTCCGCTTCGGCAATGAGGGTAAAGATTTTCATCGACAGTGCGACAACCTCCGGAGACAGGGAGCTGCCGGTAATGATCTTCTCTATTTCATCAAGGTGTCTGTGACCGCTGTGATGGATATGTCCGTTGTGATGTTCATGCTCATGCTCATGGCCGGAGACCCCTTCAATGATCACAGTCACCATGGTGCCTGTGATACCGTGTCTCTGATCACGGGAAATGTCCAGCTTCCATCCGTCGATATTTAGCTTTTCCAGACCACTGACAAGGATATCACTGCTGACGCCCAGATCGAGCATGGCACCCAGGTTCATATCACCGCTTATCCCTGAAAAGCAATCGTAGTAGAGGATCTTCATTATTTCAGCTTTTTTAACATTCCTGTCATCACTCCATACACGGCGGTACAGCAGTGCTCTCAGGGCGCTAATATAAGAATACGGGGGCGATATATTAAAAAAAATGTTTATTTTGCAGCTTCGCTTTTTGGGGTAATACATCTTACAGGAGGTAATGAAAAGAAGACATTTTTTGCGAAGCTCGCTTGGGGCGGGTGTGGCCGCCGGAGCCCTGATGAGTTTTGGCGGATATCAGAGAGTTTTAGCGGGCAAGCGTATTCCGGCAGGTCCCAGCTATGACCTTATTGCGGTAATGAATGGCGAACCGGCAGACATGTTTGACATGGGCATCCAGGCCCTCGGCGGTATGGGCACTTTCGTCAGCAAGGGACAAAAGGTTCTGGTGAAACCCAATATAGGCTGGGATGTGGTGCCTGAAAAGGGAGCAAACACCAATCCTGAACTCGTTAAGCGTGTTGTGGAACATTGTCTCAGGGCCGGTGCCAAAGAGGTTTATGTCTTCGATAACACCTGTGACGACTGGATGAAATGCTACAAGAATTCGGGGATAGAAAAGGCAGTGAAAAGCGCCGGCGGTAAGATCGTGCCGGGTAATTCGGAAAGCTATTACCAGGAGGTTTCCATCCCCAACGGTAAAAAGCTTACAAAGGCAAAGGTGCATGAGAAGGTCCTTGAAAGCGACGTCTTCATCAATTTACCTGTCCTGAAACACCACAGCTCCACCAGACTATCCGGAGCAATGAAGAATATGATGGGTGTTGTATGGGATCGTGGCTACTGGCACAGTAATAACCTTAACCAGTGCATTGCAGATTATGCACTCTATTCCAAAAAACCCAGCCTGAACATCATGGATGCGTATAATGTCATGATGCGTAACGGCCCGAGGGGTGTCTCTAAGGATGACCTTTCAAACATGAAGTCACTACTGCTTTCAACTGACTGGGTGGCACTCGATGCTGCAGGGGCCAAGATGATGGGACTGGAGCCTTCCAAAATTGAGCACCTTACAATTGCTGCAGGAATGGGCATCGGTAAGATTGACCTCGCAACACTGAACATCCACAGAATTAAAATGTAGGAGTTCATGCGGTCCTCAGCCCTGAAACATATTCGTATTGTCTTTTCAGTCTTCGTCCTGCTGCTGCTTTCTGTTCTTTTTATTGATTTCAGGGGTATTGTTCCCCAAAAACTCTTCGGTCCGCTTCTCTACCTTCAGTTCATTCCCTCACTGCTGAAATTTGTCATCGCAGGTGTTGTGACTGCAACAGGATTTATTATTGTTTTGGCTTTAACCCTGCTTACAGGAAGGACATACTGCTCATTCCTTTGCCCTCTGGGTATCTCCCAGGATGTAATCAGCAGGATAGGCGGGATGTTCAAGAGACGTTTCCGCAAATACGGTTATAAGAAACCCTATACAATCCTCAGATACTTTATCCTTGTACTTACTGCAGGGATACTGCTCCTTGGCGGGGTATATGTACTGACGATACTTGACCCTTACAGTACTTTCGGTAGATTTATGACCTATTTTGCCAAGCCGGTTGTGCTTATGTTAAACAATCTGCTGGCCTCACTTTTCGGGAAGTTTGATATTTACACTCTTTTCAAGGTTGACATAAAGTACTATGAGGTTGCGGCTTATGCCATTCCTGCAGCGTTCCTGATGCTGATCGGATTTTTGGCATTCAAGCACGGCAGGCTTTACTGCAACACTGTATGTCCTGTGGGAACATTTCTTGGATTCCTCAGTAAAATATCCCTCTTCAGGATAAGATTTGATGAAGCTAAATGCAGCCGTTGCGGAAGGTGCGCGATGGCCTGCAAATCATCATGCATAGACTTTCTTAACAAACATATTGACACAAGCAGGTGTGTCAACTGCTTCAATTGTATCGAATCATGCAGTGAGAAGGCGATGTCATACGGTCTCGTAAGGATTGCCGCCTCAAAGCCGGCAGATGAACCTGACGGTTCGCGGCGCAATTTTATAGCAGGGTCTCTTCTTCTGCTTGCCGGCGGGTCACAGATTGTCCGTGCCCAGGATACAATCATTGTTCCCAAAAAAGAATCAACAGTAAAGGAGGACAGACTATACCCGGTATCACCTCCCGGATCGACAGGCATTGAATCTTTCACTGCAAGATGCACTGCTTGTGCCCTCTGTATCTCTGCCTGTCCAACCAGGGTGTTGCAGCCGTCGGTGAGTGAGTACGGTGTGGCAGGTATAATGCAGCCAAGGATGGATTATCACAAAGGCTTCTGCAATTACGAATGCACTCTCTGTACAGATATTTGTCCTACCGGCGCCATCATGCCCCTGATGCTTGAGGCCAAAAAACTGACCCGGATAGGCAAGGCCGTTTTCATCAAGGATAATTGCATTGTTGAAACAGAAAAGACCAACTGCGGAGCATGTTCTGAGCATTGCCCCACAAAGGCATGTGACATGAAGCCTTATGAAGGCAAGCTCCTCATCCCTGAAGTAGATGATGATATCTGCATCGGGTGCGGCGCCTGCGAACACGCCTGCCCGACAAAGCCGTTCAAGGCTATCTTTGTTGACGGAAACCCTGTTCACGAGGCTGCCAGCAAGCCAAAATCGAAAGCGCTGGAATCAGCACCGGGAGATTTTCCTTTCTGATATCCTAGTTAGTTAAACAGATACTCTCATTTACAGACTTGGGAGGTAAAGAATAATTTTTCTTTCCCCCGGGTGTGTTTTAATGTTGTCTAAAACCCTAAAACATGATATTTATCTTTTGAGGCAGTGTTAAATACGATTACTTTGCGCAATCATTTCCATTGACAGATAAATTTTAATTTATATGAGACCAACGCACATTGAGCATATCGGAATTGCAGTAAATTCGCTTTCAGATGCCATCCCGTTTTATGAGAAGGTTCTTGGCCTGAAATGTTACTCAGTAGAGGAAGTTGCTGACCAGAAAGTAAAGACTGCTTTTTTTACGGTTGGCCAGACCAAGATTGAATTGCTGGAATCAACCGATCCTGAGGGACCGATAGGCAAATTCATTGAGAAGAGGGGAGAGGGGATACATCATATGGCATATGCCGTTGAAAATATTGAAGAGAGTCTTAAGGAAGCAGAAGCCGCCGGCGTCAGACTGATTGACGCTGCACCGCGTCAGGGGGCTGAAGGACTGACAATTGCCTTCCTCCATCCTAAGTCGACATTTGGTGTTCTTACAGAACTTTGCGAAGACAAAAACAGGAATCAAAATAAACTATAAGGTTAGATGAATAGTCAGGAAAGGATTAAACAACTCCTTGATTTCAGGGAGAAAGCACGTAAGGGCGGAGGTGATAAGCGAATTGAGGACCAGCACTCAAAGGGCAAACTAACGGCAAGGGAGCGCATAACAATGCTCCTTGACGAAGGAAGTTTTGAGGAATATGACATGTTTGTCACTCACCGTACCGAGGACTTTGGCCTGGCCGATAAGAAGTTTCTCTCCGACGGTGTGATAACCGGGCACGGAACCATTGACGGACGTATAGTATTTGTGTTTGCCCAGGATTTTACAGTCTTTGGCGGTTCACTCTCCGAGACCTATGCACAAAAAATATGCAAGATCATGGATCAGGCCATGAAAGTGGGAGCACCGATCATCGGTATTAACGACTCTGGCGGCGCCAGGATACAGGAGGGTGTTCGCAGCCTTGCAGGTTATGCGGAGATTTTTGAGCGTAATATCCTTGCCTCGGGTGTGATACCCCAGATATCAGCCATATTCGGCCCTTGCGCCGGCGGCGCTGTTTACTCACCCGCTCTTACCGACTTCACCATTATGGCCCGCAAGAGCAGCTATATGTTCGTCACTGGCCCCAAAGTGGCAAAATCAGTAACAGGTGAGGATATCACCATTGAAGAGCTCGGCGGCGCAGACATGCATGCTTCAAAATCAGGCGTGGCACATTTTGCCGTTGATGAGGAGGAAGATGGCCTGATGCTTATAAGAAAACTCCTCTCGTTCATGCCTCAGAATAACCTCGAGGAGCCTCCCCAGACCGAATGTGATGACCCTGACGGCAGGTTTGAGAATGACCTTAATGATATCATACCCGAGAGCGCAAACCAGCCTTATGACGTCAAGGAAGTTATTGTGAGAGTCGTTGACTACGGGGATTTTCTTGAGGTGCATGAAGCCTATGCAAAAAATATTGTGGTGGGATTTGCAAAATTTGACGGTATGCCTGTAGGAATAGTGGCTAACCAGCCTGCTTACCTGTCCGGCGTGCTTGATATTGAGTCATCTCGCAAGGCAGCACGCTTCATCCGCTTCTGCGACGCCTTCAATATTCCGATTGTGACTTTTGTTGATGTACCGGGCTTTATGCCGGGCTCTGTTCAGGAGTACGGCGGTATAATCATCCATGGGGCTAAGCTGATGTTTGCATATGGCGAGGCAAACGTGCCGAAAGTGACTGTCACACTTCGCAAATCATATGGTGGAGCCCATTGCGTGATGTCTTCAAAACAATTGAGAGGTGATATGAATTATGCATGGCCTACGGCAGAGATAGCAGTGATGGGCCCGCAGGGAGCAATAGAGGTCCTCGAAGGAAGAGCAATAAGCGAAATAACCGACCCGGAAGAGCGTAAAAAGTACGTTGCAGGCAAGGAGGAAGAATACCGCTCGAAGTTTGCCAATCCTTATGAAGCAGCAAAATACGGTTATCTCGACGATGTGATTGAACCAAGAAATACAAGATTCAGGATCATCAGGGCGCTGCATACCCTGTCAACAAAGAAGGATCCCCGTCCGATGAAAAAGCATAACAATATCCCTTTATAATCAGAATTGATATGGAAGAGAAAAAGGGCTTGAGAAACATTTTCAGGGGGAAGCAGGCAGAAAAAAACGATGCCCCCCTGGTTGATTCAGGAGAGATTTCCGCAGCCGTTGCCATGGCTCTGTACCTGCATTTCGGAGAGATGCATGATGTTGAAAGCGGTGTGATGACCATAAAACGCATCTCGAAGCTATATTCACCGTGGAGCTCGAAACTTTATCACATGCGAAACCTGTAAGACCATAATACTGCACAAAAGAAAAGTCAAATGAAAGAATACAAATTCACGATAAACGGAAACCTGTACAAGGTTGATGTGCTGGATACGGAAGGCAACCTGACAAAAATTGAAGTTAACGGTACAGCCTACAATGTAGAACTCATACGCGAGCCACCGAAGCTTAAACCTCTTCAGGTTCCGACCACACGTATAAAAACGGGAGATGCCGGATCATCATCACCTGCCGGTAAAGACGGTCCTCTTGCTGCAGGTAAGGGCTCCGCTGCCTGGCATAATCGTGCAGGTACTGGTTAAGCCCGGTGATGAAGTGACAAAAGGCCAGAGCCTTTGCACCCTCGAGACCATGAAAATGGAGAATGCGATCAAAGCCGAGAACCCGGGAACCGTAGTTACAGTCAAAATCACACCCGGACAGACAGTGAACCAGGATGAGGTTATGGTTGAGCTTCGGTAAGAGCACAAGTAAAAAGCACGAAAAAAAATACCAAAAACTGCAGAGATGACACAAAGTGTAACCGGCAACGCCGGGCCAAAGGTCAGATCGGATATTGAAGTGACTCTTGAGTTAACAGGCTCGGGAGGCCTTGAACTCAATATAAAATCAAAAGTCAGGAGCATGTACGGTAAAGCCATTGAAGCTCAATGCCGTGATCTCCTCACATTCTTCGGCGTCAGTAACGCCAGGCTCTCTGTCAACGACACGGGAGCCCTTCCTTTTGTCATTGCAGCAAGAGTGGAGGCAGCCATAAGAGCTCTTACCGGTACCACTACCTCTTTCCTGCCGGAAATGATTGCTGAAAACAATTACTCTTCAACAAAGGATAGATTTCGCTTTTCAAGACTGTACCTTCCCGGCAACAATCCTGGAATGTTCCTAAATGCAGGCCTCCATTCACCTGACGGTGTAATTCTTGACCTCGAAGACTCCGTTGCCCCGGATAAAAAGGATGAAGCAAGGATACTTGTCAGAAATGCTCTTCGTGCGGTGAATTTTTACGGTGCAGAGAGAATGGTGCGTATCAACCAGGGTGAACGCGGTCTGACAGACCTTGAATATGTCATCCCTCACAATGTGCACCTTGTCCTTGTTCCGAAATGCGAGAATGCTGAAACGCTCAGGGCCGTTGATGAAAAAATAAAAGAAGTTAAAAGGAGGGAAGGTCAGCCCGAACCAGTCTTCCTGATGCCAATAATTGAAAGTGCCGGAGGAGTTGAGCGGGCTTTTGAAATAGCTACCGCCACCGGGAATGTTGTTGCACTGGCAATAGGGCTTGAGGATTATACCGCTGATCTTGGTGTGCAGCGAACAAAGGAAGGCAAAGAATCTCTCTATGCCCGTAACCGGATTGTTGTCGCCGCGAAGGCTGCCGGTATTCAGCCCATCGACTCTGTATTCTCAGATGTTGGAGACATGGAGGGGCTGCTTGCCAATGTGCTGTCGTCAAAGGCAATGGGATTTGAAGGCATGGGGTGCATTCACCCGCGGCAGATAGCAGTAATAAGGGAGGGTTTCTCGCCAGACCCGGATGAGATTGAAAAAGCAAAAAAAATAGTTCTTGCTTACCGTGATGCCCTTGCAAGGGGACTTGGTGTTGTCGCCCTGGGTTCAAAGATGATCGATCCGCCCGTCGTGGCACGGGCTGAGAAGACAATAAACCTGGCAGTAAGGCTGGGGCTGCTGTCTGAGAAATGGAGTGAAGAAGAGGTTACAGAATAACATTAACGCATACCTGGTCATGAAAATGGTTAAGAATGCCGCCGGACGCATGGTTCCGGATGAGGTTAACGGTAAAGAGGCCGTTCCTTTCAAAGGCGTGGGTAAACACCGGCCCTCCGGAAGAAAATATGCTCCTCCGATACCTACATGCATTGACTACCCTGAAGATAACAATAAGGTAGTCTCTTCTCTCAGAGAGGCCCTTGAACTGTGCGGACTGAAAGACGGGATGACAGTTTCAACCCATCACCACCTTCGTGACGGCGATCTGATAAGCAACCAGATATTTGACATTGCTGCGTCCATGGGTGTCAAAGACCTTGTCTGGCTGCCTTCAGCATCATTCCCGTGCAATGACCCTGTTATTGAACACCTGGAGAACGGAACGGTCAATCGCATCGAGGGCAGTATGAACGGACCCCTTGGCAGGTTCGTCTCAGAAGGCAAAATGAAGGGAATGGCGGTGCTTCGGTCACACGGAGGCAGGGTACAGGCTATTCAGGATGGCGAAGTGAATATAGATATAGCAGTGCTGGCGGCACCTGCTGCCGATGCATTCGGAAATGCAAAAGGTACCGGCGGACCGTCATCCACAGGTGTGATTGGATATGCCAAGCCTGACTTCCTCTACGCTGACAAGGTAATTGTGGTCACTGACAACCTCGTTGACCTGCCCTGCTTCCCGATGGAGATCGAAGGCAACTACGTAGACTACGTCGTTGTGGTTGACAAAATAGGCATACCTGAAAAAATTGTCTCCGGCACGACACAGATCACCAAAAGTCCTGACAGACTCCTCATTGCCGAACTGACGGCATCATTCCTTGAGAAATCAGGTCTCATGCACGACGGAGCCACGATGCAGGCCGGAGCAGGAGGGACGAGCCTCGCCATCGCTGTATATGTACATGAAATGCTCAGAAAAAAGGGATGGAAGTTCCGTTTCGGCTTCGGAGGCAGCACAAAGTACATGGTCAAGATGCTGGAAGAGGGTCAGATGGGATATATTCTTGATGCCCAGGCGTTTGACCTTGATGCCGTAAGGTCAATTGAACAAAATCCAAATCATATACCGTACCCGGTGTTCAATGCATATAATTACCATTCAAAGGGTAACCTGACCACAATGATGGATATTATGATACTGGGCGCAACGGAGATCGATACAGGATTTAACGGTAATGTTGTGACGCACTCTGACGGACTCCTTCTTCACGGGATAGGCGGGTGGCAGAACTGTCTCCATGCCCGCAACGTGATCATTCCGGTTCCGCTGTTCCGCGACAGGATACCTGTCATCGTTGATCATGTCACAACACTGTGCGGCCCAGGTGAACTGATTGATGTCATCGTTACCGAGAGGGGAATTGCCATCAACCCGAGGAGACAGGATCTGATTGACTCCGTAAGGGGCAAGGGACTGCCGCTGGTAACCATTGAAGAACTTAAGGATACTGCGGAAAAGATATGCGGAAGACCCGAGAAGGCAGCTTTTGATGAGAAGGTGGTAGCAGCAATCAAATGGGTTGACGGAACAGTGATTGACGCTGTAAGAAAAGTAAAGAACTAAGAACTATATAAATGATGAGATACAAGTGTCCGGTCTGCGGTTATATTTATGACCCCGAACAGGGCGATGAGCATTCCGGCGTGGAAGCCGGTACACTGTTTGAAGACCTGCCTCCGGGTTGGGCATGCCCCGTATGCGGAGCTCCTGTCGATGATTTTGAAGAATACGATTAGGATTGCTCTTCAGGTATATGCCTGAGAACATCCATCAGCAGATCCCAGAACATCTGTACGGTTTCGATCTCAATCCTTTCCTCGGGAGTGTGAGCTCCCCTTATTGTAGGACCGAAGGAGATCATATCAATGCCTTTGTATTTTTCCAGTATCAGTCCGCATTCCAGTCCTGCGTGGATTGCCTTTACCTGCGGTACCTTTCCGAACAGCTTGCGGTATGAATCTATCATGAGCCTCAGGATAGCCGAGTTCATGTTCGGCTTCCATCCGGGATAACCGTCTGAGTGTGTCACCTTAGCACCTGCAAGGTCGAAGCTTGCCTCAGCCTTCATGGCGGCATAGTGCCTTGCCTCGTCAGACGAGCTCCTCTGGGTGGTGACAACATGGATCATTTTGTCATCTGTAAGGCGTATAGTCGCCAGATTGCTCGATGTCTCAACCAGGTCGGGAATCTCTTTTGACCATCCAAGTACGCCGTGCGGAACAATGCTCAGAGCGTTCAGCAGCTTGTGCTGTGTCTTGGGATCAATCACCGTTGCCGGCATGTCTGCGGGTGTGGCTGAGACCTTAAGGTCCGGCTCAAGAGTGCCGTACTCCTCGCGCACCAGGGTGTTGTATTTCGCTGTATCGGCAAGGATCAGTTCTTCATGTGCGGGATTGAAGGTGATCGTGAGAAATGCTTCCCTCGGGATTGCATTTCGCAGGTTTCCGCCTGTGAAATTACTTATCTGAATGTTGTATTTTTTCTCGAGGTCTTGTAACAGTCTGGAAATGATCTTTATGGAATTACCGTAACCCTTGTGTATCTCGTCACCCGAATGACCACCGTGAAGGCCGGTAACCGAAATATTCATTGCCCTGTGCCCTGCCGGCACCTTTTCGGGGATATACGGAAGCAGCGCCTGCGTATCTATTCCTCCTGCGCATCCAATGAAGAGAATGCCCTCATCCTCTGAGTCGAGGTTGAGCAGTATTCGTCCGGTGAAAAAGTCAGGTTTCAGATTGATGGCTCCTGTCATCCCTGACTCCTCATCAACAGTGAACAGGCATTCAATGCGTCCGACCTGCAGAGATGGCTCCGTCAGCACTGCCATCTGTGCGGCAATGCCTATCCCGTCGTCAGCCCCCAGCGTCGTACCGCTTGCACATACCCACTTTCCGTCGACAACCGGGATAATAGGATCTTCCGCCCAGTTGTGCGGGTGTGAAGCATTTTTCTCTCCTACCATATCAAGATGACACTGCAGGACCACTGTCCTGACATGTTCCTTGCCCGGATGGGCTTCCCTGATTATGAGAATATTGCCGACACCGTCTTCCCTGGCCTCAAGGTTATGCTTCCTTGCAAAATCAAGCAGGTAAGCCCTTATCTTTTCTTCGTTCTTGGATAACCTCGGTATTCTGCAGATCTCTTCAAAGTATCCCCACAGCTTCCTTGGTTTCATTTCCCCCAGTTGAACCATTCATTCTTTGTTTTAAAACTTCACAGAATCATGTGAAGCGGCAAATATAGTTTTTTTCCTGAGTAACCATCATGAGTTTTTATCTGCTGAAAGTCTTTTTTTTAACACAATAAAAACTATATTTTTACGCCATAACATCTAAAACAAATTTAAATTTCAGAATATGGCTAAACGCAAGATTGTTGCACTACCGGGTGACGGTATAGGTGTCGTGGTACTTAAAGAAGCCGTACGCGTTCTCGATGCGGCAGGTTTTGATGCAGAATATATATATGGTGACATCGGATGGGATCTGTGGTGCAGGGAAGGTAATCCGCTTCCTCAGCGGACGCTTGATCTGATTGCTGAACATAAGATTGCTCTTTTTGGTGCAATAACTTCCAAGCCAAAGGATGAAGCAGCAGCTGAGCTCTCTCCGGCCCTGCAGGGTAAGGGCTTCACCTACAGCAGCCCCATAGTGGGCCTGAGACAGCATTTTGGCCTTGATATCTGCGTAAGGCCGTGCCGGAGTTACAAGGGTAACCCCCTCAATTTCATCCGCCGCGGAAAGGACGGTAATCCCGAAGAGCCGATGGTTGACGTGGTAATATTCCGTCAGAATACCGAGGGACTCTACGGTGGCGTCGAGTGGTCAAATCCTCCCCAGCAGGTGTATGATGCCCTTATGACACACCCCAAATTCCGCGAGAATTTCGGATGGTGCCCCAAAGAAGAACTGGCGGTGTCAACACGCATCTTTACCAAAAAGTACACTGAACGTATTGTAAGAGCAGCCTTTGAGCATGCTGTAAAATACGGTTACAAATCCGTGACAGTTTGTGAAAAGCCTAATGTGATACGCGAGACATCAGGACTTATGTGGAAGATAGCCAAGGATATGCAGAAGAACGAGTATCCGGCCATAAAGCTGCATAACACCAACATCGATGCCCAGATGATGTGGCTCACCAAGAATCCTGAAGAATATGGTGTAATTGTGGCAGGTAACATGTTCGGTGACATTGCCTCTGACGCCTTTGCAGGTCTCATCGGCGGTCTTGGCTTTGCCTGCAGCGCCCAGTTCTCGGAAGATGGTATCGGTGTCTTTGAACCCACCCACGGCTCAGCTCCGAAATATGCCGGGTACAGTATACCGATAATTAACCCTATAGCTATGATCGAATCAGCATGCATGATGCTTGATTATATTGAGGAAAAGAGCATCGCCAGCCGTATACGGAAGGCTATTGCCGCAGTGATTGAAGAAGGCAAAGTCAAAACCTATGATATGATGAAGCTTTCAGGCAAGCCTGAGGTGGTCACCATGGGAGCAGCTTCCACCATACAGATGACTGATGCAATTATTGCTCACTTATAGAAACCGGCTATGACAGAAGAGATCAAAAAACTGTGGCCTGAGCTGGAGTGGATCAACGAACCCGGCCTCAGGGAGAAAACAGCCCGGACATGGGAGCTGGCCCTTGAACGCAGTGTGCTGACAGCTGATGACCTGAACCGGATACCGTTCACCCTGCTCTGCGGTCCTGACCTTAAAGTGACATTCATGGATCACAAGAGGTGCGTTGTTCATGTTGCCCGCGAAGCCGGGGAAAAGATGAACGTATTCTTCAAAAATGAGCTTCCTGTGAATATGGATGTGCTGATTGCCGGAGCTATCCTTGCTGATGTCGGAAAGATGCTTGAATACGAGCTTGATGCCCAGGGCAAGGCTGTGCAGGGCAGCTACGGGCAGTATCTAAGGCACCCCTTCTCAGGCGTCAGCCTCGCCGAGGAATGCGGTGTGCCGCCTGAGGTATGTCACATAATTGCAGCCCATGCTCATGAAGGCGATCTTGTCAAGCGCACCACGGAGGCATATATCGTTCATCATGCCGACTTCATGACCTTCCTGCCATTTAAAAGCAGGCTGATCATTTAGTCCCCTCGTGGGCTTTGTGGACGTTCTCAAAGCCCATTTTATCTACCTTGCGGTCGTAGGTCATGAGGCCGTTTGTCTCTGTCTCAACATCCGTAGTCTGGGTGTACACAGAAGCGCTTAATCCCTTCACAGAGACAAGCTCCCTGACGATGTCATAGAACTGTTCATATCTCCTGAGCAGGTCAGTGCTGTCACTCATTTTCTGATAACCCCAGTTCTTCTGCTCCCAGGTGTGTCCCTGCACAGGGAGGCCGAGCCCGCCGAATTCTCCAAGGACAATTGCTCTGCCGGACTCAGCAGCGGGGGCAACCGGATCGGGATAGTTGTGTACATCCCTGACATCACCTGTTCCGCGGTCAGTCCATCCTGAAGCGCTGTTGACAAGGCGCGTTGTGTCATAATGTGAAACATATTCTGTAACAGCCGGGGTGTTGTACTGACCCCATCCCTCATTGTAAATTACCCACATGATTATGGAAGGATTATTGAACTTTGTGTCAATCATCCGGCTCAGTTCTGTTATGAACTGTGCACAATCACCTGCACTCTTTTCTATATCAGGGTCGTCACCCCCGATATAATCATCACCGCTCGGCATATCCTGCCAGACCAGCAAGCCCAGGCGGTCAGTGTGGTAGTAAAACCGCCTGTTCTCAACCTTGACATGCTTCCGCATCATATTGAATCCCATCTTCTTCAGCATCTCGATGTCATACTGCATTGCCTCATCAGAGGGAGGAGTGTAGATGCCGTCAGGCCAGAAGCCCTGGTCAAGAGGACCGTTTTGCCATACAAAGCTGTTATTAAGCATTATACGTGTGGTGCCGTCTTCGGTGACACCAAGGGATATTTTCCTCATTCCTGTGTAAGAGGTGACCTCATCAGTCACCTTGCCTCCGGTGATGAGCCTGATCTTAAGGTCATACAGAACCGGATTGTCAGGGCTCCACAGTTGCGGATCAGGGACACCGATTGTAAGCGGCACACCTGCCTCTCCCGAGGCTGTACCGATTGCAGCTCCGCCAAGAGTTACTGTCACCTCGGCAATGGAGGGCGCCAGATCTACAGGAGGGCATCCCTCAGGTCCGTGGCAACGGTCCTCCATCACAGTTACTGACAGTTTGCCGTTATCGATATCAGGAATAATGCGCAGATCGCTTATCCATGCAATTCCTGCAGGCTCCAGCCACACACTCTGCCATATGCCTGTAGAAGGGGTGTACCATATACCGCCAGGATTGGAGACCTGCTTTCCCCTCGGCTGCCGTCCCTTATCAGTGGGGTCAGTTACCCTGACAACAATACTGTGTTTCCTGCTTTTTGTTAGGAAGGGTGAGATATTGCATGTGAAAGGGTCGTAACCTCCGCGGTGACTCATTGCCAGATTATCATCAACCCATACCGAAGTCTCCCAGTCGGATGCCTCAAAATTCAGGATAATCTGTTTGCTTCGCCATGCTCCGGGCAGCACGAACTCACGTGAATACCACAGCGCCAGGGAATCTGTCATTCTCAGTTTTACGCCTGAGAGCGCCGATTCAACAGGGAATGGTACCAGAATTTTTCCTTCGGGAGCTGGACGGGATTCTTCCTTTCCGCAGATGGCATAGTCCCACAGTCCGTTGAGACTCATCCAATCTTCCCTTACCAGCCCGGGACGGGGGTATTCAGGCCATGGGGCAGAGGGGTCAACTTTTTCACCCCAAACTGTGAAAAGCGGGTTTTGGGCAGGATGCCACACCGGGCTTTTGTCACCGGTACAGAATGTCATGGCTGCGGCTGTAAACGATACAGCCAGTAAAACTTTAAACTTCATGCGGGGAAATATTATAATGTTCAGCCGAGCTTCATTTTCTCGACCTCTTCCATATTGCGCTCATGGTAAACGATCTTACCCATCGGGGTGTAAAGCCAGTCAATAAGATCCTGGTACCTGGCCGTGATTTTACCGCGTACGATTTTCATCACTGAGTTCATCATGCCGTTCTCCTCGTTGAAGCTCTCATTGAGGATACCCAATGCCACCGGCAGCCAGCGGTGCGGAAACATGAACCCGTATTTCCCGTTGATGCGGTATTCGTTGATCTCACTCTCTATGAGGTTAAGCACTGCACGCTTGCCTTCCTCGGTGGTGGCTGACATGCTGCGCTCTTCCAGGTAAAGTTTGAGTGCATGCTGGTTGGGAACTATCAGCGCAACCGTGTATGGTCTCTGGTTGTTATAGAGCATGCACTGGTCAATATATTTAGACTGTTCTGACATTGCTTCTTCAATACCCTCAGGGCTGAATTTCTCTCCGTCATCAGAGATCAGGAGGCTCTTGAACCGCCCAAGTACATACAGGAAACCGTCTTCAGACATGTATCCCATATCTCCCGTGTAGAGCCATCCGTCGCGGATTGCCTCATTGGTTGCTGTCTCGTTCTTCCAGTAACCGCGCATGACATTTCCTCCCTTGATGACGATCTCGCCCTTTTCACCCACGGGAACGGCATTGCCGTCGTCATCACAAATCTTAAGCTCCATATTGTTGACCAGATAACCTGATGATCCGAGCTTATGCCTTTTTTGTCCGTTGGATGAGATAATGGGAGATGCTTCCGACAGTCCGTATCCCTGGAACATGGGAACGCCTATTGCATAGAAGAATCTCTGCAGTTCCAGGTCCAGCAGTGCTCCGCCGCCAATAAAAAACTCAAGCTCGCCGCCAAAAGCCTCACGCACTTTTGAGAAGAGTATCCTGTCAAACAGGTCAAGCAGAGGCTTTTTGAGCCTCTGTAATCCCGTTCCTTTATTATATCCTTCCTTGTTGTAGGAATAGGCAATCTTCAGCGCCGTATTGAAGAGCGTTTCGGTCATTTTGCCTTTTTCCCTGATACCCTTTTCTATGTTTTTTCTGAAGTTTTTGGCCAGTGCAGGAACGCTCATGAGAAGGTTCGGCTTGATCTCCTTCATGCAAATGGGAATATTACGCAGGTTCTCCATGGGTGTTTTGCCGGTCTTCACCGAAGCGATGCTGGCTCCCTTGCCCATGAAGGCATAGATGCCTGCCGTATGGGCAAAAGAGTGATCCCACGGCAGGATAAGCAGGGTCTTGAAGTGCTGCGGGATATCCATCAGGGTGTATGCCTGGTAGACGTTGGTGACATAGTTGCTATGGGTCAGGATGATACCCTTGGGATCGGCTGTAGTACCGGATGTATAGCATATGTTTGCCGGGTCGGATGGAACAACAGATGCCGTAAACTCTTCAAAAGCCTTTCTGTTGACAGGGTTCTCAAGCCATTCCCGTCCTATCTTTCTTACTTCATTGAAATGTATCTGGCTGTCGGAATATTCCTCCCTCGGATCCATAAATATAACTTTGCCGATGGAGGGGCAATTGTCAATTACCTCCAGTATTTTGGGCGCCTGACCGCTGGAAGTGATAACCATTTTTGATTCTGAGTGAATCAGCCTGAATTTAATCTCTTCCGGGTTTAGTTTCACAGACAGGGGGATGTTAACACCACCGGCATACAGAATTCCCAGTTCACCTATCACCCAGTTATTTCTTCCCTCTGCCAGCAGACTGACATGGTCTCCTTTTTTGACGCCCAGCTGCATCAATCCGGCTCCGAACTCATGAACCTGGCGTCTTACTTCCTGATAAGTGGTCCCCTCATATTTTTCCTGAGGCTTTTCCCATAGATAAATGTTGTTTGCATACATTTCAACATTTTCCTCGAAAAACTGGATCAGTGATTTCATCCGATTACCTTATTTAATGGTTTTAAAAAAGCAACCTAATTTAAGAAAGAATTCATAAGCAATGCATCCTTAATGGTAAATTCATTGTTTTGTTAAGTCGATTCACCTATCTTTATCCTTTATAATCTTGAAAAACTATCGTTTATGAAGAGACTGATCCTCGTACTACTGGCCGTGATTATGCTTCTTACCCCTTCATGTGATTTCATGAAAAGTATCAATCCTTTCGGAAAGAAGAAACGGCAGACAGAAGCTCTGCAGAAGCAGCAGGAGGCATACCGGGTTGCTGATTCTATCCGTGTTGCCAATGAACAGGCTGCGGCAGCTGAGAAAGCGCGGCAGGATGAACTTAACAGAATTGAGGAACAGGCAACCGTGGAGCTTGGGAAATACAATGTCATTGTTGGCAGTTTTCTGACACCTGAGTATGCCCGGGACTGGCTTGGACATATAAAAGATCTTGGTTATGACGCTCAACTGGTTGATATGAACGGCGGAAGGTGGCATCTCGTTTCGGCGAAATCATTTCCTACCCTGCGCGAGGCATGGAACTCTGTAGGAAGAATCCAGGAGACTATTAACGGCGAAGCCTGGGTTTACAGAAAAGAATAAGTTCTACCGGTAGATTGTGGCGGACCTGTCTGGTCCGACAGATACAATTGTTATCGGGACTCCGGTTTCTTTTTCAATATATTCAATGTAACTCCTGAGTTCGGCAGGAAGTTCATCCCATTTATGAAAGCCTTTAATATCGCTCTTCCAGCCGGGCATGGTCCGGTAGTTAAGTGATTCGATATCTGCAAGACAGTAAGGGAGCTCGGAGACGGGTGCACCGTTGACAGTGTAGGAAGTACAGACCTTTATCTCACTGAAGCCTGACAACACATCTGCCTTCATCATGAAAAGACGTGTCACACCGTTGACCATAATGGCATATTTCAGTGCCGGCAGATCAAGCCATCCGCATCGGCGTGGCCGGCCTGTTGTGGCACCGTACTCATTGCCGAGGTCACGCATCATCTGACCGTCCTTGTCATTCAGTTCTGTCGGGAACGGGCCGCTGCCTACCCTGGTACAATAAGCCTTGAAAATACCAAAGACCTCTCCCGTGCGCCCGGGTGCCACCCCGAGGCCGGTACATGCTCCTGCAGCAACGGTATTTGATGAAGTGACAAAAGGATATGTCCCGAAATCAATGTCAAGCATTGTGCCCTGTGCACCCTCAGCCAGCACACGGCTTCCATTGTTCAGGCTGTTGTCGAGGAAGTAATCAGCGTTTATTGTTTTGAACTGCTTCAGATACTCCGCCGCATCAAACCATTCCTCCTCAAGCTCCTTAAGGCTCTGAATGTAGCCGTAGCCTTTAAGCATCCTGAGATGTTCGCTGACAAGGGATTTGTAAAGCCCGGCAAAATCTTTTCTGAAAAGATCGCCCACTCTCATACCGCTGCGCCCGGCCTTGTCAGTGTAGGCTGGACCAATACCCCTCAGGGTGGAACCTATCTTTGAATCTCCCAGTGATGTCTCATGGGCCGCATCAAGCAGCTTGTGCGTTGGCAATATAAGGTGTGCCCTTACAGAGATAAGAAGCCTCTCGATCACTTTTCTGAGGTCAATACCGAGGCTCTCAACCTCGTGGCGGAACACGACGGGGTCAAGCACAAGCCCGTTGCCGATTACGTTGATCTTGCCCTCGTGGAATATACCCGAAGGGATCAGATGAAGCACATGTTTGGTGTTATTGAATTTAATAGTATGTCCGGCATTGGGACCTCCCTGGAAACGCGCAACAATATCATACTCCGGTGCCAGTGCATCAACAATTTTTCCTTTCCCCTCATCACCCCACTGGAGCCCTAACAATATGTCAATCTTCATAATAGCTAATTCTCAAAAATTTGAAAAACAGCCAGCAATTTACAAATTAATCAGGGTGATTTTAAGAAACTAATCAGTTGTTGATAAGTTCTGACGACAGACTTCTTCGACCTCACTTGATTGTGTTGATGTTGAAGTTGACCCCCACTCCGAAAGAGAGGTATTTGTCATATCCTATCTCCGGCCTGATGGCCCACTTGTCGAGATCACTGCTAAGACCTATTCCCAGACTTATTCCGGGAATAACCTGTGCCCCGAGGAATCCGAAAATAATATGGGCTTTCGGAACTATACTGAGTTCAAAAATATCTGTCTTGGCAAAAAAGGTGAAGTAAATTCTCGGATCAATGAAAGCATAGCCCCAGCTGGTAAAATCCTCTTCCAATCCGTTTATTTCGTTGACGAGATACAATCCTGCAGGTATACCAATTGCAATGAAATCTTCTTTTATCCGGATCCTGTTGTTGATTTCAAGATAGTTCATTTTTGCGATCTGCGAAAATTCCTCCGTATCCTCGCTGTCAAATATGTCACCGAAGGCAGGAGTCATATCCAGATGCTCATATCTTATTCCAAGTGAGTACTTTTCAGATATTCCGAATCCGGCGGCAAAGCCAAAATTATTGCAAAGATTGGCACTTGTATCTTTGACGGCATTGTACCTTGAATAGGAACCTTGCAGCTGAATCTGTCCCTTATCCAGCATTCTGGCGCTCTCGTACGAGAGGTTGACAGGAACTACCACACATCCTGAAAGCAGGAGTGCAAGCGATGCAATGAAGATTACTTTGGTTTTCATGTTATAGATATTACATATTCATCATCAACGCAATACAATTTATATAATAAACGTTTACGGATGGGAAATATTATTAACTTTTAAGTCCCCCGTAAACTGAATTATAAACAGATAGAGATTACTTTCCGGATTTTTTCCCGAATATGTAAAGGGAATAATGATGAGGCAGGAAATCATTCTCTGCACAGGCGCTTTTTATTATCTCATTGATCCTGGGGTCATGAAACTCGAGCAGGGCTCCGGTGTCAGTGTCGATCATGTGATCATGCTGTCCGGCCTGGTATGTCTTCTCGTATTGCGCCTGGCTGCGGCCGAATTTATGTCTTACCACAAGCTTGCAGTCGATCAGCAGTTCAATGGTGTTGTAGAGAGTAGCCCTTGATACACGGTAGTGCTTGTCGTTCATGAAATTGAAAAGCAGCTCAATATCGAAATGTCCGTCCCTGGAATATATTTCATCAAGTATGGCAAATCGCTCCGGCGTCTTTCTCATCGAATGACTGCCCAGATATTCAGTAAAGACCTGCTTTACCACTGCCCTGGCGTCTTCACTGACCATTAGTCACTGTGATTTGATGTCATTGTGTTCTCCGCGAATTCATTATTCAACAAATTCTTCGACCCTCTTAACGCTCGAAATACCCTTGACATTGGAAAGCTGCAGGATGAGGTTGTTCAGGTCACGGGTATGATGTACATATAAGTCGATGGTGCCCTCAAATATTCCATTGTAAACAGAAACGTTGATGTTACGGATGTTTACATTGAGCTCCATCGAAATGATATTTGTTGTCTCATTGATCAGTCCAAGCCTGTCAATGCCGTTGATGCTTATCCTGGCCAGAAATGAGGCCAGTTTATGTATTGTCCACCTGACAGGAATGATCCTGTTACCTTCGCTTGACATAAGCTTGACAGCAGCCGGACATTTGGGTTTATGCACGACAATTGAATTATTCTTGTCAATATATCCCACAACCTCATCTCCTGGAATAGGATTACAGCATTGTGCAATTGCATATGAATCTCCGGTATTATCAATGTTTTCGCGCAGAAGGTAGGGGTGACTTTTGTCAATGGGTGCCGTCGCGACTGGTGTCTCTTTTTCCACAGGTGCCTTTTTGACGACGGTACCGACAGCGAGCTTCCAGTATTTTCTCAGGCTGCTTTCCGGTGCCTTTTTAAGCACCTTGCGGATATCATTGAGATTGATAAGCCCCAGGCTTATTCGCGAATAAAGCTCATCCTTGTTCAGGAGGTCATAGTAATCGAGCAGCTTTTTGATGATATCCGAATCCGGGAGGATGCCAAGCTCGCTGAGCTTCTCCTCAAGCATGATTATGCCCTTTTGGATGCGGTCAGTGGATTCATCCTTGAGCACATCTTTTATTGCATTCCTGGCTTTTGCGGTGTGCACATAATCAAGCCATTCCTTCTCAGGCTTTCCGATGTTGGAAGTTATGATCTCAACCTGGTCACCGCTCTGCAATGTTGTTGACAGGGGCGACAGCTTGTAATTGACCTTGGCTCCAATGGCCTTGTTGCCGATACCGGTGTGTATCTCGTAAGCAAAATCGAGTGCTGATGCCCCTTTGGGCAGGTTGACCAGGAGCCCTTTTGGCGTAAACACCATTATTTCCGAAGAGAAGAGACTCAGCTTGAACTCATCGAGGAAGGTGAGCGGGTCCGACATCGGGTTGGCAAGCATCTCACGTATATGCTTCAGCCACTTATCCAGTTCATTTTCAGACTGAGTGGTATCGCCCTTATATTTCCAGTGCGCGGCAAATCCCCTCTCAGCAATGTCATCCATGCGCTGGCTTCGTATCTGCACTTCCACCCACCTCCCTTCGGGGCCCATGACCGTCAGGTGCAGGGCTTCATAGCCGTTTGACTTGGGCCTGCTCACCCAGTCGCGCAACCTGTCAGGCTTTGGAGTGTAAATATCAGTAATCAGGGAATAGATCTGCCAGCACTGGGCCCTCTCACTCATTTCAGGACCGGGCTCAAAGACTACCCTCACCGCAAGCAGATCAAACACTTCCTCGAAGGGGATGTTTTTTGACTGCATTTTCTTCCAGATGGAATAAATGGACTTGAACCTTCCGGAAATGTCAAAGATGATGTTGTTGTTATTGAGCTTGTCAATAATGGGGAGGCTGAACCTGTTTATAAGAGAAAGGTTCTTCTTCTCGTCCATCTTGACTTTCCTGGCAATCTCATCATAGATACGGGGGTGCCTGAACTTGAAGCTCAGATCCTCCAGCTCGGTCTTTATGGCAAACAGCCCCAGACGGTGAGCCAGTGGGGCATAGAGGTAAATGGTCTCACCGGCAACCTTCATCCGCTTGTGCTCAGGCATTGAATCAAGAGTGCGCATGTTATGCAGCCTGTCAGCTATCTTGATGAGGATAACCCTGATATCATCGGACAGGGTCATCAGCATTTTACGGAAGTTCTCGGCCTGAAGTGAGTTGGTTTCCTGATTGTACGTTCCTGAGATCTTTGTCAGGCCGTCAATCAGGGTTGCTATTTTCGGTCCGAACTCCCTGGAAATCTCCTCCAGCGGCACACCGGTGTCTTCAACCACATCATGCAGCAGGGCAGCAGCAACAGACTTTGCACCAAGGCCCATCTCCTGGTTAACGATGCGTGCAACATTGATCGGATGAATTATATACGGCTCACCGGAGTTGCGGTACATATCGCGGTGAGCTTCGTTGGCAAATCTGAAAGCCTTGTCAATAAGCTCGATATCCCCGGGTTTATCACACCTGTATAAGTTATCTCTCAGCAGTTTAAACTCAGATTCGATACGACTGACATCATCTGCCGTGAATATGTTAACCTTCTTTTTAACCATCAGCCATTATCCGCAACGGAAATTCAAAGATACTAAAATCGGATTATTTCTCTTTGTGTCATTTCAGGGCAGGATGGTTACGGTGCCTGTTCTCTGTTCCGAAAGGCCCGACGGCGTGGTTAGTTTCAGGCTCCACAGGTAAACACCTGATGGCATCGGCTTGTCGTTATGCCGGCCATCCCATCCGGTACCGTGACTGCTGGTGTGAAAGAGAAGAACCCCGGTGCGGCTGTAAACCCTGAACTCATATTCTGAGGGCGTAAACGTAATTACAGGACTGAATATATCATTCAGGCCATCATCATCAGGAGTAAATGCATTTGGCATGAAGATATTCTCGGTAGCCTCGATAAGGGTGATGTTTGAACGGAAGGGAGGCACACCTGCCGGAGCCTCAGGGTCTTCGGCGGTGACATAATAGGCCAGCGATGCCGATGAAACTGCGGAGGCAAACAGTGAGTAATCCTCTGACCAGAGTGTATCAGAAAGCAAAACGGCTGCCTCTTCCCAACCCTGACCGATATCTCGCCAGACTGAATAGACGGCATTACCGGCAGGCAACGGATCGTTCCATATAAGATCAATACGGGTGCCGGTTGTTGATGAAGTAAGGACAATATTTCTAGCCGGAGGTGATGAAGCAACCTCTCTCCCGCAGTTGTTCAGTGCCGAAATGCGGTACAGGTTTATTCTGCTGGTGTCTCCGGCGGTAACATTGATAGTTACTGTACCGCTTACTCCGGCCGCAGTGCCTGCCATGGTCCATCCCTGTGATTCGGGCTTGTATCGCTCAGTAATATAACCCAGCATATCGGTTGCCTGGTCATAGCTGCCTGTGACCCGAAGAGTGCCATCTTCAACGGCAATTGCATCTGTCCTGATCCATGATGGTGCCGTCTCACTCCCGGAGGTCACACATTGCATGTTGGAATAGGAGGGGGCTCCGGCAGTGCCTGAGGCTTTTATGTAGAAACAGTACCGGGTGGCAGGAAGGTAATCGTCAAAGAAATATGAGGTATCTGTCATTGCAACAGTCTCGTAAAGCACTACCGGAGCCCCGCCTGCACTAAGCCATAGCTCATACCTGTCAGCCGGATGAGCCTGATTGATATAGGGCGTCCATCTGAGTTCGATCCGTTGTTTGCAGGAATCATTCTTAACTTCCAGGTAAATGGTGCTCAGTGGATTGCTCAGCGGGCTGATATTCAGCGAGGAATCCATCGCCGCAACTACGTAGGTGATACTCATATAACGGGCGGCAGAGAGGGTATGTGTGTATTCCGTAATATATGGCGACCTGACAGTGTCTACAGCATGGGCGATCCCATTGCTGTAAGTGTAGACAATATAACTGCCTACATCGCCGGAGATCGAAGGCAGCCATCTGATCGTCACGTAACCGGTGTACGGTTCCACAGTGACATAATCAAGCTGAGGTGAAAGAGGCCGGGTGACATCCTGCCCTGTGGCCGAAACCATCAGGCAGAAAAGTAAAAGACTCAGTAATATGAGCTTCAGCGAATTCATTTTGCCCCCGCAATGATCTCAAATGAATTATCAATATTAAAATACGTATTAAACAGCTCTTTTATTTTGCCCGGGGTGATTGTCTTAACCGTTTCCACAAACCGGGCAAAATAGTCATGGCCGGTATTGTAATCAATGATTCCTCTTATAGCCTCAGCGCTGTTGAACGGACCGTCGAACATGCGGGCAATTTCGCCCATGAAATGGTTCCGTACGATACTCAGCTCATCCGGTCCGACCTCCTCCCTGCAGAGCTTAATTATCTCCTTCTTGATTTCCGTGATCGTCTCTTCGCGATAATTGTTGGCGACCTCGGTCATAATTGCAATATATCCCAGGCCGTGAAAAGCTCCCACAACCGAGTTAATCCCGTAGGTATATCCTTTCTCTTCCCTTATGTTTCGCATCAGCCGCGAGCCGAAATATCCGCCCAGTATCATATTGGCGACCTGAAGTCCCTGGTAGTCCGGGTGGTCACGTGAGATACCTTTCCATCCCATTCTAACGGCACTCTGAACCGAGTTTCCGACTTCTGCAAAAATACGCCCCGTTTTTGGTGATTCAAATACATGGTCAGGCATCTCAGGCCTATGCCACATGCCCGTACCGTTTCCTGAAAAATACTTCTCCAGCACGGGTAAAGCCTTCTCCGGGTCTCGTCCGGCAACGGTGATATACATATTGTCAGGTCTGTAATGCTGCGAATGGAACGCACGAATATCCGTGGTGGTAATGGATTGATAATCCTCCAGTTTAGTGACCCTTCCATATGGATTGTTATTTCCGCACAGCGCTCTGTAAAACTCTTCCCTTCCTATGACCGATGTTTTTTGCCTGCCTGTCAGGAAAGCCTGCACCCTTTTATCGATCAGCATCCTGAATTCGGTCTCAGGGAAAGAGGGATGAAAAAGCACTTCCCCGGCAAGAGCCGTCACTTCTTCCAGTTTTCTTGAAAGGGTGATTATTACCAGACTGGCAGTCTCCTTGTCAGCAGAATGATTTAATACTGCACCGGTGCTGTCAATAAGATCATTCAGGGTTATTGCGTCATAATTTACAGTTCCCTCGGTCAGCATGGCGCTGGCGGTTGACGATGCCATGTGCACTTTCTCCCTCCGCTGCCCTGCGTCAGCGACAAACTCAATCCTGAGGAGGTCGACGGTACCCTTGCCAAGAAGATATACAGGTACGCCGTTACTCAGGCTGACCGTCACGGGAAATGCAGTGTCACCGGCTGAAGGGGTGATGATTACGGGTGGTTGTTTTACGGTTTGTCTCTTCATTTCACTTCAGGAAGATAATGGATTACACTGCAGTTGCCCGGAGTGAAAGTGCGTGCAGAACTGTCAATAATCTCCGCAGCGGTGACACTCATGTACCTGGCTATTTCCGTATTAATCCCGTCAGCGTCACCAAGCAGCTCATGGAAAGCCAGGCTGAAAGCCTTGTTGGCAGCGCTGAGATATGACATCAGCCTGAGAGACTCGTAGCGGTTGCGTGCCTTTTCAAGCTCAGCGGCAGTTACCGGCTCCGATGCCAGCCTGTTCAGCTCATTTATTACAGCAGCCTCGGCTTCTTTTATGTCTGTACCGTTCTTCACCCTGCCGCTGAAGATGACCAGTCCCGGATCAATCTCACCGGAGAGGTATATGTCAGCATCGCTGAAGAGCTCTTTTTTTCTCACAAGCAAGCTTGGAAAACGACCAGAGTCACAGCCCGACAGGATGTCTGTCAGAAGATCGATAATATAGAAGTCGCGACTCTCACGTCCTCCGGTATGAAAAGCCATTATCAACTGAGCGGCCGGCACATCACGGTAAACAGTTATCTCCCGGCGTTCTTTCTGCTGCGGCTCCTCAGGCAGCAGCCTTGCAATTTTTTCTGATGACGGAATATCACCGAACCATTTTTCTGCCATCCTGAAGACATCATCAGGCTTGACGGCTCCGGCAATGCTGAGAATTGCCGATGACGGAGCATAGTGCCTGTGATAAAACTGTCTGATCCTTTTACTGTCAGCCTTATCAATATGACTGATATCCTTGCCAATGGCAGCCCACAAATAGGGATGAACTTTATAGGCAAGCGGCCTCAGAAGCAGGAAAATATCCCCGTAGGGCTGGTTCAGATACCGTTGCCTGAATTCTTCAGTGACCACACTCTTCTGTGTCGCCAGCCTGCTTTCAGACAGATCAAGGCTCACCATCCGGTCCGACTCAAGCCACAGTGCGATTTCAAGATTATTTGCCGGGAGTGTTATATAATAATTGGTAATATCATTGTTGGTGAAGGCGTTGTTCTCACCTCCGGCAAGCATCACCGGTGTGTCAAAAACAGGAACATTTCCGGTGCCTTCAAACATGAGATGCTCAAAAAGATGTGCGAAGCCTGTTGCCTCCGGATCCTCGTCTCTTGACCCGGCATCGTACAGGAGATTTGTGGTGACCATAGGGGTGCTGTCATCGTAATGTGCGATCACCTTCAGGCCGTTGGAAAGGGTATGTCTTTCGAATTCAATCATGCGTACAAAATATTTCAAACTTACCAAAATAAACAGCTGCTCCTCATTTTATTCTATATTTGTGAGTGTCATCATCGGGGCGCTTAAATAATGTCAAGATTGAACTCTCTGATAACAAGGAAATTAAAACAGCTCCAGTCTTTCCTAACTGAACAGCAAACCCTTCTTTACCTTCTTAGTTTTGCTGTTGGCCTTGCAAGTGCCGTTGCAGCAGTGGTGATGAAGAATGCAATTCACTACACGCATGTTCTCTTTACACAGGGAATCATGAAAGGAGCGGGAGGCCTTCTCTCGCTTGCTTATCCGCTGGTTGGCATATTCCTGACGGTGCTGGTTGTCAAATATCTTGTTCATGATCATATCTCGCATGGCATAAGCCGTGTGCTGTCTGCTATCTCAAAACGCAAAAGCTATATTAAAAAGCATAATAACTGGTCATCGATACTTGCAAGCTCACTGACAATAGGCTTTGGAGGATCTGTTGGCGCGGAAGCTCCCATTGTGCTTACCGGTGCCTCCATTGGATCAAACATTGGACGTTACTTCGGCCTGAACTATAAGAATGTGACTCTGCTGCTTGGTTGCGGTGCTGCAGGGGCCATCTCAGGCATTTTCAAAGCTCCCATCGGAGGAATCCTTTTTACACTCGAAGTACTGATGCTTGACCTGACAATGTCATCCATCGTGCCACTGCTTATTTCATCTGTTACGGCCGCCACGGTAGCCTATTTCTTTATGGGAAACGATGTCCTGTTTTCATTCCAGGTGAGGGATAGTTTTCTTCTGCGAAACCTGCCGTATTATCTCATCCTCGGGGTTTTCTGCGGGTTTGCGGGCATCTATTTCACCAGGGCAACAATGGGGATTGAGAAACTTTTTAAAAAGATCCGGAATATATGGGTCAGGATGGTTACCGGCGGCATCATTCTCGGGATACTTATTTACCTTTTCCCGGCACTGTACGGCGAGGGATACGGTACGGTCATGTCACTCCTTAATGCTCAGCCGGAGAGTGTTGCGGGAGTAAGCATATTCGGCGGTGTGGCCACCGGATCATGGGCCTTCATGGCCCTTCTTGCAGCTCTTGTTCTGTTCAAGGTTGTAGCTACTGCTGCCACCAACGGAGCCGGCGGAGTGGGAGGGATAGTCGCACCTGCCCTGTTCACAGGAGGTGTGGCCGGATTTCTTTTCAGCAACCTGTTCAACCACCTGTTCGGATTGTCACTCCCTGACAGCAGCTTCACACTGGCAGGCATGGCAGGGGTTTTCGCCGCTGTCCTTCATGCTCCCCTGACTGCCATATTCCTTATTGCGGAGATTACTGAAGGTTACGGGCTCCTGGTACCCCTTATCGTTGTCTCCACTGCAGGATTTATAACAACCAGAACCTTCCAGAAGCACTCTATCTATCACGAACAGCTTGCAGCAACCGGGGAGCTGATCACCCATGATAAGGACAAGGCGGCCGGGACTCTTCTCGACTGGACTAAAGAAGTGGAGAAGGATCTGCTTACAGTGAGTCCTGATGGCAATCTCGGCGACCTCGTGAAACAGATAGCCAGATCAAACCGTAATATCTTCCCGGTGGTTGATGAATTCAATGTCCTCGAGGGAGTGGTGCTGTTAGACGATGTGCGCGATAAAATGTTCGACCCGGAATTGTATGATAAAATATCCATCCGGGAGGTAATGACCATACCACCTTCCTACGTTGATGTCCGTGACAGAGGCGATGCCGTCCTTCAGACTTTTGAACGTACGGGTGCGTGGAACCTGCCTGTACTTGACAGGGGTGAGTATGTCGGTTTTATTTCCAAATCAAGGATCTTCTCTGCCTACAGGGAACTGCTTAAACAGTTCTCGGACGAGTGACATTTTCTATTAATATTTAAGTATATTTGCCATCATCCCTGCCATGATTTCCGATCCAGGAACAGGCAAAAAAAATTATAATTTAAAAAATCAAGATGAAAAGAGACACCGCGATATTCGATCTAATCGACCGTGAGCGCGAACGCCAGACCGATGGCATTGAACTGATCGCTTCCGAGAATTTTGTCAGCCCTCAGGTACTGGAAGCCATGGGCTCGGTATTGACAAACAAGTATGCTGAGGGTTACCCCGGAGCAAGGTATTACGGCGGTTGTGAAGTTGTGGATCAGGTTGAACATCTGGCTATTGACAGACTGAAACAACTCTTTGACGCCGAATATGCCAATGTGCAGCCGCATTCGGGGGCTCAGGCAAACATGGCAGTGTTTCTGACAGTGCTGAAACCCGGAGATACATTCATTGGCCTCAACCTGTCACACGGAGGACATCTCTCACACGGATCTCCCGTCAACTCATCAGGAATTCTCTACAGGCCTGTTTCTTACGGAGTGAAAGAGGAGACAGGAAGGGTTGATTATGATATGATGGAAGAGGTGGCACTGAAAGAGAAGCCTAAACTTATCGTCGGCGGCGCTTCGGCGTACTCAAGGGAATGGGATTACAGGCGGATGAGGGAGATTGCCGACAAAATCGGGGCTCTGCTGATGATCGACATGGCACACCCTGCGGGACTTATAGCAGCCGGCCTCCTTGATAATCCGCTCAAATTTGCTCATATAGTTACTTCAACAACACATAAAACACTCAGAGGTCCGCGCGGGGGAATCATACTGATGGGTAAGGATTTCGTCAACCCGTGGGGAGTGACTACACCCAAGGGAGAGGTGAAGATGATGTCGGCCATGATTAATTCGGCAGTATTCCCGGGAATACAGGGAGGCCCTCTCGAACATGTGATAGCTTCCAAGGCAGTCTCATTCGGCGAAGCGCTCACCCCGGAGTTCCGCCATTATCAGCAACAGGTGAAAAAGAATGCATCAGTGATGGCCGATGCCTTTATCAGCCACGGCTATAAGGTGATATCAGGCGGAACTGACAATCATTCGATGCTGATTGACCTGAGAACCAAATTCCCCGATATATCGGGCAAAAAAGTTGAAAATACACTCGTCAGGGCTCATATCACCGTCAATAAGAATATGGTGCCCTTCGATACCCGATCACCATTCCAAACATCAGGTATAAGGGTCGGAACCCCTGCCGTCACAACCCGCGGACTGAAGGAGAGTGATATGGCCATGATTGTGAGCCTGATTGATGAGGTAATAGGCAATATTGATAATGAGACGGTAATAACATCGGTAGGGACGCGCGTAAAGACGATGATGAAAGACTACCCGCTGTTCTCCATGTAGGAAACGCAGATGTTTGTTTTAATCCGGAAAATCTGACCCAGGCAAGACATGAACGAGAAACTGATCTTTGTTGTTGATGATGATCCCCTGGTCACAACCCTGGTATCAAAGCGGCTGGAGGCCGCAGGCTACAATGTGAGGGCATTTGCCTATGGCGAGGAGTGCGTAGCTGCCCTTGATGCGAGGCCTGACCTGGTAATACTTGATTACTGGTTCGTCCGTGAAGGTTCGCTGCCAAAGAACGGGATGGAGGTGTTTGACGATATTCACAGGATTGCTCCCGGTCTGCCGGTGATAATGTTTTCTGCACAGGAGAACGGTGAACTAGTGCTTGAGCTTGCCCGCAGAGGTATCGCTGATTATGTGATAAAAGATTCAAATATCATCGGTAACCTCCAGAATGCTATCAGGGAGACCCTGCATTTATAAGCCCGTCATCTGATGGAATGGTATATGTTTGTGGCTGTCGTGGCCGCCGGTTTGTTTGCAGGTTTTGTCAATACCCTGGCAGGAAGCGGTTCTCTTATTACCCTGCCTTTGCTGATGTTTCTCGGCCTTCCGGCCAACATCGCCAACGGTACCAACAGGATCGGCGTTTTTGTTCAGAGCGCGATCAGCAGCTGGAGCTTTAAAAAACAGAAACTGTACACTGTCAGGGAAAGTCTCTGGATGGTCATCCCTGCCGTCGCAGGTTCCTTTCTCGGATCACTTGTGGCCATAAGAATCAACGAAAGGATCATGGAACTGCTCATAGGCGGATTGCTTGTTTTCATGTTTTTTGTTATCCTCTATAAACCCGAAAAATGGGTGCGCGAACACGCTACAGCACTGAGTGGCAAGAGAAAGTGGTGGGTCTCGGTTATATTTTTCTTTATTGGCATTTACGGCGGCTTCATCCAGGCAGGCGTCGGATTCTTTTTGCTTGCAGCCCTGGTACTGGGTGCAGGACTGGGTCTGACAAAGGCCAATGCACTTAAGGTGGTAATAGTAGCAGCTCTCACGATCATAGCTCTCATCGTATTTATCATCAGCGGACAGGTGAACTATCTGTACGGTATTACCCTTGCGGTTGGGCAGGGGGCCGGCGCATGGCTTGCCTCAAAAGTCGCAGTCAGCTGGGGACCAAAAGTGGTCCGCATTATCCTGCTCGTGGCAGTAATGGCTTCAGCACTTAAGCTGACCGGCGCAATAGATTATGTGATTGGACTGTTCTGACAGCGACGCTGAAAATCAATTCAGCTTGAAATTATAGGTAATGGTCCCTTTTTGCAGGAGGGGAGCATTATCATTGCTGTCGAACCTTGCTTTCATTGCTGCATCATGAGCTTGCTTCAGAAGATATTCATCCAGCGTGGTCGATCCCTTGACCCCGGCAACAGCTTTGGTTACAACTCCTTTTCTGTCAACAGATATCTCCACTACGACAACCCCGTCAGTCTGGTTGTCATATTTGGGTTTGGGAAGCGACTGCATCCTTCTGTCGCCAAGCCTGTAAGAAGGAGCCCCGTCACCCACGCCTCCGCCGGGTCCGTAATTGGGTGCGCCCGGAGCGCCTGTTTCCACCCCCTGGTTGCCAGGGCCGCCGGCTACGCCTTCACTGGTACCTGATGTTCCTACATTACCGGCATTTCCAAAGGCGTTACGGGTACGGTCATTTATCTGGTTAACCCTGCGTTGTTCCTCCTCAACCCTTATCCTCTCGGCATTTTCCGCCTCTATACGTCTTTTCTCTGCCTCAGCCTCCTGGCGTCTTTTCGCTTCTGCCGTGCGGGCCTCCTCCAGCCTCTTCAGCTCTTCGGCAGTCGGTTCTTTCTTTTTGACCTCCGGGGCCTCTTCAAATTCCTGAGTGAGAATGGCATCATCTTCGACTGTTTCTCCTGCTGCAGGCGGAGAAGGCAAAGCTTCTGCCACAGGTGCAGGCTCGAAAAGCCCCTGTCCGGTTTCGTCAAACCCGAAATTCACAAGAAGGCCTTCCTCAACCTCAACAGGCATCGTAGGTCTTATTTTAAATGATGCCAGTACAAGAAACAGCAACAGCAACAAGTGTATAAATATAGTCACTGCTATCCCCTGTTTCTTTTCTTTTGTCAGGGTAGATTGTTGATTATTTTGGTGTTGTGGCAAGTATCAGCTTATATTGGTTCTTTGCCGCGATATTCATAACATTAACCACAAATTCAAGCGGAACAGACCTGTCAGCATGAACCGAAATATAAATTTCCGGATCTGCGCCTACCTTGGCCTGAAGGGCAGCCTCGAGATTCTCAAGTGCAATGGGCTGATCTTCAATAAAGTATTGATGATCTTTAGTTATCGATACAGTTGTCATCGGCCGGGCATTCGACTGTGTCGTTCCCTTGGGTAACAATACCTTGAGCGCCGTAGGCTGCACAAGTGTTGAGGTAAGCATGAAGAACAACAGCAGCAGGAAGACAATATCTGACATTCCGGCATTGCTGAAGGTAATACCTACCTTGTTTCTATTACTTATAGCCATTGAACTTTACTTTACCGGTTCATTCAGAATATCCATGAATTCTTCGGATGTAGCCTGGAGGCGGAATACCACGTGTTCAACCCTTACCACCAGGGCATTATATGCAAAGTAGCTGATGATACTCACTATGAGGCCCCAGACAGTGGTCAGCAGGGCAACATAAATACCTCCGCTGAGAGTGCTTATATCCAGACTGTTACCTGCCTGTGACATTTCATAGAATGCCTGTACCATACCGATAACCGTTCCGAAGAATCCGAGCAGCGGTGCGGCGCCTGCTATGGTTGCCAGCGTCGGAAAGCTTTTTTCAAGCTTATAAATCTCCATTTTACCCACATTCTCAATTGCCTCAGAGACATCCGCCAGAGGCCGGCCCAGACGGGTGATGCCCTTCTCGATCATCCTGGCCTGAGGAGTACTTGTCGATCTGCAGAGCTGCAGGGCGGCATCAACCTTGCCTTCGTACATATAATCCTTAATACGGTTCATGAAGTTATTATCAACCTTTGTGGCTTTCCTGATCACCAGGAACCTCTCGGTAAAGATGTACAGCGCCATGAGAGAGAGTAAGCTTATCACGTGCATAACCCATCCACCAGCGAAATAGAGATCAATCAGTGACATTGTCATCTCTTTTTCAACTCCGGTCGCAACTGTACCTTGCAGCAAAATGTTCGCTAATATCATTTCCTTATTAATTATGTAAAATGTTTACTTAATTACAATATATTCATAATGTGTGTTTCGCCGCGAATATATGAAAAAAACGGCCATTCATTCCCCGAATTATACTAAGGTTGGAAAAAATAGACCAGTTGTTGAAATGTTATTGCCCGTCAGTGCCATTAACATCTTCGGGGATCTTTTTCTTCCGGTTGTCAGGAGTGCCGAACAGATCTTTGAATTGATCAAAATCACGCCTGAAGAATATGCCAATCCCCTGTGTATATGGGGAAGTCTCGTAAAACAGGTTATTATTTGAACGGTTGAACACCTTAAAGCGAAGTTTTTCGGTTAATTTGAAATCGATGTTAAAGTCACCGCTGATATTGCTGGCCTGTGCGTTGGACATTTTCCCGCCAACATCAACGTTACCGTTAAGCACAACCTTGTCATTGAGCAGCTGGGTCGAAAGGGCTACCTCGACTTCCTGCGGAGTGATCTCGTTGCCGGGCCTGTAATTAAACCCGATATCGAAGTCGTTGCTTATCTGCGAGAGCCATTTACTCAGCTGGTTCGACAGCATCTCCGTTGTTGTCACACCTATAGCCGAGGCACTTTTTGGATCAGTAAGCGGCGTACCCTGCGATCCTCCTGAATTGGAAACATACATTTCGGGGTCGGGATAAAAACTATTCATGACAAGAAGGTAAAGGAACTGCCGGCTGAGCTCCTCCTCGGTGTTGATAGCCAGTTTCAGGTACTCCTTCGTCTCTTCATCAGCAGTCGGCAGATTAATGTCAAACTTAACAACCGGATTCATGAGCTTCTCCGAGAGACTGAGTAGGCACTCGACTGGTATCCGCTCTTTGAAGGCTTCGTCCGGATAAATATCGTACAATGCAGCTTTTAGCTTGTAAATCGCCCTGATATTGATATTGGCATCGTCAACTGCGCCGTTCCATGAAATTGTTCCTCCTTCCTCGACGGAGAACCGTTTGTTCAGTATGTCGCCAAGGGTGAACAGGTAATCGCCGTTTTCGATGACATAATCGCCTGCCATCTTCAGATCTCCCCTGGTGTTCATGCTTATGTTCAGTTTCCCTGCCCCGGTACCCCTTATCACATCACCGGATGTTGCATCCATGATCAGCTGAACCTCAGCCGCGGGTGTGACCTCAAGATCAAAATTCAGCTCTATCTTGCTGGTCTCTTCCTGTTTCAGGAAGATATTCTCCCTTTCCCTGGCGGCTTCTTCTTCCTTTTTTGTGTTGACAAAAATAATATAGGGGTAATCACTGACGATTTCGGATGAGTTCAGGGGAACAAAAAACTCAGTATTATCCTCCGTTTTGGCCGAGATATTAAAGGTTATCTTTTCGGGAGTGCCCCTTATACCTGCATAGCCCGTGGCATAAGCCGTGCCGTAGAAATACTCATTATCCTTGGGCCGTGTGTTGAGAATCAGCATCTTGTCAACATTAAAATCGAGATTTATCCTGAAGTCCTTAAAGGAACTGTGATAGAGGGTGCCGTTAACTGTTCCCTGGTTCTTCTTTTCATCATAAATCTTAATGTTCCTGAACTCAATTCCCCGCGGATTAAACCTGACGCTGTCCGAGAAACTGTATCTTGTCTGTAGGAAGTCAACTTTCATCGAAGCGTCATCAACCATTATTGAACCGCTGAGCAGCAATTGTCTGAATTTCCCGTGAACTCCGACAGTACCTGAACCGACACCCCGCAGGTCAGAAGCGAAGGATTTGACAAAAGGATTAATTATATCGAGCGGCATACGGAATGTAGAAACAGTCATGTCAGCAATTTTTGATGCAGGGGAATAGGTCCCGCTTATATTGAAAAACTTCGATCCTTCAAAATCGTTGGAGACATTTATTTCAACCACTTTCTTCCTGGGATCCCATTCACTTCTGATGTTAACAAGACCGTACCGGTTATTATTCATCATGAAACTGCTGACATCAATATTGCTTTCGAAAAGCATCTCGTCATAAACATCTGACACAATAACGTTTCCTTTCATTGTGCCCCCGAATGTCATCTCTATTGAACTCGCATCCTGCTCCGCCTCAGGCTTTTTTATCAGATTGTCAAGGTATGAGAGATTAAGACCTTCAAAACTAAGTATAAGCTTGTCATCCCTATCGGAGGAAAGCCTGCCGTCAAGCCTGACATAGTTTTTTTTGCTGTTTAACAGGATGTTGTCAAAATAGGCGCTGGTTGAATCAACAACAATACGCGCAGGGCTGATCATCCACTGAACATGGTTGACATTGAAATGTGAGGGGAGAACCCCTATAATAAGGACTGACTTCTTCAGTTCGTTAATGCTGAAAAAGCCCTTGGCCCTGATATCGCCCAGCGTTCGGTCAGAGTCTTTATTGTCCCATTTAATGCCAAGATCAATCGTGTCACGGTAACCATCTGCTTCAAGAATAAAGTTTGCCATCTCTGATTTGTTGGGCAGGCGAACAGTGTCTGCTGTTACCGAAAGGACCATTTTGTCATTGGTGACCGATCCGTCAAGCTGCATATTTCCCATTCTTGTTCCGGCATACTTAACCGCCCCTGAACTGAACTGCAAAACGGTCATCGCAGGCTCGGACATGAAGTGACCGCTCAGGCGGCTGCCATCTGCAATGCTCAACCCGGTAGCTAAAAACTCATTAAGCTTGTCAATCTTCTTGATGCGTGCGTCAAAAGTGAAATCACTTGCCGGCACATCTTCCGCAAGTCTTTTGGACGGAGCCTGAAACTTTGACGGAAACAGTTTCGCCAGAACAAGGCCGACAGTATTCTTAATATCATCAAAAGAGAATGCGCCCCGCACCTCTGCATCAGCAAAGTCGGATTTCAGGGTAAGCAGAGGTACACCTTTGTCCCTGACTGAGCTTATCAGGAAATCATATATGTTTATCCGGCCGTTTGAATTCTGAATGCTTGAGTTTATCAGCCTCAGATCGCCGTCCATATTATCTATCCGGTTGCCTTTGAATGAAGCAGTGAGAAGCGCCGTCGCCCTGAAGGCAGTGTCACTTTTTATTATATTAAGCTTGTGGAGGTCTGCATGGGCGATGTTCATTGTGAAATCAAACTCCGGCATCTCTTTCTCAAGATCAAACCTTCCAAGGATGTCCATGTTTATGTTCTTATCCCGTACAGTAACGGCACCGTCCCAGATCCTGTCGATATAAGTTCCTTCGAGTGAGACATTGCGGTAGAGGTAATTGTTGATCTCCACACTGTCGATAGTGCCGCTGATGTTCGCTGAAAGGTGCTTGAATGACTTCATGGAACCTTCAACATTGCCCTGAAGCCACAAGCCCCCGAACATTTCACTGTTATGTGTAATAAAGGCAAGGTCCACGTCCCTGGCTTTCAGAAAGCCTTTGAAGTTGAACATTTCCTTTCCGTCAGGCCTGACTGACAGGTCAGTATTGAAGCTCCCTATCTCAGTGGTCAGGGTCCCGAAACTGACGAAATCTGTTGTGAATCCAGTAAAGCTTCCCTCATATGAGATCATGCCAAGATCATTCACTATTGCAGGTAACTTTATCACTTTGGAGTCAGGCAGGCCAATGCTTTCAATCTCCTCAGCCGTGGTTTGCATTTCATGGAATACAATATGGAGGTAGCTGTCACTCACTGATGGCAGGCCTGAGATATCGAAATCAAACCCCATCCTTGTTGAAGCGGCATACTCTATGCTGATGTTACGCCCTTTCATCTCAGCCACGGTTCCGCTTACCCTTCCGGAAAGACTGACAGTTTCGCTAACGCCTGCAAGAGACCAGACAAACTGCGCAAGGTCGACGGAATGGAGCCATAAATCTTCAAGGACGATATCGAACCTGACCTTATTGATGAAATCAGACCACCCTGCCTCGCCCTGCGGACGCAGAACTATCTTCTCCGCCACAATTGAACTGGAGTCTGTCATGATGTCAACATGTCTGAAAGCAAGGCCGCTACCAATTACTGTGGCACTCATGTTAAGGCTTTTGCAGTTGAAGCCGCCGGACTCGGTGAAAGTCATGTTCCTTATGTCCATACTTATTGAATCGGATACAATGCTCAGATCTTTGACTTTGGTGCTGAGAGAACTTATTTTCATATCCTTAAAGTTTACGCGTCCTTGCTGTAACCCTATGGTGTCATCCCTGTCAAGAAGCGTAAACGAGCCGTTAAAGATTTCAATATCCGAAAAGCTTATCTCAATGCTCTTTGTAGTGTCACTGGCCTTGTTGCTTTTAATTGCATCGATGTAACGCGAGAGGTTCATAACCCCTGAAGTATCCGTTATAATCCGGAAGTCAGGTTCATGCAGCTCAGCCCTGCCAAACCTGAATACTTTTCCCGACGGATTAAATTCCCTTAATCTGAGATCAACCCTCCGGACAGCAAGGAGGGTATCACCGTTGTGATCCTCAAAGAGTACGTCATTGAGCACTATCTTGTTGAAAATGGTGTAGGAGGCTTTTCCGATGCGGATCTCAGCCCCGGTCTTTTTTGACAGGGTCTCTGTAAGAAAATTTACAATAAAGTTTTGGAATCTTGGAGTTTGTGCCAATAATAAAGAAACGGCCGGTATCATAATAAGCACCGTTAAACTTATGAGAAGTATCCTGCCGATTTTTTTAATAATTTTGGCCATTCCTGTGAAAATTCCCGCCGCAGGCGAAGTTAATAAAAAAGGATATAACAAAAATGGTGCCCGCCATCACGATACTTGCGATAGAATCATCCTGTGATGATACCTCTGCCGCTGTCATAAGCGATGGCTATGTGCTTTCAAACCTTATAGCCAATCAGGATATACATAAAGCCTACGGCGGGGTTGTCCCTGAACTGGCATCGCGGGCACATCAGGCCAACATCATCCCGGTGGTCGATCAGGCATTATCCAAAGCGGGAAAAAGCCGGAATGACATCAGCGCAGTGGCCTTCACACGGGGACCGGGCTTGCTGGGATCATTGCTTGTCGGTACTTCCTTTGCCAAGGGTTTTGCCCTCGTTCGCGATTTGCCCCTTATCGAAGTTAACCATCTGCAGGCTCATGTGATGGCGCATTTTGCCCTTGAACCTGGCCGTGATAACCGGATACCCCGGTTTCCGTTCCTCTGCCTGCTTGTATCAGGCGGACATACACAGCTGATAGTAATGCATGACCACCTGTCGATGGAACTTATCGGTAATACAATCGATGACGCTGCCGGAGAAGCTTTCGATAAATGCGCCAAAGTTACAGGACTTCCATACCCCGGAGGTCCGGTCATCGACAGGCTGGCCGCCGCAGGGAATCCCCATGCTTTTATCTTTGCCAAACCGCGTATTAAAGGATTGGATTTCAGCTTTTCGGGCCTCAAGACAAGCTTCCTCTATTTTCTGCGTGACAGGGTCAGGGAAGATGAGAACTTCATCACTGCAAATATGAATGACATTGCAGCCTCGCTTCAGAACACAATAATTGAAATACTTGTTTCAAAACTTCTGAAGGCATCAAAAGAGACCGGTATAACGGAGATCGGAATAGCAGGCGGCGTATCGGCAAATTCGGGATTAAGAAAAGCATTGCAGAAGGAGGCGGAAAAGCGGGGGTGGAACCTTTTCCTGCCTGAGCTTCGCTATACCACCGATAATGCTGCAATGATAGGTGTTACAGCCTATTACAAATACCTCAGGTCTGAGTTCGCGGACCATAGCATCGTACCGCTGGCCCGAATGCAAATGTAGCTTTCAGGGTCTGCTCTAAAAGGCCTCTTTGCCAGGGTAGAAGTACCGTTTCCTGGCGACATTTTCAGGATAAATGAAATAGTCAAGATCAGCTTCGGCGCACTTCCTGCCTTCACCGTCAAAGAGAGTGCAAAAGAGCTTCGCACTTTTCTCTTCAAGGCTGATGATGGAAGCTTCAATACTGACAGCTCCCTTACTGATATACACAGGTTTAAGATACTTCACCGTCATTGAAGATGTCACGCCGGAAGTGCCTGCCTTGACGTTGATGCACCAGGCTCCTGTTTCATCGAGCAGAGTGGCGATTATCCCACCGTGAAGCACGTTGGTGTAACCCTGGAAATGAGCTGACGGCTGCCACTCAGCATAAAGTTTCGCGTCGTCTTCCTCAAAAGTGAGCTTCAGTCCTGCCGGATTTGCCGGTCCGCAACCGAAACAAAGATTCTGCTCCGGATCAAATGGATTCCTGATTTTTCTTCTCTGCGGCATAATTTTTTTTCTTTCTTTTTTCCCTCCGGGCCAGCCAGGAGCTCATGTAGAATATGGATATCACAAGGTATATAATACCGACCGTAAATGTTACGATGGCAAGCGATACCGATGGTTCCTCTTCCGGGGTGGTTGCCATCCTGTGCCGGTAAAAGTAACCGAATACTGTCATAAATATTACGGTAGCTGCAAGGCCCAGTCCAAGAAAAACCATCGTGCCGTCAATCACAGTGGTGCTCTGATACAATGGGCTCTTCGTGAAATTCCGGTACGTGGTCCTGGCATATTCTTCTGCTCTTTTCCTTGCTTCAGCCTGCCTGTATGTAACCCATGCCTCGTAATTCTTCCTGACCTCTTCCTGAGTAATATTACGGCCGTGGGGGTGGGATGTCAGATAATCGTAGGCTTCAGTGACCCTGATGAACATGTCCTGAGCCTCTTCCGAATGATTGCGGTCAGGATGGAACTCCATAGCCTTCCGCCGGTAAGCCTTCCTTATCTCGTCATCGGAAGCTCCCTGCCTGACACCCAGAACTTTATAATAATCCCACAAATTCATATGCCCGATTGGAATTACTAAATAAGGATATTTTATTCACCAATTCCTTTTAACGCTTTGTTTTTTTCCTGATTATTCTACTTTTGTAGTTTATAATAAATCTAAATAAGCCTGTTGATGGCCAGTTCTCATTTACTTTTTGCCTTTGGATTAACACTATTTGCCGGACTTGCCACCGGAATCGGGGGCATGATTGCCTTCTTTGCTAAAAGGACAAAAACGACTTTTCTGGCTTTTTCACTCGGCTTTTCTGCCGGTGTGATGATATTTATCTCGTTCACGGAAATATTGACTCAGGCAGGAGATAAGATGCAGTTTTACTACGGTCCGGATCTTGGCCCGTGGGTAACTTTTATAGCATTTATCGCTGGTATAGCCTTGTCAGCTGCAATAGACAAGATCCTTCCTTCAGAAGGCAACCCTCATGAACTCAAGAGGGTGGAGCAGATAAATCCGGGCAGCCGCAATCCAGATAAACCTGAGTGCAGGGGAGGTAAGAGGGACGGTCACGGTTATCATGTTGGCAGGGACCGTAAACTGATGCGGATAGGGACTTTTACGGCGATTGCCATCGGGGTGCATAACTTCCCCGAAGGTATTGCCACTTTCATGTCTGCAATGTCTGACGTGACAATCGGTATCAGCATCGCTATCGCGGTGGCTATACACAACGTTCCTGAAGGAATAGCCGTTTCAGTACCTGTGTATTACGCGACGGGGTCAAAGAGGAAAGCATTGCTCTGGTCGGTCTTGTCAGGGTTTGCAGAACCTGTAGGTGCACTGGCCGGGTATTTCATACTCTCCCTGTTCCACAGTGACATTATTCTCGGCTTTGTCTTTGCAATGGTGGCAGGGATCATGATTTACATATCATTTGACGAACTTTTACCTGCAGCCCATAAGTACGGAAAGCACCATGTGGCCATTTACGGTCTCATAAGCGGAATTATCGTTATAGGAATAAGTCTTATTCTTCTCCATAAGCCCTGATCAGACGTCACCCGTGAAATCAGGGCTTGTGGAAATCAGTGCCGGAAGTTTTTGACAGCTTCAGGTTCATGCTTATGCCTGAACAGGATGGCAAACAGTATCGCTACCACAAGGGCATACGCTGCAAACGCAAACCATATACCCTTCCAGTCAAATGTGCCGCTGTCAAGTACAAAGAACTTATCGATGACTATTCCGCTGATGCGGCTTCCAAGGAATGCGCCGAAGCCGTTTGTCATCATCATGAACAGACCCTGGGCACTGGCCCTGATCTCCGGTGCACTCTGCGTCTCCACAAAGAGAGAACCTGAAATATTGAAGAAGTCGAAAGCCATCCCGTAGATAATACACGATAGTACTATCATCCACAGTCCTTCTGCCGGGTTGCCAAGGCCGAAGAGCCCGAAACGAAGGATCCAGGCAACCATGCTCATGAGCATGACTTTCTTTATACCGAACCGTTTGAGGAAAAACGGAATTGTCAGGATGAAAAGCGTTTCGGATATCTGTGATATTGACATTATAATTGCCGGGTATTTCACGGCAATAAGATCCTTATAAGCCGGGATGTCAGCAAAATCGTGAAGGAAAGTGTCGCCGTAGGCGTTTGTCAATTGAAGGGCTGCGCCCAGCAGCATGGCAAAAATGAAGAATAGCGCCATCTTGCTGCTCCTGAAAAGCTTGAAGGCATTAAGCCCCATTGTCTCAACCAGGCTTTTCTTGTGACCTCCTCCCAGCGGCGGGCATTTGGGCAGGGTGAACGCATATATACCGAGCCCGAGTGATGCAGCGGCTGCCACATAGAACTGCAGCGATGAGGTTTCGAAGCCTGAGAGGCTTACAACCCACAATGCCACTATAAATCCTATGGTGCCCCAGACCCTGATAGGGGGATAATCCCTGATGATGTCCATCCCCTTATTCTTCATTGAACTGTAAGCAACTGTAATTGCCAGTGCGATGGTGGGCATGTAGAACATCATGGTGAGAAGCATGACCCAGAAAAAAGTGTCAGGACTTTTTACCGCCGGCAGGAGTGAAAGCATGACTGCCCCGCAGATATGAAAGATGCCGTAAAGCTTCTCGGCATTGATCCACCTGTCGGCAATGATGCCAGCTATTGCCGGCATGAAAAGAGAGGCAAGACCCATGGTAGAAAAGATAGCACCGAACTCTGTCCCTGACCAGTTCTTGTTCTGAAACCAGTATGCCCCGATTGTAAGCAGCCATGATCCCCAGATAAAGAACTGGAGGAAGTTCATTATGATTAACCTGTTCTTGAGCCCCATCTTCTTAATATTTGTATGTCAGTTATTTGGTTCCGAAAAGTCTGTCTCCGGCGTCACCGAGACCGGGTACAATGTATCCCTGACTGTTAAGGTGACTGTCGAGGGCTGCCAGGTATATATCCACGTCAGGGTGATCTTTCTCCACCCGCGCCACGCCTTCGGGCGCACCCACAATACATACCAGCTTTATTATTTTTGCACCTCTGTTCTTAATTGCCGTGATAGCTGCACTGGCGCTGCCTCCGGTGGCAAGCATGGGATCAAGAATCATAACCACTGCTTCTGCCAGGTTGGAGGGAAATTTGGCGAAGTACTCAATAGGAGCCAGGGTCTCATGATCACGGTAGAGTCCTATATGACCTACCTTAGCGGTAGGAATCAGGCTGGTAATCCCCTCAACCATCCCAAGCCCTGCCCTCAGTACCGGAACAAGAACTATGTCCTTCGACAGCTCCGATGTGGTGCAAGAGGAAACAGGCGTATCAATTATGACCTGGCGAAGGGGCAGATCCCTCGTGATCTCGTAAGCCATCAACCCCGCAATCTCATTTACGTTTTCCCTGAAATCCCTGGTTCCGGTCTCTTTCCTCCTGATCAACGACAGCTTGTGTGTAATCAGGGGATGATTTATAAGTTTCAGCATGGTTTGTTGGCTGATCTGTATCCGGTTATTTTATGTCGCCAGAGAAAAGCAGGAAATGCATTTCAGAAAGCATGATAACCGTTTCGATCTTATTCCTTAGTTAAATTTTGCAAACTTGTAAGTAAGACCTACCCCGATGACTTCCTTGAACTGAACACGTTTGCCCATTATTGCTTCGCCCTCATTGCCTTCGTCAACTTTAATAAGAACATCGTCATCATATATCAGGAGGGTGTTAACAGTTGCCGACAGGAACTTATTGACCTTGAGCACCAGGAATGTCTCCCAGTTGACATCAATATTTTGCGGGTTGTGGAGATAATTTGAGAACAGGTCAAGCCTTGTTGCAAAGCTTGTATTCTTGAATAACTCATCTTTCTTGTATGTCAGGTTGGCATAAGCTCCAAATTCGCCCCTGAACTTTTTCCCCGGCTCAACGCCAAAAGCACCGAGGTCAGAAAGATACTGGTCATTCACGATGGTATTTTTTGAGGTCAACGGGGACAGGAAAGCTGAGAATTCCGGTGTTGGCTTATAGTCCATACCAATGGAAAACAGCAGATAAGCGGGGGCGAGAAAATCAGAGATTTTATTCTCGGTGTCGGGATAGTTATAACCGTCAGACATCTGTGTCTTGAAACTCATAAGTGCAGAATAATACCACTTTCCCGAGGCCTTCATGCCATACTTTGACTGAAAATCGATTCTGTCATCGGTCTTGGTCCACTCCGGGGTACCTTCCTTCAAACGCATCATTCCGTAGCCCAGAATAAGGCCATTGTCCCATGCCGACTTATTTTTCCTGTAGTTGGCGGTCAGGTTGAGAAGTCCGTTTAAACTGTAGGAATTTTGTCCTCCTGCAGCCCAGTTGGTGAATGAACTCTGACCCAGGTTGAGTGAGAATATTCCGCCGGTGCGCCAGACAGTGTCAACGAGCTGATTCTGAGCCATGCAATTGAAGCTCGAAAAGATCAGGCCAGCCAGTATAACAACAATTGTTTTCTTCATTCTTATCAGTTAATGTTAATGTTAGTTTGTTTATTTATTATCAAGGCTTCCGAACACTTTCTGAAGAAGGGGGGTGACCCTTGCCGAGACCTCTTTTCTTATCTTCAGCTCCTCACCCTCTACTTTCAGGAACATTCCGTCGAGAGCCTTTTTTGTCAGAAAATCGTCAAGATCGGTCGTCACCGGTTTAAATCCGGCCAACCTGCCTGCAATACTGTTGGCAATTGTATTCCATTTACCTGTAAGTGTTGTCCAGGATTCCTGTGCTGAAATTCCGGCAACTATTTCCTTGTTGGTAGATACACTTATTTTTGGCCTGTAAAGGCTGTATAACTCATTATAAGTTGTCTTTACAAGATATTGTGTTGCTGCATTGTCAGCGCCTCTGAGTATGCCGAAAGCATCGGTAACAGTCATCTGGGTCACCGAAGTGACGAAAATAGGAGCGACTTCTTTTGCAGCATCCTCTGCCGCCCTGTTAATGCTGAGTACTACATCCTCAAGCAGTTTCTCACCGCCAGGTATCTTGCTGACATTCTCAACTATCGTCTTTGCCTCATCAGGGAGTGGTATCTTCACTGCCAGGTCACTGTAATAGCCACCTTCCGAGGAGAGTTTTCCGGCGGCATTTTTTGCACCCGTAATAAGCGCTTCCTTCAATCCGCTGATAACATCAGATTCAGTCAGTTCCTGCACGGTTGATGCTGTCTGCAGAATCTGCGTCAGCTCTGCACAACCGGAAAAGAGAAACACTGACAGAATAATAACGGTTATTCTGAATTTCATGTTTTAAAGATCTCGTATGTCAGATAAATCACAGGGACTGATAAGGCAAAACGGACTGGGTCCCGGAATCTCTTATTTCGAGGATCTCAATGACAACATATTTGCTCATGCCTCTCCATGGAAGCCCCTTGATATATTCCTTGTAGCGGACTTCCACAAATTTGCCGCTTGCTCTTTCAAGGGTTGATGCAATACTGTCATTGACAATGCTGAACTCAAATTCATTGCTTTGTATCGCACCCGGAGTGGGTGTCTTGAAACCGGTTTGAATGAGTTTTCCTTCCCAGGTCTTGAATATGTATCCTTTCCTTACAAGATAATTCAGGTCACCTGCTTTTACTCCTTCACCGAATACAAAGTAATGCCGCCACCAGAATAGCCCGGCAGCAACAATCAGTAAGACAAAGAAGCCGATCTTAAGTCCTTTTTTCATAGTTAACAGTTTAAATTTGTCAGTTCTTGACCTCGTCCTTGTCGTCGTCGGCGAACTTTTCCCTGGCTTCTTTAAATGTGGCTTTCATTGTGTCCCAGATGGAATCTGCACCCTTTTTAACCGATTCCCATGCCTCTCCACCGGATTCTTTGAGGTCTTTAAGCTTCGACTTGCCCTCATCCATCTTCAGCTCGAGCTTATCGATGCTTTCCTGATATTTTAGTTTTGTTTCATCCTTTGCACCTTTGGCTTTTTCCCTCAGCCTGTCAATATCTGCCCTCCACTCGTTAAGCTGAGACTCAATTTTCTGCTGATAATTTTCTTTCTGTTCTGTGTTTTCCATGATCTTAAGTATTAACTAAGTTTTGTAATTAATATAACTTGACAGTGTTCAGTTTATCATTGTATTTCTGAACAACAGCAGTCTGTTCATCGATCTTCTGTTGCATAACAACCTGCTCATTCTTATTCTGAGGAATTGATTCGTCTGCCTGTGCAATTGACGATTCAGCTTTCCTGATATTACTTTCTTTCTTGCTGATATCTTTCTGCAATTTCTTTCTGCTCTTGTTCAGTTCCTTGATCCGGGCGGCCTGGGCTTCTTTCTCGGGCCCTGCATCCTTTGTAATCATTTCAGCATTTTCCCTGTTTATATCTGTTGACATCTGGCTGAGCTGACCGTTCATTACTGCGAGAGCTTCCTTCTCCTTGGAAATTGTATTTCTGCTTGATTCAGCCTTCTTCTGGGTCTTTGAATAGTTATTCTCCAGGCTGCTTAACTGACTGGTCAGGTCTTTGAGTTTCTTCTCTTCAACAGCCACCTCATCCTTGATAAACTCTATGTACTGATCCTTTGCAAACGCTTTGAGATAATCTTTGGCTACCATCATCTGTGCATCTCCAAGAGCCGGCTCAAGGTACTCGTCCTTTTTAATCTCAATGCAAACCATTAACTTATTAAGCGTATCCTGGTTGACCAGCTTGCTGTACATGTTCACCGGGTTCGGCGATATTTTTTTCAGCATAGCCCCGAATAATGTCATCAGACCGTTATCAGTAACGACCTTTGACTTGGTCCCGGCTTCTATCTGTTTTATCCAGTTCTTTAACGTCTTATCGTAGTTAGCCTCCGGGATTGTGACACTGATCCCCGGGTGCATGAATTTGCCGACAAGAAGGCTGTCCTCCATAACGGTTATTGGCTGCTGAGCTCTCATACTAAGCACCGGAAGCATAAATACCAGACAAAAAATGAGGTAGAAATTCTTCATCGTAAAATTTAGTTTAGGTACACCGATAAAGGTAATACTATTCCTGAAAATCTGCAACTTCAGCCCTCAGAAAATTTGATTTCAGGCCTCTTTCACTGTCAGAGGAGGCTGAGTGCTTTCAGCGTGGCATTTTCGCCTGCTTTTATGATCTCCCCGGCTTTGTAAAAGTCATATATTTCGAAAGAATTCCTTGAAATATTTATTGTAATGTCTATCCGGTGGTTCACCAGGGTGAGATCTGTAATCTGCCGCAGCATAATTCCTATACTGCGGTTGCTCAGGTTTAAAAGACCGAAGCTTTCCCTGTTGTTTCCCGAAACCCCTTTTACCAGTGTTGCCTGAATACTTCTGATCTTCCGGATATATTTGTTGTCATCCGGCTTTTCTTCCTGTTCCTTTTTAGGTTCAGGAGGTATATCTGCATTGACGTTGACAATTGCCAGCAGGTCGTTTTCATGGCGTTTTATCCTGTTTATGGGCACAGGATTTACCAGCCCGCCGTCAACATAGAAGTCTTCTCCTATCCTGAAGGGTTGGAAAACGGTCGGGATGGAGATGGAAGCCCTGATGGCATCATAAAGATCCCCTTCAGTGAAGATTTTTTCTCTTCCTTTGAGAATGTCAGTCGCCACTGCACAGAAAGGTATCCGGAGATCTTCAATGTTCCGATCCGGCACAATCTCTTTTAACTTTTCAATTATCTTCTTTCCCTTTACCATACCCCCGCTCCTGATCGTTAAATCCGTCAGTCTGAGGACCTCCATCTTATCAACGGTAGTGACCCACTCTTCGAACTGCGGCAACAGTCCTGATGCATAAATGCCTCCGACCAGCGCGCCCATGGAAGTGCCGGCTACAGAGGTGATGTTGTAACCCTGCTGTTCGAGCACTTTGATGGCGCCTATATGCGCAAATCCCCTTGCTCCCCCGCTGGACAGAACCAAAGCAATATTCTTTTTCATTCCGGTAACGATTGGTTCATTTTAAGTCCTTTGTTTCAGCTCCCTTGCGACGGCACTGAAAATTTTCATATTCTCAATGCCGGTCCCGGGAGTAATCTCACAGCCTGCAGATACGATCGCACGTCTCCCGGCCTCTTCAAAGAATGAAAGTGTGCTTTCACGTATCATCCCCTCATCTCCGTCCTGGATGACGGATACAGGATCGCTCTTCCCTGAAAATACCTGCTTTTCTGAAAGCAGAGAAAGGGCCTCAGCGACAGAACCTGTCCGGTGATCAATGTCAATGATATCAGTGCCAGTCCTGATTACATCATTAAGTATTGCTGAGATATTTCCGCAGATGTGAATTTTCGCATAAGCACCGCAAGAATGTATATGATCTACAAGGGTCTTCTCGCGACTGAAGCAGAATTCCCTGTAGAGCTCCGGTGATATGAGCGAACATACTGAATCGCCAATACCTATGCAGTGAGCCCCGGCTTTCACCTGCCGGGTAATGAATCCGGCAGCACTTTCCGTTATTATATCAAGTGCTTTGTGCACCCGGTCCGGATACTCGTAGAGGTCTGTAAGGGCAAGATTGATATCCCTTATATCGCAGTACTCTGCCAGCGGGCCCTCCACCCAGCCGCAGATAAAGAACCTGCCGGAGGTGGTATGCCCGTACTGCAATATCTCAGCGACGCGCTCTTTCATCCTCCTGTGGTCTGATGTCTTCAAGACAGTTAGACGGTCAATGTCGGTTATATCCCTTATTGCATACTGCTGCACCTTAGGCAGGTCATCATCAGGGTATGAGAGCACAGTGCCAAAGGCTTCTGCCTCCGCATAGGCATCAGACATTGTATTTACCCAGTCGGACTGAAAATCAGTGGCGCAGTGAATATTGGCACTGCATTTATGGCTGGCACTGAGGCAGAAGTCTTTGTATTTCACTCCTGCATAAGCGGCAGCAAAGCGCATCATGATAGGGTGAAACGGTACCCTGTCAGTCTTTATGCCCCCGATGAAATCAATAGTCCTGCTGAGCGAGTTCATTGTGCTGTAAGATAATTAAACGCCTGCAATCCTCTGCTTGTACTCCGCCAGTGCTTCGTCAAGCCTCTCCCTTGCCGTGGTGTCTCCCGGTACATTATGCGATGGATGAATATAAAGCTTTACTCCCCTGTCGGCCAGGATCTCAGCCACTGTTGTTATCGTCATCCAGACGCAGGTGACAAAGGCCATGGTGGAGACCGGCCCTATCTTGTCGGGGTGATTCTTAAGGGTGACGGAGGCATCTTCAGCAGGAGCACAGGTGTCGACCACAATATCCGCTATGTCAAAAATAGTCTTGCCCGATGAGTGCCTTGTCTTCTTTCCCTTTGCCGCAGCCGCGGAACCGAATACCACAACCTTCATCCCTTTTTTCTTTGATTCAAGGGCGATGTCAATATTCACGTTGTTAATTCCCGAATGGGAGAAAAGCCACATTGTATCACGCTTGTCGAAATTATAACCCTTCATGATCTCTACCCCGTAACCCTCAACCCTCTCAAGGAAGACGAACTGATGTACTCCCATCTCACCGGTGATGTGTGTGAAGAAACTCAGCGGGATCTCAATCATCGGATGAAACCCGACAAACCCTCCGATCCGCGGATACATCTCCTCGATGGGCAGTGTGGCATGACCGCAGCCGAAGGTATGAACCCACCTGCCGCACTCGATCGTATCCGCCATTAGGGCAGCCGCCTTTTGAATATTATCCATCTGTGTTTCTTCAATCTTGGACATGACGTCGCGGGTATTATTCAGCCATTCAGTTGCTAACATGTTTTCCAGGTTTTATGATTTCTTATGATTGTGTTTTAATTTTCTGAATATCATCAGGGCGAGGATGACCAGAAGTGCCAGCTCAGCAAACGTAAATGTTGTGAGGTGCTTTATCCCGAAGTTCTCAGCCACCTGTCCCATTGAATAGTTCACCAGGATATTGCCTATAAGAGCGACTGCCATAACGAAGCTGAAAGCTGTTCCGGAGATGTCAGGGTACCTGTTTCCCACGATGCCCAGCATAGTCGGGAAGCCTGCGGCAAGTCCTGCACCAAGAAGGGCAAACGCCGCTGCTGACAAAACTATTGAACCGCTGAACCTTATCAGGACCAGGGCAGCAAATATTATCAGGAATGATGAGAAAAGCAGTCTCTTTTCTGTCACCTTGCGGAAAACACTGCCGATCAGCAATCTCATGACCGTCATCCCGGCGACATATGATGACAGAGCTATAAGGGCGCTGCCCTGTGACACTGAGAGCTTGTCAATAAGAAAGGTTGTTGTCCAGTTGTTGATGAGGCCTTCGAATGCGCTCTGAAAAAAGAGGAAGAATGCAATAAGGAGGATTGCACCGTCTCTCACAAGTCCGTTTATCAGTTTCAGGGAGATGCCTCCGGACTGCTTTGCAGGAGGGAAGACAACCAGGAAGAAGATCAGAGAAGCTGCCAGGGCAAGGAATCCGGTTGCAGCTATGATAACTTCAAAATCAACTGATTTCTCAAGAATGCTCAGTAACAGCGGCATGCCAAGGGCCCCTATTCCGAAGAACACTCCGAGCAGGCTCAGGTCAGCGCCTTTACCTGTAGTGCTGATATCAGCGACGACAGCATTGGTGGCTCCGTTGATCGCTCCGCCACCCAGTCCTATCATCAGTACAGAGATGACAAGTAGCCCTGTTGTACCTGTAAGAGCCAGTCCCTCAAAGCCGGCAAACATCAGCAGCGAGGAAATGACAAGAAGGGTTTTGTATCCGTACCTGTCGCATACCGGCCCGAAGAGGAGTGACCCTCCAATTATTCCCAGTGGCATTATTGAGAAGAGCGTCCCGGCCCCGACGGCATCCAGAGAGTGTTTGATCATCAGGTCAGGCAGCACTGAACCCAGGGTAAGGAGGCCAATACCAAAGAGAAGCATGCCCAGGCATGCGGACCAGAAGACCTGTTTACGGTTGTATAGCCTGGTCATCTGTTTTGTTTCAGATCGTCAAGAAATTTCTTTGCCAGGAATCCGGCGCCATAGACACCGGCATCACCTGCCAGAGAAGAAACCTCGAAGCTCACCTGCTTCATGCTTATCGGCTGCGCCCATTTCTCCGCTTCCCGCTTAATGTCAGGAATTAGCTCCGTCGCCGGCCCGAAGACGCCTCCTCCGAAGATGATTTTTTCAGGATTGAACAGGCTGACAAGGTTGGCTGCAGCCATGCCCCAGTATTCGACAGCCTGCTGTATTATTTCGGCGGCGACAGAATCGCCGTTATGGTAAGCAGAGAAGACATCATGTGTCGTTATTTTCCCGGCATCATCTGCCCTCAATTCACCTTCATACGCAATATGTTTCTGGAGGTATTCGGCAGCCTGTTTGGCGATACCCTCACCTGATGCATAATATTCAAAGCAACCGCAGATGGCATACCTGCTTTTAAAAGGCCTGCTCAGTGCCATCCACCCTATGGCACCTGCAATATTGTCGGCTCCGCTGAGTATCTCCCCGTTAACTAAAATACCGGCGCCAATTCCCGTGCCTATGGCCAGGAAGATCACGTCCCTGCATCCCCTTGCATTGCCTTTCCATACCTCACCTGATATATAGCATGCCCTGTCGTTTACGATCACAACGGGCAGTTGTTCAGCCACGGTCCTGATTTCTTTCATGAGAGGGTAGTCATCCCATCCCGGGATATTGGGAGCCCACACTGTTCCCTTTTCCTGGCGGCTTATCCCGGGAACGGATATGCCGATCGCCTCCACAGGATCATTGTTACTGACGGCTTGCGCCAGCATCAGGGCTGCGGTGACAGTGACAAGGTTACCAACCTCTGTTCCCCTCCGGTTACCGATGGCAAGTGTTTCCTTTGCACTTATGTTGCCAGAGTTATCAAACAGCGCAAAGGCAATTTTTGTTCCACCAATGTCAATTCCTAAAAGTGCCATGATATCAGTTTATTATTGTCATTTTTTCATTATAAAACATCCCTTTCAGTTCAAGATCTTTATCCATAATGATGAGATCGGCCCTGGCTCCGGGAGAGATGACACCGCGGTCAGTTGCCTTTATCAATTGGGCAGGGTAGAGGGAGGCCATCCTCAACGCTTCTTCAGCAGAGATCCCGGCATGAGTGATACAATTTTTTACAGCTGCATGCATTGTCAGCTTTGAGCCCGAGAGAGTACCGTCAGGCAAAGTATAGCGATCATTTTGCCTGACATGCTGATAGGCACCGTGATCATTTTCTTCAACGGCATCCGAGATCAGGAAGAGCCTCTCCTTCATTATTTTCTTAGCCATTGTCAGCACTGAGAAGTCCACGTGAATGCCATCGGCAATGATGCTTGCACACGCTTTATCGGAGTTGAAGACCGCACCGGGGAGACCGGGGTCACGGTGATGAAGCGGCGACATGGCATTAAAAAGATGAGTTGTAGTCGCAATGCCATGGGCGAACCCATCTGAGGCCTCCGTGAAGGTGGCATTGCTGTGGCCTGCGGCAATGGTCACCCCATTGTCCCTGAGAATGCTGATAATTTCAGGTGTGCATACCTCCGGAGCAACCGTCATCATCTTTATGAGGCCGTCTGCCTCTTTAAGGAGGGCGGTTATCCCGGCGACAGTCGGGCGCCTGATGAGCTCTTTGACATGTGCACCCCTCTTTGCAATGCTTATGTACGGACCTTCGAGATGCAGCCCCATGACCGCCGGATGAGGGTTCTCACGTATGGTTTTAAATGCACTGCTTATGACTTCATCGGTGTTTGTCGGAAGAGCCAGCAGGAAGCCGGTAGTGCCACTGCTGAGGATAGCGGCAGTGATGGCTTGCAGGGCCTCGGGTGAGGTGTTGGCCGAAAAAAGGAATCCGCCGCCGCCTGCAATCTGCAAATCAATATGCCCGGGCGCAACCAGAAATCCCCCGCAGTCAATAGTTTTTACAGCAGGCGGCAATAATGGAAGATCAGAAAATCCGGTGATCCTGCCATCCGTGATAAGAAGTGCCTTGTCACTTACAATCTTACTGCCGGTGAAGAAGGTTGCATTTATTAAAGCTGTGTGCATCTTGATCTGCGGCTATTAAAAAAATTTCAACCGCACCCCAAAGATATAATTTTCCAGTCGTGATAATTTTGTGTAAATTGTAATCTCTTTTAACAATATCAGGTATAAATAGACTCACCATGAGAAACAACAAGCGCAGGGAATTTCTTAAGAAGAGTGTTCTCGGGATCACAGGAGTAACCCTGCTGCAGGGGAAGGCCAGATCAACAGAATCCCCGGATGTCAGGCAGGGAAAGATTGCTGAACTTCCTTCCCGGGTGCTCGGCAGGACAGGCATCAGGGCACCTCTGATCAGCCTTGGTGCCGGGGGTGCCTATGACCCTAATTTTGTCCGTGCTGCCTATGATGCCGGAATCAAACTTTTCTTTTCCGCGACATATTACGGTGAAGGGAACAATGAAAAAATGGTTGGCGAAGGCCTGAAGGGTCTTCCCAGGGATTCTTTCGTTGTCGGAACGGCGGTTCCGGCTGACGGTTTTGACAACAGGCAGGGGAATTTCAGCTCCGGATTTGATCCGGATGCATACATCAGGAAAGCAGAAGCATGCTTAACCCGGTTCGGCCTTGATTATGTTGACTTCTTTTTGTTTCCGTTTGCAGGTAAGCGCGAATCACTTTTGCATGAACCCTTGCTTAAAGCTCTTTCAAAACTTAAGGCAGATGGTAAGACGCGCTTTCTCGGAGCAGCAACGCACAGCAACTGTGAGGATGCCCTGCGGCTGGCTGCAGACAGCGGTATATATGACATAGTAATGACCGCATATAACTTCACCTCAGAAAACAAGGAGAAAATGAATGCTGCCTTGACCTATGCCGTCGATAAGGGAATTGGCATTCTTGCTATGAAAACTACTGCAGGCGGTTTCCGCGACAAAAACCGCACTCAGCCGGTGAATACCAATGCAGCATTAAAGTGGGTTCTGCAAAATGAAAATATTTCAACCATTGTTTCAGGGATGAGCTCTGTGGAGCAGATGAAGAAGAACCTGGCAATGATCAGCGATCTCAGGATGTCCCCGGATGAACTGAAAGATCTTGAACTGGCAGTATCGGGTTCTGAACCGGGTCTTTATTGCCACCAATGCAGACAATGCGTGCCGCAGTGCCCTAATAACCTTGAGATACCTGCCGCCATGCGTAGCTATATGTACGCTTATGGTTACCGCAATACCAGACTTGCAAAAGCAAACCTTGAAGACGTCGGGTTTGACGGCAGCCAGTGTGAGAGTTGTTCATCATGCAGTGTGAAATGCACCGCAGGCTTTGATATCAAAGAAAAAATCCGGGATATCTCCCGCCTGAGAGAGGTCCCGGATGAGTTTCTGTCAGCCTGACAGTGTATAAAGAGTAACTTAGTTGACTGTTTCTTTTCTTGTCAGATAAAGATCCTGGAAGTCAAAGCTGAAATCTGTCAGCGGGGAGATGGCTTCCATGGTTACAGTTGATGGCCGGCCGTTTTTATCGAGGCAAAAGACCACAAATGCATCGGCATCGAGGGTTCTGTCATCCCATTTGACAATGTAGGTGTTGCCCGTATAGTATAACATGTCACCTCGCAGCCTGGGCGAATTCACGGATCTGAACCTTAGCTTGCCGTTAGCTGCTGTTATTGTGATATCACCAAACCATTTGTCAGTGTAGGTGCCGGCAAATTCATCAGGATTCCGGTTGGTTGTTCCTTTTTTTATCTGGCCATCAATTTTTGCCCACACCTCGTCGGTGACTTTCTTTGCTTCAGCCTGGTTTCGCATCACCCGTTCGTTCAGTTCGTGGACCCTGTCGGCGCCCTTAATTCCGAAGTAACTGTCCTTGATGGTATTTGTTATTGCCGTAAAAGCCGCACCTTCCTGCTGGTTGGTAAATACAATTATTCCAAGCTTTAGCTCGGGGATCAGTGTCACCTGTGTCACAATTCCCATCAGTCCTCCTGTATGGGTCGCCTGCAGGTAACCGTTTACATCCGACAATCCCCATCCGAGGCCATAACCCGAGAAATGTGTGTTATAGGTCGTGCGGCCTCTGACAGGTATTATCGTTTGCGGGGTCCACATCTCATTATGTACTTCCTCGGAGAAGATTTGTTTCTCAAGATCTTTTCCGTATTTGCCGTTGTTCATCTGCATGATGACCCATTTGCTCATGTCAGACACACTACTGAAAATTCCACCTGCAGGATTATGCACATCACTTCCGTGTTTTGCGACAACCTGCAGGACACCGTTGACAGGCACATGAGCATCAATGATATTGCTCCTGTCCTTCAGCCTGTTGATCGATGCGGCTGACATGGTCATACCCAGGGGCTGCATGATCCTTGTCTCAATGAATTCCTCCCAGGAAGTGCCTGACACTCTTTCAACGACAACTCCGGCTACTATATAAAGGAGATTATCATAATCGTATTTCGTTCTGAACGATGATGTCTGTTTGAGATAACGGAGGTTATTTATGATATCCTGTCTTGTAAACGATGCTGAATCGGGCCACATCATCAGGTCGCCGGCTCCGAGGCCAAGGCCGCTCCGGTGGGTGAGAAGATCCTTGATGTTGAAATCCTCGGTCACATAAGAATCATAAAGCCTGAATTCGGGTATAATATCTATGACTTTAGTGTTCCAGGTCAGTTTTCCTTCATCGACAAGGATGCCCAGTGCTGCTGTGGTGAAGGCTTTGGAATTGGATGCAATTGCAAACAGGGTGTTTTCATCCGTCTTTTTTCCGGTGGCAATTGAGCTGACGCCGTAACCTTTCATGTGAATTACCTTATCATCTTTCACCACTGCAACGGCAATTCCCGGTACATTAAAGACCTTCATTGTCAGGTTCACCAGACTGTCTATCTGTGGCGATGTAATTGGCTGTGAGTAAGCTGAAATGACCAACAGCAGCACCAATGTCGTCGAGAAAAATTTCTTCATGATTTTAGATTTTAATATTAAATACTGCAATTAGCACGATCATTACCAGAATGGAGAAAGAATTTATCAGGATAAAGGCACACCTCGACCTTTTCTCGGTTTCGGGAAGGCTTATGATCTGCCCGAACAGCAGAATAAATACAATGTTAAGAATTAGCAGCAGTACACCTGCAACCGCAGGCAGGGGCATGAAAATACCGGCAAGTATCCAAAGCGCCAGCGATGAAAATATGATCCAAACGAATACCAGGCGTTTGATCTTTTCACCATCCATTGTGCTGTAGAGGGTTTTTATGCCGGCCTTCTCATATTCGCTGCCGTATCTTACCAGCAACAGCCAGAAATGAGGCATCTGCCAGAGAAACATGAAGAGGGCGAAGAGCATGATTACAGTATCTGTCATGGCTCCACCAGCAGCTGTATATCCGATAACCGGAGGGATGGCCCCTACCAGTGCACCGGGCACTATGGCAAGCGTGGTCCGTTTCTTTAGTCCTGTATAGATTACATTATAGAGGAGCACATTCACCATGCCAAGGAAGAATGGTAAACGGCCAATGCCAGCGAGCAGCAGGCTTCCGTAGACAAGCAGTAAAACCGCGACAGCAAGGGCAGCGGGCGGGGTCATGCGACCCGAGGGCAGAGGCCTGCCTGCAGTCCTTGGCATAAGGGCATCAATGTCTCTCTCAGTATACTGGTTGAGAGCTGAAGCACCTGATGACAGAAGAAACACACCTGCGGCTACCGCTGCCAGGCCATTGTCAGCTCCCCCGGAAAAAATGAGATAACCTGTCACTGATGAGAAAGCAACAGCCAGAGAGAGCTTCCATTTTGTCAGCCCCGCAACCATGGCTGCAAATGACCTGTTATCTGGCATCCTGGCTGAGGGTCTTCAGATATTCTGTTATGACAGCTATGTCAGCCTCTGTGAGCAATTCACGGTATGATTGCATAAGGTTCCTGGGAAACCCTGCAGCAATTTCCTTATTGGGCTCGTATACAGAACTGATGATATACGCTTCATCAGCCGTTACGGTTGTTTCTGTATTTCCCGAAACAACCGAACGCTGTGAGCCGTACAAGCCCTTGAAGGAGGGACCGACAAGCTTCGTGGCGTCAAGAGAGTGGCATGCGAGGCATCCTGTGTTCCTGAGCAGCTTCAGTCCTTCAGGCTCAGGAATAAACGCTGCTGCAGCAAGCTCTTTATACCATTTGTCATACTCCTCCTGTTCAACAATGCGGGTCTTCGATGTCATGGCTGAATGCAACAGCCCGCAATACTCTGTACAAATTACCTCATAGTCACCGATATTATTGGGAGTGAACCACAGGTAATTGTCATATCCCGGAATCGCATCCTCCTTGACCCTGAAGGCAGGAATAAAGAGGCTGTGATTGACATCTTCCGACACCAGCAGGAGCTTTACCGGTTTGTTGACGGGCAGAACCAGCTCCTTTGATTTCAGGCTGTCGCCGTAAATGAATTCCCACTCCCACATGCGTCCGATGGCCTTTATGACCATTGCATCGGACGGCACATTGCGCATCGGAGCAAAGGCTTTCCATCCCACCCAGAACATCATCAACACCAGTATCAGGGGAACCACAGTCCATAAGATCTCCAGCTTCATGTTGCCCGTGAACTGCTTCGCTTCTTTCCCCTTCTTCCGGGAAAAATGAATGACAGTGTAGATCATAAAGGCAGATATCCCTATAATGAAAATGAAGGCTATAATAAAGATGAACAGGAATGCCTTGTCTACACCTTCCGCCAGATTTGATGCCCCTGTAAACATATTTATACTTTTTATCTGAAATAATAGTCAATGAATGTAATGATTACAACCAGTGCAAACAGCACGAAGACTCCTGTTACTGCCAGCCTGAGGAACATGTTCTCAAACTTGAGATGCATAAACTGGGTAAGCACTATTGCAACCTTTGTGCAAGCAATTACAAGTGCCAGGACAACTGTAAAAGGTCCGAGGTGAAATCCTGTTGCCAGGACTGAGATAGTGGTGAGAACCAGCAGAATGGCCAGCACAACCGCCAGTGATGAAAATGATGATATATGTTTTTCTTCTTGATTCATAGCTATCTCAGGTTATCAGGTAAAGGAGAGGAAACAGGAAAATCCATATAAGGTCTACAAGGTGCCAGTAAAGGGCGCTGTTCTCAAGCATCAGGTAACTTGCATTGTTTACACTGCGCGCCCGTACCCTCACCACATTAATGGACAGCAGAACCATCCCTATGATCACGTGCAGTGCATGGAGGCCGGTCATCATGTAGTAAAGGCCGAAGAACAGGAGCTCGCCGTGTGACATGTTCTTCAGAACCGGCGAACCCGGATAGATGCCGTACTCAAACTTATGCGACCACTCAAAGTACTTATTTAACAAAAACAGAGCAGCCAGAAGAAGGGTTACAGTTAACAGGAACAGGGTAAGGCGTCTGTCACCTTTCTGCATCGCAGTCAGGGCCATTGCCACGGTCATACTGCTGACAAGCAGGAAGACAGTGTTCATGGTTCCTATGAAAGCGTTCAGCTCTCCGGCTCCTGCGTGAAATTCCGCAGAGTACTTAGCCCTGAAAATGGCATATACAAGGAACAGTCCCCCGAAAAGAAAAAGCTCGGTGAACAGGAATATCCACATTCCCAGCTTGCCTGTCTCGCTGTCGATATGCTCCGTATGGGTTTGATGAACTGCCATGGATAATCTTCTATTTCGTTTCTTCCTTTTTGCCGAAAAAATAAGGCTTCGATGTTATTTCAGGTATCTCTTCAAAGTTCTCATGGGGAGGGGGTGACGGTATCGTCCACTCGAGGGTGACACCGTGCCAGGGATTGGCCGGAGCAATGGCTCCCCGCCGCCTGGCAACCAGAAGGTTCCAGACCATGAGAATCAGTCCGGCAAACAGTATGAAAGCTCCGATAGTTGAAAGGAAGTGTCCTGTATGGAACTGAGGCAGGTAATCATATGCGCGTCTCGGCATTCCCTGTATCCCGATGATAAAGAGCGGGAAATACAGAAGATTGAACCCGACGAAGTTAAATCCCCATGCAATGTTTGCAACCTTGTTATTGTACATCCTCCCATACATCTTGGGGAACCAGTAGTGTATTGCAGCAAAGAATGAGAAGCCCATGCCTCCGAATATGATGTAGTGAAAGTGGGCTACAACAAACGCAGTGTCGTGGGTCTGAATATTTGTCGCCAGGGATCCCAGAACCAGTCCCGTGAAACCACCTATCATAAAAAGAAAAATAAATGAAATGGCGTACAGCAGGGGAGGTTTAAGATCTATTGATCCTCCGTACATTGTTGATATCCAGTTAAATACTTTTACAGCACTGGGTATTGCCACAATGAACGTAAGGAACGAGAAGAACCATCTGGCAGTATAGCTCATGCCTGCTGTAAACATGTGGTGTCCCCATACGAAGTACCCGACAAAGGCAATGGCAAGGCTGGAAATCACAATAGCTCCGTAGCCAAACACCGGTTTCTGGCTGAAAGTGGGAAATATTTCAGTGACGACACCCATTGCAGGTAAGATCATTATGTACACTGCCGGATGCGAATATATCCAGAAAAGATGCTGGAACAGCACCGGGTCACCTCCGAGAGCAGGGTCGAAGAAACCGATATTAAGCACTCTCTCTGCTATTACCATCATAAGGGTAATCCCTATTATCGGGGTGGCGAGAACCTGTATCCATGCCGTGGCATAGAGGGCCCATGGAAAGAGAGGCATCCTCATCCATTTCATGCCGGGAGCACGCATCCGGTGAATGGTGACAATAAAGTTCAGACCGGTAAGAATAGAAGAAAAGCCCAGGATGAAAGCGGCAGTAAGGGCCCATATGACACTTGTCGAAGACTCCACGCTGTAAGGAACATAGAAGGTCCATCCTGTATCAGGCGGCCCGTTTTTCATGAACTGTGAAGCAACTCCCAGAAGGGCACCGAAAATATAGAGGTACCACGAGAACAGATTCAGTTTGGGGAAAGCCACGTCTTTAGCCCCGATGAGTATAGGCAGGAAAAAGTTGCCGAAAACAGTCGCCAGACCCGGAATGACGATCACAAATATCATGATGATGCCGTGAATTGTGAAGAGCCCGTTGTATGTCTGCGGTCCCATGATGGTGCGGCCGGGAGCTATAAGCTCAATGCGCATGAGCAATCCGAGGAAGGCAGCGACAAAAAAGAAGAAGATGACGGCATAGAGGTACATCAGCCCGATCCGCTTGTGATCAGTGGTCAACAGCCATGACCAAATTCCCTTGTGCCTGCCCTGGTATTCCAGGTAGCTTACCTGTGTTTCACTTCCCATACTTGCCTCTTTTTATTTTTTTCTTCGTCTGATCAGCAAAAATGCCAGTATCACCACTGCCAGGAATATGGTTATCACACCTACTATCCTTGTGACTTGCAGCGTATATGTCTTGCTGGCGGGATTATAACCAAAACAATATTCGAGGATCTTGTTGGATGTTGGCCGGGCTATCCCTTTCTGTGCCTCGATGATTGCCATCTTAACGTCAAAGGGAAGATAGGTGATGCCGTAGAGGTACCGCGTTATCTTTCCGGCAGGACTGAGAATCGTAATCACGGCAGGGTGAGCAAAATCCAGGCCCTGAGGTTTGTACTTAAACCCGACTGCTTCAGTTATTGCGCTGATGTTCTCCTGTTCACCTGTAAGGTAAATCCAATCTTTCTGGTGCTCCTTGCTGATGCGCTGCACAAAATTCACTTTCTTTTCCCTCGCTTTCTCAGGGGTGTCGCTTGTGTTGAAGCTGATGGTTATGATCTTGTAATCATCCCCGATACTCATGTCCATTTTGCTCACCACATCGGCAACACCGTCCATCAGGGGGCTGCAAATATTCGGACAGTCAAAATAGACCAGACACAGTATTACCGGTTTGTCAATCAACTGCCTCAGAGTAACCTTTTCGTTTTCCTCATTGAAAAACCAGAGGTCCAGCGGTATGGTGTCACCGAGGTGTTCAACAACACCTATTTCCACGTCTTTAAACTTATAGTCAGCTTTCTTTATATCCTGTGCGGTAATAACCGGCAGGATAAGAAGCAACAGGGTTGCTGCAACAAGATGTCTTATTTTCATTTCTTAGTTGTTTGTTTTTCCTCGTCTGAATACATGCCTGCTATCATCAGTGATCCGCCCATCAGCGAGATATCCTTAAGCAGGGCGATAAGAACCATGGGCCTGTCGGTCCCGTGAATGAGATGGGGGATATGTATTGTAAGAATAAACATGAGCAAAAGCCCTGCAAGGACCAGTGTTGAAAGCCTGACAAATTTTTTGGTGATAATGCTTATGCTCACTGCAATGAGAAGAAGCCCTGTCAGAATTATTGTGTATCCTCCCAGAGGTATGAATGAGGTCAGCATTCCGACATAGTAATCCATCATCAGGAAGTGGTTGATCCCGAATATCGCAAATGGCAGGGCGAATAGGATCCTGCCGACAGGAGTTAAGTTTTTCATATTTCTGCTTGTTTTTGATTTATCTCCGGTTCTGCGGGGTCATGGAGTTTACCTCTGAGTGCACTGCCAATAGTGTATATATCACGCAGCTTCATCATCACCAGGAAGATGAACCCCCATACAGTCAGAACTCCCAGGGTATAGGCAAGGATGATCCAGACAGGGGCTTTCCTGACATTGTTCCACATGGCTCTCTGTGCCACGAGGCTAACCGGAACGGTTATTACACCTGCTTTAATGACAGTATCTTTTGAAACTGCACCAAATACTTCCTCGTCAGTAAATTTGGCACTGATTCTGACGTTGCCGGCTGTATCACCTGGCAAGTCCTCCGGGATCATGAAGACTGCATTGCCCTTGCTATCGGTCATTTTCTCCTCATCAACAGGCAGCATGCCGAAATACCGGCCGGCAAGAATTCTCACTCCGGCCCCGGTGACGGGAACTGTCTTCTCTTCATCCGCTGCCAGTGCCATAACAGTCAGAGCGTGTTCCGCGGCGTTATATGCTATCTTCATGCTTATCGATGCTCCGGGATAAGCTGATGAGGTGATGACCTGCATTACCTGCTGAACATAGCTTTTGTTGAAGCTTCTGATATATGAGACTGTCTTCCAGATATCATCCGTTGAAAGAACACTCCGGAATGAAGGCATCTGCCCTTTTCCCGAAGTAACTTTATAGAATATCTCTCCGTCGCTGTTTCTCTGGATCTTTTCTGTGGCAGGGTCACCGGGCACGGGAACAAGGGCCAGGTAGTTTCCTTTTCCCGGGTTGCCATGACATGACATGCAGTTGACGGTATAGAGCTTCTCACCCTCCTTCCTTGTCTCATCTGAGAAAGGGAAAGTACTAAGCCTGCCTCTTTTCTCTTCCGGTACGATCCACTCCTGGCCCCTTGTAAAGGAGGGGAACAGGATCAGGCACCAGATGACCGCAATGACGCTCTTCATATTCACGTGATGTTACTGGTTTTCGATGTTAACGGATTTTTTATTGCTCTCTTCAGCCATCTCCCATATAGGTATCACCGGAAACAGCTTTGAAAGAACGGTTATGATGATCAGAACAAGCAGTATCGAGGCCATGGTTACAGCCGACTCAATCAGCGTAGGTTTATAGACAATCCATTCGGGCGGCACATTCTGTACCGGCAGGAACGGGTTAGCCTGCGGAGGGATAACTATGATAAGCCTCTTGAGCCATGAGGCGACAAGCACGATCAGGGATATGATGAGCATTGGCAGCGGCCTGCGTATTTTCTTGAACAGCAGCAGGATAATGGGTACTATCAATCCGAGGATCTGGACACCCCAGAAAAGCGGAGCAAATTGCCCTGAGAACAGCTCGCGGAGATGGATTGCATCAGCGGTCTTCATCTTGTAACCGGGTACAAGAAACTCGTTCAGGTTAAAATAGAGATATATTATTGACACGAGTACCAGCACCCTGCCGATCTTTTCGAAATGCTCATCCGTAAGGTACTTCCCGAGCCTGTAATTTACCCTGAAGAAATACATGGCAATGATCACTGCCGCCGTCCCTGATACAAAAGCGCCAGAAATGAAGTAGGGCCCGAAGATCGTGCTGTCCCAGCCTGTCCTGGGCGTAACGGCGAAGAGCCATGATGTCACTGTGTGAATGGCAAATGCCGTCGGGATGATGAGTATAAGCAGTATCCGAACAGCCTGTTTCATTATTTTGTATTGTGCCTCATGGTGCTCCCACCTGAATGAAAGAATCTCATATGCTTTCACAAGAAATGCAGGTCTTCCTTCCATCCTGCTCCTTGAAATGGCAAGGTCGGGTATGAGCGGAAAGAACCATAACAGCAGGCTCAGGACAAAATATGTAGTCACCACGGTCACATCCCAGAGAATGGGAGACTGTATACGTCCGAACCTGAACAGATAGGGTAATCTGTCAGGACGGCCCATGTCAGATATGATCACCAGCCCGGCTACGGCGGCAAAGGCAATGGCAATTATTTCGGCAATGCGTGAAATCGGTTTGACCCACTGGTAGCCAATCATACCGAGAACCGAGCTGATCAGCATCCCCACAAGACTGGTCGCCACAAAGAAGACGAAGTTTGAAATGTACATTCCCCAGCTTGTGAAATCACGCAGTCCGGTAACCCCGAGCCCCTTCCTCAGCTGAATTGTATATGCCAGGAGGCATAAGGCCAGAAGGGTAAGAAGAAATCCCATCCAGAGTAAAAACCCCTTGTTTATTCTTACATTTCTTAGAATATCCGCCGCAATGGAATCAATTTTCCTCTGTTCTTCAGGAGTGTTGAAACGGGTTTGCTCCATATATGTTGCTTGTTTAGATCGTTTCTTCCTTATACTCTTTACTCTCACCCTTTTCAAAGTCGAACAGCCTGTTTTTGGGAGGCAGGTAATATACCCTCGGTTTTGTTCCAAGCTCGGGCATGAGCCTGTATGCTCCGTTCTTTTCCAGCAGCTCGCTGAGACGGACCGTTTCTTTAGTGGTGCCGTTGGTAACGGCATCTTCGTTCTCATCACCGAAGTAATACACTCCGTTGGGGCAGGCTGTGACACAGTAGGGGAGTATTCCTTCGCGCAGCCTGTCAGCACTGAACAGGCACTTGGTGACTGTTCCCTTCTTATGTGGCACGTTCAGCTCCACATCATACTCCAGGTCTTTGTCAGCCTCTGCCATCGAGGGCTCCTGCCAGTGAAAGATCCTTGCCGAGTAGGGGCAGGCCGCGATACAAAACCGGCATCCGATGCAGCGCTCATTGTCGATAAGCACAATGCCATCCTGTCTCTTGAAGGTGGCATCAACAGGACAGACAGAGACACATGGCGGATTGTCGCAGTGCTGGCACTGTTTGGGCATATAATAGGCAGGTGTGTTGACAGACTCCTGCATGACCAGCGTGTTGAGGTGGTACTCATAAGGACGAAGATGATGAGCATGCTGACAAGCCTCCACACATTTCCTGGCATTTCTGCATCTTGAAAGATCGATCACCATGACCCACTTCCTGCCGCTGATACCCTCACGGCCCCGGCCCTGCAGCATCTTCAGATCAGGCTTGAAATCCTTCAGCTGCTCTACCGGGATCTCAACAAGCCGGTTGTCCTCGGTAAGAACCTTAACCATGCCTTCCCGGTGCTTTCCTTTTTCAAAACGGTGACCTGAGTACACGGCTGCCGCACCTGTGACTGTCACAGCTCCGGCGATGGTGACCTTACGGATAAAATCGCGTCTCGATGTTTCTACTACTTTATCCAGGTCCGGCTTTTCTACATCCTTCTCCTGCTTCTCTTTCGACATAATGGGTTAAGTGAGGTGAAACAAAATATTTGATAAATACAGATCAGTCAGCATCGCACTGTAAATAATTCAGGTTTGTCAACCAATTAATCAATCAAATAATCAGGCTCCATAAATGTATAAAATTTTATTTCACCTTGGGAAATATCTTAAATTTCAGTGAAAAGTATTTAGACCGCTTAGGCATCCGGGGACAGAAGAGGCAGCATAATTGTCTCATTCTTCATTAAATCTTCATAATAGGAAAGTATTTTTACGCTGCATGCCACAAGCATGTGTCAGGATGTAAATCCTTCTTTCTTTAAATAAGTCCGTTTTATTGCTGAAGACTGCCGGGCCCCAAGCCGGCAGTCTTTATTATTTAACTGTTACTTGTCAATCAGCTTCTTATTAAGGTAGGAATACATGATGGCCCATATTTCAGCCTCCTGTGCGTTGGTGGAAGCAGCCCCGTGACCACCCTCTATGGTCTCGTGATAGTAAACCGGGTGACCCATGCCAATCATCTTTGCTGCCATCTTCCGGGCATGTCCCGGGTGCACCCTGTCATCCTTGGTTGAGGTAATAAAGAGCGGCTCGGGATAACTGGTTTTTTTGTTCACGTTCTGATACGGGGAGAACTTGCTGATGTATGCCCAGTCCTCAGGTTTATCAGGATTACCGTACTCATCCATCCAGCTGGCGCCGGCAAGAAGGTGAGAGTAGCGCTTCATATCGAGCAGGGGCGCGCCAATTACAATGGCATTATAAAGATCAGGCCTCTGGGTAAGCGCCACACCGGCGAGCAGTCCACCGTTACTCCATCCGAAAGCACCCAGGTACTCCGGAGAGGTTACCTTTTTACTGATAATATCTTCAGCAACAGCAAAGAAATCATCATACGCATTCTGGCGTTTTTCTTTCAGTGCCGCCTGGTGCCATGCAGGACCAAATTCACCTCCGCCACGGATGTTGGCAATTACATAAACACCCCCATGAGCGAGCCAGCCAATGCCGGTGACTGAACTATATACCGGCTGTTCAGGAATATTGAAACCGCCATAACCATATATCAGTGTCGGATTTTTACCATTAAAGATCATATTTTTAGGATGAACAATGAAATATGGAATTGCAGTGCCGTCTTTAGAAATTGCCTCATATTGATTTACTTCCATCCCTGATGCATCAAAATATTCCTTCTGTTTCTTAATCACGGTAATTTTATTGCCGTCGCCGTAATACAAAGTTGACGGTGTCAACGGGTTACTGAAAGAGAAGAAGTAGTCATCAGCCTGGTCATCTGCACTGACAAGTGAGACTGTTCCGAATTCAGGTACAGGAACAGGATTCTCCATCCACTTTCCACCCTCGGTGCGAAAAATCTTCAGTTTGCCCTGAACATTTTCCATTGTGGAAACCACGACAAAATCTTTTGCTGACAAAACCGAGACAAAGCTGGTCCGTTCTTCAGGCTGATAGATTGTTCTTACTGCTGTTTTCCCTGCCAGGAAACCCGGAAGATCAAAGCTGACAAGCGATCCTGATTTGTATGTTTCATTGCCTGCAGCCCAGTCTGACTGAAGATAAAGAAGCACATCGTCACCATGCATACCTCTAAACTCCGCGTCTGACGGAACCTCAATCTTTCGAAGGCCTTCAGATGTAAAAATGAACGGCTCAACCTCGTAGAACCCTTTTCTCAAATCCAGAAAGGTATACTGTTTGCCTCTGACGTTCATGCCGCTGACAAAAATACCCATCATTGCGGTGTCGGCTGTAAGCAGTGTTTCGGCCCCGGCCGGATCAGCACCCCTCTTCCATAATTTTGCAACAGCGGGATACCCGGAGGCAGTCATGGTACCGGGTCCGTAATTTGTCGCAACAATTATGTTATCCTTGTCAATCCATGCGGCGCTGCCCTTGCTTTCGCTGATGGAAAAACCACCACTCACGAATGTTTTATTTGAGGCATCGAATTCCCTGATCACGCTTTCATCCTTACCGCCGTCGGAGAGATTCAGCAGGCATAGATTATCCTCCGGACCCAGCCAGCTGGCCCCGCCAAATACCCATTTCCTGTTTTCCTCTGCAGAGAGCTTGTCGAGATCAAGAACTGCCTCCCAGTCATTTTTGCCAGCCAGAAAATCTTCCTTTGACATCCTTCTCCAGAGACCCCTCTCATTCTTTTCGTCCTGCCACAGATTATAAACATTATTACCGACCATATCAGGATAGATCACCCTTTCCCTGTCATTAAACACCGTCAGGAACTTGTCTCTCAGTTCAGTGTAAAGAGGCAGTTTGGTAAAGGCTTCATCCGAGATCTTGTTCTGTGCTCTTGCCCAGTCGAGAGCTTTTTCCCCTTCGACCTCCTCAAGCCAGAGATACGGATCAGCACTCTCCGAAGAATTGTTCTTTTCTCCTCCGCAACCTGTCACGGAGAGCAGCAAGGTTATCATAGCAGTAAGCGTAAGTATTTTTTTCATTTTCTGTTTGTTTGAATCATTATTTTCAGTGCAGCGGCCATAATCATCAATTCTCCGGTTATGAAAAGGAACCAGTTATATGTATCAGGTACATAATTTGTTATCATATTAATCATCTGCTCCCTGGTGCCGGAGGAGTTTTCTGATGCAAGTACGCCGCTGTCAATGGTCAGTTTCATATAATCAACCATAAAGGTAAAGAGGATAATTGCCGCACCTGCAGAAATCAATATCCAGTCAGGCGGCCGTGAAACAACTGTAAAACCTTTCTCCTCTCTTCCGATTATCAACACTGCCAACACTATCATCGTCACCGAGCATATTACCGGGGCAAGAACAGGACTAAGCCATGATACGGGTATCAGGAAAAGCAGGTCCCAGGTGAGGAGGGAAGCCGGCCAGCCAATGAGAAGCTTCAGGGCGACATAATAAAAGATGTCCCATACTCCGAATACAAAGAGAAAATACATTAGCCTCTGGAGATTGTTTCTGCCGGCAATAATGCCCACAGCAGCCAGCATTACCAGCGTGGCAGTCTCCCTGATCCATTCAATACTGACCAGCTCCGGCGGCATCATCTTCAGCGGAAAATCAAATCCCTGGGGATAGTACAATTCGCGCAGGTAAATAACCACAATGCCTTCCAGGAAGCCCATCGCCACGGCAAAAACGGCCAGCCACACAAATCTGGACCGGTAGCTTAAATCAAGGTTTCTCACGACAGAAATTATGTGCCGTTAAATTACAAAATATATGGAAAGATGGCTTTTCTCTCCTGAGGATAATCGGCAAAATGGCTCTTGTACCACCTGTGATGGGAAAGTGCGCGCGGCACCAGGTTGCAGAAGGTCCAGATGAAAAAGGAAAATGCAGGAAGTGACCAGCAGAGTACGGCGTAGCCTCCCCATTCGATTATCTCGCCGAAAAAGTTTGGACATGATACTTTCTCGAAGTACCCTCCACGTGGAATCTGATAGTCGCCGCTGCTTTTCTTCCTCAGGTGGATCAACTTCTCATCGGAGGATATATTTATCGCCATTCCTGTGATAAATATAATCAGCCCGGCAATAAAGCGCGGATCTCTCAGCCAGTCTGTCGTGAAATGTGTATGAAGTGAACCTGCGTAATAACCCAGGAAGCTGGCATTCACAAAATTGAAGCAGACAGCCATCAGCGCTATTGCGAGCGGCATCTGCTTTCCGCGGACGCGTATCCGCCAGGGAAAGATCACCGCCCTGTTGAGGTAGTGAGCGACATACAATGATGCAACGATCCAGATGGTCACGGTCTTCTCAGCTGTTCCCGTAATTATGAAATAGAGGAAAATGATGAGTGCCGGAACCTCCATGATGAACCACCCGATCCTGTCCGGGATAGTTGCTCCCCATTTCTTGTTCGAGTGCCTGCCGTAGGGCGCGGTCACAAACATGAGAACGAGGAAAATTACCAGGGCGATGACCGTCCATAGCCAGACTAAAAGGTCAAATGTCGCTTTATTCATCAGATGTATTTGTTTTCCTTAAACCAGTTTACTGTATCTGCCATGGTCTCTTCAAAAGGACGGGGAGAGAAGCCAAGAGCCTTCGCGGCTTTTTTACTTGAGATATTCATATGACTGTGCTCCAGCGTTTCAAGAGACATTGCAGTATATAACGGGACACTTTTCGTGATCGTGGCATGGAGGTTCAGAAATATCGCACCAACGTACGCCACTGACATTGGCAGGCACAGCCAGGGAGCTTTATGACCTCCAAGTTTTTCAACCGTCGAAGCCATGGTTTTCAGGCTTTGCCAGCTTCCGCCAAGCAAATAACTTTCACCCGGGACACCGAGTTCAATTGCATTTATTGCGGCAGAGCATACATCCCTGACATCAACCCAGTTATACCCGCCTGGCAGCAGGCTTGGGTTCTGACCTTTGAAAAATCTGATGATTGCATTACCGAGCAGAGACGGTTGAAAATCATTAGGTCCTATTATTGCCGTCGGATTTAAAACAACCACTTCAAGCCGGTGTGATGATGCCTCAGTCATTATTTTCTGACCCGATGCCTTTGACCTTTCATATGAAGCCCCGCCTTCCAGTGCAAGGCGGCGTGTTTCATCAAGCTCAGCGTCAAGTGGTTCCTGTTCATAGGCATGAATTGAACTGAAATGAATTATTTTTCTGACACCTTCAGCCTTTGCTGCTTTGAGGAGGGTGTTACAACTGTCAGAATTTATTTTCAGGCAGTGATTGTCATTCTTATGGATGCTTATGCAGGCAGCAAGATGAAATACCACTTCACAGCCGGAACAGAGTTTTCTGAGATCAGCCTCACTGTTGATTTCACCGGGCACAAATTCAAGACCGAGATCTTCGATGCCTTTTGTACTATTGTGTTTCAGAGCCTTAACCTCATGACCCAGGTCAATCAGCATCCTGCACAGGTTGGCGCCCACATGTCCTGAAGCGCCGGTAACAGCAATTTTCATTTTAAATAATAAAAAGACTGTCAAATATAAGCCTTTATTCATACGGGAGATGAGCGACTTTACTGCATAGTATAACATACCGGTTCTGAACGCCTGTTTTAAGGGTTGATTTTGAAAATGGTCTTTTTACATACTTGTGTCATGTTGGAACTGCCGCTGTCCGTACTTTTCAACATTCAATCAACCAAAATATGACAGCTAAAATATTTCGTTATATTGGTCTCCGTATTAATTTTATAAACCCCGGATAAATTATATATTTATTTTATTCAAAAATGTTACAGAAATACTCACTTGAAAAGAACAGGATTAAAGTCTTGCTGCTTGAAGGAATTCATAAAAGTGCTTTTGACTTTTTTACAGTCAGCGGATACACGAATATAGAAACCCTGCCAGGCTCACTTGATGATGCTGCCCTAAAAGCTAAAATAAAGGATGTAAATATTATTGGCATACGTTCCCGTACACAAATTTCGGAAGAGATTTTGAAAGAAGCAGAAAAGCTCTTTGCAATAGGCTGTTTCAGTATCGGAACCAACCAGGTTGACGGCCGTGCAGCACGAATGAGGGGCATCCCGGTTTTCAACGCCCCTTTTTCGAACACCCGCTCCGTAGCTGAGCTGGTCATTGCCGAATGTATCCTGCTGATGCGGAACATTCCGTTGAAGAATGCTGCTGCCCACAGGGGGCAATGGCTGAAATCAGCAAGTAATTCATTCGAAGCCCGCGGCAAGAACCTCGGTATAATAGGATATGGACATATAGGATCGCAGGTATCGATCATGGCAGAAGCCATGGGAATGAATGTCTATTATTATGATATCGCGAAGAAGCTCAGCCTGGGCAAAGCTATCGCCTGCTCAACTCTTACGGAGCTGTTGTCTTGTGCTCATGTGGTCACCCTGCACGTGCCGGAGACTCCGCTTACCCGCAACATGATAGGTGAAAAAGAGCTTGGCCTCATGAGAAAAGGATCGTGTCTGATCAATGCCTCAAGAGGTACAGTTGTCAACATCCCTGCCCTGGTAACCGCCCTCGAAGGAGATCATATTCTGGGAGCTGCTCTCGACGTGTTCCCTGATGAACCGGTATCAGGCGGAGATCCGTTTGTCTCAGACCTGCGGATGTTTGAAAATGTCCTCCTGTCTCCCCATGTGGGAGGCAGTACAACAGAAGCCCAGGAAAACATCGGAACTGAAGTGGCGGAGAAACTTGTGAAGTACAGCGATACCGGAGACACAATCGGCGCAACGAATTTTGTGCAGATATCCCTTCAGCCTAACTGCAATGCCCAGCGTTTCCTCCATATTCATAAGAACGAACCCGGTTTGCTGAAAGAGGTAAATTATGTGTTTACGTCAAAGGGCATAAACATCGCAGCTGAATATCTTCAGACTGACGCTGAGGTCGGGTATGTAATAATTGATACAGAGAGCAAGCTTGACAGCAGCATCATCAGGGAGCTGCGGTCAATAGAAGGAACAATACGGGTCAGGATGCTGTATTGATTTCAGTCTTCTCTTTAGCTACTGATGAGGGAATTGACATATCATCTCATTTCAGATAACAAAAGGGATAAATCTTTTTGTTCCTTTCATATATTCTCTGTAGCTGTCACCGAAATAGGCAATACACTCCTTTTCGTCACCCACGGCAGTAAACCATAAAAGGAGCGACGAGAGCAGGGCCACCAAAGTCATTATAACCGTGGGATGCTTGAAGTAAATACCCCAGGTAATAAAGATCAGCGATGCGTAAAGCGGATGCCTGATATACTTAAATATCCCTGATGTTACAAGCTCTGTGGTCCTCTCAAATTTAAAAAGCTTATCGTCTACCCTTACTATGCCGGGCTTGCGAGCCCTGTTAAGAAGTAAGGCACCTGCGACTAACATGTAAGCAGAAATCGCCAGCAGCATCCACGAAATAATCTGGTTCAGCGATAATGGGTCAGAAAACCAGAATTGGTAGTTTGCCACAAAGAGTGCAACGATGCACTCCCAGCTGAAGAAACGAGGGAAGCCATGGCTTTTTATATCAAAAAGGGTCCGTTTTGAGAAGTAAATGACGGGCAGGCTAAGCGCAATAAACAGTATTACTTTATCCATTTCAGTTCTTTATCAAAACTGTAAGTAAGGCCTTTTACAGTGTTCATTGAAATCCTTTTATCCGCGCAGGTCATTGTCAGGGGTGCACCGGAGAAAGAGGTGACAACGACTTCCTTTAATGCTCCTTTTTCCCAGGAAATGTCAACCTCAAAATTACCTCTGGCTTTCAGTCCTGTAACTGACCCTTCCGGCCATGCATCAGGCAGGGCCGGCAGTATCTGTACAACGCCGTTCTGGCTCTGCAGCAGCATCTCTGCGATGCCTGCCGTACCTCCGAAGTTTCCGTCAATCTGAAATGGCGGATGGTTGTCAAACAGGTTTGGCAGTGTGGATTTTTCCAGCAACAGCCTGAGGTGCCTGTAACTCTCATTTCCGTCCAGAAGGCGGGCGTAGAAATTTATGATCCATGCCCTGCTCCAGCCGGTATGTCCGCCACCGTTTTCCAACCGGTGCTCAAGCGTTTTACGTGCAGCAGCAAAGAGCTCAGGTGTTTCCGGCGTGATCTGTGTTCCGGGGTGCAGCCCGAAGAGATGCGACATGTGCCTGTGTCCGGGCTCAGCCTCCTCATATTCCTTTATCCACTCCATTATGGTGCCGTTGGAAGCTATCCTGACCGGAGGGAGCTTATCAAGCGTCTGCTGAAGGCTGTCCGCCCAGCCTGTGTCAGTGTTGAGTATATGGGCAGCTTTCTGACAGTTTGTTAGAACCTCCCGTATTATCTGGTTATCCATTGTCGGGGCATAGGTAAGCTTGAATTCTTTTCCGGAGACCGGATCGATATAACTGTTTTCCGGGGAGTAAGTGGGAGCGGTGACCAGCTGACCTTCCTTATCTTCAAACAGGAAAGTAGTGATAAACTCTGCCGCTCCCTTCATAACGGGGTAAGCTCTCTCACGAAGGAAGGCGGTGTCGTTTGTGAACTCATAGTGTTCCCACAGCGGAAGAGTCATCCATGCCCCTCCGAGGGGAAACATGCCCCAGTAGACGCCGTCGATCACGGCCGTCTTGCCGAATACGTCAGTTGTATGATGCATTGTCCACCCCTTCGCACCGTACATCTCACGGGCAGTGACACTTCCCGGAACAGTAAGCTCTTCCATGAAGGTTATCAAAGGATCTACAGTTTCGCTTAGATTGCATGCCTCAGCTGGCCAGTAATTCATCTGCAGGTTGATGTTGACATGGTAGTCCGAGCCCCAGGGAGCCAGGTAATCCTTGTTCCAGATACCCTGCAAATTTGCCGGGAGCTGTGCCGTCCCGCGCGATGATCCCATCAACAGGTACCGTCCGTATTGAAAATAGAGCTCGATGAGTCCCGGGTCATCGCCGCCTGCCTGGAACCTCCTGAGGCGCACGTCAGTGGGTATGGTGTCAGCTTTGTTATCCTTTCCAAGACGCAGGCTGACCCTGTCAAACATGGAAGAGTGCTCAGCGATATGGGTTTTTCTGAGCAGCTCAAATGATTTCCACGAGGCTGTGCTGATGGCGTCAGTGCATTTGCTGCGAGGGTCTATCGTCCGGTCGAAATTTAGTCCGTCGACATTATAATCCGTAGCTGCGTTGAAAAACATTACCAGCTCGGTACCTTCTCTGTATATCAGTGATTTACTGTCATGTGTCAACTTTCCGTCATATGCCGTGGGTAGGAGAGAGGCAAAAAACTTCATGTGGTCTCCTCCCGGTCCCATTTCCGGGTCGTCACTGTCAATCACCTGCCCTTCCATGTCTATGCGGCCGTCCTTGACACTGATGACAGCATCCTGCTGGCGCTGCAGGGATATTGATATATCCAGGCCACCTTTCTTCTTCGACTTCATCGAAATAACCATCACATTATCAGGAACTGATGAATAGACTTCATATTCGATTTTATTGCCGTTCCTTTTGAAACTCACTTTGGCGATGCCGGTCTCAAGGTCAAGCTCTCTGCGGTAGTCGGTGATCTTGCCGGTGGTGTCGGCAAATTGAAAGTAAATATCACCGAGTGTCTGGTATGACCTGAGCTTAATGGGTATGCCGGCAACATATTTTTCCGAGAGGTTAAAAGCCTCGGGTATCCTGCCGTCAAGAATTAGCTTGCGTATTTCAGGCATGTGGGCAAGAGCTCCGGGATTGTTGTTGGGAATATTCATACCGGCCCATAAAGACTCTTCATTTACCTGTAATCTTTCGACAGCAGGGTTTCCGAACAGCATTCCACCAAGCCTGCCGTTGCCGACAGGAAGAGCTTCGGTCCATTCCCTTGCCGGAGTATCATACCACAGTACATATTTCCCGTGCTGTTTGGTGCCGGAGCCGCAGCCTGACAGAAGTAATAAGGTTAATAATAGCAGAACAACAGGTTTCTTATTCATTTTCAGGTTTTATGGTTTCTGACGGGTCAAATCTGATGACAAATCCGCCATCAGGATTTACTTTAATCGGTGCAGCTGTTCCCCCTTCAAGAGTTATTTCTTTTCGAATAAAGGACCTTGGGATGTCTCCCTCAGTCACGAGGATACCATTCTTCTGATTAATGAATGGCAGCGGCATTGTTATCTCCAACGGCTCCTTGCCTGCATTGATGCCTGCAATGTACCACACGTCACCGGTACGCCTTGCAATCACAACAAACTTCCCGGGGTAACCGTCAATGAACCTTGTTTCGTCCCATGCGACAGGAATTGCGCCCATGATTTCCCTGATATAATCCGGCATCCGGGACATTCCACCCGGGGTCTCGGCATAGTGCTGCACACCGGACAGGAAAAGGACAGCCATGGCCAGTTCAGCACCGTTTCCTGTGACCCTTTCAAAATTGTCATATTCGGAAAAGCACACAGGAGTGAAATCCATGGGGTCGAAGGCATTGCGTATGAACGCGGCTGTAGTTGCTTTTGACGGCACCTTATCAGCACTCACCTGATCAAAGGTGGCGTATTCCAAACCCCGTATAGCCTCCATCGATACCAGGTTTGGCCAGGTGCGCTGCAGTCCTCTGGGCAGAGTTGAACCGTGGCAGTTAACTACAAGGTGATGCATATGTGCGTCTGCAAGTATGTCCTGATAATAGTCCATCATCGACTGCCCGTCGCCTCCGAAGAAATCGACCTTGATGCCTTTGATGCCAAGCTGCTCAAGCCTGGAGAATTCGGCCTCCCTGCTATCATGTGTCAGTAACTTGTTTTTGGGATGGTAAGGCACTGTATTCCAGTCGCCGGCAGAGTTGTACCAGACTATCAGCCCGACATTCTTCCCGGCTGCCAGGCGTGAAAGTTCAGCCAGTTTATCCCAACCTATCGTTGTGTCCCAGTTGACATCGACAAGGCAGTACTCCCAACCCATTTCCGATGCATAGTCGATAAAATCCTTCTGCACCTCAAAGTTTACTGAGCCATCCTTCATCAGTGCCCAGCTCCATGAGGCCCTTCCCGGCATGACATAAGAGAAGTCTCCCGGCTCAGAAGGCCTGGCCAGGTCAGTGCCAAGTGTTGATTCAACAATCACACCCGGGGAACTGCCCATGGTTATTATCCGCCACGGTGTGGTCCATGGCATGGTCGACTGCGGATATACTGCACCGCCCGTGAAACCTTCCGTAGCTTCAGGAAATGCTATGACCATCTCGCCGGATCCCTCACCCTTATTCAGATGGCTGCCGCAATAGTTCCGGTCAGGCCAGCTTTCTGTTAAATTAATCCAGCAGTTTTTCGTATGAAACAGCGCGGGAAAAACCCAGCCATTAATATCGGGACTGATACTGTCAAGCAGAACATCTTCAATATAATGTTCCTCATATGACGGGTTACATTGGTTCCAGCCCGACTTTGATGCTGCACGTGGCTGGATCCAGCCTGTGGTTCCGGCGACAAAATTGAAGCCTGTCTTTTCAGAAGTTATTTTTTTAAGATCATCAGAGTTTCCGGGAAAAGAGTAGCAAAATGCTACGCCGTCATCTGACACCTGGAAAATCACATCCATTTGCCCGCCGGAGGCATTGGAAAGGTGGAAGACACGCCTGTTGGCTGTATATTGGGCTTCTTTCTTCTTGCCGTACAGCAAAGAGTAATCATCACGAATCGTCTGGATTTCCGATGCTGAGTCAAGGACCAGTCCGGCATAGTAATCGCCATCATCCCTTATTATTCCAAGCGATGAGTTTTCAATTACCGGCAACTCATCCAGGAATACAGAATAGGCGGCTTTCCCTTCGCTGCTGACAATCATGCTTACTCTGATATGACCTCCGGGACTCTCCACGTTCATCCTGTCTTCATGGTTGCATGAAATAAGCAAAGGCAGAATTACTGCTGCTGCAAGGAGAGGTTTATAGGTTTTCATTCTGCTTCGGTGCATTTTGAGCCGGCGGTACAACCAATTCCAGTATCACCGGCTCTTCGTTCAAATATTAATTGCAAATAAGCTTTTACATTCCCTGCGGTCAGGGCTATTCAATTCCCGAGTTGCTGACGAAAGCTATTTTCTTACTGTCAGGCGACCAGCTTGGAACGTTTATCGTCCCCTGACCGCCATAAAGATAGGCTATGACTCGCGGTGTTCCGCCGCCAACCGGCATCATCCTGAGATACACGTGTTTATAAAACGGATGATCATCGGCTTTTACCTCAGGTGGGAAGGATAGCCATACTGTCACCTTACCGTCAGGCGAGATATGCGGGAACCAGTCGTTATACCCATCAAAGGTCAGCTGCTCCTGCTGCGACCCGTCTGCCTTCATCCTCCAGATCTGCATGGTTCCGGTTCTTGCCGAGTTGAAGTATATATATTTTCCGTCCGGTGAATATTCCGGACCGTCATCCAGTCCTGGAGCATCCGTCAGTCTTATCTCTTTTTTATTCCTGACAGAGATTTTGTAAATATCAAAATTATTATTGCGGTCGGCAGTGTAGGTCAGGTACTTCCCGTCCGGTGACCATCCGTGAAGATAGGAGGGGCTCAGCTTTGTAATTCTTTTCGGTGTGCCGCCGTCAACCGGCAAAGTGAAGATGACTGAATTGTTTCCCTCATCGGCAACATGATGACTGATGCCCAGCATCTTCCCGTCAAATGAGAGAACATGATCATTGTTATTGCTGGTGGCGAAGCCGCTGTTTATCACTTCAGGTACACCTTTTTCAAGGTCGAATTTGTAAAGCAGGCCGCCGCTGTTGTATATAAGATATTTGCCGTCTGCAGACCAGTTGGGCGCCTGTATCGAAACCGGAGACTGGTAGATGACCTTCCTTATGCCGGTCTCAACATCCATGACCTCCAGGTTGCTGCCGAGATAATCCCTGTAGGGCACAAAGTCGTCCTTTGCCGGCCTGGTGATCCGCACATTGCTGAATACCGCTTTTTCAACCACATTATTGTCGTGAGAGCAGATAAACAGCCCGGCGTAAACTTCTCCGGTCATTGCATCATCGGTGATCATGACAGTGTCAAAAGTTTCCCCCGACACGGCACATGAGAAGATGAACCTGTTGCCTTTCCGTTCAAGCTGTATCACGTCGGGTGAAACAACCCCCGACTTCCGTTCGGACATCTCCGCCCCGGTCGAGAGACGGTACTGCAGCGATGTGAGTCCGTCACCGTGCACTGTTCCGCTGATGTGCGCCGAGCCCGGATCGGTGCTCTGACGTATCATCCAGCCGGCTTTACGGTGCATGTGACTTCCTTCCCCGAGGAACTGCACATTGGCACTCAGGATAAAATCTCCTTTGAGCTTTTTCCAGGCAAAATGGAACTGGTCACCGGTGAACCAGATGTTCTCACCTGATCCTGAAACAGTGTATTCCTGGTTTACGGGATTGAAGTTAAGGTCTCCCTTCAGTTTGCACGCTCCTATATCAGAGTGTCCGTCAAAAATACTTTTTGAATAGTCCTGCCCGGAGACAGGGTCTGAAATTAATGCTGTTACCGCCATACAGATGATGAATAATTTTCCAACCATTTGTCCAAAATTAAATTGTAAACTCAACTCAGGTATAAGGTGATTGCTTCTTGTGCATCCGGAAGTTAAAAAACCGGATGTGACCATAGGGTTGTCACAAATACCTTTTCCAAATTCTTAAGTTGCTATAAATATATATCCTTCCGTTTATAAAACCGGTGTGACAAAATAGTCAAAATCAGCGAAAAGCCGACAAAGTACAGCAGGTTCCGGAACTCCAGCCTGTATTCCGGGTTTACCGTATCAAGGTTGACAAATTTGAACGGACTTATGTACCCTATCTTTGAAAGACTTTCAGCGATCTTTGAGAGCGTATAGACAAAATAGAGGACCAGCACCAACCCTATACCTGATGTGGTTATCGGCCTGGACCTTTTAACCAGGGCCGACATGAACAAACCCGCTGCAGCGAAGAAAAGATTCAGCAACAGGGTGTAAAGCGTGAGGATCAGAAAGGCGTTGACACTGAATGGTTCCCTTTTAACTATTGTCATGCTGATAAAACCTGCCGCTGCCGTAACGATATTAAGCAAAACCACATTCAGAAAAACAACTGCCGCCTTGCCGGCAAATAGTTCACTGCGCGTCAGGGGCCATGAAAGCAGGTATTCAGCGGTCTTGTTGTACTCTTCTTTGAGCAAGATGTTAGAAGATAGTACTATTGCATAGATACTGCCAAGCACCATCATGTATATGACATTGTTGGCGGAATAGAAACCCAGTACAGAAAACAGATCATCAATATCTGAAATACCCTTGAACTGCAACGCACCTTTCGGCAGAATGGCCATCATCGCAAGTATCTTGGTATTGTTCTCCAGAAAGGTCCCGTAAACCGACATTGTCAAAGATATCAGGACTGTAATGACTATAGTCCACACCAGCAGGCTGACGGCATTATATTTCAATTCTCTTATAAAAAGGTTTTTGTTCATCTGACAAATCCCGGCTTAATTGTAGTAATGCATAAATATCTCTTCAAGGGATGGCTCCTCGATTGTCAGGTCGGTTATTCTTTTGCCCGTGAGTTTTAAAACAAGCCCATTGATATCGCCTGAGTACATAAATTGCATAGTCTTGCCGGAAATCACTGGAGTACCCTCAATACCATCAAGTCCGTCAATCTCATTGTCAGCCTGCCCGGCTAATTCGATATAAATTTTCTTCAGCTGCCTCTTCCTCAGTGTTTCAATATCCTCAACCTTGATTATCCTGCCTTCCTTGATGATGGCGACGCGTTTGCATAATAACTGCACTTCACTAAGGGTATGCGAAGAAAAAAATATTGTCATTCCCTTGCGGTTCTCCGACCTGAGCAGCTCAAAGAACCTTGCCTGCATCAGCGGGTCGAGACCCATGGTCGCCTCATCAAGGATAAGGAGCCGCGGGCTGTGAAGCAGGCTCTGGATAATGGATACCTTCTTGCGGCTTCCCATGGACAAATCCGAAAGCTTTCTTTTCCGGTCCAGTTCAAATAACTCTGAAAGTTCAGCTATGCGGTCAGTACCGTTCACAGTCCTGTAAAACCCAAGGCAATAGTCTAGAAATTCATCTGCATCCATTGATGAATACAGATTGGCATCAGATGGAACATAGCCGGTATTCAACCTGATCTTTTTCGAATCCCTGACCGCATCCATGCCCATGATTTTGGCTTCTCCACCGGTGGGGAAGATGAGGTTCAGCAATACCCTGATAGTGGTGGATTTGCCCGCCCCGTTAGGGCCGATGAATCCGAATATTTCACCTTCCTCCACTTCAAGACTGACATGTTCAATCCCTCTGGCCTTCCCATAACTTTTTGTCAGATCCCTGATTTCAATAATTGAAGCGCTCATCGGAGAATCTCATTTGCTTATTTTCATTTCCAGGAATATGTACTCAATTATGCTTTGATCTTGCTTTTATGGATCAGGGAAATTTCCTCAAATGACCTGGAACAGCCGTAAACCAGGTATCCCTTCCCGGAAAGTTTCCTGATTGCCTCTCTGGATCCTGGTTCCGCCGCTTCAAAATTTCGGTCATGAAACTCCACAAGGATCTGATCAACGGTAACCGGCGATGCCAGGATGGCAGCGATAACATCATATTCAGATCCTTCAATGTCCATTTTAAGTACATCAATATGAGTGTGACCAAGCTCCCTTGTGATATCATCAAATGTCTTCATCATTACTTTGACTGACTTTGCGGCATCAACCTCCTTATGCTTAACCAGGCTTCCGGAAACAGCCCTGGGATTGGAAGGCAGAAAGAACTCAGCCTGGCCGGTCTCTGAAGCACTTATTCCGTAAGGGTGAAAATGAAACCTGTCAGGCAGCCTCTGATTGCCTATCCAGTCGATTGATACGGGAGTGGGATCAAAAGCGAACACCGAAGCGCCGTGCTTTCTTATACACCTGAGATCAAAGGAGATGTCCCTTCCGGTTCCGAATGAATAGATGACTGATGACTTGTCAAGAAGTGAGGGAATAATATAAAAGCCGCCGTAACTGGTTCCATACCACTTGCAGTCAACCTGAACGGCAGGTTGCAGATGGCTGAAGAGTGCCGGGTCTGTCATCCGGCTGATCATTCTCTTCCTCCGGCGTGATAAATATTCAAGCCAGAGATTCCCTGCCTTTTCCCGGGCAGATTTGATGATGGAGTTCGCCATTGCAGGATTCATACCAGGTCGCAGGCTTCCGGAGGCATCCAGTGAGCATCCCTGCCTTCCCACTTGATGTTGCAGCCAATAGGATTGGTCTTTGTTACTGTAACCGCTTTCCCTGACGTCAGTTCACTAAGCACGTTGTCAAGATTGTTGACTGTCATCCTCGATACATCACGGGGCGAATCAACTCCTCTGCCTGTATAAACAAGCACCCTTTCCTTATTGAAAACAAAGAAATGCGGTGTCTTCAGCGCCCCGTATGCCTTGGCCAGCGACTGGTCAGCATCATAAAGGTATTTCCAGGGGAACTTGTATTTTTCCATCCGTGCCACCATATTCGGGAAGCTGTCTTCCTCATAAGTGTGTTCACTGTTTGAGTTTATGCCGACAAAGGCCACTCCTGCAGACCGGTATTTTTCTGCAGTGGCACGTGTCACCTCATCCGAGCCGATGACGTAAGGACAATGATTACAGGTAAAAAACAGCACCAGGTAAGGGTACTCATCAAAATCAGACAGTCCGTACTCCGGCCCTTCCGTGGAAGGAAGCCTGAAATCAATAACCTTCTGTCCGGGTTCAAGTGTATAGCTCATTTCTGAAATCTTAATTGGTTATAACAATAAACAATCGACGATGGCTTTTGTCAGGCAGGGTGCCTTGTTTTACGGATACCAAATTAATCTTTTCGGCTCAATGCCCTTCCGAAATCTTTAATAATAGTCAACCAAAGTTTAATAACTTTATGCTTTAAGTCCAATTCTTAAAGAGTACATCCATGAATACAAACCGCCCTTTGAAGCAAACCTGCTTATTTCATTTCACCAGTGTCTTATTACTGTGTTTCGCTCTCACTCTGCCGGCTGCCGGTCAGCCTTCCGGTGGACCCTACGGTCCTGTCAGACAGTCGTGGCCACTGCCCGTGACCTCCGGGAAGATATACTATGTTTCCCCTGACGGGAACAGGGAATCGACTGGCGAGACACTATCTGTCCCAACTACCATTGAGGCAGCCATTGAAAGGGTAAAAACCGGTGATGTCATCATTATGCGGGGCGGAACATACCGCACCGGCGATCTCATTTTGAATCAGGGAATAACCATCCAGCCTTACCTCGACGAACAACCCGTAATTAAAGGATCATATATAGCAGGCGGGTGGAAGGATCTCGGTAACGGATTATGGACCACAAAATGGGACCGCCTTTTCCCATCGAAGCCCCAGGACTGGTGGCAACGCGACAGAAACGGAAAAGAGACGCCCCTGCACAGGTTCAATGACGATATGGTATTCATTGACGGCAGGCTCCTGCAGGCCGCAGGCTATGAGGGGGAGGTCGATGAGAATACCTTTTACATAGATTATTTATCAGGACTTGTATATATCGGAATTAACCCGGCGAATCACCTCGTGGAAATTACTGCATTCAATATCGGACTCCACCGCATCACCGGAGAATGTCACGGCATGGAAGCAGACCATAAGGGTCCGGTAATCAGGGGTATTACTTTCACACAATATGCCTACAGGGCGATAGAGGTGGACGGGAAGGATCCGGAAGGCATTTCTCCCGAAAGCGATCACGGGAAGGATGTCGTCGGCACCACCCTTGAACATTGCACAATCACGTTCTGCTCGAGGGTGGCAGCATATCTGCGGGGCGACAGGCTGACCATCAGGAGCTGCAAGATCAGTGATACAAGCACCGAGGGAATCTATATCCTCAGTTCCTCCGACGTGCTGCTCGAAAAGAATATCTTCACGCGCAACAACATCGAACATATTACAGGGTACTATCCTGCCGCGGTAAAAATCTTCAACCAGTGCTTCAGGGTGACATGCCGCGATAACCTGATCACCGGCCTGCCGTTCTCAAACGGCATCTGGTATGATGTGGGCAATGTTGACGGTGTTTTCATAAACAACTGGGTCGAGGGTGTCGGAGATATCAACAGAGGTATTAACAATCTGCAGACATGGCCCAGTGAGAGCGGTTTCTTTTTTGAGATATCAAAAGGAGCTATATGTGCAGGCAACGTATTTGTAAACTGCGAACTCGGCGTACATATCCTGAACAGCTGTGATGTCAGGATGTACCAGAACACTTTTGTCAACAGCACGGCCTGCGTCAGCCGCAGCGAGAGAAGCGCCGTGGGCGATCACTTCGGATGGCATCCGGCCACCGGTCCCGGTGTGGATGAGCGTGACGGCCATGTCTTCGTCAATAACCTGATGACCGGCGATGACGGGTTTAACAGGCCACTGCTTTTCGTCTGGCAGCGTAAGATGCTTTGCGACAGACTCAAAGAGCCTCAGTTTGCCCAGATTGACTATAACGTGTATGTACAAAATCCCTTGGGCAGGACCATGCCTCTGATCCTCTGGAGCCCGGCTGCAAATGATAACTGCATGGCAGCCTTTGATTCACCTGCTGAACTGAATAAGCTTCACCCGCAGTTTTCTGCACACAGCTTGTTTTTTACCGGGGGAAGCTTATACAGAAGCCGCGAGCTCGGTAATTACCAGATGCTTCCATCATTCCCCGGGATAAAGGCAGCATCTCCTTTACCGTCAGATATCAGCGCACTTCTCGGCAGACCCAAAAAAGGCTTGCCTTATATCGGAGCTTATCCCCTGTAAAAAAAAGACCCTGAGGCAATGCCACAGGGTCACTGGTTGACTGAACAGAATAGCTAATTATAAGCCTGGCAAAGACTCTTATTCCAGCCAGTCATTCTTTTCAAGGAGGGCAATGCCTTCCATGATTATCTTGTTCAGATCGTCAGGCGGCCGGTTAAAAAGACCGACATAAAGAATATCCTTTTCAGGAATGACGATGTAGAATGCCCTGAAGCCTCCCTGGTCACCGTTGTGATAAATCAGGTTAACCCCTGTTTTATTCTCTTCGTCAAGAAATTGTTTTTCTCCGATAAACCAGCTGTACCCGATAAACGGATCACTTGCACCTGCCCAGTTTTCAGGCCTGAAAACTGTACGTGATTCATCTGTAAGTTCCTTGCCGAGGAAAACATTCTGCTCCAGGGCTTTTTCATACAGGGCAAGCTCTGTGACGGAGCTCCACACTCCTCCGTTGCCTGCAGCCGCGAAAGTCGGGTACTCACCGTAATCGGATTCGATATACCTGCCATCCTTCATCTCATATCCGTGTGCAACGCCTTCCTGGGGGTAGGGCCCGTCGGTTATCTTGCTGCTGACCATCCCGGATGGCAGAAAGATGCTGTCTGTAATGAATTTCTGCCACTTGCTGACCTGTCACTTTATCAATGATAAGCGCCAGTCCGTTGTAAGCCGGGTTGGAGTATTCAAATCTTTCTCCGGGCTCAAAGTTCAGACTGTCGGCCTGCTTTACCGGTGCAAAGTTTTCCTCATCCTTTGCGCTCAGGAAGAAATCAAAATTATTATCCACATCCCTGTTGTCAGGCAGGCCGGAAGTGTGTGACAACAAATGCTTTATTCTTACTTTTTCCGCAATATCCCTGTTTTTGAAATCGTCGAAATACATTGAGAGATTATCGTCAAGGGACAGTTTTCCGTTTTCTTTCAGGATCAGTATGCCGTTGGAGACAAATGTCTTCGATACAGAACCGAGATTGAACAGGGTGTTGCCGGTGATCTTTTCCTTTGTGTCAAGGTCAGCCAGCCCGTAACTGCGCAGGAATACCGTCACATGTCCCTTTTTGACCAGCACGGAACCACCCGGTTCGTCAGCATTGAATTCTTTTACAAGTAATGAATCCAGTTCCCGTGCGAGATTATCTGCGGATTTATATGAGTTGCATGCAGTCATAAAAAGGGATAAAAGAAGGATTCCGCCGGTAGTAATCTTTGACTTACTCATTTTAATTACCTGTACTGTCAAATACTTTCCTTCCGCCTACCCATGTCTGTAGCACTTTTGTATCCCTGATCTTCACAGGATCAATTGCGGTGATATCATCACCCAGTACAACAAAGTCAGCCAGTTTGCCTGGCTCGAGCGTTCCCTTGACCTTCTCATCAAAGGAGGCATAAGCGGCATTTTTTGTATAGGCTGTCAGCGCCTGTTCAACTGTGATCTTCTGCTCCGGCACCCAGCCTTCAGGGTTTTTATCATCAAGAGTCCTGCGGGTGACGGCAGCGTAGATACCCTCCATGGGTGTTGCCGGGGCTACAGGCCAGTCACTGCCGAAAGCAACGACAGCTCCTGCATCAAATAACGATTTAAACACATACATCGATTTAACCCGTTCAGGACCGATCAAAGGTTCAGCCCACCTGCCATCATCTATGGCGTGGTAAGGCTGCATGCATGCAATGACATTCAGCTTTGAAAATCTTTCAATATCACCCGGGGCAATGTGCTGCGCATGCTCAATCCTGAACCTCCGGTCTCTCACTCCGTTTTCATTCTCCACCTGCTCATAGATGCCTAACATTATATTGATCGCACGGTCGCCTATTGCGTGGATCCCGACCTGCAGTCCGGCCTTGTCAGCATTTGAAATCCATGTATACAGATCCTCCCTGGTATTGACCAGGAGGCCGGAATCAGTTATCATGTCAGTGTACGGTTCGAGAAATGCGGCAGTGTGGGAGCCCAGTGACCCGTCAATAAAGCCCTTTAGTCCGCCGGTCTTTATCCAGTTATCACCTTTTCCGTCACGCTCAACCTGTTTCATGAGCTTTTCCCATCTGCTTATCGTCTCCATGATATATACCCTCGTGATGAGGTTTCCGTCGCTTCTGACTTTCTCGATTGCATCTGCATAACTGGCGGCATCAACGGCATGAACGGATGTTACACCGTTTGATGCAAAGTAATTCATTGCTGCCCGCAATGCTTTGTCAACCTGCTCATCCGTTGCAGATGGGATCTTGCCGAAAATATAATCCATCGCATTGTCCTTGAAAATCCCTGTCAGTTCACCGGCTTCATTGCGGACAATGGTTCCTCCCTTGACATCCTTTACCTTCCTGTCAATACCGGCCTGCTTCAAAGCGAGGGAGTTTGCAAGAGCCATGTGTCCGTCGAGCCTCTCAACAAAGACAGGATTGTCAGGTGTGACTGAATCGATCCAGCTTCTTTCAGGCAGTGTTTCCCAACCCTTGCCGTCCCATTCACCACCCGTGATCCATGTCCCGGGTTTGACGGAAGCAGCAAAGGCAGCCAGCCTTTTTATGAACTCCTCAGGTGTTGAGGCATCCCTGAGCTGCACTGAAGAAAGATTTAATCCGCCCTGCAGAAAGTGTAAATGAGAATCTATAATGCCGGGGATGACAAATTTTCCTTCAAGATCGGTAACGACGGTGTTTTCACTTTTAAGTTTCATGATATCCCGGTTACTCCCCACCGCAACGATGGTATCACCCGAAAATGCCATGGCTTCTGCCAGCGGCTGGCTTTCATTGCCGGTCCAGATTTTTGCATTTGTTATTATCATATCTGACGTCTGATTATTGTTCTGACATGAGATCACACTTAACAGCAGTGCGAACATAATGAGGTATTTGTGGAATTTGTTCATGTGAGTTAGCCTTTATTAATTGGACGTATATTCTTTTTTATCAGTGGTTATCACTCATTCAGCAGCTTCAGGGTTACCAGGAAGGCACAGTGATCTGACGCAATGGAATCGCAGATAACATTTGTCTCAACGGTTTCCCATCTCTCTGCAGGGATATGCATGACATAGTCGATCTTTATCCTCGGAGCATCAGACGGGAATGTGGGTTCAGGATTGATTTTATCATAAGAGGCTGACCATATCTCTTCGAGGATTTTGATAGGGTTGCTTCCCGGCTGGGCATTCAGGTCACCCGCCAGAACAGCAGGGTAGGGGCCCGAAGCAAACTCTTCATTGATCTTCTCTGCCTGTGCCACCCTGTCAGTTTCAGGATTAAGATGATCGAAGTGGGTTCCGACAAATGATATGGTATCTCCTGACGGCAGTACCACAACTGCTTCAAGTGCAGTCCTTGGTTCATTTCCCGGTGTGAATGGCAGCGGAACATTCCTGGTTGAGATAAAACTGTATTTCGATAAAATTCCATCACCGTACTCTCCGCCGTCATAATACATCGCCCTTCCGAACAAAGAAGCCATGTGGGTTCTTATTCCCAGTTCTGTCGCCAGATCAATGTGACCGGATCTGCTGGTATTTAAATCAACTTCCTGCAGAGCCACAAGATCAGGATCAGCATTAGTTATCACCCTGGCTATGGCATCGAGGTCATAATCACCCCGTGTAGTTGCGCCGTGATAAATATTAAATGACAGTATTTTTACTGTAATATCATTGTCACTCAGGTCCTGCGCCTGGCATGCCTGTGCAGCCAGCAGTACCGTAAGCAGCAGTGTGATTTTGATTTTCATGTGCAGCAGTGCCGGATTTTTATTTGGTTATGGGCCCGCCCGTTTCAGCAAAGACACATTTGGCAGGCTCCCCGAAGTAAAATTGGTTCATTTTTTAAAATTAAGAAATTTTCCGACAAAGGCCTTCATCTGAATGCAGCAGGCAGACCGCAGGGTGAATTGTAACCATTGCTGTTGCAGGCCTGACGCAAAGTACTGTAAGTATATAGATTATTTCAGGTTTATGCCGTGGTTGCTGCCACAGGGATTGGCAAGCCAGTCATAAATGTCAGATGCTTCTATGGATTTATTCTCAACATAGACATCCCCGGTCTGTCTGATGAGAACATACCGGTACCTGTTGTGTCGGGGTTCGTATATGTATCCAGCATATGAAAGCGAGCCGAAATCGCACATCTGATGCTCCGGAGCCGTCAGTTTCCCTTCCTGTGCATGTACTAGTTTGTCGGAGTATTTCAGCATTTCAGTCTTGCTGACTGCGCATGATTTCTCTCCGAGCTGAGCCAAATTCTCTTCCATGTCAGCCTCGCTTATATAGCCTTCACTGTCGGGAAAATTCCACTCAGCAGGAAGATTGAATTCCCTTACAACTCCGGCAGCATCAATAACTGAACCTGAATGCTGAAATCCCCATGCCCAGTTAATATACTAAATCTCAAATATTGCTGTCCGATCGTGATCAGTTATTTTCTCACACGCACTGAGAAACAAAACCAGAAAAAGTATGGTTAATGTGCGTATCATATGTTTTGGAGGTGTGGCTGATGTCATTTCCGGTACAAAATCATAAAAAATGGCACAAATAACATGCCAGATAAACGGCCTGGGTGCCCTTTAAACCAACCCGTCTTCCGGTTAACACATTTGATCATTGGATTGCCAGCCTGACTGCAGCCTCTTCAAACGAATTTACAAAATTGACTGTCCTGCCGCGGTTGCTCTCCCTGATAAAATCTCTCAGGCTTTTACTTTTGATGTCTTCGAAGTCTCCGATAATTGCCAGCCTCACCCGGTAGTTTGAGAACTTCTGAAGGATTTCCCCGGCCAGCCCGGTTTTGAGATCGAAGAAATCACGGTGCAGGCTCTTTTCGTGAACGATTAATCTGTCGCAGTCATGATATCCTGCTTCCGCAATTATATCCAGCATATCGCCTGCTCCCGTTATCAAGTCAGATTCAGGTTCCAATTCACCTATTTTAAAGCTCCCGGATGCTGTGTGATACTTTATTGTCAAGGTTGTACCTATTTCAGCGATTTGTTTATTCCGACGTAGTATAAATCAAATCCGCCCTTTCCTCCGGGCCGGTTCGAGGAAAAGATCATCAGATCATTAAGGAAATTATTGAGAAAATATTCGCTGTCCATGTCTGCTATAACAGGCCTGTATTCATCGTATTCCGTATTTATGGCATCTCCGAAATTCACCGGGACAGACCATTGGTTATTAACGTACTTTGAATACCACAGGTCAAAGCCGCCAAATCCGCCAGCCCTGTCAGAAGCGAATACCATGATGTCACCCCTGATATACGGACACTTGTCATCACTTCCGGTGCTTAATGCCTCTACCTTCTCCGGGACCACGCCCGTGGATTGATTTATTAATTTATTCGGGTTGCCGGTGGCTTTGTAAATGTCAAAATTGCCACCCCTGTCTGATGTAAAATAAAGAACTTCGGCCCTGGTCTGACTGTCAAAGAAGATTGTCGGATAGGCATCATCAGCCCCGGAATTTATTTCAGAAAGTTCGGCAGGCTCACCTGATATTACAAATTCATCATCGTCCACCTTCAGATCAGCCCAGTAAATGTCAAGGCTTCCGCCTTTATCAGAGGCATAAAAGAACCGTTTTTGGGCATTTGTGAGCTGTGTCGGATCAAAGAATCCGTTTGCCGGATCATACACCAGGCAAGGGCCAAGTTCATTTCCTGTGGAATTGATTAAATCAATAAGTTTCCATTCCCTGAAATCAGCATGCATTTCGAATTCACCGGAAATGAGAGCTGAGTAAGCCATGCAGTCGTAACATATAAAATCAAAATCCCCGGCAATTTTTCTGTTCGTTGAAAAAATAAGCGTGAAGTATTTTTCAGACCAGTCATAATCCATATCTGAATTATAATCATCGTGTGAAGAATTGACTGCCCTGAAGTTTTGGGGCGTAACAGGTATGAGGCCTTTGTCAAAATTCAGCCTGTGTGTGGGGTAACAGGAAGTCAGTATTATTGGAAATACCAGGATTAGTGACCGTAAGGCTTTTATTCTATTCATGTTCTGGTCGGGTTAAAGCATGATAGTTAAGCCGATGTTTATATTCTGAAAACTGACAGGCAGATTGAAATGCTGTTCGAAACTGGTTTCATCACTGAAGGCGGGTGTGGTGGAAAACCGGCTGTAAGAGAGGTTAATTCCGTACTTTTCTGAAAAGTAATAGTTTACCTGCATTTTTATGCCGGCGGATGCGGCTGCGTCGTTATCCTTACTCACACTGTTAATCACCCCCGTCTCGTCATCGGTGACAACCAGATCAGGATGATGACACAGTGCAACCCCTATCATCGGAACAAATAAAACTTCAAAGTCGCTTCCTATCGGTACTTTGAAGACTAACCCGAAGGATGTATTGAGGAACTGGTAAGCACCTGCTTCCGTCGTTATTCCTTCCGTTCGGTTTAATGCAAGGTAGTATTCATTTGTGTACGCGCTTTCGTTAAAACCAAAAACCGAATATCCTATACTGGCATTTAAGGCAAAAAATTTACCGGTATACCGATAATAGTTCAATTCAGCATTTCCTCCGGCAGTTGCAAAGCCTGCGTCGTAATCAAATGTCATCGCTGCAAATTCGTTTGTTGGCAATGAAACCCCGATGTGTCCGCTGAAAATATTCTTTTTGTTTTCATTCTGGGCATATATTGAAGTTCCCGCGGCGAGAAGCAAAACATACGTCAATAGATTCCTTACCAGTCTCATGCTTCAACAGGTATAATCAAGTAAAGGTACTTATTATTCTGAAGTAAAGCAAAGGTCATTGATGTGCATTTCCGGTCCTTCTGTATGCCCTCGGTTTCACTCCTGCACCAGTTCCTTCAGCATCCAGATACTGCATGTTTTGTGTTCCGAAGCACCAAGCGGATTATTCAGCTTAACAAAGCCTTCTCTTTCGTAAATACCGATTGCTTTGGCAAAATGGGGCAGGCTTTCCAGGTATAATTGCCTGTATCCCAATTCTATGGCTGAGGTTATCGATTTATGCATTAATTCCTTTCCAATTCCTTTGCCCCTGGCATCTGCCGATAGATAGAACTTTACCAGTTCAGCACAGTCCACGGGTAATCCTTCAGATGGATAAATTCCGCAACATCCTATAGGTTCATTATTGCTTAAGGCGACCCAAAGGATCGATTTTGGTTTAAGGAACAGTTCACAGAGGTTGTCAGTAGTCGGATCAGAATAGACTGTTCCTTCCCGCGGAGCATCATGCTCTTTGAAAGTTTCTCTGATAATTACGGCTAACCGCAGATTATCTTTCTCTTCGACGGGCCTGATAAAATACTTCATTTTCAAAAATGATATTCATGCCAGGGAGACCTTTTTCACCTGGTCAATAGTCATCCTTATTGAATGGGGAGAATGACCATGCACCCGGAGGTTGAACCTCAAATATAAGTGCAACATGAAGCCGTGGCCCCTGAAAATAATCAATCGTGACCTGGTGAATACCCTCGGAAAGAAATATGCTGCCCTCCGCGGCTGAGGTCCGGTGCTGCCCGTCATTATTTATAACGATTTTGTTGTCGATGATCAGCCTTGAGCCGTCATCACTTGTAAGTTTGAATGAGTAATTACCCTCCTGAAATCTCTTATCCTGATTTCTCCGGTATAGCGGATGGCGAACCATTCAAAACGACTTGTAACATTTGGAAATCCCGAGTCAAAGGCTCTTTCCGGAATGTTCAGGATTTTGGTATAAATCTTTCCGACTGAAGTCAGCGAGGAAAAATCAGGTAGTTGAGAGGTCCCTTCCGGAAGGTAATAGATATCTCCCGTGAATGCATTCTGGACCCATATGTTGTTTCCGAATACTTCAGGTTCTTCAGCCTGAACTTCAGCCCCGGTCGTGTAAGCATTTGAACAATAAGCATATTGGAGGTCAGGTGTCTTGTCGTAGGCTCCTGCCACCTCCGTTAAGACAGTATAGTTTTTGTTTCTCTCAACCGGTACGGTCCAGTCAATATAGCCAGTCACCGTTCCGGGGAGATTATCGGTAAGCGGTATGCTCTTCTGGAAAAATACAACCGGGCCATCCATTATGGTAAGCCTTATTTTAACATTCTGACAGGCCTCCGGAGCGTGATTGTTTACATATGTGGTTATGATAATATTTCCCTGATCCGTGATGTCCGGTCGGATATTAATTACGGGCTGAAGGGCTGACCAGGCTGATCTCCACAATGTGTACACGGCGTAAACGGATTGCCTGATTCCCCAGTCAGGAGCCATAAACATCTGTTGTGTAAATACACTGGTCCGGTCAGCAACCCTGGATGCAAATTTCCACACCTGCTCGGATTGGACAGCTACGGCATTTCCCCTGAATTCATAATCCGGTACTCCGTTCACCCATAAATTATCATAAAACCCCGGCCCGGAAAATACGGGGTTATTAATGCCCCCTGACGCTAACCATGTAGCATGGGCATTTGATTCAAAGGTAACATGACTGGAGAAAACAACGGATGAAGTACTGCCATTCCAGTACCAGGGGTCGAACCAGTCAATCGGGTTAACCCAATCATTCATTAATTCCGCTTTTTCCCTTGTACTTTTGAAAATCGCATAAGCCCCGGTGAAATCATTATTCAGTCCGAATCCCTCATACTTTTTTGTGTCGGGTTGAGACGCGGGTAACATTTGTGATGGTGTCAAATTACAGAGGTACAGGGGGCCGGATTCAATTTCGCTGAGAATATATGGGCCTGCTTCCAGCTCAGGTGTTGCATGATAAAAAGGAACCCCGTTGACATGAAAAGGCACGAACATATCGGCCAGGAAGTGGGCTGACCATGCCATCCCCTTCAAAGCCTTTTCCCTGTCAAACGCAGGTTGCAGGGCGGCAAGTGCAAAGTCAAAAAATTGGTTGCCGGCTGCTCGTGGTGCATACCCGGTGAAAGTTCTTGGATTGTACCAGTGCCAGGAATACGGTGAGGATCCGTCTGCATCCGGTCCGGGCCCGTAAGTATAGGTCCCAAACGAGGCGGTCGTACCGACATCTACCCCTTCATACTGCAGTATATCATCGACACTGAGAAAGGAATTATCACCAAGATACATTAATCTTGATTTGCTTATAACCGGGTCCTTCAATAACATATTGTACGCTGCCTTAATTATGTCCTGATGCGTGTCAGTCGATTCTCACCATCCTGGCAATACCCCTGAATGCCCCCCATGAATACACATCCCTGCCCAGGGGACCAATAAACAGGATCTGTATTACAAGGATCAGTACAATGATCTTTAGTCTTTTTCCGGCTGACGGACTGACCGTATTTGGCTCAAGGGTACATTTATTCATGGATTCCCTTTTTATTTATCAATCACAATATCATATTTGTCAAGCAATCCGGCTATTCCCGGAAGTGAGAATTTTGCTTTTTTAATCCGGTTTAACTGCGGGTCAATGGAGTAGTTGAATGACGTTCTGAAATCAACTCCTTCATTAAAAACTCTGTTCATTTGCATGGCTGTGAATTGTTACAACTTTATAGCGGCAGTTGTTTTTTTATCTTTCCAATTCCACCATTTAAGTTTTTCGGGGTCCTGTTCCTGCGAAGGTGTCTCAGCATAATAGACTGCACACCGAAATACATACAAAAGGCATCTGTCCTGTCTTTCCCCAGAGAACTTATTTGATAAATCGTAAAGAGACTCAGGGTCCTGCCCAGATAAATCTGAAATATCACGTATGCCAATGTTCCACAAATCATGTGCAATTGATTTGCCTACTCCCGGTATGATCATAAGTGTTTTTATTGAATTCCTGTCAGCCATGCACTTCTCAAATCATCAGTTTTACAAGAACCATTATATTATGTTATTCAATTACTTAGTTGTAATTAAAGACATGATTTTTGGAACAAAAACTATAAGTCCGATAATGAGTGCAGTTATTGCACTGATTAGTACCCCTGCAGAGGCAAGGTCTTTGACTTCCTTAATCGAATTGTGTTTTTCGGGCGATACAAAATCAGAGAGTTTTTCAATGGACGTATTTATCGCTTCGGTGGTAAAAACCAGTCCGGATGCTATGGAAACGGCCACCCATTCTGAAGCTGAAATCTTTAAAACTGATCCGGCAATAATTACCAGAAGGGCAGCAGCTAAATGTATCCATGCATTGTGTTCGTTTGCAAACATGATCCTGATGCCATTGAAAGCAAACTTAAGGCTTCAAGTCTGTCGCCGATTTTAAATTTCTTCTTATTCATTGCAACTGTGCCGGAATGTGCTTCATTTCCCTGGACTTGTTTATATCGGCTCACTCTCCCTGCCTGTTTCTTCACGAAGAAAACTCCGGCATATAAAGCTACACTGATTTCTTTGTTAAAGCACAGAACCCGATCAAAAAAAAGATTAAAATCAATCGTGCCACAAACGGCCTCCCCCGTTAAGGCTAATTCACGCCAGGCCCTGCTACTGATATTGCTGCTTCAGCGGGATAATCAATATCCTGTTGCACCTGCATGATTTATACTTTCCCTACTATTGATTTAGCCGCATAATTCCCCATCGAGAAACAACCCTGAAGCAAAAAGCCTCCGGTAGGTGCATCCCAATCGAGCATTTCACCAATAACATATATCCATGGGTATTTCTTCAACGAAAGGTCATCATTTACTTCCTGCAGGTTGATTCCACCAATTGTTGAAATGGCTTCTTCTACAGGTCTCAGCGAGTCAACAGGGATAACCAGTTTTTTAAGATTGCTGATAAAACCGGCAACCGACGGAAAACTATCCTTGCTGGTGTATGCTTTAATTAGGGCAAGCTGAACGGTGTGTAAATTGAAAACTTGGCAGTAATCCTTTGTCCTGACTTTTCCCTTTTATTTTTTGCAAAAGCTGCTCCCCGGTATTCAATGGTTTAAAATCGATAGTAATGGATGCCGGGTATATCATTGTGTTAAGCATATTACGTATTACTGGCACCAGGCGATAAACAGCATTGCCTTCCATTCCGTAATTGGTAATGACAACCTCGCCATCCACTTCAAAATCATTGACAGATAGCCTGATATTCTTGACTGGTTTTCCGGCATGACCAATCCTTACAGAATCAGGCCAATTGATGTTAATTCCACAATTGGACGATTGAAAAGGTTTGGTAGCAATACCCATGGATTCGAAAACAGGCCGCCATGAACCATCTGAACCTGTGTCAGGCCATGAGGCTCCTCCCAAAGCAAAAAGGATATAATCGGCCTCAAGCACTATCTCCTGTTTTTGATTTTTGAGTGTAACGCACCTTTTATTGTTAAACCCAACAAACTCATGCTGCGTATGAAACTGGACACCCTGCTTCACAAGCTTCACTTTTATCCTGTTCAGAATATCAATTGGCTTGATTCCTTGCTCCGGGAAAACTCTGCCACTGGAACCAACAAAGGTAGAAATACCCAATTCGGTAAGCCATTGCCTGAGATGCTAAGGAGTCAAAATCCGATAGTGCCTTGTTCATAAACCCCTCAGGCGAATATTTACTTGTTAATTCCTCTCCTTGCAGACTATTGGTTAAGTTAAAGCCGCCCTTTCCGGCTAACATGAATTTCTGTCCATGTTTTTTTCTTTGTCGAACAGACATACATTATGAGAGTGACTGAGTATTTCCGCAGCCATTAATCCTGCAGGCCCGCACCAATAATGATGATTTGTTTTATTCCCATCAGAAATTTAAAGGATTCCGGTAAGTTACCCGGGGTCTACCGTAACCAGCGTAAGGGCGATCTCATTTATACCGACAGTCTGTGACGGGATCATTATATACCCGCTTGTTAGGTGCCCTGTTATTTAGTATATTTTATACTCTACGTAAAGTTGCTGCATTGCAACCATATTGCCAAT
>CAWADB010000020.1:0-79046 GCA_963780735.1 uncultured Bacteroidales bacterium
GTGGTTAGTACTGTCAGTGCAGCTACGGAGCTGAGAAATACCAAGCAGGGATACCAGTATTCTGTTACTGCAATGCTGACCAAGAACTTCACAAAAGGATTGTCAGGTATGTTTGCCTATACCTATACGGAGGCAAAAGACATCAGCGCTAACCCGGGTTCGTCAGCTTATTCGGCCTATTCATCCAATACCTCAATCGGAAGTCTGAACGATCCTGAACTGAGCTATTCAAATTTTCGCTACTCCTCACAAACTTATCGGTAGCGTATCGTACAAGATTGAATATGCAAAACACTTTGCTACTACAGTCTCTCTGGTTTACCAGGGATATCAGACAGGAAGGTGGACATATACATATTCCAACGACCTGAACGGTGACGGAGTGACAGCAGACATTATGTATATCCCGGAGACTGCATCTGATATTACCTTTGTAAATTATACCCCAACCGGACAACCATTAATGACTGCAGCAGACCAGCAGACTGCATTCTGGGAATATGTCAACGGCAATGAATATCTCAGCAGCCGCAAGGGTCTGTATGCTGAAAGATACGGTGAAATTCAGCCCTGGATGCACAGGTTTGACGCCAAAGTTATTCAGGACCTCTTTACGAACTTCGGCTCAGATCGTAAGTACACTCTTCAGCTCAGTGTCGACCTCCTGAATGTGGGCAACATGATAAATGACAGCTGGGGTACATATACGTACAATCGTCTGGCCAGTTATGAAAACGTTCGTCCGCTGACAGTTGTCAGCAGGGGCAGCGCAACTGCGGCTCCGACATACAGGCTCAATGCCACATCGCTGGATGATTTTGCCACAAAGACCACTCTCAGCAAGAGCTTAAGTACCTCAAGTACATGGGGTTGCTTACTGGGCATTCGTCTTATCTTCTAAACGGCTTATTATCAGTTGTTTAAAGAGGCCGGGAAACCGGCCTCTTTTTTTCACCGCAGCGGTTTATAAAGTTAATATGTATGTTGATAAAAGAGAACTTTTATTCTTGTGTCCTCTGACTTACTAGTCTATTTTAGCAAAACCCGTTCATTTTATCGAAGGTAGATTAAGTAGCTTATTTTCAAACTGTAATATTCTTGCACTATAATGGGAGATTCATTTGTCCACATGCCATCCGTCGCCCCTAACGAAAAGGAGATGATTAAAAAAGAGGAGAAGAAGTTGAAAAAGGAAGAGACGTTGGCGGAAAGGGAGACCATGTCAGATGACAAAGGTGAACAACCCACATATCTTTATGATGATGCCATAAAGGCAACGCGTGAATACTTTGGCGGTGACGATCTGGCAGCCAAGGTCTGGGCAAGTAAATATGCTCTTAAAGATTCCTTTGGCAATCTCTTTGAAAAGACTCCCGACGATATGCACAGGCGCCTTGCCTCTGAGATATACCGTATTGAACAGAAGTACCCAAATCCCCTTCCGGAAGAGACCATCTATAAGGCTTTTAAGGATTTCAAATATATCATTCCGCAGGGCGGACCAATGACCGGAATAGGTAATGATTACCAGATTGCTTCGCTCTCCAACTGCTTTGTCATAGGGAACAAGGGTGATTCGGATTCTTACGGCGGGATAATGAAGATTGACCAGGAGCAGGTGCAGCTCATGAAACGCCGCGGCGGAGTTGGACATGATCTATCGCACATACGTCCCAAGGGCTCACCGGTGCTTAACAGCGCACTCACCTCAACTGGTGTTGTGCCCTTCATGGAACGCTATTCAAACTCGACCCGCGAGGTGGCACAGGACGGCCGCCGGGGAGCACTCATGCTGTCAATATCCATCAAGCATCCTGACGCCGAAAGCTTTATCGATGCAAAGCTGGAGGCAGGAAAAGTCACCGGCGCAAACGTCTCGGTGAAGATAACGGACGATTTCATGGAGTCCGTGATCAAAGGCAAGAGCTTCCGCCAGCAGTATCCCATTAAATCGGAAAATCCGAAATTCGTTAAGGAGATTGACGCACGCAAGCTCTGGAACAAGATTGTCCATAACGCCTGGAAATCAGCTGAGCCTGGAGTCCTCTTCTGGGACACCATCAAGCGCGAGAGTGTGCCTGACTGCTATGCCGACCTGGGCTATGAGACAGTATCAACGAATCCGTGCGGTGAAATTCCGCTCTGCCCGTACGACAGCTGCCGGCTGATTGCCATCAACCTCTTCGGGTATGTGAAGAACCCCTTCACCGCAAAAGCCTCATTTGATTTCAAACTTTTCAAGGAACATGTGCATCTCTCACAGAGGATTATGGATGACATCATCGACCTTGAGCAGGAAAAGATAGATTCCATCATAGCCAAGATCGACAATGATCCTGAGCCTGCTGAACTGAAACTTGTTGAGCGGAATCTGTGGGAAAATATCCGGCATAAGACCGAAGAAGGAAGACGTACCGGCATCGGCATCACCGCAGAGGGAGACATGCTTGCTGCCCTGGGCATGCGATACGGAACCGACGAGGCAACGGAGTTTTCAGTCGGTGTACACCGTACCCTGGCCATTGAAGCATACAGGTCATCTACAGAGATGGCAAAAGAGCGGGGTGCTTTCCCGATGTACGACAAGGAGAGAGAACGTAACAATCCTTTTATCAACCGTCTCCGCGAGGCTGATCCTGAGATGTACGCTGAGATGGAGAAATACGGCAGACGCAACATTGCACTGCTGACCATCGCTCCGACAGGTTCAACAAGTCTTATGAGCCAGACAACATCGGGTATTGAACCTGTGTTTCTGCCATTTTACAAGCGTCGCCGGAAAGTGAATCCGAATGACAAGGATGTAAAGGTGAGCTTTACCGACGAGGTGGGCGACCACTGGGAAGAGTTTGTGGTATTCCATCATAAGTTCATCGAGTGGATGAAACAGAACGGCTATGACTACGAACAGGTAAGGAGCATGACCGAAGAGGAGATCAGTACCATCGTAGAGAAATCACCATACTACAAGGCTACGTCCAATGACGTCGACTGGATGGCCAAGGTGCGCATGCAGGGCGCCATACAGAAGTGGGTTGACCATTCGATCAGCGTGACGATCAACCTTCCGTCCGAGGCAAAGGAAGAGCTTGTATCTGAGTTGTATCTCACCGCATGGAAGGAAGGATGCAAGGGAGCGACGGTTTACCGCGACGGCTCCAGGACAGGGGTGCTGGTATCCAACAGCAAGGATGAAAAGAAACCGGAATGGTCGCCCCTCAGGCCCAAGGTGCTTGAGGCTGACGTGATCCGCTTCCAGAATAACGAGGAAAAATGGATTGCCTTTGTTGGCCTGAAGGATGGTGTGCCGTATGAGGTCTTCACCGGTCTGCAGGATGACGAGATGTTCCCCATACCCAAGAGCATCGTCAAGGGAAAGATCATCAAGAACAAGGATGATGCAGGTAACACCCGGTACGACTTCCAGTACAGCGACAAGTACGGTTATAAGAACACCCTCGGAGGACTGTCGCATATGTTCAAACCTGAGTTCTGGAATTATGCCAGGCTTATATCGGGCGTGCTGCGCTACGGGATGCCGGCCAAGGATGTAGTCGAGCTGGTGTCATCGATGAAGCTTGACAGTGAATCCATCAACACCTGGAAGAACGGAGTTGAGCGCTCACTTGAAGCGTTATATCCCCAACGGTACAAAGGCCAAGGGCAAGTGCGGCACATGCGGATCAACTGCGCTGGTTTACCAGGAGGGTTGCCTCATCTGCAGCGACTGCGGCACATCAAAGTGCAGCTGACAATTATTAAAATAACTCCCTCGTCCGACAAGTCGGGACTCTGCTGTAATCTGGCGCCTCCCTATCCCGACATAACATGTCGGGATACTGGTCGGCCCTCCCTTGTCAAGGGGGAGAATTTTAATTGATTAAATATCAAATAGTTTCCCCTCCTTTTAAAGGAGGGGTGTCTGACGAAGAGCGGGACGGAGTGGTAATCCTGCTTCTGTCATACCTGTCAGACCGGAGATCCGTAACAGGGAGGTTTAACTCCGAAAGGGACTTTTCTATCTCCTCTGTCGTGGTTTCATGGTCAGGAAGATTGCCTTCGAAAAACTTCTCATAGGCCGAGATGTCAAAATGACCGTGGCCGCTGAGATTGAAAAGAATCGTCTTTGATACACCTTCAATGTCTGCTCTCCTTGCTTCATCAAGAGCTCCGGCGATGGCGTATGACGACTCAGGTGCAGGAAGGATACCTTCCGTTCGGGCGAAGAGAATACCTCCTTCAAAGCATTCGCGCTGCTGCTTGGCTTTTGCTTCAACAAATCCGTCCTTGCGCAACTGACTGACGAGTACACCTGCCCCGTGGTATCGGAGGCCGCCAGCATGGATCTTGTCAGGGATGAAATTATGCCCAAGGGTGTACATGGGAAGAAGCGGGGTCATGCCTGACTGATCACCGAAATCGTACGTGAATTTTCCTTTGGTCAGCTTGGGGCAGGAGGAAGGTTCTACAGCTACCAGCCTCGTCTTTTTTCCGTTCTTCAGGTTTTCACGGAGGAAGGGGAATGCAATTCCGGAGAAATTTGATCCTCCGCCGAAGCATCCGATCACCACATCGGGATAATCACCGGTTTTTTCCATCTGGAGCAAGGCTTCCTGCCCGATAATGGTCTGGTGGAGAATAACATGGTTAAGTACGCTGCCAAGAGAGTATTTTGTATACGGATCCTGGGCAGCAATCTCCATCGCCTCGGAAATTGCTATCCCAAGGCTTCCGGGAGAATCGGGATCGAGTTCAAGAACCTTTCTTCCGGCAGCCGTCATTGTGCTTGGCGACGGGACGACCCTTGCACCGTATGTATTCATCAGGAGCTTGCGCCCGGGTTTCTGATTATAACTGACCTTTACCATGAATACAAGCAGTTCAAGTCCGAAGTGGTTGCATGCGAAGCTCATTGCGCTTCCCCATTGACCGGCACCTGTCTCTGTCGTTATCCGCCTGACGCCTTCCATCTTATTATAATATGCCTGGGGGATGGCAGTGTTTGCCTTATGGGAGCCTGAATAATTACCACCTTCATATTTGTAGTATATCCTGCTCTTTGTTCCCAGGGCCTTTTCAAGGTTGCGTGCCCGGAAAAGGGGAGAAGGGCGAAAGGTTCTGTACAGATCAAGAACTTCTTCAGGAATATCAATGTATCTCTCAGTTGAGACTTCCTGTTTTATCAGCTCCATCGGGAAAATGACCGACAGATCATCAGGGCCTACCGGCTTGCCGGTGGCAGGATTCAGCGGCGGCAAAGGCTTGTTGGGCATGTCTGCAACAATATTGTACCACTGCCGGGGCATCTCGTTTTCGGTTAACAGAATTTTGGTAATCTTTTCCATAACTGTATGATTAAGGTTAATAAATAAAAAAGGCACGCGTGATCAAGAAGCGCACGTGGATCATTATTTTTTCTCTCCGTTGTTCATTATCCTCATCTGGTGATTTATTGATTCCTGATGAATAGCTTTAAAAATTGTATCTAAAAATTCAGCGCTTAATCCTTTAGCCCGGGTCTTGCTCATGACCCTGTTGATTATTTCATCCCAGCGCGTAGCCTGAAGAATTGTAATGTTGTTCTCTTTCTTGTACTGTCCGATAGTCTCTGCGACTTTCATTCGTTTTTCAAGCAGGTCGAGCAGATGTTCATCAAAGACATCAATCTGCTGGCGTAATTCTCCCAGGATATCAAGCAACTTAGGATCTGATGCAACAGGATTACGTATGACCAGCCTGCTCAGAAGATCCCGGAGACCTTCCGGGGTAACCTGTTGAGCCGCATCGCTCAATGCCTTGTCAGGATCGATATGAGATTCGATCATAAGGCCGTCAAAGTTAAGATCCAGCGCTTTCTGGGATATTTCCTTCAGATATTCCCTTGATCCGGCAATATGACTTGGGTCACAGATGAGGGGAAGGTCATGTATGCGGTGACGAAGCTCTATGGGAAGCTGCCAGTTAGGCTGATTCCTGTAGCTTGTTTTCTCATAGGTGGAAAAACCGCGGTGAATTGCTCCAAGATGCCTGATTCCTGCCTTCGCTATGCGTTCAATGGCTCCCATCCACAGGTCTATTTCCGGATTAACGGGATTTTTGACCAGCACCATCACATCAACACCTTTCAGGGCATCGGCTATTTCCTGAACCGTGAACGGGTTTACAGATGTCCTGGCCCCGATCCACAGCATATCAATGCCATATTTAAGAGCCTCATAGACGTGCTTTTCATTTGCCACCTCAGTTCCAACAAGAAGCCCCGTCTCCTGTTTGACATTCCTGAGCCATTTCAGTCCCTCTGACCCAACTCCCTCGAAAGAATCAGGACGTGTGCGCGGTTTCCAGATCCCGGCGCGGAAAATGCTCACTGTATTTAACTGAGCCAGCTGACGGGCTGTCTTTATCACCTGTTCCTCAGTTTCAGCGCTGCATGGGCCTGAGATGAGGAACGGGCGGTTTTTATACCCACTCCATTCCTGTATGGGCAATGTATTTAATGCGGTTTCCATGATACTGTAAGTTAATTAGTTAAGGATCTTCCTGATCTTGTTGGCCTCATCCATAAGTGCTTTCAGGCCGTTCAGGTCTTTTTCGGCAATCATCTTCCTGAATTGACTCATCTTTTCTGTATAGGTATCAATTACCTCGAGTATGAAATTGGAATTTTCAAGAAAAATCGGGGCCCAGGTTTCCCCATTACTTTTCGCAAGTCGCACCGTGCTTTCAAAACCACCGCCTGCAAGAGTCAGGATATTCTGCTCCTCGTGCTCCTTATCAAGCACGGTCAGTGCCAGCGAGAAGGAGGTAATATGAGAAATATGAGACACATAAGCGACATGTGTATCATGATCTGCTGACTTCATATATACGATCCGCATGTTAAGCGTTGTCAGCATCTTTTCAACCAGTTCAAGAGCATCATGGTCGCAGAGTTCAGGATCACATATTATGGCAGGCTTATAATCGAAGAGCCTGCCGATGGCAGCCAGGGGACCGGAATATTCGGTTCCGGCCATCGGATGAGCTGCAACATACCGGCCACGTTTGGGATGATTCTCAGAGACCTTTGAAATGCTTCCTTTTGTAGAGCCCATATCTGTTACCACTTTGGACGTTCCGTCAATCCTGTCAAGGATAACCGGAAGCATTTTACAGTTTGCATCCACCGGAGTGCACAGTATGATCAGGTCGCTTCTGTCAATGGCATTTTCCAGGGTATCAATTTCATCAACAAGTCCGCAGAGCTTTGCAATATTCTGATGCTGAAGATTTGTGTCAACTCCGATAATCTGATCGGCAAAACCACGTTTGCGGAGGTCTATCATCATCGATCCCCCTATAAGACCTATTCCAATAACAGCGATTTTCATTTTATTGAACTTGATTTCAGGTTAACGGAGTCAGCGTAAGAGGAAATTCTCTTTTTAGCCTCCTCCAGTAAATCCTCACTGGCACACAATGAGATACGTATATAGCGCTCCCCCCTGCTCCCGAATATAAATCCCGGGGTGATGAAGACGCCGGCTTCATTAAGAATTGCTTCCACATATTCCTCGCAGCTGGCAACGGATTCAGGTATGCGTCCCCATAAAAACAGCCCGACCTGGTTTTTGTCATATCTGCAACCGAGGATGTCCATTATCTCTTCAACTGTTTTGCGGCGTTTTTCATAAACCAGGTTAATCCGGTCATACCACTCCGGCGGGTTGCCAAGCGCCTCGACAGCAGCCTTCTGAACGGGAAGAAACATTCCGGAGTCCATATTGCTTTTCACCCTGAGTATACTCTTCAGGTATTCACTGTGACCTGCGACCATGCCGATGCGCCATCCGGCCATGTTATGAGATTTGCTGAGCGAGTTCAGCTCAAGGGCAACCTCCTTTGCACCGTCGACTGACAAAAGACTAAGGTAATTCCTGTTTAATATGAAACTGTACGGATTGTCATTGCAAAGCAGGATGGAATGCCTGTTTGCAAAAGCTACCAGGTTTTCAAAGAGTTTTATGGATCCCGGGGTTCCGGTAGGCATGTGCGGGTAGTTCAGCCACATTAATTTCACCTTGCTCAGGTCAAGGAGTTCAAGGGCCTGCAGGTCAGGCATCCAGCCTGTTTTTTCATCAAGTTCATAGTACCTGATTTTGCCGCCGACAAGATTTGTAACTGAGGAGTAAGTCGGATAACCGGGGTCAGGAATAAGGACTTCATCGCCCTGGTTGACAAACGCCATGCTGATATGCATGATCCCCTCCTTGCTGCCCATCAGGGGGAGGATCTCATCGTCAGGATTGAGTTCCACCCCGAAATATTTTTTATACCAGCCGGCAAAAGCATATCGCAATTCAGGAATGCCAATATAGCTCTGGTAGCCGTGCGAGGTTGATTTGGTGCTTTCATCAATAAGCCGCTTTACTGTATTTTCTGACGGAGCCTGGTCAGGACTGCCTATGCCAAGGCTGATGATACTGGCTCCGGCTTTCCTCATCTGGTCAATCTGCCGGAGTTTTTGGGAGAAATAGTATTCCTGCACACTGAGTGTGCGGTCAGCCGGTTTAACTTTCATGGAGCGTATTGTTTTTATTATAAACTACCCAGCACTTCCAGGTGGCTGGTGTGTTTTTCCAGCGCTTCTTCAACCATTCCTGCGGTTAGGTCACCACTTAACTCAAGGTCAAGGTAGAACATATATTCCCATTCACCGTTCAAACGCGGGACAGATTGAATCTTGGACAGATTGATATTCATCCCGGCGAGCAGAACCAGCACGGCTGCCAGGGAGCCGGGTTTATGGCCGGTGGCAAAACAGACGGAGATTTTGTTTCCTTCCTTATTCTGATTTTCCCTATTGCCAATGACAAGAAACCGCGTATAGTTCTTTTTGTATGTCTCAATTCCCTCTGCCAGTATGTTCAGGCCATAAATTTTTGCAGCAATTGAAGGACCTATTGCAGCGACCCCATTAAGGCGGTTTTCACTAATAGTTCTTGCACTGCCTGCAGTATCGGCACTCTCAATCAGGGTTATTCCGGGGTACTGGTTAAGAAATTCCATGCACTGAGCGAGTGCGATCGGGTGTGACCTTATTTCCCTGATATCTTTTATCTCCTGGCCCGGAAGAGCCATCAGATTCTGCTTTATTCTGACATTATGTTCGCCAAACACCTTAAGTCCTGATTCCCTTAAAAGATTGTAATTGTAAAGGATACTTCCCGACCGTGCATTTTCGATGGCCATCACAGCAAAATCAGCATTTCCCTGTTTTGCGGCATTGACGGTCATGTCAAATGTTGGGCATTCCACCAGTTCAATTGTTTCAGAGCCGAAATATTGCCTTGCAGCCACGTCATGAAAACTTCCCTTTCTCTCCCTGTATCGCTATTTTCATTTCAAAGTTTGTTAACGAAAAAGGGCCCTTTTCCGGGGGCCCTTGCTTTCATCTAATTTCTATTATCTGTACACAAAAATCCCCCTTAACTGTTTTTAAAATAAAACCAGAAACAGTAATAGAGGTTAAAATTCTTGTGTATGCTATTCATTTTGTTGTCTTATCGGCTTACAAAAATAATGGAATTTTAAACAAAACCTATCGGATGAAATGAATTATTGCGGTATTGTTAATTTTTCACCGACTTCAGCACCTGGAACTCTTTCAGTTTTTGAGAATAAAATCTGCTGATCCGGTCACCCACCTCCGATGTCGATTTTGGGTCAGTCCTGCTGAGGTCTTCAGTAACAAAATTTTCCTCAAGTGATTTTTCAACGGCTCTGGTAATAGCTGCCGCCTCTTCCTTCAGTTTGAATGCAAGGTCAAACATCATAGCCGCTGAGAGTATCGTGCCGAGGGGATTTGCAATATTCTTTCCGGCTGCCTGGGGGTAGGAACCGTGTATCGGTTCAAATACTGATGTAGACAATCCGACAGATGCCGATGGCAGCAATCCCAGTGACCCGGTTATAACACTTGCCTCATCAGAAAGGATATCACCGAACATATTTTCAGTCACAATTACATCGAATCTTTTTGGATTTTGTATCAACTGCATTGCAGCATTATCGACAAACATAAAATCGACCGTAAGATCTTTATATGCCTTTGCTGTTTCAGTTGCAGTCTCACGCCATAACCTTGATGTAGCCAGAACATTAGCCTTGTCAACGACGGTAATTCTCTGACTGCGTGACATTGCATAATCACAGGCAAGTCTAACAACGCGCTCTATTTCATAACGACTGTAAACACAGGTATCATATGCAGTGTTTCCATCTTCAGATCTTCCCTGGGGCTTTCCGAAATAGAGGCCTCCCGTAAGTTCTCTTACTATCAGGATGTCAGCTCCCTCCACGATCTCTCTTTTAAGGGGAGATTTATCTATCAGGGAAGGAAAGGTGGTCACGGGTCTGATATTTGCATACAGGCCAAGTTCTTTCCGCATGGCGAGAAGGCCTTGCTCGGGTCTGACCTTAAGCGAGGGATCATTATCATATTTCGGGTGGCCGATAGCTCCGAAAAGAACCGCATCAGACGATTTGCAAAGGTCAAGGGTTTTATCAGGCAAAGGAGTTCCGGTCTGATCAATGGCGGTTGCACCAACCAGACCGAAGTTGAAGACAGCCGAATGGTTAAATCTCTTGCAGACAGCCAGAACAACTTTCTTTGCCTGTTCAATAATCTCAGGACCAATTCCGTCACCGGGTAAAACTGCAATGTTAAAATTCATGTGCTGTATTTATTAGTGTTTTTCCATTTAATGCATTTTCATTCTTCTCAATTATATTCAGCATTTTTTCAGTTGCCTTTATTGCCGACTCGGTCTGATCGGCATCGAGGCCCTTTGTTCTGAACTCACTTCCAAGGTGATTCCAGGTAATGACTGTTTCAACCAGTGCGTCTGTCTTCCCGCCGGGGGGAATGGACACCTGGTAGTCAGTCAGCAAGGGAATTTCCTTTCCCAGCTTGTCATATATAATTCTTAGTGCCTTCATAAAAGCATCATATTGTCCGTCACCCGAAGATGTCTCCTGATACAGATTACCGTTTATTTCTATCTGAACGCTGGCAAACGGCTTTAAACCGTAAGACAGTGAAAGGGAATAATTTTTAATGAAAATCTTGTAGTCGACCGGGTCGCTGCCAAGGACATCAGCTATGATAAATGGGAGGTCCTCTGTTGTTACATTCTCCTTTTTATCTCCGAGTTCAATAACTCTTTGTGTCACCTTGTTCAGGGATTCGGCATTGAGGAACAGGCCGAATTCTTCAAGGTTCTTTCTGATTGTCGCCTTCCCTGACTGTTTCCCCAGGGCATATTTTCTTTTTCTTCCGAATCTTTCAGGAAGGAGGTTGTTAAAGTAAAGGTTGTCCTTGCTGTCACCGTCAGCATGAACACCTGATGTCTGGGTAAATACATTCTCACCGATAATGGGCTTGTTTACAGGTATGCGAATCCCGCTGAATGTTTCCACTATCTTACTGACCCTTGTGATCTCAAACTCATTGACACCTGTCTCAGCTTCAAGATGATCACGCAGGACGCCGATGACACTTGAGAGCGGGGCATTACCGGCCCTTTCACCCAGGCCATTCACCGTGGTATGTATTCCGTGGACACCTGCCTTTACTGCAGCAAAAACATTGGCTACGGCAAGGTCGTAATCGTTGTGGGCATGAAAATCAAAATGCAATGACGGATATTTATCAATCATCTTTTTACAGAAACTGAAGGTCTGTTCCGGGTTCAGTATTCCGAGCGTATCAGGGAGCATGAACCTTTTAATCTTTTCATCTTTAAGTGAATCCATCATGAAATAAACGTACTCTTCCGAATGGATCATTCCGTTTGACCAGTCCTCCAGATAGACGTTGACCTGCATATCAAGTTCACCTGCCTTTGCGATAATCTCCCTGATATCGCTTACATGCTGAGCGGGAGTTTTACGAAGTTGTTTTTCGAGGTGACGCAACGACCCCTTGCAGAGCAGATTGACAACCTTGCAGCCGGCACTGTTGATCCAGTTGACGGACAGCTCTCCGTCAACAAAACCCAGAACCTCTATTTTACCCAGGAGATCATTCTGGCGCGCCCACCCTGTAATTTTACTGATAGCTTCAAATTCTCCGGAGGAAACACGTGCCGACGCTACTTCAAGATGGTCCACATTCAGATCTTTAAGCAGAAGAGTGGCAATATGGAGTTTTTCGAGAGGAGGGTATGAAACGCCCTGTGTCTGCTCTCCGTCCCTCAGGGTTGTATCAGTTATTTCGATTCTCATCTGTACGCATTTTGGTTTCATAGTCTGTCACAAGACCCTGAATACCCAGAAGGTATTCGATATCATCAAGACCTTTCAGGAGACACTCTTTCTTAAACGGATTTATCTCAAACCGTGAAGATTCTCCGGTAGCGGGAATCATTACCAGTTGTTGTTGCAGGTCTATCTGCACGATTGTTTCAGGTTTTTCCTTTATAAGTTCCAGGAGATCTGCCAGCAGTTTTTCAGGTATCACAACAGGCAGAAGGCCGTTGTTGAGAGCATTATTCCTGAAAATATCTGCGAAAAAGCTTGATACAACCGCCCTGAAACCATAGTCATACACAGCCCAGACGGCATGTTCACGACTTGAGCCGCATCCGAAGTTTTTACCTGCCACAAGAATTTTTCCGCTGTATTCAGGGTTATTCAGGATGAACTCCATATTTTTCTTTCCGGATTTATCGAATCTCCAGTCGCGGAACAGATTTTCCCCGAAACCTTCCCTCGATGTCGAGCTCAGAAATCTTGCCGGGATAATCTGATCAGTATCCACGTTTTCATAAGGTAACGGGACGCAGGTTGAATTAAGAATATCGAATTTGGTTTTCATCATTTCGCGTTTTTCATTGGAGTTTTTTCAGCTGATTAATTCCACGGGGGGTGTCATCTGATCAGGTCCCTCGGATCAGTTATCATTCCGGTTACTGCAGCAGCAGCAGCCGTCAGCGGACTTGCAAGGAGTGTTCTTGCTCCCGGTCCCTGTCTTCCTTCAAAGTTCCGGTTGGAAGTTGAAACGGCATATTTACCTGAAGGGATCTTATCTTCATTCATTGCGAGACATGAAGAACATCCGGGTTGTCTCAGGTCAAATCCCGCATCATTGAGAACTTCAACCAATCCTTCGCTGATTGCCTGCCGTTCAACCATTTTTGAGCCCGGAACAATCAGGGCTGTTATACCTGGCGCCTTTTTCCTTCCCCTGACCACCTGTGCAAATGCCCTTAAATCCTCAATTCTTCCGTTGGTACAGCTACCGACGAATACATAATCAACGGGGTGTCCCAAAATCTTCATTCCAGGTTTGAATCCCATGTAGTCAAGGGATTTAAGGAATGATGCCGAAGCTTCGCTGCTGATCTTTTCCAGTGCCGGAATATTATCATCTATTGCCATTCCCATTCCCGGATTGGTGCCATAGGTGATCATTGGCTTTATATTATCAGCATTGAATTCCAGTTCACGGTCGAATTCAGCATCAGGGTCACTCTTCAGCGTTTCCCCATTTCTTAAAATAATCATCCGGACTAAAGTTTCCGGGAAAGGAGGGGAGTCCCTTCAGATACCTGAATGTTGTTTCATCAGGTGCTATCAGCCCGCCGCGCGCGCCCATCTCGATACTCATGTTACATACTGTCATGCGGGCTTCCATGCTCAGATCCCTTATGGCCGGTCCGGCGTATTCAATAAAATACCCTGTGGCTCCGCTGGCAGAGATCTGCGAAATGATATACATTATCAGATCCTTTGAGGTGACTCCTTCATGAAGCTTCCCATTGACTGTTATTCTCATTTTCAATGGTCTGGTCTGAAGGATGCACTGTGTTGCCAGTACCATTTCAACCTCGCTGGTTCCAATGCCGAAGGCAATTGTTCCGAACGCTCCGTGTGTTGAGGTGTGGCTGTCACCACAGACAATGGTCATTCCCGGGCGCGTATAGCCAAGCTCAGGACCAATTACATGAACAATGCCATTTTTTGGATGATTAAGGCCGAACAGTTCAATGCCGGATTCCTTACAATTTTCTGTCAGTTTTGCAACCTGGTTCCTTGACAATTCGTCTTTTATCTGCCTGTCCTGATTTATGGTTGGTATATTATGGTCGGCAACGGCAAGGGTCTGCTCCGGCCTGAAAACCTTAATGCCTCTGTCATGAAGGCCGTTGAAGGCCTGGGGGCTGGTGACCTCGTGAATATAGTGCTGATCAATATAAAGTACATCCGGACCATCGTCGATATGCTTCACCACATGACCATCCCAGATCTTATCAAAAAGTGTCTTTGCCTCCATTTTAGTATTTCATTTAAGAAGTTCCCTTGAGTGGTTTTGGGGTTACCTGATCTTATCGATAGCATCAATAAAAGCTTCCACTGAGGCTGTTATTATATCAGTATTGGCAGAGAAACCGTAGTAGGTCTTACCCTGGTGCTCAACCTGAATATGAACTTTTCCGATATCATCACTGCCCTTTGTGATAGCCTGAATTAAAAACTCTTCGAGGTGCACTGTTTTGCTTATCAGTTGTTTGACCGCCGTAAATGCAGCATCGATAGGTCCGTTGCCTGATGAGGTCGAGGTGTGAATTTCCCCGTTTATCCTGATGCACACGGTAGCTACCGGTATCATTGATTTCCCGCATGTAACCTGCAAACGTTCCAGTTTAAGTGCTTTTTCTCCTTTGAATACTTCACCTGAAAGGATCCTGATATCTTCATCGTTAATCTCCTTTTTCTTGTCGGCCAGAATCAGGAAGCGATTATAGATGTCATCCAGTTCCTCCTTGCCAAACTTCAGTCCAAGCAACTCAAGCCTGTGATTAAGGGCAGCCCTTCCGCTGCGTGCCGTCAGGATGATCGAAGATTCTCTTATACCTACTTCCACAGGGTCAATTATTTCATAGTTTTCCCTGTTTTTGATAACCCCGTCCTGATGAATTCCTGATGAATGTGCGAATGCATTCCGGCCTACAATTGCCTTATTTGCCTGAACCGGCATGCTCATCAGGGTAGAGACAAGCCGGCTGGTGCTGAAGATGAGTTTTGAATCTATATTCGTTGTAAGGTTCAGGTTGTGATGGCTTTTAATTATCATGGCCACCTCCTCCAGTGAAGTGTTTCCTGCTCTCTCCCCGATCCCGTTGATCGTCACTTCAACCTGTCTGGCTCCGTTAATGACCCCCATCATTGTGTTTGCCGTAGCCATCCCAAGGTCATTATGGCAATGGGTTGAAATAATGGCTTTTCCGATATTCGGCACATTTTCTTTCAGGAAACGGATCTTTTCACCGTATTCTTCCGGGAGGCAATATCCGGTTGTATCCGGTATATTTACCACTGTTGCCCCGGCTTTTATCACCGCTTCAATTACCCTGGCCAGGTATTCGTTTTCACTTCTTCCCGCATCTTCAGCATAAAACTCCACATCCTCAACAAACTTCTTTGCATACTTAACGGCGTCCACAGCTCTTTTGATAGTCTCTTCGGGCGTTGTTTTAAGTTTGTATTTAATATGAAAAGGGGAGGTCCCGATACCCGTATGAATGCGCTTCTTTTTTGCATATTGAAGAGCCTCGGCGGCGACCTCGATATCTTTTTTCACGGCCCTGGTCAATGCGCAGATTATGGGCTCGGAGATTGCTTTCGAAATCTCAACCACGGATTTGAAATCTCCGGGACTAGAAACAGGGAATCCGGCTTCAATGACATCGACCCCCAGCTCTTCAAGAGCCTGAGCGACTTCAATTTTTTCTATTGTATTGAGCTGGCAACCGGGAACCTGCTCGCCATCCCTGAGGGTAGTGTCAAAAATTATTATCCTGTCGTTCATCTTTGTGTTTTTTTCAACCATGTCTATTTTCCTGGTCTGAGTTTTCTGACCATTGCCCCTGCCTGCCACATTTCTGAATTGTGAAGTTCATCAAGTTCAATGGCCAGTTTTTTACGGTAATCAGGTTGTTTGTTTGCCTCAATTGTTATCCTGGCTTCATTGCCGCTGGCGACGCTTTCATACAGTTTGTCAAATACAGGAGCAACTGCATCGCGAAACCTGTTTTTCCAGTCGAGAGCACCTCTCTGGGCCGTTGTTGAGCAATTTGCATACATCCAATCCATCCCGTTTTCTGCAACAAGAGGAAGGAGGCTCTGCGATAATTCCTCCACGGTTTCATTAAATGCCTCGGACGGCGAATGCCCCATTTTTCTCAGCAGGGTATACTGCGCTTCCATAATTCCGGCTATGGCACCCATCAGGACGCCTCTTTCCCCTGTCAGGTCGCTGTACACTTCTTTCCTGAAATCGGTCTCAAAAAGATAGCCGGAACCGACTCCGATGCCCAGGGCAAACACTCTTTCCCTTGCTTTTCCCGTGGCATCCTGGTAAACGGCATAACTCGAATTGAGGCCTTTCCCTTCAAGGAAAAGACGGCGCAGGGATGTCCCGGAGCCCTTTGGAGCAATCAGGATCACGTCAACATCAGCAGGCGGAACAATACCGGTCTGGTCATTGAATGTGATGCCGAAGCCATGTGAAAAATAGAGAGCTTTTCCCCTGGTAAGGTGTTTCTTTACCACAGGCCATGAAGCAATCTGCCCGGCATCAGAAAGAAGGTATTGTATAATTGTACCTCTTTTGCATGCCTCTTCAATTTCGAAAAGATCCTTTTCTTCTTCCCATCCGTCGCTGATCGCTTTTTCCCAGGAAGAAGAGTTCTTCCTCTGGCCGACAATTACATTAAACCCGTTGTCTTTCAGATTAAGCGACTGTCCCGGACCCTGGACGCCGTATCCTATTACAGCTATCACTTCATCTTTTAAGACTTCACGGGCCTTCGAGAGCGGGAATTCATCCCTGGTTACCACGTTCTCAGTAACACCTCCAAAATTGATTTTTGCCATGATTTCCGATTATTTGATTATTATTTATTCTTAATTGTCTATCTCAACTTCCTGCGGTTCCGGACGCTTTGCCTCATCCATCTCCTTCAGATAAGAATTCAGCTCCTTTACCTGCTTTGTGATTGCCACACGTCCTGACCTGACAAACTGAAGCACTCCGTAAGGCTCCAGCTGACGAAGCAGCTCGGCTATTTCAGCTTTGTGCCCGGTTTTTTCGACAACCATATATTCCGGAGTAACCTCCAGTATGCGGGCATGATGTCCACGGACAATATGATCAATGATATTTCCGGACATTAACCCGCGTGTGGCAACTTTAAACATTGCGATTTCCTGATAAATTATCTCATCAGATGTGTGCACAAAGACCTTCAGTACGTCAACAAGCTTTTCCATTTGCCTGGCCACTTTCCTTATCATCTCCGGAGTTGTGATTACCACCAGGGTCCACAGATGTACACCGGGGACGGCAGATTCAGAGGCTGTTATGCTCTCGATATTTATCTGTCGTCTCGTAAGGATTATTGTTACCTGGTTCAGTATCCCGATGTGATTCTCGGTAAAAAGTGACAGGGTATATTCATTTTTCATTTTCTTGCTGTTTTAATTTGTCAGTCTTACATCAGAAACAGAGGAGCCCGGTTCAACCATTGGCAGAACATTTGCTTCCTTGTCTATGGTAATGTCAACCAGGTAAGGCACATCAGCTGCGAGCATCTCAGCCAGTGTTTTTTCAAGATCCTTTCTTTCAGAAACTCTCTTTGAGGTAATATTAAACCCCTCGGCTATCTTGATAAAATCAGGATTGACCAGGGCGGTTGAGGCGTATCGTTTATTGTAGAACATATCCTGCCACTGCCTTACCATGCCCAGAAAGCTGTTATTCAGGATAATTATCTTAACGGGGATCTGATACTGAAGAATGGTTCCAAGCTCCTGGATCGTCATCTGGAAACCACCGTCACCAAGGAAAACCACAACCTGTTTATCAGGTCTTCCGATTTTGGCGCCTATTGAAGCCGGAAGTCCGAAGCCCATTGTTCCCATGCCACCTGATGTCACCAGGCTGTTTGGATTTTTAAATTTATAATACCGGGCAGCAGACATCTGATTTTGCCCCACATCGGTGACAATTATTGCATCTCCGTGCGTCAGATCTGACACCAGCCGGACTACTTCACCCATTCTGATCTGGCCGGATTCCGGTTCTGTCTCGGACCTGATGACTTTTTCATATTCTGTCTTATCACATATCCTGAATTCCCTAATCCATCTTGCAAATGAGTTTTCCTTCACCAGGGGTATCAGGTGGCGTAGCACTTCGCGGGCATCATTATTTATTTCAAGATCGACCTGAACATTTTTATTGATTTCTGCTTCGTCGATCTCGATATGTATTATCCTGGCGTTCTTTGCATATTTTTTCAGGTTCCCTGTCACGCGGTCATCAAAACGCATTCCCACGGCGATTATAAGGTCAGCCTGATTTGTAAGAACATTCGGGCCGATGTTTCCGTGCATGCCAAGCATCCCGGCATATAATCTGTGACCATAGGGAAAGGCCGATAGACCCAGCAGGGTAAGGGCAACAGGAATTCCTGTTTTCTCGGCCAGTTCTTTAAGCTCATTCTCTGCACCTGACAGAAGAACACCATGCCCGGCAAGGATTAACGGTTTTTCAGCATGGTTGATCATAATGGCCGCCGATTCTATCTCCCGGGTATGCAATGGTATCCTCGGGTTATAGCTTCTCAGGTAATCACATTTACTGTACCTGAATTTGAGTTTTTCAATCTGGGCATCTTTGGCCACATCAACCAGTACCGGTCCGGGACGACCTGACTTTGCAATATAGAATGCCTTGGCAATTGTGTCGGGAATATCCTCCGGCTTCTTAATCTGGCAGTTCCATTTCGTGACGGGCATGGAGACACCCAGAATGTCAGTCTCCTGAAATGCGTCTGTCCCTATCAGGTTTGATACAACCTGGGCAGTAATGAAGACCACGGGAACCGAATCAAGGAAGGCATTTGCAATTCCCGTGACCAGGTTCGTTGCCCCGGGCCCGGACGTTGCAAAACAGACCCCGGGTTTTCCGGTCACCATCGCATAAGCCTGAGCAGCATGTGCAGCTCCCTGTTCATGACGGGTAAGTATATGCCGGAGCTTATCTTCATAATCAAGCAGTTTGTCATAGACAGGCATGATGGCACCTCCCGGGTATCCGAATATAGTGTCCACACCTTCCTCAATAAGACATTTGAGAAGCGCTTCAGCTCCGGAAATCTGTTCAGGATCCTTACCGGGCACTTCTTTTATATTTTAGTTTATTGTTGTTCTTCATCTTAAATCTGACTTAATTCTCATTCTTTTATCTCTGCACTACTGCCTATTGCCTATTGCCTACTGCCTTAATTATTCATATAATCCTAACCGCTCCCTTGTCAGCTGAACTCACTGTTGCAGCATAAGCTTTAAGCGAAGAGGGGATTTCACGCCGCCGGTTTTTTGGTTTGTAGGACAATTCTCCTTTTGCTTTTTCTTCCTGATGCCTTTTAAGAAGCTCATTCTCAGAAAGTTTTACATTTATCTTCCGGTTTTTAATATCAATATCAATCTGATCCCCTGTCCTGAGAATTGCAATTTCTCCTCCCGCCGCAGCTTCCGGAGAAACATGGCCGACAGACAATCCGGAGGTACCTCCTGAAAAGCGGCCATCGGTTATCAGCGCACATTTCTTATCAAGACCTTTTGATTTCAGATATGATGTAGGATAAAGCATCTCCTGCATGCCGGGTCCTCCTTTCGGACCTTCGTACCTGATCACGATCACATCTCCCGGCGCGCACAGTATCATTCAGGATCCCTTCCACGGCATCTTCCTGGGATTCGAAAATTATTGCAGGCCCGGAAAAAGTGAAGAGAGACGGGTCGACTCCGGCGGTTTTAATTATACATCCGCTTTTGGCAATGTTTCCGTAGAGTACAGCCAGGCCACCGTCCCTGTTATAGGGGTGGCTTACATTTCGTATACAACCGTTTTCTCTGTCAGTATCAAGTTTGTCGTACAGAGTGTTTTGAGAAGCCATTTCAAGGCTTCGTTTCATTCCCGGAGCGCTTCGGAAGTAGTCAAATGCGAGAGGTAATGCATTTTCTCCCGAAATATCCCAGTCAGAAATTGCTTCATGAAGGGTTGGATAGTCTATTCTTCTTACAGAGCTGTCTATAAGATTACTCCGTTCCAATTCGCCAAGAATGGCAAAAATACCTCCGGCACGGTTTACATCCTGGATATGATACTGCGAACTGGGGGAGACTTTGCATATGTTGGGGACTTCCCGGGAAAGTTCATCAATATCCTTCATTGTAAAGTCAACACCGGCTTCATGTGCTATTGCAAGCAGGTGAAGAACAGTGTTTGTTGATCCCCCCATTGCAATGTCAAGCGACATGGCGTTTTTAAATGCTTCCCTGGTTGCAATAGACCGGGGAAGGACTGTGTCATCACCCTCTGAGTAGTATCTGTTTGCCAGATCAACAATCAGCCCCGCAGCTCTTTCAAACAGTCTCATCCGGTTCTGGTGCGTGGCCACTATTGTTCCATTCCCCGGAAGTGCCAGGCCCAGAGCTTCGTTCAGGCAATTCATTGAATTCGCGGTGAACATGCCTGAGCATGATCCACAGGTAGGACATGCAGCCATTTCAATAACATTCAGGTCTGCTTCACTCACTGTGCCGTCGGCCGCGGATACCATTGCATCTATCAGGTCCAGAGACCTGCCGTTATGATTCCCAGCCTCCATCGGACCTCCCGAAACAAATACTGCGGGTATGTTTAGCCTCATGGCTGCCATCATCATGCCGGGGGTGATCTTGTCGCAATTACTGATACAGATCATTGCATCTGCCCGATGTGCGTTGCACACATATTCTACGCTGTCGGCTATGAGTTCCCTGGAAGGCAGGGAATAGAGCATGCCTTCGTGGCCCATGGCAATGCCGTCATCAATTGCGATGGTATTGAATTCCGCTGCGAAGAGGCCATGCTTCCCGATTTCTTCCTTAATGATCTGCCCGATGTTGTGAAGATGGACATGTCCCGGAACGAACTGGGAAAATGAGTTGACAATGGCAATGACCGGTTTTCCGAACTGTTCCTCTTTCATGCCGTTGGCCCGCCAGAGACTTCTTGCACCGGCCATGTTCCTTCCGGTGATCGTTACTGCACTCCTGAGTTGATTCTTCATAAGTTCAAAAACACATAAAAAAAAGCTTCCCGGGTTTCCGGAAAGCTTCTGTATACTTATAGTGTTACATATTATTCCCGGATCAACTGCCTGTGGCAATGATAATGAGGGTAATAATATATAATAAAGATTTCATCACTTTTTCGTTAATAATTAAGGTGTCAAAAGTACACAATTTTATTACAAACCAAATTAATTATCAATTTTTCTTTAATTCGTCATTTTTAAAATGAAAATAATCGGATACATTTCCTCTGCTATAATGTTTAAAATAAATACATTACGACTTCGCAAGAGTAACAGTAAATAATACCGGAATTATTTTCTGGCTTTCCGGATTCCCCTGCCTCCGAGGAAACCCCATCCGCCACTGCCAAGAATGAACCCCAGCGCATAAAAGCCTCCGTTGTTATTCTGTGCATACATTGTGATCTTATCACTGAAAAGCATGCCTATAAGATCAAACGGCGCAATAAAGCCATGCCATAAGCCACCCAGGAAGCCATAGGTATGGCCGGTAAGACATTGGCCAACGGCCTCATACTGAGCACAACCTGAAATAGATAGCAGAATGAATCCAGCTACTATAAGTAAGAAGATTTTTTGTGAAAATAGAGTTTTCATAATCCGGTTTTATTGTTTTTGCAGCAACAAGTTAGATTAAAAAAGCAAGATAAACATAATACATGGCTGCTTTTTAAGTATGGTTTGCCGGTCTCCTGCTTCCCGAAGACCGGTAATATACCGGGATGATTTTACTTCAGAACACCCAGCTCCCGCCCGACTTTCGTAAAGGCTGCAACTGCCTTGTCAAGATGTTCTCTTTCATGAGCGGCTGAAAGCTGCACCCTGATGCGTGCCTGACCTTTGGGTACGACCGGGTAATAAAAACCTGTCACATAAATGCCTTCATCAAGAAGCCTGGCTGCCACCGACTGTGAGAGCTTCGCATCATAGAGCATCACGGCACAGATTGCCGACTGTGTAGGTTTAATGTCAAACCCTGCCTTCAGCATCTTATCAACGAAGTATTCAGTATTGAGATGCAGCTTGTCCTGCAGGTCGTTGGACCGGGTCATCATCTCCAGCATCTCTATCCCTGCGGCAGCAACCATCGGAGGTATGGAGTTGGAGAAGAGGTAGGGTCTTGAGCGCTGGCGCAGCATTTCGATGATCTCTTTCCGGCCGGTGGTGAAGCCTCCAATGGCGCCACCGAAGGCTTTGCCCAGGGTGCCGGTGATTATCTCGATTTTCCCCTTGAGATTATGAAGCTCTGTAACACCGCGACCTGTTTTTCCTACCACGCCGGCTGAATGAGATTCATCAACCATGACCATGGCGTTGTACTTACCTGCCAATTGATAGATCCTGTCAAGCGGCGCCACATTGCCGTCCATTGAGAACACCCCGTCAGTGACTATCAGCCGGAAGCGCTGTTCCTGTGCAAGCTGCAGTTGTGTTTCAAGGTCTTCCATGTCGGCGTTTTCATAACGGTAGCGCTGTGCCTTGCACAAACGTACCCCGTCAATGATGGAGGCATGATTCAGGGAGTCTGAGATTATTGCATCTTCGCTTGTAAGCAACGGCTCGAAAACACCGCCGTTAGCATCAAAGCATGCCGCGTAAAGAATGGTGTCTTCAGTTCCGAAAAACTCAGCTATTTTCTTTTCCAGGGCCTTATGAAGATCTCCTGTACCGCAGATGAATCTTACTGACGACATGCCGTAACCGTGGGTGTCAAGAGCATGTTTTGCAGCTTCGACCAGCCTTTTGCTGGCAGACAGCCCAAGGTAATTGTTCGCACAGAAATTAAGCACAGTCTGACCGGAGTCAAGCGTGATCTCCGCACCCTGCGGCGACACAATTACACGTTCATTCTTATAAAGCCCGGCCTCTTTTATTTCCCTGAGCTGGATACCGAGATAATCCTGATAATTATTATACATCTGGTTCTATTATTCACAAAAACGGATGCAAAGATGGTATTTTACAGCGATTATCCAATGATGATAATCATCCATCCCGGCTTAATAATTAACAGGATTGTCTATCCGGCAGCGAGGTTGTTACTGCCCGTATTTTTCTATTATCTGATCTTTGGTGAGCCCGAGTATGCCATGTTTCATGCCTACTTTGATGAATGCAGACAGGGCCTTGTCTAGGTGGCTGATATCGTGCCCGGCAGATATCTGGGTTCTTATCCTCGCCTGACCGTTCGGAACAACGGGGAAGAAGAAACCTATTGCATAGATGCCCTCATTATACAAATCTTTTGAAAAATCCTGTGACAGTTTTGCATTGAAAAGCATTACCGGAACAATTGGTGTGTTACCGTCTTTCAGGATAAACCCTGCCTCGGTAAGTCCCTTCCGCCAGTAGGCTGCGTTTTTCTCAAGCTTATCGCGTCTTTCTGTGCTTGACGAGAGAATATCAAATACTTTCAGCACGCCTGATACTATTACCGGTGCAATTGTATTTGAAAAGAGGTAGGGGCGTGCCTTCTGCCGGCACATATCAACAATTTCCTTCCTTCCGGAGACACATCCTCCTGAGGCTCCTCCGAGAGCTTTACCGAAGGTCGTGGTTATGATATCAATCTTACCGAAGACATTGCAGAACTCATGTGTTCCTCGCCCTGTCTTACCGATGAACCCGGTAGCATGGGAATCATCCACAAGCAGCATCGCTCCGTATTTCTCGCACAGATTCACCATTTCATCGAGTCTGGCGGTATCGCCATCCATTGAAAAAACTCCGTCAGTGATAACCAGCTTCAGTCGTTTGTCTGCATGCAGCATGAGCTTCTCTTCGAGGTGCTCCATGCTGGAGTGCTTGAAGGTGTCGTGCTGTGCGCTGCAAAGCCTCATGCCATCTATTATTGAAGCATGAACCAGCCTGTCGGATATCATTATGTCTTCACTGGTAAGTATAGCTTCGAAAACACCGGCATTGGCATCCATGCAAGAGGGGAAAAGGATTGTGTCTTCGGTACCGAGAAATTTGGTCACCCTGTTCTCCAGCTCCCGGTGAATATCCTGTGTTCCGCATATAAAACGCACTGAGGACATGCCGTAACCCCGGTTCCCGAGTCCGTCATGAGCTGCTTTGATCACCTCCGGGTGACTGGAGAGGCCAAGGTAGTTGTTCGAGCACATGTTAATGACCTTTTTGAGGTCCGAACCTGCCGGGAACTCGACCTCAATATCGGCAGACTGTGCACTGTGGATGAACCGCTCCTCCTTGAAAATGCCGGCGCTTTTTATCTCTGCAAGCTGTGCCTGGTAGAGACCCCTGGTTTTTTCGGTGTAGCTCATGATATTCGGATTTTATTTGTTCAGATATTGATTTACCAGCGCCACTATGTTGTTCACACTGTCAAAGGCTTCTGGTGTTGCTTTGCTTGGCGGGATCTTGATTTTAAATTTATTCTCAAGAAAAACGAGAAGTGAGACCATTGAGAATGAGTCGACATATCCGCTTGAAATCAGCGGGGTTTCATACGTAATCTCGACATCTTCATCATCAACATATTCCTTTACTACATACTTACGGATCATCTCCTTCATCTCATTCAGGGCATTTTCTTCCATATCTGATATTTATTTAGTTAAGAAACAAAAATAGTCAAATGGATCAATCATTTTCAAGCGTTGATATGTCACCGATTTCCTCGCCCCATTCTTTGGCATGAAGAACCCTTCTCATAATCTTGCCACTGCGCGTTTTGGGCAGGTTTTCGACAAATTCAACAGCCTGGGGCATGGCCATTGGTGACAGTCTTTTTCTGATGAAGTTCATGATATCAAGCTCAAGGTCCGGTCCGGGGGCAAATCCCGGTTTAAGGGCTATGAATGCCTTGACGACTTCCATATTTATCTCATCAGGTTTTGAGGTGACGGCTGACTCGCCGACGGCCGGGTGTTCCAAGCAGAGCTGATTCGACTTCAAACGGGCTCACAAGGTGACCGGCTGTGTTGATTACATCATCATCACGGCCGATGAACCAGAAATATCCTTCATTGTCAATAGTCGACCTGTCGCCGGAGAGATACCACCCGTTCACAAATTTCTCCCGGAACTTTTCTTCATTTCTCCAGTAGGTCCTCATCATTGCGGGCCACCCTGGCCTGAAGGCGATCAGGCCTGCCTTGCCGGGCTCGTCCAGCGGAACAAATGTCACAGGGTCAAGCACTGCGGCGGTGATGCCCGGGAAAGGTTTTCCCATTGACCCCGGCTTGATTTTCATGCCCGGGAAGTTGGTGATCATGATCGAGCCCGTTTCAGTCTGCCAGAACGTATCGTGGAATTGTTTGCCGAATACTCTTTGGGACCATATCACTGCCTCAGAATTCAACGGCTCGCCAACGCTTGCCAGGTGACGCAGTGAGGTGAGGTCAAAATTTTTCACAACTTCCTCTCCGGCTTTCATCAGCGACCTAATAGCTGTTGGAGCAGAGTACCACACCGTAATCCTGTGCTTCTCAATGAAACCGTACCAGGCTTGCGCCGAGAACCCCGAATCAAGAATGCACTGTGTCGCCCCAAGACTCCATGGTCCGATTATTCCGTATGATGTTCCGGTGACCCATCCGGGGTCAGCGGTACACCAGTAAATATCCTCATCATGCAAATCCAGGACCCACTTGGTTGTAAGGTACTGTGAAACAATCGAATAATGAACATGCTTTACTCCCTTTGGCTGTCCGGTTGTACCTGATGTATAATGCAGTACGGAAGGAGACTCGGCAGTGGAAGGAAAGATATCGAATTGCTCAACGGGCTCTGATCCATCAAGGCTGAAGAGTACTTCCCCCTTTCTAAGTTCGCCGGGTTTAACGGCGTCAACGATAATCACAAATTCAAGACCGGGAAGTTTTGAGCGGATCTTCCTGACTTTGGACAGGTGTTTCTTCTGGGTAATGACGGCTCTTGTTCCGGCATTTTCCAGTCTTACAAACAGAGAATCTTCACCGAAAGCGGAGAAAAGAGGCTGAACAATGGCCCCGATCTTAAGGATACCGAGAAATGAGAGGTACAGTTCAGGTATCCTGTCCATGAAAAGACACACCCGGTCACCGTCTGTGATGCCAAGCTGACGCAAAAAAGTACCTATGGTATTTCCGGCGAGCCTGATATCATTGAACGTATATTTCTTTTCAATTCCCCCGAAACCCTCATAAAACAGGGCTGTCTTTCCCGCGTTCCCTTTTTTGCAGATCCTGTCGGAACAGTACCATCCGATATTAATATTATCACCATGGTGGTACTCCAGATCTTTCTCAGCTATGCTCCAGTCGAAATCTCTGGTCAGCTCGTTATAGGAAGGATGCTCTGCCATGGATGTCAGGAATTAATTCTCAGTGACATCAAGATAAAACTAATTTAGAAAACAGCAGTAATTTCCAAGGTTTTTTATCTCTCCTAAGGCACTTTAGGCCTCCTAGCTCTGGCTCATTCCCAACTGAGGATGACCTTTCCGCAATTTCCCTCTTCCATCACATCAAAACCCTTCTGGAACTCATCGATATGGAAACGGTGGGTGATGATCGGTTCAAGGTTGATGCCGCCGATGATCATCATCTGCATCTTGTACCATGTCTCCCACATCTCCCGGCCATATATGCCTTTCAGTGTCAGCGCCTTGAATATTATATCACTCCACGGAACCTCGAAGTTTGAAGGAAGGATGCCCAGCAGGGCTATATTTGAACCGTTGTACATGTTTGCTATCATCTCCCGGAAGGCAGCAGGTGAACCTGACATTTCCAGTCCCACATCGAAGCCTTTCATGTGAAGAGGCTCGAGCACATCATGTATTTTTTGTCCTTTCTTAGGGTTGATCACCATGGTAGCCCCCATCTTTTTTGCCAGTTCGAGCCGGTAGTCGCTCAGGTCGCTGGCCACCACATTGCGTGCGCCGGCAAACCTTGCAATGGCAACCGCCATGCTTCCTATCAGTCCTGATCCTGTGATCAGTACATCCTCTCCCAGAAGGGGAAAGGCCAGTGCAGTATGTGTGGCATTGCCAAACGGATCCATTATGGCTGCCCATTCGTCTGGGATGCGGTGGTCAAGCAGCACGACATTCCTTGCCGGCACACGGACATACTCGGCAAACGAGCCGTCTATGTTTACGCCAATGCCTACAACGTTTTCGCACACATGTTCCCTGCCTCTCCGGCAATTTCGGCACACGCCGCAGAAGAGATGCCCCTCGCCCGTCACCCTGTCACCGACCTTAACGTTGGTCACCCCCGGTCCCGTCTTATCCACATAACCCATATACTCATGACCGATGGTCATCGGCACCTTGATTGTTTTCTGAGCCCACTCATTCCATTCGTAGATATGCAGGTCGGTTCCACAGATGGCCGACTTCTTTACCTTTATGATGACATCATTGTATCCCGGTTCCGGAACAGGTACCTCCTGCATCCATAATCCCTTGGCTGCCTTAGCCTTGACGAGAGCCTTCATCTTATTCATAATGGTTGATGATTAAAATGTTATGTGGTAAATTTAATATAAATACAGGTTGCAAAGCATGATTTTTTACTATGTGGAGACAGTCAATCTGCCCGTCTCTGCGTCATTATATTTATCTTTGCCCTTAGCGGCGCTCAATTTGAGCGTCGTGCTGTATTATTTTGAATGTTTCTTTAACGGTTACAGAAATGACAAACAATAAAATACGTGTGCGTTTTGCTCCCAGTCCCACCGGACCCCTGCATATAGGCGGAGTGCGCACGGCTCTCTATAATTATCTATTTGCGAAGCATTTTGACGGGATATTTATCCTCAGGATTGAAGACACCGATCAGGCGCGCTATGTAGAGGGTGCAGAAGAATATATCATGGAAGCTCTCGCATGGGCTGGAATAAAGATTGACGAGGGAATCAGGGAAGGTGGCCCTCATGCACCTTACCGCCAGAGTGAAAGAAAAGAGATCTACCACCAGTATGCCGAACAACTGCTTGGTACGGGCGATGCCTATTATGCTTTTGACGCACCGGAGGAGCTTGAGAAGCTGAGGCAGGAATATGAGGCACGCGGAGAGACATTCAATTATGGCTGCCTCACACGCATGAACATGAGCAACTCGCTCACCCTTAACGCTGATGAGGTCCGGAACAGGATCGCCGCGGGCGACCACTATGTAGTCAGATACAGGATGCCTGAGAATGAAGACATTCACTTTACAGATATTATAAGGGGAGAGATCGTTGTCAACACATCGACACTTGATGATAAAGTGCTCTACAAGTCCGACGGCATGCCTACCTATCACCTGGCAAACATTGTAGATGATCATCTGATGGAGATATCACATGTTATCAGGGGAGAAGAGTGGCTTCCTTCCCTGCCTCTTCATGTGCTTTTATACCGTTCATTCGGCTGGACAGCCCCCCTGTTTGCCCACCTGCCGCTGCTGCTCAAGCCTACAGGCAAGGGCAAGCTCAGCAAACGCGACGGAGACAAGATGGGTTTCCCGGTCTTTCCGCTCTATTGGCCCTACGGCGAGACTGCCACCGGCTACCGCGAGGAAGGCTATTTCCCCGATGCCTTCGTTAATATGCTTGCGTTGCTGGGATGGAACCCGGGCACGGAACAGGAGCTGTTCTCCATGGAAGAACTGATACATGCCTTCTCAATCGACAGGGTAGGGAAGTCAGGCTCGCGCTTCGATCCCGAGAAGGCAAAGTGGTTCAATCACCAGTATATGCAGCGAAAGAGCGATGAAGAAATAGCAGGTTTATTTGCCCCGGTTGTCCGGGAGAAGGGGTTCAGTCCTTCACATGAGAGCCTGGTGAAGCTTGTTTCGATGGTCAGGGAGAGGGCAACATTTGTAACTGACCTCTGGAAGGAAGCTGATTTTTTCTTTGTTGCACCTGATTCCTACGATGAGAAGGAACTGAAAAAAAGGTGGGATGACAGGTCCGCTGAGATGATAAGATCTCTTCGCGGGCTGGTTGTTTCGCTGCAGGTTTTTACTCCGGAGGAGATGGAAAAGGATGTCAGGGAATGGGTAACTGCGAACGGGTATAATACCGGGAATGTGTTTAATATGTTCAGGTTACTTCTAGTGGGAGCTTGCCGCGGCCCGCGTCTCTTTGATATTGCGGAATGGTTAGGCAGGGAGGAGACCCTCCGCAGGCTTGATACCGGACTCAGAAAGCTGGCACCAGAAAATGAAGCTTGATGAGGATATAAAATTCATCGATTTTCATTCACACCGGGCAGAGGGAGAAGAGCATACTCTTACTATAAAAAATCTCTTTGCGGGCGAAGAGGTACCTGTATCCGTGACTCCCGGAATATATTTCTCAGCAGGGATTCATCCGTGGTATCTTTCAGAGGAAAACGCTGCTAAGCTGTTGGCGGCGCTGAAAAATTGTCTTGTGCATCCCAATGTTATTGCTGTCGGCGAGGCCGGCTTTGACAGACTGAAGGGTCCGCCCGAAAATATTCAGTATGATGTATTTATTTGCCAGGCACGGCTTGCAGAAGAGTTTAACAAGCCTGTGGTCATCCATGCAGTTAGGTCATGGGATATTCTCAGGAAGGCGAAGAAAGAGGTCAATCCTTCGGTGAAATGGATTATTCACGGGTTCAGGGGAAAGGCGCAGCTGGCGTCGGACCTCGTATCTGAAGGCTTTATGATCTCTCTTGGTGTCGAAGGCATTTCACCGGAGGTTGTTGAGGCTGCAGGCTTGCAGAACATCCTTCTGGAAACCGACGACTCAGGCAGATCAATAAGTTCTGTATACAGTCACTTTGCAGGCATAAGCGGAGTAAAACTGAATGAACTGATTGACAGGCTGAAGGACAACTTTAATTCGTGTTTCATTATTAGATAGTGATATGAGGGAAGAGTGGCTGTCACGCACCGAAATGGTCCTGGGTGAGGAGGCTTTAAAGAAGCTGAAAGAGTCTCACGTGCTGGTTGCCGGTCTTGGCGGTGTGGGTTCGTGGGCTGCCGAGATGATTTGCAGGGCGGGTATAGGAAGGATGACCATCATTGACGGTGATGTCATCACATCCGCCAACATAAACAGGCAGCTGCCTGCACTGACATCTACCGTCGGTAAAAAGAAAGCAGAGGTGATGGGAGAGCGGCTGATGGATATCAATCCTGACCTGCAGCTGAAAGTCATCACCGAGTTCATCCGCGATCAGCGGATGAATGATATCCTTGAGGAGGAGAAATACGATTATGTCATTGACGCCATTGATACCCTTTCTCCAAAGGTTTTTCTGATTTACCACTCTTTAAACCTCAAGCTGAAAATAGTAAGTTCAATGGGCGCAGGTGGCAAGTTTGACCCCTGCACTATCAGGGTTGCCGATATCTCAGAAACAAATTTCTGCAATCTTGCACGCATACTGCGGAAGAAACTTCACAAGCTGGGTGTGCGTGACGGTTTTCCGGCCGTTTACAGTCCCGAGGTCATTGACAAGGACAAAATAATCCGCGAATCTGATGAGCGTAACAAGGCCTCCAGGGTAGGGACAATATCCTACATGCCCGCTGCTTTCGGAATTGCGTGTGCGTCTGTTGTAATTAGAGAACTATCAGGTATAAACACGGACTTTTAACTTTCGACTATTCAACCATTTTCCCCTTTATCGGCGGAAGATCAGTTCCGGGAGGTATGCTGAGATGAATATTTATTTCTACGTTCTCTTTGTCAAATACGCAGGTCATTTTTATGGAGTGCGGACTTTCAATGTATCTCAACAACAGTTCAAGAGTATTATCATCTTTCCAGGTAAAAGACCCTGCCGTCTTGTTCATGGATAAGGCTCCGGGCCTGCTTAAGATGTTGGGTCCGGCCAGGACTGTTTCAGCAACCGTCCATTTACCGTTTCCGAACGGAATGCTGTAATCGGTGTTATCAGCAATCATCGACAAATGGCATGTGTCTCCTGAAAACTTCAATGACAAGAAATCAAATCTCAGGTCATTCTTTTCAAGTGTGAATGTTTTTGATGACAGCTTTGAAGCCATGGGTGATTCTGGTTCTTTGGCTGTCAGAGGCAGTGCCAGCGAGGAAAGTCTTTGCTTCAGTGTTTCTGCACCTGACTTGTTCTCAGAGAGCGGTTCATCCTTCATGGCCGGTAGGAGGTATTTCCAGACCATGTTAATCTCGTCTTGCATATCAGGCGATTCCGAAGTGATTGCAATAACGGCATCCTGATCCGGCATAACGATTATGAACTGTCCGAAGGCGCCGTCAGCCCTGAATGCATTGTTGCGGCTGCGCCAGAACTGGTAACAGTAACCCTGCATCCAGTCGCTGGAGTCTTTTTTTGACTGAAGGGCGTCTGGGGCCTGGTCTATCTTGAATGTCGTTGCTTCTTCCACCCAGCTTGCCGGAATAACCTGCTTGCCATTCCACATGCCTTTCTGCAGGTAGAGCTGTCCGAATTTAGCCATGTCTTCCGTTTTAAGGAGCAAACCCCATCCTCCCGTGTTGATGCCATCAGGACTGATTTCCCAGTCCATGCCCTCAATGCCTAACGGGTTGAACAGACGCGGTCGCAGGTAATCGATCAACATCTCTCCGGTCACCTTCTGGACTATCGCTGACAGCATGAACGTGGCCATGGAGTTGTACAGAAATGTTGAGCCGGGATCATTTGTTACCGGAAAGGCAAGAAAAGACTTCACCCAGTCGGGACCGTCTGATCTTATGGCTCCTGTCGGTTCAGGCGACTGGCCTGCCGACATGGTAAGCAGATCCCGGATAGTCATGTCAGCCAGGAAAGGTGAAACTGAATCAGGCAGCTGATCCGGGAAGAAGGATATGACCTTATCGTTGACGGTAAGAAGCTTCTCGCTTACTGCAAAACCTACGGCTGTTGAGGTGAAGCTTTTACTTGTCGAGTAGAGAGTATGTCTCAGTTCGGGCTTGTAAGGATCCCACCATCCTTCGGCTATTACCTTACCGTGACGAAGGAACATGAAGCTGTGAAATTCCTGCCTGCTTGTGGCGGCGGAGTCCAGAAAGGTTATTATTGCTTCGGATGAGACTCCTTCGGCTTCGGGGGTGCTTCTTGGAAGTGATGCGGTCGCCGGGGTTTCATTTTTACAGCTGATGCTACCGACAAATATCAGGATTGATGCAAAGATCAGGGGAAAGCGGGATGTTTTCATATGAGGGTGGTTTCAGGATTTGAAATTACAAAAAACATTTATCTTTGTCACCTCAAAATGGCGCGTTCCTCTAACGGATAGGAGTTCGGTTTCTCACACCGACAATAGCAGTTCGATTCTGCTACGCGCTACAAATTAATTTCACCCTCTCCCTTTACAGGTCCGGGTGATATTTTTTTTGAGACGCTGGGTGAAACGTCTATGCTTTCCTGAGGAGTGAAATTATTTTGCGGAAATGCTGTCTGTCGATTGCCTGGCCCAATCAATCAGCAGGTTCTTTTCGTTTGCACTGAGCCGCGCACCTTTATGCATCATTTTATAAGACCGCAGAGGCATGATGTCTTCTTCGATAACGGCGGCAACTCCCTCCAGTTTGCTTATCTGCTTCCTTTGGGCATACCCGCCGAACTCACTGAAATTCAGATCACCCTTAGCCTCCGATATGTGCCCTGCCATCCACCAGGCGGCAGGTTGAATATTTGCATACCAGGGATACCTGGTGTTATTGCTGTGACAGTCATAGCATGCATTTTGCAGAATGGCCTTAACAGAATCAGGTACGCTGACCACACCCGTTATTTCTGAAGAAGATACCTGACTGCTGATGTTCCGGTCAGGACGGAAAAACTGTATAGCTATAAAGGCTATCACTATGACTATCAATATCTTTTTGGCAAGTTTCATGGTTATTTCAATTCTTCTTTAATTGTACCACAAGTTAACATTTCTTTGCCAAAATACGGATTTTGGATTTCCTTGTTTTCACTCAACCAGTAAGCACCTTTGTTTTTATTATACATCGGACAAAAATCCCTGTACAGTACCTGACCACTGTCAAAGGTCTTTACAAGGTCATAGATATCCTTACTCAGCATTTCAAAATGTTCGCGCTGATGTTCAATATTCCCTTTGTTTTCGCCGATATGCTCTGCGTGCTCAACAGCATCGTTTTCAACATCAACAAACACTTTCTTCTGATCTGCTGTTAAAGTGTTCGTATTGAAATTTTTAAATGCTGCTTCCACATCTTTGCCGGCTTCAGCTGCCTCGGCGGAGTTATCGTTGACCAGGGCATTTTTTAACCGCAGATAAGAGCTCACGATTGCTTTAACAGAGACTGCATCCTTTTGAGGACCGTCCGGTTTAGCATCATCACCCGGCATTTCCATCCCCGGCATGCTTTGACTATCGCCATTGTGAGTATCACCCGGCATCTCCATCCCCGGCATGCTTTGACTGTCGCCATTGTGAGTATCACCCGGCATAACCATACCGGGCATTGAGGAAGTCGCTCCTCCCTGCGGATTCATCATACTTGGCTTTCCTTCAAGCTGTGCGGCCGCATCAACACTGAAAGCGCCACTTGTAACAATCTCTTCGCCTTCAGAAAGGCCGTCAGTGACCACATAACTTTCTCCGAGCATTGGCCCCAGGCCAATTTCACGTATTTTAAAGACCGGTTCATCAGTATGCGGTTGTTTAACATAAACTATGGAACGCTTGCCGGTCCATAAGACTGCAGATTTTGGAATTACCAGGTTGTCTCGGTATTTAACAAGATTTGAAGAGACAATTCCTGTTGCGAACATCTCTGGTTTGAACCTGCCGGACTGGTTTCCAATCTCAACCCTTACTTTAGCCACCCGGGTAACCGGATCAATTACCGGGTCAACAAAAACAATACTGGCAGAAAAATTCTCACCGGGCAGCGACTGAAGTGTGAACGAGATTTTTTCTCCTTTTCGCAGAAACTGCAGGTCACTTTCATAAGCATCGAACATGACCCATACTCTTGAGAGGTCGGCAATATCAAATAAGACAGTGCCCTGTGAAACATAATCGCCGGTATTAACCCGTCTGGAAGTAACTATACCGCCGGAATTTGATGTGATATCAACCGTATTCTGAACAGCTCCCGATACCTCAATATTTGTAATTTGAGTGTCAGTGAGTTTCCATTGGCGAAGTTTTTCTTTGGCTGCTTCGTATATTGCCGGTTGTGTCTCCTTTGTTCTGGCTGCTTCCAGCAGCTCCTGCTGAGCTGTGACCAGTGCGGGAGAATAAACCCGGGCCAGAACCTGTCCTTTTACTACTGTTTCACCGGTGAAGTTTACGGTCAGTTGTTCTATCCTTCCCGGCACATGTGCAACCTGACTCTGCAACAACCTTTCATCGGCCTGCACCTTCCCGTAAAGCCTGATTTCCTTTACCGGCTTTTCTTTCGAAACCACAGTGGTGAGCACATTCGCCAATTGCGCTGCTTCAGCGGTCAGATGAATGGCATCGGGATCGATGGAGGCAGTACTGTTCTGCACCAAAGGTATCAGATCCATTCCGCAAATAGGGCATTTACCCGGTTCATCCAGGCGTATCTGGGGGTGCATTGCGCAGGTCCATATTGTTCTTTGAGTGACCTCCGTTGAGTGATTGTGTTTCTCTTCAATATTTCGTGAAGGATGGAAGAACAGCCAGCCTAAAAAGATACCAAGTACCAGTAATAGACTGTATTTCAAATATTTATTTGAAAATATCTTTAACTGATTAAGCTTTTTCATTGTAGATCCAACTTATTGTATTTGTGAATTTGCCATTAACCGGTTCAGCCACGCAATGGCTGTATTGTAGTCAGCAACAGCTTCGACCTGCCTGAATTCATAGTCCAGCATCTGCTGACGAACGCGCAGAACGTCTGTGAGTCCTGATGAGGATACCGAGAAGCTTTTCAACATGAGATCAAAAGACTGTGAAGCCAATTGGAACTGGTTTTTATACAGTTCCATCCGGCGCCCGGCATCATGGAACAGCTGAACCGCATTATAGTATTCGGTCTGCAACGCATTGACTGATGCCTCGTAATTCTGCGATGCGGCTGTCTTCAGCAGCTCCGCCTCATTTTTCATTGCATTGTATTTTTTCCGGTAGACCGGCAGTGTAACAGAAACCATTGGCATAATCATGTCCGTTCCGTTCATGTCAGATTCTGACATCACGTTTTTGTTTATGATTGAATAATTCAGGCCCAGACCGACCATGGGATAACCCATAGCGGTAACCATTTTTTTACGTGCATCGACAGACTGTTTTTCAAATTCTATCATGCTGAGCATCGGGTTTTTTGACAGCATGCTGTCTGACACAGCAATCAGTGACAAGCCCAGCGAATCGGCAGCGAGGATCTCGTCCGTAAAAACAGGGGTATCCGGCGGCCTGTTAAGATATCCGTTGAACAGGGCAGCCACGCTTTGTTCCTGATTTTTCAGTAATGCAATACTGTTCTCAAGTTCACCGGCTTCCATCCTGATCCTGTACAGGTCAGCAAGTCCTGAGCCACCGGTGGAGGAACCCATCGGGGCGGACTGCATGGGTAATACGGGCTGACCTGTATTAACCGCACCGGAGTTATCCTGACTGCCTCCCATGGACTGCATGCCTGACTGGTTGCTCTGACTGGCGGCGGGGGAAGTCCCCGATGACATCCCGGCACCGGAGGATGTTGTGCCGGCACCCCCGGATGGAGCAGCCTTGAATCTTACAAGTGCAAGACGTTCAATAGTATGCAGAATTTCAATATTTTTTTCTGAAATACTGATATCCTTCCTGATCTTATATAATTGGTACCATGTTTTCTGAACATCATAGAAGACCTGAAGTTTTGCGTCTCGGAAAAGCTCAAATTTTGCATTTGCCATCAGGCTCATTTCATCTCTGGCATTCCTGAGAACACCAAACCACGGAAACATCTGCATCAGCCTGATGTCAGCCACCTGATTCCCATTTACAACCTCCATCGGCTTCAGAAACACCCCAAGGCTTAATTCAGGATCTGACAGGCTACCGACCTGCGGGACCTTTTGAAGGGCTATCTGGTACTCAGTGAATTTCTGCAGTACCGCAGGATTATTTTTAGCAGCTATTTCCAGATACTGAAGAAGCGAATCAGGATATTGCTGGCCCTGGCTTACCAGCCAGCTGCCCGACACAATAACTGACAGCAGTACTTTTCTATATGCTGATATTTTCATTTTCGGATTCGTTATTAATTATCGGAACAGCGCCATTGTCATGACTTACTGAATTCTCCCTCCACATGGCCTGAAACAGGGGAACAACGAAGATTGTCATTACCTGTATTATCATTCCTCCGAACATGGGGATTGCCATCGGAACCATAATATCCGCACCCTTACCGGTGGATGAAAGAACAGGCAGCAGTGCAATTACAGCGACGGCAGTGGTCATCATTGCGGGGCGAACACGCTTTTTCCCGGCCATGACCACAGCCTCACGGACATCATTGATGGTGCGAGGTTTTTTATCTTCAAACACCTGGTGAATATATGTACCCATAATCACCCCGTCGTTTGTAGCAATGCCGAAAAGAGCAATAAAACCGACCCATACCGCCACGCTCAGGTTAATTGTGTGCATCTGAAACATATCCCGAAGGTTTAATCCAGCAACGGGGAAGTTCATGAACCAGTCCTGCCCGTAGAGCCACAGCATCAGGAATCCGCCGGAAAAAGCCACAAAAACACCCGAGAAATGAATGAAGGAAGCAGTAACTGTCCGGAACTGGAAGAATAACAACAGAAAGATTATTACCAGGCTTAAGGGAATGACAATGGCCAGTCTCTTTGTTGCCCGTATCTGATTCTCATAATTACCGGCAAATTTATATGTCACGCCGGCTGGAAGTATTATCTCTCCGGAGTCAATCTTACCCTTTATTATCTCAGTGGCTTCCTCCACCACATCGACCTCGGCTTTTCCTTCCAGTTTATCAAATATGACGTAGCCGACAAGGAAGGTGTTTTCGCTTCTGATCATCTGGGCTCCACGGGTGTATTCGATGTCTGCTATTTCTCCCAAAGGGATCTGGGCGCCATTCATTGAGGGAACGAGGATCCGTTTCAGGTCCTCTGGGTTATCACGCAGTTCACGGGCGTATCTTACTCTTAACGGGAATCGTTCGCGGCCTTCCACCGAGGTCGAAAGTGTCATTCCTCCGACAGCAACCTGTAAAATTTCCTGAACCTCGTTCACCGTCATCCCATAGCGGGCCATTGCTTCGCGGTTAAGCCTTATCTCAAGATATGGAGCGCCGACGGCGCGGTCATAAAACACTGCGGAGGCTTTTACTGAAGGCACATCCTTCAGGGCCTTCTCCAGCATCATCCCGGCTTCTTCAATCGTATTGAGGTCAGGACCGTACACCTTTAGTCCCATCGGTGCGCGCATACCTGTTGAAAGCATGACAAGCCGGGTCTCAATGGGTTGCAGTTTGGGAGCAGAGGTCAGACCAGGGATATCAGTCACCTTGACGATCTCATTCCATATATCAATGGGTTTTCTGATCTCCGGCCGCCACTGTCTGAAATAGTCTCCTTTTTTATCCGGAATAAGGCTATCGGCAGGAATAACCCTGTAAGCCTCTGTTTTAGGGTTGTAAGTTGTTCCGTCACTAAGGAGATAGCTGCCGTCACGGTCAACCCTGAACTGTTTGCGATGACCGTTCTCATCAAGAATGTATTCAGAACGGTAGTTGATTGTATTTTCGAACATCTGTACCGGTGCAGGGTCAAGAGCGGAATTTACCCGTCCCCATTTTCCAACTGCAACCTCTACTTCAGGTATGGCTGACAACCTTTTATCAAGAGTCTCTATATACCTGAGATTCATCTCAATACCGGTGTGGGGCATGCTTGTCGGCATCAGAAGATATGATCCCTCATCAAGTGTTGGCATGAATTCCTTCCCGATACCCGGGAATGTCCTTACCACACTCTGCCACGCTGTAGTCTGCCGGAAAGTTCTCCATCCTGCTTTTTCAGCCCCTGAAGCAATAAACCCAAATATCCTGTCCACACCCTGCCATATAAGAAGACCAAAAAACAGGGTAAAAGCCGGAATCATCAGGAACTTCCATTTATTGCGTAATGCCCATCGGAGTATCTTTTCATAATAATGGACAAGTGACATCAGGACAACCAGAATTGCCGTTACAATAGCGGCAACGAATAAAAAGTTGATAACCCGGCTGTTATGCGCTCCGAGCGGCAGCCACTCAACGGACAGATACCATGTTGCAACCAGTACGGTGATGGCAATATTGATATAGTTTGCAAACTCCCTGCGTTTTTCAGACCACCTGTAATCAAGGAGATTATTTATTCCCAGGGCAGTCAAGGCCAGAGCCGGCCATGTGTGCCAGATAATCGCGAAAACAATCCCGGCAACTATCAGTGCACCGTTCCATATTTTCTTAATTTTCTTAGCATCAAAGCGGATATTGAAGAAAATATGAACGAGCGTTGGCAGCACTACTATTCCAAGAATGAATGCCGCAAGAAGGGCAAAGGTTTTTGTCCAGGCCAGCGGATGGAACATTTTCCCTTCCTGGGCCTGCATTGCAAAGACGGGAAGGAAACTTACAATTGTTGTTGCAATTGATGTCACAACGGCAGCCCTGACCTCGGTTGTTGCATCGTAAATCACCTGCATCAGTTTTTTGCCGCGTATTCCCTTATTTTCAGGCATTTCGAGATGCCTGAGAATATTCTCCACGTCAACAATTCCGATATCCACCATTACTCCTATGGCTATGGCAATACCTGACAGAGCCACAATATTGGCATCAATGCCGAAAAAGCGCATAAGAATAAAAGTTATTAATACGCCTAACGGCAATAATCCGGCGACAATGAGTGAAGCCCTGAGATTTATCACAAGCACAATTATCACAATTATGCTTATGAGAATTTCATGAGAGAGGGCAGACTGTAGTGTTCCGATTGTTTCCTTAATGAGTCCTGTCCTGTCATAAAATGGCACTACAGTCACCTTTGAAACGGATCCGTCCGGCAGGGTTTTCTGCGGCAATCCGGCTTCAATCTCCTTTATCTTGTCTTTGACATTACTTATAACCTCCATCGGGTTTGAGCCATACCTGGCAACCACAACGGCTCCCACGGCTTCCGAGCCTGATTTATCAAGGCCTCCGCGGCGGGGGGCAGGACCAAAAGAGACATGTGCCACGTCTTTAATCCGTACCGGAACATTGTTCCGGACCGCAACAACCGATAATTCAAGGTCATTCAGACTCCTGACATAACCAAGGCCCCGGATAATATACTCTACGTTATTCAGCTCAATTGTCTCGGCACCGATATCTAGATTGCTGTTCTTAACGGCATTCATGACATCCATGACGGACACATTATAAGCCTTAAGGGCATTAGGGTCAAGATCAACCTGGTATTCCTTGGTAAAGCCTCCGACTGATGCTACTTCGGAAACTCCCTCTGCGGCTGAGAGGCCGTATTTAACATAAAAATCCTGGATCGTTTTGAGCTCTGACGGATCCCAGCCTCCGTTTGGCTTACCGGTTTTGGGGTCTCGTCCTTCCAGGGTATACCAGAATATCTGACCCAGGGCGGTTGCGTCAGGGCCGAGAGTTGGCTGCACTCCTGCAGGTAATGTTCCCGGTGGCAGGGAATTAAGTTTTTCAAGGATCCTCGACCTGCTCCAATAGAACTCTACATTATCTTTGAATATGATGTAGATGAATGACATCCCGAACATGGACGTACTCCTGATTGTCGCGACACCGGGGATGCCAAGGAGGGCTGTGGTCAGCGGATAGCTTATCTGGTCCTGGATATCCTTCGGTGACCGCCCCATCCATTCGGTGGCAACTATCTGCTGGTTCTCGCCTATATCAGGTATTGCGTCAACCGGCACAGGGTTACGGGGCAGAAAACCTGTTTTCCATTCAAACGGCGCGGTGACTATACCCAGGATGACAAATGCTGCCAGGAGAATAAATGTCACCAGCCTGTTGTACAGAAAATATTTTACTAATCGGTTAAACATATCATGCTCTTAAATTAAAGTGACCTGAAAGAGTGTGTCTTAAATATTACCTCCTCCCCCCCTGACACTTTCGGTCAGGGGAGGGGCGGTAAACATACTTTTGAGCCTCTATACAACGAACAGCTTATCAGTTCCACCTTTCATAATGGCAACACTCCGGAAGGCTGGCGTAAACGGCATCATCAGCCCGGTATTTCTCGGTATCATGACCCACTGCTGCAGCCTTTTTTTGAATGTCATCATTGGTGATCAGAGCCGGGTTGTATGTAACCTTGAGTAATTGAGTCTCCTGGTCCCAGACTGCCTCGGCTATTCCGTCAACCTTCATAGCGCCTTCAATGCGTTCCTTGCACATGCCGCATTCTCCGAGAACCTTAATCTCCTCGGTTTTGGAGGTTGTCTTTTTATTCTGATTTTGGGAGTTACAGCCTGCAACTACCAATACCGTAAGGAAAGTTACGAGAATAAATTTTACTGTTTTCATAAGATTTAAGAATTAAATTGATGAGCAATAATAAAATAACGATACCGCGCACCGCCTGGTGACGGGCACAGCTATTTGAACCAATTGGGAAATCAGATACGGAAAATGCAGAGGATAATCTGCTGATCGGGCACAGGCAAGTTCACGCCCGGAGGACCGGTGTCATTTATAATTGCCTGGGAAACGAATGAACTGTATGTGTTGACCTCAGGTGCTTCATACAGGAAATGGATAATGGAATAATCCGGCTTGTCAATAGTCAGCAAACCAGCAATGCTGTATTCGTCAACACTGAATTTTGACATCGTATTGTGGCAGCAATACTTCCTGAATTCAACAGTATTGCTGCATACCATACCGTCCTCTTCCATGCCGCAGGTAGCCTTACGGTCATCAATAGCCAATCTTACATCAACAACCTTCCCTCCGCAGAAGTGCCGGTCAATGGTGATCCCCGTCGCTGAACCTAGGACGAGAAGAATTGACAATATTGCTGCTGCCCTGTTCATTCAGACTAAGAACGTTTATATCTGAGAAATGTTCTGAGAAATTACGGTTTTCTGCTGATCAGCAGGCCATTTCACCTGCGTTCTTTTTTGCCGAGAGAAGATTATACGCACCTTTTACAACGACAATGGCAGTATTCGGTTCGAAGTCCCCGGGCAAAACAACCTCAGTATATCCGTCTTGTGTAACTCCTTTTTGAACTTCAACCATGCGATATTCGGTAAAAGGCTTACCGTCTTCTTCCTTGTTTCTTTCAAAAACAAAAATGTAGTCCTTATCATCAAAACTAACCACTGCCTCCGACGGCAGAGCTGTAACCAGAGAATCAGATTCTTCAATCAATGCATTGACATACATACCCGGCAAAGTGTTTTTGCAGGGTTTGATGACAGTGGCATAAACTTTTAATGTTTTGTCATCACTGATTGATCTTCCGGTTTGCGAGATAATTGCCTCATGAGTTTCAGTTTCATTATTAATGAAGAATCTTATTTTCTGACCCGCAACAACCTTGTCTGCATCCTTTTCAAACAGAGTGAGTTCCAGAAAGAGTCTGTCGTTGTTCAGAATTTCAAAGAGTACATCTGTGGGTGCGACATATTTCCCTAAGTTGATATTTACCGACTTAAGGTAGCCGGTGATAGGGGATTTAAGGCTCACGCTGCTGCTGATGTTGGTTTCATTAAGGCTTCCCGGTTCAATGCCTATAAGGATTAATTTCTGCTCAAGCGATTTAACCAGGGCCACCAGGTTCTTATACTCTACAGTAACCTGTTGTAAATTCTTTTCTGAATATACTTCATCATTATATAAATCAGTATGACGCTTATATTCCGCTTCAGCATATACGAGCCTGTTTTTTGCCTCCAGGTAATTCTGCTGTATGTCGACAAAATCCTGGTTTTCTATTATTGCAAGTGTCTGCCCTTTACTGACAAAATTACCCGCAAGGAGCGAAGTACTTTTAATAAATCCGCCGAGGGGTATGGAAACGGTTGCCTGGTTTTGAGGTGCAACTGAGATGATGCCATTTACCTTGAGAGTAATACCCATTGATTTCATCCCGATTGAACCGGTCTGAATGCCAGCAAGTTTTATCTGATCTTCCCGCATTTCGACGATATTTTCCGGCAGGACTTCAACCTCGGTTGATTCAGCAGCAGGCTTATTCTTACCGGTGCAAGACCCTAATAATATTAAAGTTGCACAAATGACAAGTGATACTTTATAATTTGATTTTTTCATGATATCTGAATTTTAAAATATTTTGCCTGTGATATATTCGATTGAGATGACAGTCTGATTAAAATTATTGATCGCATCAAGATAATTTTGTTTGATAGTCAAAGCTCTGTTCAGCGTGAGTACGTAATCCAGGTAATCCAGGGCTCCGGCTTTATAGCTGAGGGTAGCCTGTTGAATTATCAGATCAGCCTCAGGTACGGCCTGATTTTCATAAAATTCCACATTTGAGGAGTACTTATTATATTCATCAAGCAATGATTGATAGGTGCCTGCAATTGATATGGAATAGTTGTCAGCATCCGTCTGCGCTATGTCTGCAGCTATTTTTGCGGCTTTTGCCTTCGAAGTATATGGGAAAAACCATAATGGAACAGTAATTCCTGCCTGAACACCGTCAAACCGGTCATCCTTCCCGAAATTTTGCGGTGCCCCATTGACATCCTGTGTTCCGATAATCGTCTGGCTGAAGTAACCAATATTTAAATCGGGCCACGCCTGGCTTTGTTCAAGTTTTTTCTCAATCTGAGAAACTTCGATCTGTTCCTTCATGTAACCCAGAAGTGGATTTTGTTCAACCGAACTGCTGTCGGAGCCAGGTTTAAAATCGATTCGCTGCAGTTCCTGAACTGCCGGTACCAGAGCGGACTTGCTGTTAAGCAATACCGTAAGTTTACGGCTGCTGATTACGATATCAGAGGATACCAGGTACAACTGATTTTTGATTTCAAGGCTCTGCGAACGGGCGGTTATCATTTCAAGACGATTTGTCTCACCCGCTTTGGCCCTCAGCTCTGCAGCCCGCAATAACCCTGAATACAGACTATCCTGATATGATAGAAGTTTCTGCTTCGACACCAGATATGCATATTGCCAGTAAACCTGCTTTACCTGCGTTGCTATTTCAAGTTGGGTGGCTTTGTACTGCCACTCTTCGCTCCGGATATTTGCATTTGCCAGTCTGCTGCGATGAATGTACACGGATGGAAATGCAAATGACTGAGAAACTGTGACGCTGTTGTCGTTTGTGTAAGAATTGAATTGTCCGTACTCCGCGTCAATTGTTGTTTTTGGCAGATCAAATGCTGCCCCTTTAAGAGCCTTCTGCACATCTATTGAAAGTGCCGCTGACCTGACGGAAAGGTTACTGTCCAATGCCATCTGGATTGCATCATGCAAATTAATGACCCTTGCTTCCTGAGCCTTTACAGTACTCAGGACTGATGAAAGCCCCAGCATCAGGACAATTGCGCCGGTCTTTTTTGCCAACATACCTTTAATTCTGAATTTGTTTCTGGTTGATGAAAAAATGATGTAAAAAACTGGAAGTATGATCAATGTAAGAAGGGTCGCGGTAATAAGTCCGCCTATAACAACGGTAGCCAGCGGTCTTTGCACTTCTGCTCCGGCTGAGGTTGAAATTGCCATGGGTAAAAAGCCAAGAGAAGCCACTGCCGCAGTCATAATTACCGGACGCAATCTTGTTTGAAGGCCTTTCAGTACGCGTTCAGTAATATCTGTGACACCTTCTTTTTCAAGCCTGTTAAACTCAGCAATCAATACGATCCCGTTAAGAACGGCAACACCGAATAGTGCTATGAAACCAACACCTGCAGAAATTGAGAAGTTCATCCCGCGAATCCACAGGGCAAACACCCCGCCGATTGCAGCCATTGGTACTGCTGTAAAAATCAACAGCGATTGTTTTACGGAATTAAAAGCAAAGTAAAGTAGTACAAATATCAGGAGCAATGCGGCAGGAAGCGCAACGGCCAGCCTTTTCTGGGCAGCTTCAAGCTTCTCAAACTCACCTCCGTATGAAATGAAATAACCGGCAGGCAACTGAATACTTTCTTCAATCTGATTCTTCACATCGTTAATTACGCTTTTCATATCACGGTTACGGACATTGAACCCAATGGTTATCCTTCTTTTTGTGTTTTCCCTTGAAACCTGTGCAGGACCTGATTTGACAGAAATGTCAGCCAGCTGTTCGAACGGGATCTGGTGACCGTCAGGCAAAGCAACAGAGAGACTCTTAACATCATCCAGGTTCTGCCGGTAATCTTTATCCAGGCGAACAACCAGTCCGAAGCGTTTTTCCTCATCGTAAACAACCCCTGCCTGGCTTCCGGCGAAAGCAGCACGTAATACGCGGTTGACATCCTCTACAGATAATCCGTACTGCGCCAGGCGGTCACGGTTATATTCAACCTGGATCTGCGCTAGCCCAGTGACCTTTTCTACATTTATGTCTTCCACACCGGCAATCGTCTGAATTATTTTTTCGACTTCAGTTGCCTTTTCGGAAAGTAAAATAAGATCATCACCAAATATCTTGATTGCTATATCCTGCTTGGAACCGGTCATTAACTCATTGAATCTCATCTGAATAGGTTGCTGAAATCCAAATTTGACGCCTGCCAGCGGAATCAGGCTTTCCTCCATCTTGCTTACAAGCTCTTCGCGTGACGTAGCTGAGACCCACTCACTTTTATCTTTCAGGGTAATGATGTAATCTCCGGTTTCCATCGGAGTGGGGTCTGTGGGTATTTCACCGGCTCCTATTTTACATACCGCATGCTTGATTTCCGGGAAGGTTTCAAGTAATATCCTGTTTGCCTTGATAACATTATCCACAGTATTTGTCAAAGATCCTCCCTGGAGAGTTATTACACTTGAAGCTAGGTCACCTTCTTCAAGCTGCGGGATGAATTCCCCGCCCAACCGGTTGAAAAGTATCAGACTGAACAAAAACAAGGTAATGGCTGAAACAGAAACCAGAAGCTTTCTTTTTATTGCAAATGCGATAACCGGATTAAATATTTTATGGATCCGGTTCATCAGCCGGTCAGAGAAATTCGGTTTATGAACGGTGTTCTTGCTAAGGAACAATGCCGAAGCCATGGGAACGTACGTCAGCGAAAGAATTGCTGCGCCAATCAGGGCAAAGCTGACTACCTGGGCCATGGGGCGGAACATCTTCCCTTCAATACCGACAAGTGCCAGAATAGGCACGTAAACTATTAAAATTATAACCTGTCCGAAAGTGGCAGAATTCATCATCCGCTTTGCTGAGTCAAGAACATTCTCGTCCATCTGCTTTTGATTCAGTCTGGCTACTCCGGGATGATGATGTTTACTCATTGTAATCCTGTGAACCACGCTTTCAACGATTATTACCGCTCCATCGACAATCAGTCCAAAGTCGATAGCCCCGAGACTCATAAGGTTACCCGAAACGCCAAACAGATTCATCAGTGAAACGGCGAAGAGCATTGAGAGGGGGATGACGGAAGCCACTATTAATCCGGCGCGCATATTACCAAGCAGCAGGACCAAAACAAAGACGACAATCAGTGCGCCTTCCAGAAGGTTTTTGGAAACCGTTCCTATTGACCTTCCTACCAGATCAGAGCGATTGAGAAAGGGTTCAATCTTAACTTCCTCAGGCAAGGACTTCTGCACAGACTCAATACGTTTCTCGACATTATCAATTACCTCGTGTGCATTCGCACCTTTCAGCATCATAACCACCCCTCCGACAGCTTCCGTGGTGTCGACCACAAAGGCACCGTACCTGATTGCGCTGCCATATTGAACTGATGCAATATCCCTTATCAATACAGGAACTCCGGAATTGGTGGTTTTTACTACAATTTTTTCAATGTCCTCAAGGGTTTTGACCAGTCCGATACCCCTGATGAAGTATGCTGTAGGTCTCTTATCAATGTAAGCACTGCCGGTATTTTCATTATTCTTTTCGAGAGCATTGAAAATATCTGTCAGGGTAAGGTTCATGCTCCTCAGCCTTTCAGGGTTCACGGCCACTTCATACTGTTTGACAAAACCGCCGTAACTGTTTATATCTGCCACTCCAGCTGTTCCAAGCAATTCACGGCGGACAATCCAGTCCTGAATAGTCCTAAGTTCCATAGGGTTATACTCTTCTTCATGTCCTTTTTCCACAGAAAGGCGATATTGATAAATCTCGCCCAATCCCGTTGAAATAGGGGCAAGGGAAATCTGGGCAAGGCCTTCCGGGATAGATTCTTCTGCTTCTTTAAGACGCTCGCCAAGTTGTTGCCTTGCCCAGTAGATGTCAACCTGGTCTTTGAAAACCACAGTAATGACTGACAGTCCCAGTCTTGATATTGACCGAAGCTCAATGATATCGGGTATATTGGCCACGGCAACTTCAATTGGTGCTGTAATAAAGCTTTCAACCTCCTGTACCGCCAGCGAAGGAGCCAGGGAAATAACCTGGACCTGGTTGTTTGTAATATCAGGAATGGCATCAATCGGCAACTTCGTCAATGAATAGGTACCCCAGCCTATTAATGCAAGAATGAACAAGCCTATTATGAACTTATTATTTACTGAGAATGATATTATCCTATTGATCATTATAAACAGAATTTATTAAATATCAATTATTTGACGGCCGTAGTTACACCCGGCAGGGGTGTGGTTACGTTGTGCCGTCACATAATAATGTATCGGCACGCAATCAGTTCAGTGAATGTTTCAGGAAATGATCTGGCAATGCATGGTCATGAGGTCCCGTCCGACATGCATTTGCAAATAATCTGGAAATAGTCTGGCACTCCGTGAGTCGTTCTCCGGAATGATTGTCTGGCCGGTGGCTACGACGAAAAAGGGTATGATCTCTGGCTGGACTTCAGTGCGGATAACCTGGACCGCGATCATCTTTTCGGTCACAAGTGAGCAGCAGTCGTGTGAAAAAACATATTCACCCATGTTGTGACCGGCGCTTTCAATGTCGGTATCATGACCGCAGCAGCACTTGTCGTCTGCTCCTGCAGCTGTGAGTGAAGTGACCAGATTCTTCATCCCGCAGTGGTAGCACGTGTGCATTGATACAGTAAAGCCTGTACTGCAGGTCAGTACAAGAACCATCAGCATGGCAGAGATAAGAGGCGATATCCTTCGCACGCTTTTCATGATGCAAATATAGCAAAAGGAGAGATCGGTTAGTAAAAATGAAGCGGAGACGTGCCAGGCAACGTCTCCGCTTCATTCAATTAATCCTCCTTAATCTTATTGGACGGGAGGTATTACCAGCACCTGACCGGGATAAATGAGGTCAGGGTCTTTTAACATCGGCTTGTTTGCTTCGAAAATGATGTTGTATTTTTTGGCATCACCGTAGACCTCCTTGGCAATCTTTGAGAGATAATCACCCTTTTTGACAGTGTAAAACTGTTTTTCGGGAGCAGGGGGTGTTATCGGCGCAGGAGCAATAACCAGAAGATGATCTTCCACGACTGAAATACCCTCAACATTTCCTGCTGTCACAATGATCTTGTTCTTGTTCGAAAGAGTATCAACCTTGCCCGTAAGTATTACCTTCTCGTCGTCGACAGCTACCGTGACATTGCTGACGTCAAAGCCAAACTTCTTGATATGTTCCAGGATAAGGTTCGCCTTATCCTCTTCGCGTTTTACTTCTGATTTGAAAAGCTTTGAGCCCGCGTTTTTAATGAATGAAATCAGTCCCATAATTTATCTGCTTTTGTTAAACAACTTCGAAAGTGATCTTTGCATTAACACGGTATTCGGTGATTTTGTTCTTCACCACCACGGCACTCTGGTTTTTAACATTGACAGAGCGAATTTCCTTGACTGTCTTTGCTGCTGTCTTAACTGCAGAAGCAGCTGCGTCTTCCCAGCTTACCGGCGAAGATGCAAGAATTTCAATTACTTTTAGTACTGACATAACTTTTGTTTTAATTAGTTAATAATAAATATACTACATAAAAAGTTTGGTCTGTTTTCATATTTTGTAAGTTAGGAAAAAATATCGGAATTTTACAATCATCCCCGGTAATTTCTAATCCTTTAGCCGTATTACTAATACTAACAGATTACTTTAGAATTTGTTTCGTACTTTTAACAATTGTTAACCTGAGAATAGTTTCTAACTTAAAACCTAAAGATTATGGGAGTGATTAAAGAATTCAAGGAATTTGCCATGAAGGGAAATATGCTGGACATGGCAGTTGGTATTATCATCGGTGCCGGGTTTGGCAAGATCATTTCATCCCTTGTAAATGATGTCCTTATGCCGCCGCTCGGCCTCCTTCTGGGCAGGGTCGACTTCACCCAGCTCAAGGCTGTCCTGCAAAAAGGATCTGATGCCGTGATGGATGGGGCGACAATTTTACAACCGGCCGTTAAACAGGTTAGCATCAACTACGGTAACTTCATTCAGACAATCATTGACTTCATCATTGTTGCTTTCTGTATTTTCCTTGTGATCAAGGCCATGAATAAGATGAAGAAGAAGGAAGAAGCCGCACCTGCAGCACCAGCCGCACCTCCGGAAGATGTTGTACTGTTGAAAGAAATACGTGACCTCCTGAAAAAATAAATAAGGAACCTGTACGTTAAATAATAATTGTTCGCATATTTGCGGCAATTAGAAAAGATGGCAAGAATTAAGAAGTACAGGTGGTGGCACAGGCTCTTTCCCGACAGGGGATAAGGCCGGAACAGTCATCATTATTTTATAATACATACAGCTGCAGTTTGTCACTGCGGTCTGCCAGTAACATTAATACATGAAGAAAGCCGGCTGCGAGGCCGGCTTCCTTTTTTTCCCGGAAAAGTAACCACAGAACCTGTACAAGAAAGACTATTGGATGTAAATGTTGTATTCGTAGGTCAAACCATTTTCACGTAACCACCTGCGAAGCGCTTTGGCAATCTTTCTTTTCCGGAGCAGGACAATTCCTATTCCATCTGCTGATATCTGATAATATGTTCTCATCTCTGGTTATGCCAGGAAAGCCACCTGGTGCTTTCATGATTTAATCAAACTCAGTACCAAATTATGATATTGAGAGGCATCGTCAAAGCTCATTTTGATATACTGAGGCCAGCTGTTGATAAACATACCATATCCATAGACATGGCAATTTCCGGCTTCGGGCGATAAGCCAGGCCTCCTCAGCCAGGGCAGCCTAATTGAAATCCGTCAGATATTTATACAATTCGCTGTTGGTCGACAGAATGATCGTAGTTGTCGAATCAAAGGTCATCCTGAAGGTTTCCATCGATTTCATGAAACCGTAAAGACTTCGTGAGGCTGCCGATTGGTCGTATACGCCGGCGTAAATCGACGCAGCGCGGGCATCGGCGCGGCCGCGTATCTCCTCAGCCTTGCGAAAGGCCTCCGACTGGATGGATTTCAGGTCCCTCTCTTTTTCACCGTTTATTCTTGACGCTTCCCCCTGACCTTCAGACCTGAACCTTTCTGCTATGCGGTAACGCTCACTCTTCATCCTTTCGTAGATCTGGGTCCTTACCTCTTCGACATAATTCAACCGTTTTATCCGGACATCAAGAATAACAATACCCAGGTCCAGTACTTTTTCATTGGATGATTTAAGGATCATTTCTTCTATTTTCAGCCTCCCTGTCACGATATCAGACAGGGTATCCCCAGCCTCCTCACCGATTAATCCTGAGGATGTCGGTTTCCTGTTGGTTGAACGCACCACCTCTTCCAGGTTATGACTGGCAATGAAATCACGTGTCTCTCCGTCGAGGATGTCAGCCAGCCGTGACTGTGCACCTCTCTCATCTGTCAGCCTCTTGAAGAACTGTAGGGGATCAGTGATCTGCCACCGCGCATAGGTATTGACAAAGATGAATTTCTTGTCCTTGGTGGGCAGCTGGTTAGGGTCACCATCCCACTCCATATATCTCTTTTCAAAGAAATTGGCTTTCTGGATGAAAGGTACTTTTAACTTGAGTCCCGGAGTTGTCTTTGGTGCCCCGATAGGCTTGCCGAACTGGGTTATGACAACCTGTTCCGTCTCCTTCACCATATAAACACAGGGAAGGATAATGATCAGTGCGGCTGTTATGACGGCAAGGGTTATGATTATTTTTTTTGTCAAGTCGGACATAGCCTGTTATTTTGTGTTTAGCTGCATCTGTAAAAGTGGCAATACGTTGGTACCGCTCTCATCGGTAATGATCTTATGTCCGAGCCTGGGTATAACTTCTCCCATTGTCTCAAGATATATCCTGCGCTTAGTCACCTCCGGGGCCTTAATATATTCATAGTACAGGGCATTGAACCTGGCAGCTTCGCCCAGGGAGTTGTTCACCCTTTCAGTAGCATATCCCTCAGCCCTTTGGATTGTCTCGTCTGCCTGGCCTTTTGCCTTGGGTATGACCTTGTTATATTCAGACCTTGCCTGGTTGATCAGGGTCTCCCTTTCCTGCTGCGCCTGGTTTACATCGTTAAAGGCATCTTTCACGGGATCAGGGGGATTGACATCCTGCAGCACCACCTGTTCAATCCTGATGCCCAGAGAGTACTCCGTACACAATTCCTGAATCTTTACATGTACGCTTGATGCTATCTCGGCCCTCCCGACCGTAAGCACCTCGTTTACAGTGCGGTCACCGACTATTTCGCGCATTGATGCCTCGGAGATGTCGCGCAGTGTATTTACCGGTTCCCTGACCTTGAAAAGATAGCTGTAAGGGTCCTCGATACGGTATTGCACTATCCACTCTACGTCAGCAAGGTTAAGATCGCCGGTAAGCATAAGCGATTCTTCAACCGTACCCACTTTGGTATACTCGGATTTTACAGCGGGCCTCGTGGTCCGAAAGCCAAATTCCTCCTTTTGCTGCCTCTCAACCGCAACCTTGTATAAAGTCTCTATTATGGGGAATTTCACCTTCAGTCCGGGCTCCACCTTACGGACATATTTGCCAAAGCGGGTGATGACACCCACCTCTTCCGGTCCGATCTGGAAAAGAGAACTTACAAGCAGAATTAACACGACAAGGCTCCACAGAAAGTATTTTAGCAGAATCCTGTTTTGTTCAACCCAACCGGTAAACCCTGATTTCTTATAATTCTGTTCAGTCAACTTTTTATGTATTATTCTCCGACTATTTTAATCAGTTTTCCTGCCTGAACCTGATCGGTAAGCTCAATATTATTAAGCAGGGCATATTCATTCATCTTATCCTGTGGTACACCGAAAGAGCTGAAAGCGCTGGACAGTGTTCCTGTACGCTGAACTTTCATGACATGTACCTTCTGTGGCTTTACATTTATTTTTGAAGCCTCCGTGAGCTTTGCAAAGGTCTTCATTGAAGATTCCATGGCACCTGAGTAGTTAGGGAAATCAGCCTCGGTAGAAATTCCGTGGAACGTATAGATTATAGATCCGTACTGAATAAAATATGACAGGAAAATATTGGTGCTTGTCGTGCCTGTTGATTGATCCTGGCTAACCAGTTTTGACAGGGTTACCAGAGCTGGCATGCCGTTGACGGTCCTCTCTTCGCTGCGCTGGAGCTGTAGTCCCACTGCAGCCATAGCTGAATCCCGGGCTGACGACAATGTAGTCTGGCGCGAGAGAAGGAATGCAATGAGTGCTTTCCCGTCTGCCGGAGCCATATTAACCTGTGTCGGGGTATTTTCCAGTTTCCATGCTGTGGGGAAGGAGAATTTGAATTTCAGCTCCGGATGATAGAAGGTATTTCCCTCTGTATAACCCTGCCTTGGATCTTCGCCATAAATGATACCGTCAATCAGATTAAGGTAGCTGTCAGCATTTACCTTCCATGTCGGAAACTTAAGACTGTCCTGCCATTGGAGTGCCTGGGCCCTGACGGATACCTGGCGGTCACCCGGGTCGGGGTGAGTTGACATCCATGTTGGCACTCCGCCCTGCGATTCTGCCAGGCTCATTTTTTCAAGTACCTGGAAGAAGTCAGCCATCTTTGTTGCGTCATAGCCCATTTTAGAGGAATATGCCACACCCAGCTGGTCAGCCTGAGTCTCATCGTCACGACTGAATTTCAGAAAGAGCAGCTGCATTCCCTGCATTGCATATTGCGCATACTGGGCAAACTGTTCGGAGGCGATCATTCCTCCGATCAGGAGCAGCGTTCCCAATTGCTGCTTGCTCTGTTGGCTGACTGAATGACGTGCTGCAATGTGCCCCATTTCATGAGCGAGCACGCCCATCATTTCAGCTTCGTTATTGAACTGGGCCATAATGCCGCGTGTGAGGTAAATATACCCTCCCGGAACGGCAAATGCATTCACCACCGGAGAATCGACAACTTTTACATGATACTCAAGTGCAGGACGGTGCGAAATCTTGCCCATCTCTGTTCCTTTTGCCTGAACATAAGACTGAAGATTAGCGTCAGCGTACTCACCAAATGTGGCCAGGACCTGGGGGTTATATGAGACACCAAGTGCCACTTCCTGCGCTTCACTCATCAGCATGATCTGCTTTTTCCCGGTGACGGGATTTACCGCGCACGCAACGACAATGGAAACAGCTGCTGCAAAGAGCAACACGTTTACCAGAATTCTCGATTTTTTCATTCGTAATTATATTGAAGTTATCAAGATCTCAAGACGAAATCAATGGTTGACTTCCAAATTTAGCAATTTTGGATGAAAAAACAAAGGCCGCCCTTGCTGAAAGGCGGCCCCGGATTCTCATCCTGTATTCGGTTTTTTACTTTTTGGTAAGCGCAAAGTTCTGAATGGTCTTATTGCCTGCAATAATATTAATTCCTGCGATGCTGACAGTGTCATATCCTTCTTTGGTGGCAAAGATGGAATAAGTACCAGCCGGAACGCCAATAATGGCATAATAACCAAGGGTGTCGGCAAATGTGGTTGCCATAACGGTGTCCTGTGCAATCCATACTTTAGCTTCCTTGATTTTGACTTTGGAAGTATCTGTTACCATGCCTTCAACCCTGCCGGCAGTGGTAAGATTTGCCGCCCTGATACAGGGCTTGAAAATGAACCCGTTATTGTTGTTCATATTGCCTCTCAGCACAAATGATCTTGAGAGATCAAAATCGACCAGCACCTCAGAGGTCAGACCGCCGGAAACAACTATAGACGGATTAATGTGCAGTTTTATTCCGGTCTGCCTTCCGCTTGGTACTTTTACACTGTACGGATCAGCGATATCCTTGAGTTTCAGCCCGGCTTCTTCAACATACAATCTAATTAAATCATATTCACCTTCGGGGATATCAAGGTCAAGCAGTGTCTCGGTAACACCATTCCTGAGGTCGATGAGGTCAACGGTCACGGTGTCATCAGAGAGTACTATAAACGGATTACCGTCGCTCACACCGTCTCCCACCTTCTTGATTTCAACTTTTGTGATCGTAACTGTGGCTGATTCAATGTTGTTTATGTCAAACGGGTCATCAGTCACCTTAATTACAAGCTTGCCCTGACCATCACCGCTTCCGGTCTTGTCGCATGCTCCGGTGAAGAGGAGCAGTGAGGCAGCCAATAGTATTAAACCTGTTTTTTTCATATCGTTTCCTTTTAGAGAGTTATGTAAATAATTCCCCAAAAGAACTAGCTGAAGATGAAGATCTGATGAAATCTATCTCCTGAATATTTTTTCAAGCAGGGTTCTTATTTTAGTTTTGCCGGCATTGTCAAAGTTGACTTCATCGTCCTTAAAGAGGTCAATAAGCCTGTCAAAGAAGTCCTTATCCCTGAAATCAGGACAGTCAAGCGCTCCCTGCAGCTCGGGAGGCAGGTCAGGGAAGGGAATATCAAGCTGCTTCATCAATTCAGGATCTGATTCGGCTTTCTTAAGTGTCATTGCCACCAGCGGCAAGGCAAGGGCACTTCCTGAGCCGTTGCTCCCGCTGTTAAAATGAATGGCGGGGGATGATGCCCCGACCCTGCTCACAATGACAAGATGAGGATTAAAAGCTGCAAACCAGGCATCGGCATAATTCTGCGAGGTGCCTGTCTTTCCGGCCAGCGGTATCTTCACGCCGTAAACACTGTACACCGAAGCACCCGTTCCTTCCCGGATGGCTTTTTGCAGTATTGCAGACATAAGTATCCCGGTTTTTTCGGTAAATACCCTCTCCTCAGGCTGCGGGAATTCATTCTGCCATATCACCACCCCTCCGGGTGTCTTAATGGAAACTATGCATTGAGGGCTGATCTTCATACCACCGTTTGCGAATGAAGCATATGCAACTGCCACCTCTGCAATACTCGCTTCAGCTGTACCCATGGGGAGCGATGGTGTGTTGTCAAGAGGAAATGTAAAGCCCATTCTCCTCCACTGCATATCCAGCTTGTCAAAACCGACCTTCAGGAAGAGGCTGAATGTCGGGATGTTCATCGACTGTGCCAGCGCTCCGGCAAGTGAATATTTCCCCCCAAAGGAGTGATTATAGTTTTCGGGACTCCAGTCGGTAAAACCCGCTAATGTAACGGAGTCATTGTCCAGATACTGACATGGCTCCATCCCGTCTTCAAGGGCGGCGGCGTAAAGGACCGGTTTGAACACCGATGCGAGTTGTCTCCGGGCTGATATCTGATCGTATGGCTGTGTCTGGTAATCAATCCCGCCAACCCATGCCCTTATGGCTCCGGTAACCGGATCCATGGCCAGCAGCCCTGCCTGCAATGTGGTCACATCCTGCCTGAGGCTGTCGGGTATATTCTTCAGTGATCTCTTTCCTGACGGGGTATTGTACTGTTCGTCCAGCCTTTTCTGCATTCTTGAAAGATGTGCTTTGAAGGCTTCGTTTGCTGCGTTCTGCATGGAAAGACTGAGGGTGGTAGTAATTATCAGTCCGTCCTTTTCAATATTCCATTCCTTTCCTTTGGCAGGATGTGACTCAATTAGGATTTTTTCAGCTTCCTTTCTTATCCTGACCAGGAAATAGTCTGCCGGCCCGGTAATATCATATTTGTTGTAATCGAGCTTCAGGGGCAGGTTTCGTAATGAATCAGCAACCGCCGCGGTCAGATAGCTGTATTTCTCCATCTGCTTAAGCACCACATTTCTTCTGTTGACGGCATTTTGAGGATTGAGGCGGGGGTTATACAAGGTGTTTGCCTTAAGCATGCCGGTCAGGACAGCTGCTTCTTCAATTTTAAGGTCCTGCGTTTTTTTATTGAAATATCTGTGCGAGGCAGCCTCTATCCCGAAGAGGTCCTCACCGAAAGTAACTGTGTTGAGGTACAGGGTCAGTATCTCCTCCTTGGTGAAGACTTTTTCTATCCGGCGGGCCAGCAGCGCCTCTCTGGTTTTATTTATTAAAAGGGAAAACAGGAAATAGTCTTTCCTGCCATACATGTTTTTTGCCAGCTGCTGAGTTATGGTGCTTCCGCCGCCGGAGCTCTGGTCATTGAACAGTATTGTCTTGAAAATGACCCTGAAGAGGCTTCTGGAGTCGATACCGCCATGTTCATAGAAACGTGCATCTTCAGTTGCGATAAGCCCGTTAGTCAGGTGACGGGGTATCTCATCATACGCGATGTTGGTTCTGTTTTCGGTATAGAATTTTCCTATCGGGAGGTTTTCGGCAGAAACGACTATTGAGGCAGTCGCGTTTTTATAGTTCAGCAGTTCCTTTTTGTTCGGCAGGCGGCTGAATACGCCACCATACACTGACGACACAAAAAATCCCGGAAGGAAAGTTATGACTGCAAGAACTATTATTGATATTTTCCAGGTCTTCCTCATCTGTTGGCTGAACTCCGAACTGCAAACGTAGTGATTTTTAAGTTAGCGTTTTTCCGGTTACCGGATAACAGATACCAGGTATGGAGCCGGAGCCCTGAAGGAACGACAGATTCATAAACAAGCTTTTATTTTCTTACGGTAGTAAGCATGCTTCACTTTTGCTTCTGACTTAATTCTGTCAATGGTTTGCTTCCCTTCTTCAAGGTATCTACCTGATTCAAAAAGGTCAACAATCCAGGTCAGGGTATCAAGGATATATCGGTTGCTCTCAGAAGCTGTCTTCCTGAAATTCTTCTTGAGTTGTGCAACTCCCGGCTCTGAAAGACCAAAATAGTCATGAATCGCAAAATAGTCTCTTGCCCACCTTGACAGGTTTGTAATTCCGTTGGCACCCCACAGCCACTTAGCAAAGCAATTACTGATAGCAGCATAGCATGCGTTGAGAGAATCAGTATTGAAATCATAATCAAATTTCCCGGGACTTCCCCTAAGCCTGTTCTGTTCGCATAGTTCTTTCTCCACACGGGTATTGTAGTATGGCATAAGCTTTAAAAATTCTACAGGTGCAATACCGTCGTGGCAGACCCTTGTTAGGAACTTCAGGTTTTGCTTAATTGACAGAAAGTTTGTCTCAGGCTGGAACAACATGAAACCGTAGTCAAATTCTATTTCCAGTTTCTTAAGGGTCTCAACTGCTCCGATGCTTTCGGCAGCTGTAAGCCTCTTATTCAGCCTTGCTAATCCTGCGTCGGTACCGTCCTCAAGTCCTATGAACACAAGGAACAAGCCATATCGCTTCAACATTTCAAAAATATCTGCATCGATCTCGTCAGGCCTGCAATTTATTTTCCAGAGTATTTTCCCCCTTAGGCCTTTCCTTTCCAGTTCATTGCAGAATGATTTTATCCAGTCATTTTTACCTGCCGTTTTCACCGGAAAGTCATCATCCTGGAACAGGAAGACTGCACATCCTTTTTCACGGTACAGATGTTCCATCTCAATGACCACCCTATCAGGCCTCCTGATCCGTTTCAAGGGACCTCCCGGTACTCCATAGAATTCCCTTGTATTACAGAATGAACAGTCGTGTATGCAGCCCCGGCCTGCAATCAGGGAGGCAACTTTCTTCCCGTAAGCAAAGTCCGACAGCGGTCTCCTGAACGGAAATGGAAACCTGTCAAGATCCTTTTCCAGTGGACGAAGAGGGGTCCTGACAATAATGTTATTTTTTTTGAAGGCAATGCTCCTTACAGTCCTCCAGTCTGTTCCATTATTAAGGCAGTTTACCAGTTCAAGAAATATATACTCACCCTCAAACCGGGCTATAGAATCAAGTTGCGGGATCAATGTTAAGAGTTCCTCGGGACGCAGGCTGGCAAATGAACCTCCTGCCGTAAAGTGACAGTTGATCCCGCCTTTTCTCAGGTACCTTATGAGTTTGACAAATTGATAAATATATACTTCAAAAACTACGGAGAAGCCAACAACAAGCGGGGCTTGTCTTTTAAGGTTGTCAAGAATCTCTTCAGGGTCATTCCTGAAATCAATCATCCTGGCTTCAAACCCAGCATCGGACACAACGGACATCAGGTACCCCACTCCGAGGTTATCCTCCTCCCCGAAGGCAATTAAGATAACAGGATGTGAATACGGCCTCAAGCCTTCTTACCTACACTGTCAAGAATTTTAATAGTCCCGTCGATGAGTTTTATTAACTCCTGGGCACAGACTTTTTCATAATTCAGTTCCAGCCTGACTAATGCCTTTTGCTGTTCACAGGTGAGTTTGCAATTGGTTAAGATCAGTGGTATGGGCATAGGGCGCATACGGAACGGAGAACCTTGTTCGGGGGGTGTCATGATTTCCTGTTTTTAAGGTTAAACAATCTGTTTATTGTCTGGTGCCGGTCCTTTTGCCGGTCGTTTCTTTAAATTCAGGCGATTCTGCCAGTTTTTTCCAGTCCGGGTCAACCTTCATAAAGTTAAGCGAGAAGGATGAAGGATTATTAAGCAGATAATCTACCTGCCGGGTTGCGTTTGCAAAATCACCCGTCATAATGTAGATCTTTCCAAGATTACTAATCATGTCACTCTTTGTGAGGGCGTCATCACTGGCCAGTTCTACTGCTGTTTTTCCTGCAATAAGTGCATCAGTCACATTTCCTGAACTGGCATAGACAAGGCCAGCGCAACTGTACGCATAACAATCGTTCGGATTTTTTATAATCTTTTGTTTATAAACTGTCAGTGCCGAATCGTTATACATGCTGGCTGTAGCCTGATCATTTACAAGTCTGTACACAAGACCTGCGGTCAGATATCTAAATTCTGGGGATCCAAAGTCCTCATCTGATGTTGCTTGCAGTTCTTTTAATGCATCGTGGTATTTGCCTTCATAGATATCAAGCAGAATCTTATAGGGGACCTGCCTCTCACCGGTCCTTGCAATTACTGTATCAAGGACTTTTCTTGCCTCAATTGTATTTCCGTATTTCAGAACCAGGACTTCAACCAGGCTGGTATATGGCCCCGACCAGCCGGGCATTGCATCAATAGCCTTCCGGTAGAATGTTACAGCGGTGTCATAGCTGTGCATATAGGTAAAGGAAATCCCTATATTGATTAGTGCAAGGGCCTCCTGCGGATCTTTTTCAATAGCTTTTTTTATAAGATCCTGCGACTGTTTCCAGTCACCCGTTTTACGGTACACCATTGCCATATAAAACGTCGGTTGATAATTACCGGGATCCATTTCTGCAGCCTTACTGAAATGGGTTATGGCTTTCTGGTAATCTTCCGTGCAGTAATAGTAGTAGAATCCAAGAGCCACCTGTGCATCAGCCAGGTCATTATCAAGTTCAAAGGCCTTATCAGCATCAGCCTTGCACTTGTCTATATGGGATTCATCAAGCTGACCGGTGCGAAGGCCCCAGGATCGCGCAATGGAACGTTTGGCGTATGCAAGAGCAAAGCTGGGATCATTCCTGATGGCCCTGTCATACATCATTATTGCGGAAGAAAAGTTTGAAGTCAGGTTCAGGGAGTCAATGAATTGATTTCCAACGAAATAGTACGATAATGCTTTTTGAGATTCAACATTGGCAGAGAGGTAGTTCATGTATGCGACAGCATTTTTAGTGGGATTCTTCTCAATTTTTGCTTTTTCTTCAGGCAGGGGTACCGTCTTCAGGTTTGAAGCTATCTGTTCGGCAATATCAACATGCATTTCTGACATGTCAGCCCAGTCCGGCTCATAGGTTTTACCCCATATCTGCTCATTTTTCCTGGCGTCTATCAGGTTCACGCTTATCCGGAACTTGTCATCAGTTTTCAGGTAACTGCCTTCAATAATATAGTTGGCATTCACCTCCTTGCCTATTTCCGTGATGTTTTTCAGATTACCCCTGTAGCGTAATACGGCATTTATCGGACGTAAACTGAACACACTTATATTGCTGAGCTGATTGATCAACTCAGCGGCAATAGCATCACCGAGCCAAATGTTTTCCTTATCATCTCCAAATTGCTCAAATGGCAAAACTGCAATCGATTTTTCACGGTGACTGCCTGATCGTTCATCAGCCCCTGAAAACTTATTGATTGCATAAAATCCTGCCATAATTAACAAAACTGTTATCAGCAGAATACCTATCTGACGCCATGATACTAAACTTTTTTTGATGCCGCCTCCGGCTTTCATCTTTTTAGCCTCCGGCTCTTCCCTCAGCTCTATTTTAAGCGGTCTTTCCTTATGCGTCAATGGCTGTTCCGGCTGAAGCGATGAGATTATCTCCTTAACAGCGTTGGCGGTTTTATTGATCTGATTGCGGTATTTCGTCCCGCAGAGGTTTTTATTTTCATCATCTGCCGGGGTAAGTGGCCTGTTTACACCGGGTTCCTTATAGATGAAATCAATGGCCCTGAGAGTTCCCCCAAGTTCGTTCTCGAACATTTCCCTGTCTTCAGGATCAAGCTCATGGATGCGTACCGGCAGTATCCTGTTTGCTACATTTCCGCTGTGCAGGGTGACTTTCAGTCCGAACCTGTCAAGGGATGCCTGCGTGATATAAGCCTTGAACTCATGCTCCCAGGCAAATGAATTGGGATCACAGTAAGTGCGTGAGATCACCGGAATAAAAATCAGGCATTTAAGCTTCTCCTTCAGGGTGGCATCGACATCATGCGTCTCCAGGATTCCGTCATGTGGATTTATGTCGAAGTAGACACCGATCTCTTCCTTGAATGTCGACTCGAGCTCTCCCCTTAGGTTCCCGACAAAATCAGTGACCCAGCCGTCATGTTTGTTGTCCTTCTGACGGTAGCTGATAAAAATGTCATATTCAAAACCCGGGATGAGGCTTGCCATAACGTCCGATTCATTGTGTTAAAGTTACGAAAGAGCAGGAGGCAAGTCAAATATATTTCCTCCGGCTTCCGCTTAAAGCCAAAGGGTTCAGATCCTTATACCAATTATTGTTATATCATCGGTCTGATCTTCCCCTTTTTCCTCTCTCCACACAGCAATCTCTTCATATAGCCTGTCTCCTTGCTCGGGCATCGGCAAAGCACTTATCCGGAGCAAAAAGTCACTAAGTCTTTTTCTGGTATACCTCTTGTGATTACTGCCGCCGAACTGGTCGGCATAACCGTCTGAACATAAGTATAATATATCGTTTTCTTTAAGCTGCAGCGACCCGGTGGCATAGGTTACGTCAATCTTATCACTGCTTTCCTGCCTTCCGGCCGCTGACTTAATCTCAGTGATTCTGCCTTCAGTCACATGCAATAAACTGTTACCGGAACCTGAAAAGGTCAGTAATCCGGTGCTTGTATCCAGGTTACACAATGCGATAGCCATATCATCTGACACGCCGTTTTCCTGGAGATCCCTTTGCAGGAACCGGTGAACACCCGAGTACAGGTAACGCATGATTTCGGCAGGATTGCTGAGTTTCATAATGTTCACGGCCTGATCGAGGATTCCGTAACCGATAGTGCTTATCAGCGCGGCGGGGATACCGTGCCCTGTACAGTCTGCCAGCGCAAAGATTATATGATCATTGATCCTGCTGAAAAGGTAAAAGTCGCCGCTTACAACATCTTTTGGCTCATAGAAAACGAAACTGTCAGGGAAGCATTCCCTGATGTAAAGATCTTCAGGTAGGAAAGCCTTTTGTATATGCCGGGCATAGTTGTAACTCCCCTGAACCTCCCCGATTGTCAGCCTGATCTTTTCACTTACAGCCCTGATCTTTTCGTCTATTTCCGGAGAAAGTGATGCCAGACTTCTTATCTGGTCATTCAGTTCATTGGTTTCACTTAAAAGTTTATGGATACTGCTCTGCGGCTTGATTGCATATGATAATTTGCTGATGCTTCCGGGTGAGACAGGATAGGCTTCGTACTTAATATCCTGGAGAATGGCAGGGATCAGTCTTACCAGCTCCCTGTCCTTTTCCTTTTCAGGCTCAGCAAGCTCATCGTACGGTACCAGGCCCGGATGGATCTTCTTATTCCCGTCCTTTGTCATGCCGAAAGACCACCCGTTCAGTCTTTTCTCCCAGCTCCATCTGAGGTGCTCAACTCTTGCCATGGTCTCAACTTCCTCATCATCAAGATGCAGTGCCAGGGGTTTGAAACCCTCTTTTACAGGCCTGATTCTGTAACCAATTGACAATAGCTTCATTGGTATATGTGCAGCGTTGTCAATGTTTGAATGCTGGAGTTCGGTGGGAAGGTCATTGAACTGCTGAATACCATTTCCCTTTGTATCTGCTTCACTGCCAGCCTGCTTTTTTATTTCATGCAGATACCTTGAGTAAATTGCCCGGGCAATCTTTTTGATCATTGAATAATTCACTCCCGCAACCTCTTCGTGCCTGATGATCTCATAGCCGGCTTCCTTCAGTGCCATAGGTATCAGATAATTAAGTTCCCGGAAGAGAATCTTCCTCTCTTCCCGGCCACTCTTCACACGGAACCTGTCGAGATCCATCGTGACAAGGACGGTAATCTCATCATCTGTTATTATACACGTCCGGCAAAACTCCTGGAAAGGACGCAGGATAAAATTAAGTGACCTTAGTTTGACTGGTATTACAGAGGCATAGTCGTACCAGAAACTCTTTTCACTCCTGGTGAGGTCCGTGAAATTCTTAAGGAAAGCTACCGGTTGCGCAAACAGCCCTGCTCTTTGCCTGATACCCTGATAGAGACTCTTTCCAACCGGATCAACGAAATGCTTTTTAAAATCCGCCGGGTCAGTAAGTGCTTCGCTGATTATCAGGTTATCAGTGTCATATATTTTTCTTTGTGACATCAGGACGCATAACAAATCCTATTGTTCTTCCATTTCTATGAACTCGAATGGAATTTTTACAATCTGAGACATCTCCATTCCGGCTTCAAGCATATCGGTATCGTTTTTTACATAATACCACTTTATCGACGCATTTAATTCCTTCGAGTGCAGACGGGCCATAACCTTACATATATCGAGGATACATTTTGCGGAGGAGGAATTGAAGTAGTCAAAGTTGAAATTGAATATTATGGGATCCTTTCTTTTGCCTGATAAGACCAGGTCACCGAAATCGTTCATCCACGAGAGGATAGGTCCGTAAAACTCCCGCACATCCTGAGGTCTTGATTCACCCGCTATCTCTAAAAAATACTCTTCGTGGTCGAGAATGACCTTTGGAGTAAAGACAGTCGGGCTGATAATTAACTTGTCCATTATTAAACCTGCGTTATGCTCTTCCGGGTATTAAATATAAAATCCTTTGCTAAAACCAGTTAGACGGATCGTTTAAAAATATTTCTCCGGATGCTTATTTATTATTAACTTGAATAGCTGAAACAAAGATAAAATTTCTGTTGAAACTGGTTTAGGAATTAATATGAATAATTCAAATTCTAAAAATTCTTAATAATCCCGGGCGATGAGTGAACCAATACTGAAAGCCTTAATACAGTTATTTGCCCTGATAAGCGATGTTCACGATGATACAGGGATTTCAAGCAGGGGCAGGGATATTGTGAGACTGTTCCTTGCCAGGCACCTGAGTAATGAGCAGGTTCTGAAATATCTGGAGATGTTCGATGAGTACATCAGGCTCTATCACACTGATAATATCTCAAGGGGCAGTATTAAGGACAGAAAAAGGACATCGCTCACTGCAATGAGGATACTGGCCATCTGTGAGAAGATAAACGAGGAGCTTCAGCAACAACAGAAAATCTATGTGATGGTCCAGATGATGGACTTTATTTCGTTCAGCGCCGAGCTCACTGAGAAGGAGCTTGATTTCCTTGAGACTGTGGCAACCGCCTTTAACATACATACGACGGAATACGAAGATCTCAAATGCTTTATCCTCGAACCAGCCACCTGTGTCATAAGAAAAGACCGGCTCATGATCATCGACAATAATAATGAGTTTGACAGGAAGGGCATCAAGTATCTTTTCAATGAAAATCTGAAGGGCAGGATACTCTTCCTCCGCATTGTCAGCACCAACACTTTCATAATGCGCTATACCGGCAAGGAGGATCTTTTTCTGAACGGACAGAATATCTTCCCGGGACAGACGTATGTTTTTGATCACGGATCGTCAATCAGGGGGCCGCTTGTAAATGCCATTTATTACAATGATATCTCAGGAGTATTCACGGAGGAGGCTTTCAAGCTTAAAATATCGATTGATGCCCGGGATATCAGCCTGAGGTTCAGGAACAGCGAAAACGGATTGCAGAAGCTCAGTCTTTTCGAGGAATCGGGAAAACTGGTGGGCATCCTGGGAGGCAGCGGCGTTGGCAAATCGACCCTGCTTAATGTCCTCAACGGGATGACAAAACCGGATACCGGCGAAATTCTGATTAACGGACACAACCTTTATTCCCCTGAAGGGAAGGAAAAGCTTAAGGGCGTTATCGGGTTCGTACCTCAGGATGATCTGCTGTTTGAAGATCTGACCGTGTTCCGGAACCTTTACTACAATGCAAAAATGTGTCTTGATGGTCTTGGAGAAACAGGCATCAGGGAAGCGGTGGACAGAATACTGGTCGACCTGGATCTTGACGTCATCAGGGATCTTACCGTGGGCAATCCGCTGAATAAGATAATAAGCGGAGGACAGCGTAAAAGGCTGAATATTGCTCTTGAGCTGATTCGTGAACCGACTATCCTCTTTGTCGATGAGCCTACCTCAGGATTGTCATCGGTGGATGCCGAGGCGGTAATGAATATGCTGAAGGAACAGACCTATAAAGGCAGACTGGTGATCATAACCATCCATCAGCCGGGGTCTGACATTTACAAGATGTTCGACCGGATAATGATCATGGACAAGGGAGGCTACATGATCTACTATGGGAATCCAACCGAGGCAGTAATCTGGTTCAGGACAAGGGCAAATCATGCCAATGCCTTTGAAGACCAGTGTATTGCATGTGGCAACGTGAATACTGACCAGCTCCTGCAGATCATAGAGGCAAAGGTGGTCAACGAATATGGAAAGCCTACGCATATCAGAAGGGTTACACCTGCGGAATGGGCTGAAAGCTTTAAGCCGGAGGCTGAAAAAATAAACCACAAAAGCAGCCTTGCTGAGGAACCTTTGCCTGAAAACGACTATTCCATACCCGGCCTTTTTAAGCAATCAGGGATATTTTTTATCCGTGACTTCCTGTCGAAGCTTGCCGACCGGCAATATATTCTGATAAGTATTCTCGGTGCACCTTTACTGGCATTGCTCCTGGCTTATTTTACAAGGGACACATCAGGGAATTCCTATAATTTCAGTGAAAATGAAAATCTGCCCGCCTACATCTTTATGTGCGTGATCACTGCCTTTTTTATGGGACTGATAATCAGCGCTGAGGAGATAGTAAAAGACCGTAAAATACTTAAAAGAGAATCATTCCTTAACCTCAGCTGGTTCAGTTACCTGAACTCCAAAATACTGTTGATGTTCCTGATTTCGGCCATCCAGACCATATCTTTCATCCTGATAGGCAACTTTATCCTGGGTATAAGGGGTATGACCCTGACATACTGGATAGTATTATTCTGTACTTCCTGTCTTGCAAATATGATCGGGCTTACAATATCCTCAGCATTTAATTCAGTTGTTACAATTTATATTCTCATACCTTTCATTCTCATACCCCAGCTGCTATTCAGCGGCGTACTTGTAAAATACGACAATCTTCATACAACAGGTCGCTACACTCACGAGTACCTTCCGCTCATTGGTGAACTTATGCCTGCCCGCTGGGCGTTTGAAGCCCTGGCTGTTGAACAGTTCAGAAACAACAGGTTCGAAAGGAACTTTTTCGATTATGATCTGGAGATCAGTCAGAATGAATACTACGCCTCATACCTGATAAGGGCTCTTGAAACCGACCTGTGGGAATGCCGGAATTTTAATAGCAATTCAATGTATGCTGAGATCATCTCAGACAACTTTAAAAAGCTGACTGCCTATACACAGCAGCTTTCAGCGCTGGCAGGCTTTGACTCTCCGCCATCAGAGCTTATGGCTTCCCTGAACGCCAACAAGTTTACACCTGAAGTTGCTGCCATGGAAGAAAAATATCTTGACAGCCTTGCAAGGCAATTCCTGTTTTTCAAAAAAAATAACATTGATCTGAAAGAATCCGCAGAAATGTCCCTTGTATCTGAGCTGGGCAAGAATGGCTACCAGGAGCTTAGGGACAACTATACGAACAAGAAACTTACAGAAATAGTTACTGACGAGTTTAACCAGCAGAAGAGATTCGAGACTTCCGGTAAAATAATCCAGAGATATGAGCCTGTTTATATGAAACCTGTCTCACGGTATGGTCGTGCACAGTTTTATGCGCCGTATAAGCAGCTTGGAGAAAAGAAGATTAATACTTTGCGGTTCAATATCATTGTTCTGTGGCTTGCTTCGTTACTGTTATATATAGCATTGTATTATAAGCTTTTCCAGAAAGCAGTCAATTTCAGGATCGAACATTGATTTTCACCCGGCCGGCAATAATCATCAAAAAAGAAACATTTGTCAAAATAGTGGGTCAATGCATCAAAAATGATTTGCCTTAGACCTTCCCGGGCAATACTTTCGCCTGATGAAAATGCCCTGTTAATATTGGTATAAAATTTGCAAGAACATATTACCGGTCATGGCTGAAAAGCGGAATTATTTAATAACCTATGGATTCAGGATCTGCAGAAAAAAACTCAGACGTCATCAAGGATCAAACTGTTAATGGTACTTATCCGAAGAACGCATCTTCAGGGGAAAGTCACCTTAATCGTCTTTTTGATGAACTGTCTGATGCTGCTCGCGAGGATTTAATAGAATATCTTGACCGTATGGGTCTTGCAAGTGAGTCTGACCTGCTGGTTATTCCTTCGACCCGTCATTACTTTTATGATGCTGAGGATATGAAAGGCATCAAAACCGTTGTCAATCTCAGGCAGCTTAATCATGTCAGGGAGGTAAGAGACTTCCTCAGGACTATTGTCGATCTGTTACCTGTCAGAAGCAATTTTGTCGGATGCTTTGTCGACAACAGAGTCCAGAATGGTTTTTCAGATAAGTACAGCAATATGCCCCGGGAGTTATCAGAAAAGGCAGAAGCCTACGAGAACGGCATTGAATCGAGGATACCTTTCATAAACAGGATGTACAGCTTCATCGACTCCAGAACCAACAGGTATCTGACGAAAAGAGCGGTAACCCACCTTCTTGAGGAATGTGGCCTTCAGATCATTAGCATGACAGACCTGAACGGCCTTACCTATTTCCACACCCGGAAGAACAGGCCAGTTGCCTAGCTGCCTGGCATTTTGCCCCCTCCGTTTTTGCGGGGATCTTTACAGCTCAATGGTTTCTATGAACCAGCCTTCAATACCGTAATCCTGTCTCAGGGCTTTAACTACATACATGGCTGATCCGTCTTTACTGACGAAAATAAAACGCGGACTGGTTTCGTACAGAGAGCCGGTACCGGTGCCGGCAAAATTCAATAAGACCGGTGACACATTGAATGTCCTTATCAGATTGAGGTTTGTTGCATTGAACTGTTCTATCAGTGGTGAGGTTCCGGTCTGGAACCAGTAAATGGAGGAGCTGGCAAAAACACTGTTTATGGCGGGGCAATCATCAAGGGCATAGATGTATGATGACTCTGTATTGATCTTACCGTACACCGGAGGTGAAGAAGAATGGAACTGGCCGTCGTATTCCGGAAGGGTATAGATATTCCCGTATGCTGCGTACACCCTTGCACCGTCCTTTGAGAGCCAGAAGGTGCCTATCGGTTCATGGTATCGCGAAACTTCATCTTTGGCCTGTCCCCCTGTCAGGTCAAAAAGCAACAGTGAGGTAGGGCTGAGAGTAACCATGGACCCTGCCATGTAGGGTTTCCCCGGGACCTTCCTGATCACAGTCTTCTCATAAATCTCTGCAGCCGTTGTGCTGGTTATCAGCTGGTTTGTATTCAGGTTGAGGTTTCTCAGCATCTCCCACTGGTCTGACTCAGGCGTGATATAGCACCATCCGTCTTCACCCAGTACAATATCAGACGGGATGCAATCTATTGTATATTCTGCAGTAATTTCCCGGCTGGCGATATCGATGTAACTGACTGAGGCAACCGAATATCCGATAACTGCTTTCTGTCCGTCCCCGGAAAAACTCACACAGTTGGGTGTTTTGTCCAGTTGAATTGTATCCGTCTCTCCCGTGTCGGTATTGAAAAGCAGAAGCTGATTGGGCGATTTTGTGCAAATGGCCATTATACCGGAATTGTGATGATATTCGGCATCGGTCAGAATGCTGTTGAATATTGTTCCCGGTGGTGGCGGCACTGTTGCAGGGGTGACCCGGATCCCGAGCAGAAAATCTCCGGCTGCAGAGTTACCGGTAATTCTCACGCTTGCAACTGTTTCTGTGGCAAAAGGGACCTTTTCGGGATCCATTGTGATGGTGATCAATGTATTATCAGGGTAAATGATGGTGCCTGATGTCTGCGAGAAAGTAAGCCAGTCCGGAATATCTTTAATCTCCCAGATAAGAATACCCCCGGAAGGGGTGAAGAGGTTGACTGTCTGCGATAAGACACGGTCAAAAACGACCTCCCCGGGGAAACATTGAATGGAAGGTGCCCCGAAGTTTGTAAAGATCACGGTTATGGCAACAAAACCGTAATCCTCTATGTCAAGTACCACCGTGCCGACGGTGCTTGTGTAGCCGGAGGGGACATTGTTTTCATCGATGCTGAATGCCAGAGTTACCGTACCGTCACTCACACTGCCGTGCGGCGACGGGAATGTGAGCCATTTGGGATGCATGAACACGGTGAAGCCCGTATTTATATTGTCCGGCAGCTCAAATGAGACCGTTACATTGTCATCATAATTGCTCAGAAAAAGTGTATCCGAGAAGGATTGCCATTCGGCATTGTTCTTCGAAAGGAAATCATCATTGCAGGATGTTCCTGCAAAGACAATTAATATTAAACACCATATGCAGGCTGTCCGGGTCATCTGCGCCACAAATAAAATCTGATTCCAACTGACACTTCCGCTCTTGACAGATTCTCATAATTATCCGTCTCCAGTTCCACTGTCTCATTTATCTCTCCGTCTGTGATATTGAATTTCCTGATTGTACCGGCGAACATTGATAACTCTGCCCCGGCCGATATGACTGGGGTAATCCGATATTCCAGTCCGAGGCTGCCGTCCATTCCCAGGGTGTTGCCTGTAATCAGATAGTTCCCGTAGAAGACCTCAGACTCATTCCTGTAAAATGCCATGCCCAGCGAATAAGAGGCGTACAAACTCCAGTTTTCCTTTTCCCCAATGGGTTCCCGGTAGAATATTGACACTCCGGCGTAGTTGACGAAGATATTTTCCCTGAATGTTGAATAGTATAAGTTCAAACCGTCACCCGGATCAAAATAGCCTTCCGTCGTGGCAGTGGTGTTAAAGAATTTATATCTGAGTCCTGCACCATATTTTTGATTTATCATCCATGTGGCGTCTGCGCTGCCATACCAGCCTGTTTTGAGGTCGCTGTAGTATGACCTGGCTTTCTCCTCTGACAATCCGAAACCGACCATTGCATCCTCAGCCTCCTTTGAGCTGCTGATAATGTAACCCATCCCGCCGTTCAGGCCAAGACGCAGTCCGCCTGCTGATCTGGTGCTGACTGTTTCAACCTCCGGCGCTGACCCTTCCGGCGCTGAGACTGTATAGCTCAGAATGCTGTCAAGCGGCATCCTTCCGGTTGTCGTTACTCCCTGAATGAAAACATCAAAATGGATGTCACTCCGGGTTACCCTTTGTATCTTGCAAGCGATGGTGTCATGGTTCAGGGTGATTATCCTGTCCTGACCTGACAGTCCGGTGCTTAACCCTGCAAGGATAAATGCTAAAAGCAGATACCTTTTCATTAATCAATGCTTCATTGTGATACAGACCTGGTGATGCCTGTGCATCTCATTTCAAATTTAGGAATTTTTCAGGTTATGGCAAATTAATTTAGTCATTATTTTAGGGTTGTATAGTACCCGGATTGGCTTCAGGAACCCGGTCAGAATAAGGATTGAACTGGGACCTTCCTGTCATGCTGAAACTCGGACAGTTTATAAAAAACGTTGCTGTCGTTTTCAATCTGGTATTCCCAGTACCCCCATACTCCCGGAGTAACATATTTCCTTCTGAGAAATAACCTGTCTCCCTCTTTAAAATCACACTCCCTGGAAAGTACAGAAAGCTTTCCGTAAATGGAATCCTGTGTGGTCTTTATCCACACGATATGAGGATCTGCAATCCTCTCCGGCGCTGTATGCCTGTAGTCCAGGAAGTTTCCAACATATTTCCTTGTTACAATGAGTTCATCTTCGGGTATCGCACCAGTATCCTTGGTGGTCGCGCATGAGGAGATGAAGGTCATTATTACGACAAATACAAGGGCAATAATCCCTTGATTCCGTAAGGATTTTTTCATGATCATTATTATTTACTTATTCCATTGATCTTATGACAGTTGACGATATGATTTATTTTAATACCAGGTCTGTACCAGGCGCTTGTCTTCAAACTGGAATTCACTTACCCTGTAATACACTGAAGAGTCATTTTCAATCTGATAAATCCAGTTCCCGAAGACCCCGCCTTCGGAATAGAATGTTCTTCTTATGTAAAGTCTGTCTCCTTCAGCAAATTCGCATTTTCTGCTGTAAGCGGATAAATTTTCAGCGGTGCTGTTCAGTGTGGTTTTAATAAAGATGAGATGGGGTTCCCCAAAAGCCTCCGGTCCGGTATGAGTGTAGCCCAGAAAATCGCCGACGTATTTTCTTGTAACGAAGAGCTCGTCTTCAGGAAGCACTCCTGCATTTTCAGTCGAGGCGCAGGATGCTGCCATCATCATTAACAATCCGGCTACGCAGTGCAACAGTGATTTCATTTTCTTTAGTTTTTCTTTATAACCGCCTTCATCCGGAAGTTTGATTATTCATGACAAATTTAATGGAATTAAGCATTGCGCACAAGAGTATAATGCCCTATTAGCGGGCATTTGCGATGGATTGAAAGACCGTTAGTCAATATATAACGGAATTACACTGACAAAAAGAACCATCTGATGGCTTTAATGAAGTTGTTTGTCAAAAACAGGTCATTTTTATGAGAAATCACATAATAGTTTGGAGTTTAAGAGATTATATATCATAAAACATTGATAATTAGGACTATAATTGCGCTGTATGTTATTGCTCCGGAGATTCCGGGTTTTGATGAATGAGGGGAATCAGGAGGCGGAGTTTTGTCTCAGAGACAGTATTCCTGGCCCAAAGGAGCGTCAGCATGAAATATAGCTAAACCTTATCCTGTTTACCGGGAGAGTAAAAAAAGAGAGGCTGCCCCCTTTTGAGACAGCCTCATCTTATTTTTAACTGATCTTACAGACTCACTTTGTAGAAGCAGGCTTGAACACCCAAGTCCATCCGGTAGCCCATGCAGCATCAGGTACAAAGAGTGTCAGCCGGTCAGCTGTAAACTCCTTTATCTGAAATACCTTGTTATTGCCACCGCCGTCCATCGAACCCAGAATATTGGCGTTACCTTTTATTGTAAGTTTGGTATAATCGGCATTGAATGAGAATGAACTTCCTGTCACAGCAGTTGCGGTTGGTGATGCATAATATGTAAAGTTGGCACCGCCGTCCAGGTCAAAGACCATCATGCCTGAAACATCGGCAGGGGGACAACAGGTACCACCTGCGTTCCACCATACTCCTGCCCAGTTGCCCGGATCTGACATGTACCACCAGAGTTTATCGTCTCCTCCGACACCGTCGAAGACCCATGTCTTACCCTCGAGCTCTGCACCTACAAGCTTATAGTAAGCCTCGGGAAGAGCATGATCAAGCTGGGTGATTGTCACATCTACGGTTTTCGTTATATCATAAACCGGGTTACCGAGATCACCGCTTTCAATGTAGGGAGTGGTTACATGAAATGTAAAAGTACTCGTCCCCGGAATAGGGTAAATTACCTCCACCCTGTCTGAATACTTCTTATCAATCACATAATCCCAGTAGCCGGCAATTCCCGGTGTGTTCATCTGAATCGACAGTTCATTACCGCCTGTTGTTGATTGCACAACTGTAAGCTCGATGTCATTCGGGTCAAAGCTGTTTGATAGTGTATCTCTATTCTCAATCGGTTCGCATGCTGCAAAGAATACAGTCAGCGCTCCGACGATCAAACTTATTGTTTTATTCATTTTCATATCTGTATGAATTTCATGTTATTACTTTACCTATTCCCACCCTGGGTTCTGTTCGTATGCACCGTTGGAGAGGCGAATTTCAGATTCAGGAATAGCAACAAGTCCTTTTGTTGCAGTGCGGTAAGGGTTGACATAGACGCCGGGAACCCCTGAATTCATCACATCGCATTCCGTTGAGAAGTAGTTTTTGGTTGGGTCTTCAACATCACCCCATCTTACCAGGTCGAACCATCTCAGGCCTTCGAATGCCAGTTCATAAAGTCTCTCCTTCTTGAGGTTGTCAAGTGACCAGGCCAAAGGCAAAAGGCCAGCCCTGGCTCTCACGGCATTCATACCAGTTGCAGTTTCCGTAAGTTCAGAGTGCATGAGGAGCACATCGGCATACCTGAGGTAGTAGAAGTCCTGGGCATGCCACAGCTGCATGTCTTTATTTGTAGACTTATAAATATAGTAGAACATACCCGCTACATCATCTGCACCTGAATGCTGGAGACTTGAATATTTCTTGTTGAAAAGGCCTGTTTCCTGGTCTCCCTTGTTTGGCTGATATCCGCCCGTACCCTGTTCTGCTTTACCCATTTCAAGCACTGAGCCGAGTTTCCTCGGGTCCTCGTTTGGCCATGAATTGAAGAACACAGGATGGATCGGTCCCCATCCCCAGCCTTCGCCGAAAGGTACCATAGAATTGCCCCTTATCCCGAAGAAGAGAGCAACGCGGTTATTGTACTTCGGACCTTCATCCCAATCTCCAGTTGCCGAAGGCAAACCTTTTTGCAAACATAACCTCTTTGTTGCCTGTACCTACTGTTGAGTTCGGACCATCCTGGCCGACCCACTCAAGACCTTCGGTAGCAGCCCATGGAAGCACATCGGTGCCGGCACTCTCGTTGACATAAGAGTATGGCCACAGGTTCCTGAAGTCAGGAGTAAGTTCGTACCCGCTGTTTGCAATCACATCATCAAGATAAGTAACTACCTGCGCCTTCGTCAGAGTTCCGCCTTCTCCGGAAGAGGAAGGTCAGTCGTTGCCTGCTTCTCAATGTTTGTCATGTAACCTGTATAGAACAGGAATGCACGGGCAATATAGGCTTTAGCCACCCAGATGTTGGCATGACCGTATTCAGCCAGGGGAACAGTCATGGGATCAATTACCGGCAACGTCTCAGCTGCCTTAATGAAGTCTGCAGCAATCTGTCCGAATGTCTCAGTGAAGGTGTTACGGGGAACATCACGCGGTGAATCCGTTTTGGGGATTATTGGCATTCCGCCGAAGAACCTTGCAGCCCTGTACATGAAGAAGCCTCTCATGAAATAGGCCTCACCAAGAGAGGTGTTTTTGAAGTTTTCAGCTTCTTCCGCTGTATTGAAGTAGCTTGAATAATCAGCTTCCGCAACTGCTTCAATAATAGCGTTTGTCCGGTACACACCGTTGTAGGTCTGCTTCCAGAGGTCACGGTAGGTATCCTCTGTCGGGTCAAGGAAATTATCGCAATTCTTTGCTGTTATATCATCAGGACCGCCGCCACCGAGCATGTAGTCGCTCATAAGGTTTGCAGCCAGGTGTTCTTCACCGAAGACACCATTGACATACAGGGCATTGTAAGCACCTGCCATCGCTTCAGTGATATCAGTCGGAGTTTTGTAAAAGTTCGTAAGATCCTTCTGATACAGATTTCGTGTATCGAGAAAGCCCTCGCAGCCGCTTATCAGAAGGGCTGTTGCAGCAACTATAATAAAGATTAATTTTTTCATCATTTGGCTTTATTTAAAATGTAACACTTGCACCAAACATAATCGTTCTTGGCAACGGATAGAGACCCAGATCAGCACCTGTGGCCCAGCTGTAGTCATCAGGAGAATAACCAACATCAGGATCCATGCCGTCATACTGTGTGAATGTGTACAGGTTATTGACAGAAGCATAAACTGATGCACCCTTCAGCCATTTCAGCTGGCTGGCCAGCTTGTCGAACCTGTAACCCAATACCACGTTGCTGATTCTGACATAATCGGCATCATGCATATAGATATCTGAAATCAGGTTGATGTTGCGGGTAGAGGCATATCCCAGTCTCGGAATTTTGTCTGAAGTGCCTTCACCGTGCCAGCGGCCGAATATCTGTGTGGTATAGTTCTGGGTGAAGTTGTCGGCAAAAGACCTGTATGACTGCATCACCTGCATGCCGAATTTACCGGTAAGGGTAGCATTGGCATATATTCCCTTGTACTCTCCATTCAGCTGAATACCCATTTCAAAGTCAGGAAGCGGACTTCCCAGCATGACCTTGTCGTCGTCATTGATCAGCCCGTCAAGGTTCTGGTCAACAAACCTGACATCACCCGGGCGCAAATCTTCGAAATAGGGTAAGCCTTCGGGAGTGACATAAGCATCAACATCGTCCTGATTCTGTAACAGGCCGTCGGTTTCCAGTCCGTAGAAGAAGCCAATGGGAAATCCCACCTCAACTCTTGATATAGGGGCAGTTCCCTGTGAAAGTTGATCACTCGGGCCATTTATAATACCTTCGGCATTTGCAAGCCGGGTCACTTCGTTTCTGTTCATCGTTCCGCTGAATGAGGCTCCATAAATAAAGTCTGAAACATTGCCTTTCCAGTTGATGTTGAACTCTACACCGGTGTTTTTAATATCACCTCCATTGATCATGGGAGCGCCTGCACCTGCTGTACCAAGTATCGGGGCAAGGACCAGCCAGTCTTTGGTCATCTTGTTATAGAAGTCAATTGACAACCCGAGGCTTGAATTGAAGAAGCGGGCGTCAATACCGATGTTAAGCTGTTCCGAGGTTTCCCATGTTACGTCAGGATTAGGAACGTTTGCTGGAATTGCCGTCGGTGAAGTTACAAGCTTATCGGGTCCGAAATAATATCCCTGGTCGAGGTAAGAGATGTTCGAACTGTAGATGAAGTTATCAATGCTCTGGTTTCCGTTCTGTCCCCAACTGGCACGAAGTTTACCGAAACTTAACCAGGAATTGTCTTTCATAAAGTCTTCCTCAGAGAAGATCCATCCGGCCGAAGCAGATGGGAAATATCCCCAGCGGTTGCCTTCGGCGAAATTCGAGGAGCCGTCAGCGCGGAATACCGCATCGAAGATATATTTCTCCCTAAGGTTGTACGACAGGCGTCCGTAGTAGGAGAGTAATCCGCCGCCCTGGGCTGCCCAGTCAGCACCCCAGGTATTGATACCTGCAAGAGACGTTGCGGTCACATTATCGAGGTAGGCGTAATCGGGATCTCCGAAGATTGAATTTGACTTCCATCCGCCAACGTTGGTATTCAGGATATTATCCAGAACTTCAGTACCGGCGAGAACAGTCAGTTTGTGCTCTCCAATGGCGAAATCATAGGAAACCGTGTTGGTCCACGTATAATTAATTCCCTGGTACATTGACTGATTAACCGCATCATTAGTATTATTATACTGGGTAGCAAGCGCGTAAGTGGGTGACCACGACCTACTATTTCCAAACCAGGAGTTTATCCCGAATGATGATCTGATCTTCAAATTCTTTATAGGCTCAATGTTGATGTATGCATTACCGGTAATGGTGTTATTTTTTGGCCATTGGAAATTCTGGCTGTAATAAAGCATTGCCAGAGGGTTGTGCTGACCAAGCGAGATACCCTCAAGGGTAGGGGTAAAACCATATTGGTCAGGAGACTTATCCCAGTATGCGGGCAGAAGAGGGTTGGTCACAAGGGCATTGTGGAGATCGTTCCAGTAAATGCTTCCTGTTCTTACAGAGTGGTTCTGGCAGTTTGTCAGGGTAAAATTCTCCCCTACGGTAATGATGTCATGGCTGCTTCCCTTAATGAGTACCATTTCGGTGTTCAGACGGGCTGTAAACCTTTTATATCCAGCATTCATCAGTTCGTCACCGAGGATACTAGCCTGATCGAAGTAGGAAATTCCCAAAGCATATACAACGTCCTTTGATGAACCTGTAATATTAAGTGAATGATTCTGAACCGGGGCATTCTTGGTAGACATTTCATCAACCCAGTCAGTGCCCTGCCAGCCACTCTGCAAATCAGCCCAGACCTCTTCACCAAGCTGTGTTCCAAGGTTATCGGGATAGTTTGCGTTGAGAAATGAGTTATTCTGAAGCACTGTTTCCCAGTCGGTTGGAGCCATCCCGTCATTTACACGGCCTTCATCCATTATAAACATATACTCCTGGGCGTTGAGGGCGGGCAGTTTCTTATAAATATTCTGCATCCCATAATAAAAATCATAGGTGATAACAGGAGCTGATCCCTTTACACCTTTCTTGGTTGTTACGAGAATAACCCCGTTGGCTGCTCTCGACCCGTAAATTGCCGAGGAGGCTGCATCCTTCAGAACATCGATTGACTCGATGTCGGATGCGTTTAGGTAGTCTATGTTTCCGACAGATACTCCGTCAACAATGTAAAGAGGCGCTGAGTTGCCGATTGTGCCAAGGCCTCTGATTGTAGCTTTGGTCCCTGCGCCTGGTGCACCACTGTTCCTGGTGATACTGATACCGGTTGCAATACCCTGCAGGGCTTCCATTGCCGTCGAAGTATTGAGCTCCGCAATCTGCTCGCCTTTAACATTTAAATTGGCACCGGTCACCAGTGCTTTCTTCTGAGTTCCATAACCAATCACCACAACCTCATCAAGGTCGGTAGGTGCATCGGCCATTACTACATTAAGAGTGCCGGAGGTAACGTTAGCTTCCACCGTAGTCATACCGATGAAAGAAAATTTTAATGTTGCCCCGATTTTTGCGGGAATGGTGTAAGCTCCATTAGCGTCGGAGAGAGTTCCGACATTGGTTCCAACCACCATAATTGTCACCCCGGGAAGAGCACTCCCGTCGGTCTGGTAGGTTACGCGTCCTTGTACCGTAACATCCTGCGCAACAAGCACATGGGTCATTACTGCAAGGACCAATAGCATTACAGTTTTCTTCATAGAATTAGGTTTTAGAACAATTTAAAATAAGACTAAATCGTGTTAAATTTTGGGTACGAAAAGATACAAAAACATTTGATACTACCAACAAAACAAATAAATATCATCTAAGCAGCACTTCAAATTGACTATTAAAAGAAGGAGATAAAGGTTTGTTGTACCGTGCCCTCCCCGTCAGTGCTTCCCGACCTTGCCTCGTCACGCTCGCCCTGAACTATTTCTTCAGGCTAATAGTCATATACCGGCCATCTGGTCCAATAATAAGTAAATGAATTCCCCGGAACCAGTTTCTCGTCAAACCTGTATTCATTGGGCAGAAAGAATGACTTAACATTATCACGGGAAAATGTTTGTAATGATGTCGTTCCGTTAAGCCTTAAATATTCGCTGTCATTGACAGCAACACAAAATGGCATTTCGAAATCCCTGCCTACATTCATCCACATGTAGGTGAAAGAAAGCTGCTTGTTTTTAATGGTGAAGCGGCACAGGAGCACTGGCGGCTCGCTATCGTAAAGGAATTTATTGAAAAAGTCTGAAGAAACGCGGTTCGTATGTTTATTAACCAGATTTACAAAGTCATCAGTTGTAGTGATTCGAAATTTATATTGTTCATAATAGTCTTTCAGGATTTTATGGAATAATGTATCATCATCAATTATGCATCTCAGATTGTTCAGTAAGGCTGCCCCTTTGTTGTAGATATCTCCTCCGAGGAATGGATTTTCATTAATACCCCTTTGCCCGACTAAAGGCCAGATATTAACTATGTTCCTGAAATCATAGGCTGATGCTTTCACATAGGAGGGGTATCCGTATTTTTCTTCTGCAAAAAGACATTCGGAATAAGTTGTAAATCCCTCATTGATCCACGCGTCAGCCATGTCTCCGATTGCAATGGCATTTCCCCACCATTCATGACCGGTTTCATGTATCAGCAGATAATCAAAATCGTTTGTCCAGTAGTCTCTTTTATTTCCCTTGCCGTAATTTCCGCCAATCGCAATGGCACCCTGGTGTTCCATTCCTTCATAAGGAGCTTCAACCATACCGGCTCCGTCATTCATAAAAGGATATTCTCCGAAGAGATTTTCATAAACGCCCAATATCTCTTTTGTCTGGGTGTAATATTCTTTAGCTTTTTTCAGATTTTTCGGGAGAACGTAGTAGTCAACCTGGTATGAGCCTTTTGCATTTGTGACCTGTTCATTGAAATTCACGAAGTCCCCCATATAAAAGGTTACATTATAGTTATTTATAGGATAGCTTACAAACCATTCAAAATTTGTATATCCATCGCCAGCCTCTTTTGTCGAACGCAGATTCCCGTTTGAAACTGCCTGATAACCTGATGGTACCTGTATATTTATTTTCATTGAGTCCGGCTTATCAGTCAGGTGATCCTTATTTGGCCACCAAGAGCTTGCCCCAAGCTGTTCACATGCCACTCCCACATAATCTCTGCCCTTCTCCTTCTCCCAGACAAAACCTCCGTCCCACGGAGGGCGTGGTGCCTCCCTCGGTACTCCATTATATTCAATAACTATTTCCTCTGCGTCACCTGCCTTAAGCTCCTCCCCGAAATCAATGAAGACAGCTCCATAATTCCTTGAAAAATCAATACTTTTCCCATTCCATAGGATGCTTGTAATAGTAAATTCGGGAAACAGGTCAATCTGTATCTTCTTGGTGTTAAATACTGTGTGGAAATATATCTTATTGCTTCCTTCTATGCTCCTGGTGGCCGGAATAATTTTAACAGTGAGGTCATAAAAACTGACATCAAAGCAGGTCCTTTCGGCCCTTAATGCACCCTGAAGCGTATCTTTTGGCTCAATAACCGGCTTAAGACCACGAATGGGGTCCAGCTGTGAATCGTCGCCCATATCCTCCATCAGCATATTTATCATATATTCTTTTGAGACAAGGGCATTTAAATAATTGTAATTTGAAACAGATCCCAGGGTTTTTACCTTCTGGAAACTTTTCCTGGCGCCTGTCATATCATTTACCCCCATTCTCGCCACTCCCTTTAAAAAGTGGCCGTATGGATTATCGGGTTCTTTGGAAATAAGTAAATCCACCTGTTCCAGAGCGTCAAGGTATTTATTATTATTTAACAGCAAATGAATATCGCTCACTGTTTGATCATATTCCTTTGCGTAAGGGTTACCCTGACAAAAAGATTGCAAAGTCAGTGCAAGAGAAAACGTTAGTGTAAGAACTTTTCTCATGGGGAGTATATATTACAGACACTTTAAAATTATAAAATATTTTATAATGTTTTGATTTTTTTGTTGCCCGTTCCCGCTCCGTCC